>CAZWRU010000009.1:6180-60536 GCA_964636425.1 uncultured Candidatus Bathyarchaeia archaeon
TGCCTGAAGGCATTTTCTCCTACGATAGCTTTGTTAGGCTGCACCTGAATGCCAGTGAGGCGCGAAACCAGCTGAGAAGTACTATAAAGCAACTCAGATTTGATATTCAACTTTAGTTTGTAAAGAGATTGTAGTGCTATTACAATTTCCTCAAGAGCAGCATTACCTGCGCGTTCCCCCAATCCGTTTATGGTTGCGTGAACTTCATCAGCACCTGCCGCCAACGCAGCTACACTATTAGCAACAGCCATGCCAAAGTCGTTATGACAATGCACACCAAGAGGCGCTTTTACGTCTTCAAATTTTAAATAGAACTCTCTTGTTAGCTCAGGAGTTAAAATGCCCACAGTATCACAAGGAACTATCCTATCTACACCAGCATCAACAGCGGCCTGAAAGACTTTAATTAAATAGTCAAAGTTAGAACGAGTCGCATCTTCAGCTAAAAACTCCACTTCTAAGCCATGCGCTTTAGCATAGGATATACATTCACCAGTGGTCTTTAGGATTTGTTCACGATTCTTATGAAGCTTACATTCTATGTGTAAATCAGACGTTGGAATAATCATGTTAATCATCGAAGCACCGCTCTTTAACACGGCATCGATGTCTTCTTTAGTTCCTCTAGCAGCGCTGCTGATTTTTGCTTTTAATCCCTGTTCGGCGATAAGTCTGACAGATTCCATCTCACCTTCAGAAACCGCGGCAAATCCAGCTTCGATAGCATCCACACCGAGTTCATCAAGACGCTTGGCAATTCTTAATTTGTTTTCAGAAGTCAAGGAGACTCCGGGAGTTTGTTCGCCATCTCTTAGGGTCGTGTCTAAAATTCTTACCTGTTTCGGGAAACGATTAGGGTTGGATAAAGCAATTCCCCATTTTACATTCCTCGTTAATTCTTTAGGGAGCAACAAGCGTGAATATAAGATTTATGGTCCATAGCCATCTCAGCATCTCAGATTAAAAAAATAAGACTCAAACAGCAGTCGTCTTCTTGTTCAAACAGCTGCTGATTTGGGGTCTATTGCCTGTTTTTCTTTATGGATAGATATTACTTGCAGCTTGACGCGCATTTTCTATAGAAGAACTAACTTGGCTCGAAAGAGCTAATGAGCTAAAGAATGAGCCATTTGCCTCTTCCACTTGTTGCCTCAAAGGTATTATGCTTTCTCCAGAATCTCCTCCCGCGCAAGCGATGATTACTGTATTGATTGTGTTGAGGTCACCTGTTCGGTTGACGTAGCTTACGATAGCTGAACCAGGTGTTTCTCCGTATACTGGGTAAGCAAGGACAAGTAGGCTATATTTTGAAAGTTCAGTAGGCGTCTGAGCGCTAGCAGTTGTTATTTCCACTTTCCAATCATTCGAAACTAACCCGTCAGCAAAAGCATAGGAAACGTCTTTTGGAAAATTACTAAATCCGGGTTGATACACAACCAATGCTGTCTTGAGGCCTTCTGAATTAATGACTTCAACTTCACTAACGACTTCTCCGCCAATTACTCCGGCTAATAATAAACCAGCGAAAGCCGCAGCAACAACAAACAATATTATTATTACAATCGCAAATATGACAAGAATCTGTTTCCACAATTTCTCAGGCCAAAGCTTCATCCGTTACACCCACAATCAGGTTTCACGGTTCTTCTATTAAAAACTTGCCTGTTATAGGGTTCGACCCTCAGTAAAAAATACACTTATTACACCCATCAAAGACTCTGAGCATATTGTAACCCGTACTATAGCACAGCAAAACCTCATATCACCAGTTAATAAAAACGATTATTCTCCAATAGACCTTACACTCAATTTTTAAAAGCTTGCAAAAAACAATACCTACGCCAGGCAAATTATATTAGGTAAAATAGGGGAATGAGAAACCATGAAACCCTGTGTATTATACTTCTCCAGAACGGGAAACACGAAGCGTGTAGCAGAAGCCATAGCGAACCAAGTTAACGGCCCACTCTTTGACATAGCTTCATGTTCACCCTCAGTCACAGATGAATATGATACTCTATTCATAGGAACACCTGTCGAAGGCGCCAGTCCCACAAAAGAAATGATGGCTTTCATAGATCGCCTGCCCCAAGCTCAAGGAAAAAAAACCATCCTGTTCTGCACTTACCGCCTGTTCGGAAATTCCCGAACCATGAAAACGATGGAAAATAAACTCGCAGAAAAAGGCTACGAAAACGTACTATCTACCTCCAAGAAAGGCCTGAAACCAGAAAAACCTGCAGACTTAACAGAACTGCTAAACAAAATCAAGAAAATACAATAAATCCAAACAAAATTCAACTAACCGCAGAATATCTTACGTGTTTCATCAAACCCTAAAACCAAATAGTTTTTTATTCCATTCCGCAAAAGACTTAACAGCTTCACTTTTAATATTGTGCTACATAAAAATATTTGATGTTAATGTTGGTGCGAAATATGCGAAGTTGTGATGTTAAAAGTGGAATCGAGCGGGCGCCTCACAGAGCTCTGCTCAAATCTTTAGGTTTAACCGATAACGATATGAAAAAACCCTTCGTTGGTGTTGCTAACAGTTATACTTCAGTTGTTCCAGGGCACATTCACCTAAATAGCATATGCGAAGCCGTAAAGGCCGGTATTCTTGCTGCAGGTGGTATACCCTTCGAATTTAACACTATAGCCGTATGTGACGGCATCGCTATGGGCCATCAGGGCATGCGCTACTCCCTTCCATCGCGAGAAATTATTGCCGACTCAGTAGAGATTATGGTTCAAGCCCATCGTTTCGACGGGCTAGTCATGGTTACTAACTGCGATAAAATAACCCCTGGTATGCTCATGGCTGCCGCTAGGATAGACATACCCGCAATTGCTGTAACAGGCGGACCAATGGAAGCAGGTCGTATTGACGGGAAAAAAATTACGTACTCCTCTGTTCCTGAAGGATTAGGCAAAGTTGTTGCAGGAAAAATGACTGAAAAAGAACTATTACGCCTAGAAAATGCTGCGTGCCCCAGTTGTGGATCCTGCAGTGGCATGTTTACGGCTAATACAATGGCCTGCATGACTGAAGCTTTAGGTATGTCTCTTCCTTATTGCGCTACTTCGCTTGCTACCAGCGCATTAAAAATGCGCATAGCCAAACAAACAGGAGAACAAATCCTTAAACTAATTAACGAAAATATTATCCCCTCAACTATTCTCACTAAAGAAGCATTCGAAAACGCCATAGCAGTTGACATGGCTCTAGGCGGATCAACAAACACCGTTTTACATCTCACTGCTATAGCTAAAGAAGCTGGTTTTACTCTACCACTAAAAATCTTTGACGAAATCGGCAGAAAAGTACCCCACCTCAGCAGCATGGTTCCAAGCGGATCACACGTCATAGAAGACCTAGACGCGGCAGGAGGCGTACCAGCAGTAATGAACCAAATAAAGAGCTTACTTCACCTAAATCTGCCAACAGTAACAGGAAAAAGCGTTAACGAAAACATAAAGAACGCCCAAGTTCTAGATGCTGAAGTAATTCATTCTTTAACCGACCCAGTTCACAAAGAAGGTGGCATAGCTATCCTTACCGGTAACTTAGCCCCCAAAGGCGCTGTAATAAAAACTGCTGGCGTTTCTGAAAAGATGCTAAAACATAGTGGACCCGCAAAAATTTACGACTCTGAACAAGAAGCCGTAACAGCCATACGCGCAAAAGAAGTAAAACCAGGAGATGTACTGGTTATCCGTTACGAAGGTCCCCGAGGTGGACCAGGCATGCCTGAGATGCTCATACCCACCGCAACAATAGCTGGCATGGGGCTAACGGAAAGCGTTGCATTAATCACAGATGGACGATTTTCAGGCGCAACCCGCGGTCCCTGCATCGGACATGTAGCACCTGAAGCTTTCGAGGGCGGTCCAATAGCGGTTCTCAAAAACGGAGACACCATAACTATCGACATACCTAACCGAAGCCTAAACGTTGAACTAACAGAAGAAGAGCTTAAAAAACGCTTAGTTGCTTGGAAACCCAGAAAGCCAAAAATAACCAAAGGCTACCTCTCCCGTTATATCCCCACCTCAACAGAATAAACAATCTGTACTCAAACATCTTCGCAACTCTTTTTTCTTTTACAATTTTTAGACTTGGAAATATGTTTAAATAAAATTTGCCTTATATCTGTGGGCATGAGTCCCAGTACAAATCGCAAAGTTAAGCCTTCCACTGTCAAATCTAAAACCAAAAACAGAAATCTGGTTATAATAAGTATTATAGCAATTGTCGCAATAGTGATTGTGGCGTATGTTATGTTAAATCAAAACAACTCCGCAAATCCCAATCCCAGTCCTTCAGTAACTCCGACAACCTCTCCTACAGGTAATCCGATTCCGACGGCTACTCCTCTAACTTCTCCTGAAGGTCAATACAGCGCAGAGGGCACCCAAGTTCTCTTTGAAACCTCCAAAGGAAACATTATCATTCAACTTCGAGATGACAAACCTATCACAACAGCAAACTTCATCAATTTGGCGAAGCAAGGCATTTACGACGGAACATTATTCCATCGTGTCATGGCAGATTTCATGATTCAAGGTGGCGTTAATGAAACTGCTGACTTGTCGACTATATCCGATGAGATAGGAACCAATAATCACAATTACATTGGTACCATAGCAATGGCCAAAACTCCGCAGCCGAATTCTGCGAGCAGTTCCTTCTTCATTAATGTTGCCGATAACAGCAAAATTGTATATTCTGATGGATCTTCTTTTGACGGCACTTATACTGTATTCGGTAAAGTGATCAGCGGCATGGATGTGGTTAATGCGATCTCGACGGTTTCAGTGGGCTATAATCCATACGGCGAAAAAAGTGAACCTCTCACTGCTATAACCTTGATCAAGGCAACTGTTCTTAACTAATCCCCCTTGTTTTATTTTTTTAGAGTTTTGCTTGTTTCTGTTTTATCTTGTTCCGATACATTTATATGAAGAATTATACATATGAAAAGTTATTCATGTAATCTTCCCAAGCGTGAAAACCGTGAAAAAAGCCCTAACCACACTCTGCTACAAATTCTTCACTAACCTCTCAAATCCCACAAGACTTGCCACACTGGAAAAACTCGCAGAAAAACCCATGAGCGTAAACGAACTATCCGAAGCACTAAATCAGGAACAAAGCATGATTTCACACAACCTAAAACCCCTCTTACAATGCAACTTCGTCTCCCTAAAAAAACAGGGAAAAAAACGTATCTACTCCGTAAACCACGAAACCGTAGACGCCCTTTTAAGCGTAATTGAAAACCACGCAAAAAAATTCTGCCCATCAGGCGGAAAATGCCTCTTAGAAGGAGAAATCCAAAATGCCCATTAGAAAAATTGTACATATAAATGAAGATCTCTGCAATGGCTGCGGAGAATGTATCCCAAAATGCCACGAAGGTGCCCTCCAAATAGTTAACGGAAAAGCAAAAATCGTCAAAGAAATGTACTGCGACGGCTTAGGCGCATGCATAGGTCAATGCCCCCAAGGCGCTATAACAATAATTGAGCGAGAAGCCGATGATTTCAATGAAAGCGCAGTCAAAGAGCACTTAGCAAAAATAGAAGTAAAAAAAGAAGACAAAAAAACTGGGCCACCACAATGGCCTGTACAGCTAAATTTGCTGCCCTTGGAAGCGCCGTTTTACAATAATGCAGATTTACTCATAACCGCCGATTGCGTACCTTTAGCCTGCAGTTCATTCCATGATAAGTTGCTGCCTGGAAAACGCGTAATGATAGGCTGCCCCAAATTTGACAACGTGCAAGCATACGCTCAAAAACTAGGTGAAATACTAAAACGTAACAACATTGCAAGTATTACTGTCGCTTATATGGAGGTTCCTTGCTGCTCAGGAATAAAGTGGATGGTTGATAAAGCCATAGAAGCCTCAGGAAAAAAGATTCCAGTTAAACGCTACATTATTCGCATCGGAGGTGAAATATATGAGTGATGGACGAAATCCTGAATTCAAAAAGAATCCTGACACATGCCCCGGCTTAAAAGACATGTTACGACCGACAATGTCTTACGTAAAATGTCACGTATGTGGTGCCGATATAGAAATCTGGAGCGACGAAGACAAAGCCACCTGCGATAGCTGCGGCGCAGAATGGATAAAACCGGACGAAAACGCCTCCTGCCTAAGCTATTGTGAATACGCAGACAAATGCAGGGCAATACTCGCAGCTCGCAAACAATAAAACCCAGAATTCCTTTTTCTTATTCATCCATACTATTTATGATAATAAAAAATATACAAAGCGAGATAGACTCATCGTCTAAAACGCATAAACCTTCAACTAAGCAGGCTCTAATTCAAAGAAGATGTTATTTCTTTTTTTCTTCTTTAGGTTTGGAGCCGATTTCTACGACCGAAATTCCAATTTGGTATTTTTTTCCTCCAGCTACCATTTTCCCCGTTCCGTAGAAGCCTCTGCTGCCGGTTTTAAAGTCTTTTTTATCAAGAATAAAATTCTGTTTATCTCCAAGCAACTGAATTGTTGCCATATTTACTTCTTCAGTCATTTGAAAGTCACCACTTCTTCCTATTACAGTTCATTAGATATTGTCCCTTTTCACCTTTTCGATAATCAACACTCCTTAATAGCTTCCAATCTGCAACTTAGCCGACTTTTCTTTGTTTGTTTGCCTATCTCGCCTAAATCTCACTAAATTTTCCATAGTTTTGTCTTAAGATTGCCGAAACATTAAAAATTCTCAGGGGCTATAAAATAAAATCTTACTGAGGCTAAAGAACTATGGATATTACTATCGCAGGCATCGCAAAACTATTGCAGGATGTATTACATTTAGATCAATTAACCAGTGAAGTAATTTTATCCATAATTATTCTAATATCGTGTGTAGCAATTGCATGGGCAGTTAATTCTATATTCGAGCGTTATTTCAAAAGATTGGCTCACAAAACAACAAGTCCTTTAGACGATAAAATCTTTCGTAATGTAAAAGCCCCCATATTCTTAATCGCCATCCTAATCGGAGCTCATTATACTCTAACAACCCTGTCTATACTTAATGAGTATCGCCATCTTATTCGATACATATTCATTGTAGTCGAAATATTTGCAGTAGCTTTCATGCTTACCCGTGTATTTTCAGTAATACTCGATTGGTATGGAGAAAGACGGGCAAAGCAGGATAAGGCCGTTAGCAATCATCTTCTTTTCGTATTCAACAAAATAATACAAATAATCATCTATATCGCCGCATTTTTAGCGGTACTATGGGCATTCGAAATTAATCTATCCAATATCGTTGTTGGCTTAGGGGTCGGAGGAATAGCCATTGCTCTAGCAGTCCAAAGCACTCTAAGTGATGTTCTCAGCGCATTTTCGATATACTTTGATCGCCCATTTGAAATCGGAGATTTCATCGTCATAGGCGAATACAGCGGTACCGTTACAAAAATAGGCGTAAAATCAACAAGACTTCAGCTATTACAAGGCGAAGAATTAGTAATTTCAAACAAAGAATTAACATCAACTAGCCTAAGGAACTTTAAGAAGCTAGAAAAAAGGCGAATAGCCTTCACAATCGGTGTTACATATAATACTCCAATAGAAAAACTACAGAAAATTCCCGCTTTAATCGAGCAGGTAATCAAGAACGCCAAGTCAGTAGAGTTTAGTAGAGCGCATTTTTCAGAATTCGGAGACTTTAGCCTAAAATTCTCTATAGTCTACTACGTAACAACCGGTGAATACAATGAGTACATGGATGCCCAGCAGCAAATTAACTTTGGAATCATCAAAGCCTTTGAGAAAGAAGGAATACAAATGGCCTTCCCAACCCAAACAATCCTACTAAATAAATAACGCGCAATGCAGGTATTTGGAAAAAAACTTTGAATACCAATCTATTCTATTTTTATTAAAAAATAATGTATGTAGTGTAAAATATCTCGTTTTAAAGTTGTAAAGACTCAGAAAGCGGAAAAAAAGAGGTTTTAGGGTTTTGCTTATTATTGTGGTTTAGAATGGTGCATATACCCCACTAAAGACTAGCCATGCCAGGAGTGTTTTTGATACAACGCTTAGTATGATATAGAATCTTTCTCCGTATAGGTAGTCCTTCCATTTGCCGACGCCTTTGTATTGGAGTACCATGTTGCCTGCGAAGCTCATGAATAGCACAAAGTAGATGCCAAGTATCAAGTATACGAAGTTTGGAACGTTGCCTTCGGATGAGATTACTGCAGCTGAGAAGTAGGCGAAGATGACCACCCAGGGGAAACCTCCGGAGATGCTGCCTAATATGAAGGCGGACCAACTGGTTTTCTCTGTTTTCTGATTAATTATCTCCATCAGATATCCAAACATTATCATTAAAGCGTTAAGCAGGAAAATCATTGACAGCGTCCAGAAATCCCAGATTCCAACAAATGTTGCGATTACAAATATCATAATTGAGCTTGAGAAGGCATATTCGTACCATCGGTAAGTGTTTATTCCTTTCTTTAGGTTTTCGTTATAGGTTTTGTTTTTAGGAAAGGCGATTGTGAAGTGAGCAATTGCTGAAATCAACGGGAACAAAGCAAGTAAAACACCTAAGTTGCTGAAGGTGAAAAGTACTTGGGGGTTAGGAATTGCCATTATCGCTGGGTTGGTGGGGCTTACGTGTTGGAAATTTAGGTAGAAGGTGTAGATGTCTCTTGACCAGGTTAAAAGAAAGCCGCCTGCTAACATCAATATTGCATTTATCAGGTGTAGTATGCCGGCTCCAATGTTAAATTTTTTTAGATATCCGAATGATATCGGTGAATCTGCTATTCGCTCTAGTCTCTCTCTATTGTCCATAAAAATTCCTGTATAAGCAGGTTAAAGGATAGAATTATTATCCCTTCGTATTATGATTTTGTAAAAAAGTTAGAAATCTATGCGTATAATTATCAATTCAGTTAATAAATCAAGTTTTTAACTCTAAAGACTTCTGAAGTGATAACTTATTTCAATCTATTGTAACTCCAGTGCGAACTTGGACTAATATATCATCTGATCGATTACTTTTTCACTACTAATACGTTGCAATACGCATCGGCAACAACTTTCTTTGACACACTGCCTAGCAAGATCGATACTCTGCTGCCTAATCCTCGGCTACCTACCACAATAAGATCAAAATTCTCCTGTTTCGCGATTGTCTGCAACGTTTTAGCCGGATTAACACTTTGTGTCAAGAGTAAATCATATTTTACGCCCTCTCTTTCAAGGAGCTGTTTTGCTTCTTCGATATACATTGTTGCTTTATTCTCCCCACCCCTATCATAAGCAGAGATAACCTTCACAAAACCCGAAAACCTTTTAGCAATGCTAATAGCCTCATCCAAAGCTTTTTTCGACTGAACCGAACCATCACAACCAGTTAATATCCTCATTTTATCAAACATAACATTCCCTACCCAATAACACAAGCACAATTAAATAAAAAGATGCAAAAAGTTCCTTTTAAACTCTCTACAAAAAAATAAACATACTTCTAACAAAATTCCTTCTGCCAAAAAAGAGATTCCGCATCCCAGTTTTCGAAGGTTTGAAATTCAAATTACTCTAACCTAAAAAACCATCGCTTAGCCGATTCTTAGAACAAGAAAATCGAATTTTTATGCAAAGCTAAAGTAACTGCCAAATTACACTGGAACTATGGCGGCTGTGACTCGTGTTTTTAGATCCTTGTATTTTTGAATTACTTGTTCCTTAGTTGCGATTATTTCTACATTAATTCTCTGTATTGACTCTGGGGCAAGATTTTTGTTTTTAAGAATATCTTGCTCAAGTTTCTCTACATCTTGTTCAGCTTTTTGCATCATCTCTTCAGTCTTCTTTAGAGCCTCGGCTTTCAGTTTCTGCATTTTAGCAAAATCGTTTTTAACATCTGCGCCTCTCTTGGTTGCCTTCGTTCTGATTTTCATTATTCTTTCCAAAAACTCGCGCTCAGACGCATCTCCCATTATTCGTGCCTCAAAAACGTATAGAACTAGCTTGTATTTCTATTTTGGGTTATTTTATACTCAAAACATTACCTGAATTAGATCTCATTATAGCCAAAATATTAGTCGCTAATAAAATTAAAGTCAAAAAGACGTAAGAGTATGTTCTGAAATCTGGGCTATCCGATTTTCATCCAACTAAAAACCCTAGCCCAGCCCCCAACCGGAGAGGGAGCATGGGAAGCTGGGCTAGTGTCCTTACCACCTATTCATGAACTTGGTTAGCACTAATAGGGCATTGTTCACAAGAAACAATTGTTTCAATATGATTCTTTAAGCAGACAAGGTTTCTTTGTAAACTGCATCTTTTGGCGGATTGTGTTAATTGTTTGTATTTGAGGATGCCAACGTCGAATTCCTGCGGGTCTGAGGCGCCGTTAGGTAACCATACCTCAAGGGTTTCGTTGTTGAATAATTCTTGAATTCTTTGG
This sequence comes from uncultured Candidatus Bathyarchaeia archaeon, assembly GCA_964636425.1. Lineage (GTDB taxonomy): Archaea > Thermoproteota > Bathyarchaeia > Bathyarchaeales > Bathycorpusculaceae > JADGNF01. The sequence goes on from CAZWRU010000009.1 coordinate 16,646, forward strand.
GCGTCTTTTCCAGTGATTAAAGGTTGGAAGATAGTTTTTCCTTTTTCTTCAAAAAGCATAATGCTGATACATTTGATTTCTGGTTTTTGAAGTACCGTTTCTTTCTCATTCTTTCTGAATTCTTTTTGTATAGTGGTTTCTTTCAAACCTAACGCCCTTCCCCATTTATGATTATAGCTTTATTTTCCAATAAAATAGTTCTTGTAAAGATTTCTTGTCAAAAGAAAATTTTACTAAAAAATTTTTCTTTACTTAGAAATAAGTGTTTTATAGATAGAACCTACTAATTTAACCCACGATACTATATTATAAGGTGAATTAAACTGACTGATTCCGAGGAAGAAATTTATTCAGTAATGTTCAGTTCTCTTAAGCATCCTGCCCGTCGAAAAATTCTTCGGATGCTTTCTGAACAAACAATGACTTTCTCGCAAATACTAGAAGTGTTAGCGATTCCTAGTTCTCATCTTACCTATCATATTGAAAGTCTAGGTGAACTTATAGTAAAAAATAAGGATGGCAAATATGAGCTCTCAAGTTTTGGGAAAGCTTCAATCTCGATTATGAAAGGTGCTGAGGAAGTTCCCCAAGCAAACGGAAAACATTTCATAAGTCTTCCTCTAAAATGGAAGTCAATTTATGCCATACTTTTGATCGCTATCGTTTCATTGGCTGGCTTTTCTTATCTTCAATACTCCTCTTATAACCAGTTATCTGACAATTATCTTGCTCTAAAAAAAGACTTTGAAGATCAAAGTCGCCAGCTTCAGGCTTGGAGTACCGCTGCAGATAAGGCCATGATTATAATAAGAAATGTTGCGCAAATTGATGTTTCAAAATATCAATCTACCTTGCTCAGCGATACTGTAGAGGACCGTGTAGATATGGGCGGAGTAATAGAAGAAGTTATGAAATATTCACTCAGAAACGAGCAAAGCAGAATTGAACTGACTCTCAGATTTAGGAACAACCACTTCTCTCTTCTCCAGGTCAATCAACTAGAAGGATTACCTAGATATCCTCTGCTTTACACGCAGTCGCAATCCAGAAATATCTTAGAAGCATCTCGAGGCATAATCGACAGATACAAAATATACATGAACGATTCCTACTTAGACGAAGCAAGCGCATTACTGGCTTCAGTTAATCAAACAGAAACTGAAAAAATACTTGGCAACACTAAGCTTAAAATAACAAGCTATGGTGAATACGCTGAAATTCTATTACTTTATACCCAGAATGGAAGCGATTTTTCGTCAAAGAGCTTACATTTAGTATTCGAAAACAATGTGCTAACGGAATTCAGAGACGACTGGTTCTTATTCAAAATTGGAAGTAGCCAAATAAGTGTGACCAGCGAACAAGCAGTTGTAATAGCTAAAAATGCTGCAAGAAATTATTCCTGGATAGTAAACGGAACAACTGTAAATAACTTTGAAATAGTTGACAATCCTGTATCAGTGGAATTCTATCCTCACACCAGAAGCGAACACCTTACTCTGATTCCCTACTGGTATGTAACATTATACCTCGACAAAACCTATCCGGGCGGAGTCACAGTGATAACTGTTGGAATATGGGCAGACACAGGACAAGTAGCCAACATCCAAGCCCTTGGCGGTCAAATAACCTCATAATAGTGCCTTAAAAACAAAATTGCAAAAAATCCCGATAGATTAATTCGCTAACACAATCTATATGCGTAATTCTACTCGTTGTGATGCAAAATAAGGCTCAATTTTTAATTAATTATCTGGTATTTCATCTTCAAGTTTTTCAAGAATACTGCGAATGATTGATTCTTTTAAATTCAAAGCTTTTGAGATGTCCTCTATGTCTGTACTTCTTTCGTCTAGTATGAAGTGAAGGATTCTCTTTTCGTTATGTGTTTTTTCTTGAGTGTTTAATTCTTCACTCGCTTGTCGCATTGTTAGGTTTCTGATGCATAAGAGACCTGCTTTTTCATCTTCAAGCTGAGCTAATTTTGCATCAATATCTGACAATAGATTTGAAAGGGATTCGATTTTAGGATTCTTTGTATTTTGCTTTATTCCTGTAATTCTTTCCAAAAAATCCGTGGCGTCTTCAGATAACTTGGCAGGTAATGTCTCAAAATTCAGAAACTGTTCATCATATAGGTGAGGTCCAAAACTCACCGTCAAGTAAGCTGATTGCTTAAGATAATACAATTTTCTTTTAGGTCCAACTGGACTTGCTTGAATGTTTGAACCTATAAAGCCATCGCGTTCCATTAAGGCTAAGTGTGTTGTTACAAGCTGTTGTGCTTCTCCAATTTCCTTAGCTATCTCTAAAGCGTAGGTTGGCTCTTGGCTTAACCTTTTTATTATTTTTCTGCGAACAGGATTCTCTACAATTCTTAATATTGAGTCCACTTTGGATTGATTAGTCATTTGCTATTACTCTGCGCTTGGAAAAATAAAAGAATAGGGGCTAGATGTTTTATTTGATTTGTACTTTTTGGGGTTTTTCTTCAGGTTTAGGTTCTTTCTTTGGTACCTTTAGCTCTAGAATCCCGTCTTTCATTGAAGCTTCTACCTTTGCTGGTGCGACTTCTTCAGGGAAAGCAACGAACCGCTGCATTGATGAGTAAGCTCTTTCTCGGTGCAGGTAGTTCTTTTGTTTGGTTTCTTTTTCTTCTTTGCATTCGGCGTTGATGGATACGCCGTCTTTGTTGATTTGTACATTCACTTGATCTTTGGTGAATCCTGGAAGTTCCGCTGTTACGGTGTAGGATTCGCCGTTGTCTACTAGATCGACTTCAGGGTATCTTATTTGTGGGGGTGTCCATCGTTCCATTTCTGTTGTTAGGGGAAAGAATGGTTTCATAAGGTCGTCGAAGGATTGGCGGAATTCGCTAAATATATCGTCTATTCCTCTTGATAGTCCAGTTTGTTCTTGGGCTCTTGATAATGAGGTTCCTGGAGTTGATGGGGATATGTTTGTTTTTCTTTTTGCTTTTACTTCAACCATTTAACACACCTCTATACAATATTTACTTGTATAGCATAAATATACAAGAGTGTATGGTAAAATAAAAATTTATCGCTCAACAAAATCAAAAAGCTAACAGCCACCATCAAAACAAAAAGTATCAATGGTGCGGTCGTCGGGATTTGAACCCGAGATCATTAGCTTGGAAGGCTAAAGTCCTAAACCAGACTAGACGACGGCCGCATTTATTTTTCTGAATATTTTCATATTCTCTGCGAAATTTAAGGGTATCTAGAGCTTTACCGCGAACATCTTCTTAAACCCTAATTTGAACCTATCTAAAGCATGTGCTTATGCTTTCTTTCATTTCTTATCGGATGAATTTTTTATCGGTCCAATTCTACCATTTAATGTTTCCAAATCCGGCTTTACTTTTCAGCAAAATAAATTGAATATCCTCAAACAAACCAAAAACAGCGGTAAACCTATAATCCTTTTTAAACGCCTTTGAGAATATACCTCTTCAACTTTTTTCCTCATAAAAATATGGATTAACTTATTCCTTGTATGTTTTTAACTTGCCTAATAGTTGTCTTGCGTTTGCTTGGAAGGTTTCTTTTCCTCTAACTGCGTTTGAGAGCCCATGAGTTTTAAGTATATCTAAGACTATGTGTGCTTGTTGCTGGACTGCTTCTTTTCCGAATTCTTCAACTACCGAAATAGGTGAATAAAATTGCCCCTCTTTAGCGCTGAGTCTAAGCTGGGGTCTACCTTTATACATGTAAATAATATAATCGCCTTCGTCTTTTAACAAAACATTTTCTAACTTTACTTTAGTTTTAGAAAGAACTGATTTAACCTGTTGAGCGGTTAAATTAGAATTGAACAAACGCCCTGATTTGTCTGGTTGCCAATGTCGACTCATCTGTCTTTTTTCGCCAAACTTATCTTTGAAGTTTTTTTCTGTCTCTGTAGGCGCAATTTTTACAAGGCTGATAGGTTTTTCCTCTTTCTTTGCTTTCGAGTTAACATTGTACATCCTGATTCAATCCTCTACTTCGCTAATATAGCCTTCTTAATTCTAACTGCTTGATATCAAATAAAAACTTTCATAAAACCAGTTAACAAAATTCTTTACGTGTAATTTACTAAGTCATCTTGGGTGATTCTGCTTAACTACTAATCATCAGGACCCTGAATAATTACTATTGAAGAATTACTGTGATGTTAAATGTGTAATTGGTTTAGAAGAACGAATCCTGTCAGATAGATTTGACTTTTACACTTATTACATCTAATTACCAATTCCTGCAAAGCATTTTTTCGGACCTTCGGTTCTAAAACCGAATATATTCTTTCTGTGGTATCGTCTGGAGATATCTTTGCCTTACATTTTGGGCAAGAAAAATCGCCTTTTCCCTCTATTTTTGTTAAATCTAAAACATGGACTGTTATTTGATTCAAATTTTTTCCTCCTTACCTAATCTTCACGTGTAAGAGTTTTTCTCCAAAAGCGCTAATAATGATTTTTCAGAATCTGTCACAAATCTTCTCCAAATCAATCCCAAATCTATCAAAGAATCTCACTCCATCTCAATCGGAGCAGTAATCGGAGGTTTGTTCAGAAGCCTTAATATTATATTGAGCCTACTTGTCAAATTCTGATTGTATATGGATAAGATAGAGGCATTAGCCGTTTTACAGGAAATCAATACCGCTTGCCAGAAAGGCTGGATAGCAACCTGCATATCTCTAGATTGTCCAAGCTCCCAAATAATAAAACAAGACCGAAACAACTATCTAATAAAAATGAAATGCAGACTAGACGCAAAATCCAAAATATGCCTCAAACCTATAACTGAAAAACACAATTTAATCTTAAAAGAACAAAACGATTACATTACCATATCTTCTAAATAGAAAATTAAAAATAATTATTAAAGAAAACCTCAAGCGAGGCTTTCAAGGTTTTTAGGATTTACTTTACTGTAACCCTATGACGGATGAGTCTTTAGGATCTCGCAGTTCAGCTGCTCTTATCAGTACTTGTTCGGTTAGGTTTTCGCGGATGCAGGGTGCTTTTATGTTGTCAGTGGTTCGCTCGCCCAGCGGATGTTCTCTATGGTTTGATATATGATTCTCTATGGATTCGATCATTTCAGTTAAAGTTGGTACCATCATGATTTCTTCGCCACATTCTGGGCATCTGATGAATTTGTTCAAGTTGTTAGATTCATTTTCTCTTTTCGAGTCCGTGTCCATCCAGCTCACCATAATCAGCGTTATCTCTTTTAAGACGCATTAAAGTATTCATAATATGTACATATAGTGAATCAAATCATGTATAGCAATATTTTCGGCAATAACGCCTAGAAGTATTGTACTCTTTTCGTATTTCCTAAACCTTACGATATCAAAAAATTAACATCTAAACATAAAATTTGAGCGCTTTGCTAAGGCTTTAAACATAGATTTTAAACAAAACTTATTATTATTCCAAATAAAATTTTGAAATGAAGCCTCCAATATTACTCAACCTCTATATGTTCAGAGGGTCCGAGATTATTAGTACCTTTATAGTTTGCTTAGGATATCTTGCGGAAAAACATCAATTTTAGAATTTACCTTCTTGAGTATGAATATCTCTGCTATCATCGTTATTATTAAAAATGCAGAAAGAATCCAGGTTAGATGAATGAAAATGTTTGCCTTATTCAAATTGAACAGTCCATTGTTCTGAGCTAGCCATCCCCAGAATCCTGGTTCACCGACCATAAGATATGATTGTAGACTAATAGCTATCCAAATGCAAACAAATAGAAGTATGGCAGAAAAAAAATAACCTAATAGTGTCAAGTTTTTGTATCCTTTAGTCAAAGTTGAGGTGGCTGTTATTGTTGTTTTTTCAGTTTCTTGCATTAGACTGTAAAAGGTTCTTTTCTGGGCTGTTTTAGGTGAAGTGCCCCATAATGATCCCTGAATAACACAAATTCCTGAAGGTTCTGATTCTGAAATTATCTGGCACTTTTTTTTGACTAGATTGCTCTTCAATCTGTGATAGGCTTCTTTGATGTCTATATCTAAGTTTATTTGAGCAACCAAGAAATAGCCAACTCACTATAAAATTAAAAAGGGGTTTAGAAAATATAAGCTAAATCCTTGCCTTTGTCTTTAATCTCTTTTAATGATTCAAACTGTGCTTCTACCAAAATTTTTAACGCATCAATATGCTTTCTGATGCTCTCAATCTCGTTACCCTTCTGAAGCACCCCTGACTTGGCAAGTTCTTCATCCATTTTATCAATAGACACTTCAAGGACCTTAACTTTGAAAGCAAAAATCTGTAGAGTATACATCAAGCTAAGCTGTGCCGACAATCGGTCTAGGCGGTCATAGGATAACATTCTACCTATGAAGGCTTTGATCCTTTGGTCTTCAGTTGCGTCTTTGTCCTGAAGTACTTGTTCATAAGCAGCCTTTTGTTTAGCGGCTTTTTCTTTACTTTCTTCAAACACTTTCTGAGTACGCTTAGCGGTTCTTTCTAACAGTTCCAACACTTCATCCAAACCGAAAATCCCCTCGGGTGAATCTACTTGACAACATGCCTTATTTCATGTTTTCCCTCGTCTAATAAGAAATAGCCTATAAAGACTAACGTGGTTTCTCTTCAGATCCGAATAATCTTCTCTCATGCGCTGACCGATGCTTCAACCCCGATCCATATTGAAAGCCTGCTTTTCTCTGACGCTCTAGATTTAGAATTCGCGCATAAAGCTTTGATGCCTTGGTTTTAGAGGGAACCTTAGACCGCAAAGGCCGAACCCGAACAGGAGTAAAGGGCTTAGAAATTTCCATACTGGATTTTTTTCTTAATCTTTTGACAGGTAGCATCTGCACTTTCTTAAAAACTACGATTCCCTCTTTAAGCTGAATTTGCTCAACTTCCCAACCTGCATTTAACCATCCTTTTGCATGCGCACTAGCTTTTGAGTTGCTCCACCAGGTCTCGTTTCTGTAGGCTTCCATGGGAAGATTACTGCCGATTAATCCATCAATCCGGGCAAAAGATAACTTTACTAAATTAGTAAACGCTGCCCGAAACCTCAGATGTGCAGTTAACCCCTCATACTTTGAGCTAATCCGCGGAGAAACTACTCGACGCGCACAATTCAAACATAACATTGCCCTGGGATCTCCAGTGGCTACGTCAGCAACCATACAATCTCGACAGAACAATTTCTTGCAACGCTCACACCTCTTTAGACGACTCACAGAAAGAACTCTTTTACAGATACCGCACTCATCTTTCACGGCACCTTCCTCCAAGGCAACCCTTATACGCGCCTATACTACAATCAGCTAACTATCAAATGTTACCCTTAAACTGTGCGACCTATAACTTCAAAGACCCATTAAAAATTGGTTCTGTTAGAGTTCTCTTGGTCTTCCTATTCGTCTTAAAATCACATTTGCTACAAATGCAACAATTAGGTCTGCTATGATCCATCCCCATACTGAAAGAATCCCAAAAATCGCAAGAATAGTAAAAACAATCAGAAGAGCGATGGCTATTACACCAACTACGTTCTTCTTCCTTATGATGTCGGCTGTTCCCGCTTCGTAATTTGAGTTCAAATATATCCCATCAGATTATCCTTTAACCACTGCTAACGGAACCATTCTAGCAACCTTTGTAGCTATCCCTACTTTATCGCTAACCTCTGCTACAGCATCTACGTTTTTGTAAGCGAGGTCTGCTTCTTCGGCTAAAACCATTGGGCTGGCAGCGCGAACAATTATACCCCGCTTTTCTAAAGCAGTTTTTATTTCTCCTCCCCAGAATTGACGTTTGGCGGCGGCGCGACTCATCATTCGTCCTGCTCCATGTGCGGTTGAGCCAAAAGTCAAATCCATCGCTTTTTCAGTTCCAACCAAAACCCATGAGCTAGTGCCCATGCTGCCTGGGATTAGAACTGGCTGACCCTTGGAACGGTAATCCGCTGGTACTTCAGCATGTTGAGCCGGGAAGGCTCTTGTAGCTCCTTTTCGATGTACCCAGACCTTTTTATTTCCCCCGTCGATTTTATGAGTTTCAGCCTTAGCGATGTTATGTGCAACATCATATACCAGTTTTAATCCGAATTTCTCTGAATCCTCATTATAAACCTGCTGAAAACTCTGTCGTACCCAATGCATAATCGCTTGTCTATTACAGAATGCGTAGTTAACAGCACAAGCCATAGCTTGAATGTAGTCTCTTGCTTCGTTGCTGTTTCCTGGGGCACATGATAACTCACGATCTGGGATAGTAATTCGATACTTCTGTGTGGCATGTTCCATTACACGAAGATAATCTGAGCAAACTTGATGACCGTATCCTCGAGAGCCACAGTGAATCATAACCATGACTTGGCCTTCATGGGTGATGCCAAAAGTTTTTGCAGTTTCAGGATTGTAGATTTTATCAACTTTCTGGATTTCTAAAAAGTGATTTCCTGAACCTAAAGTGCCTAATTGAGTTAATCCCCGATTTTTAGCGGTAGGTGAGACTTTATCAGGGTTGGCATTCTGCATATTGCCGTGTTCTTCGCAGTGTTGTGCATCTTCAGACCAACCTAACCCTTTATCTATTAACCATTGAACGCCTTCGATAGCTAATCTGTTTAAGTCACTAGAACTGACGGTAAAATCTTTTCTTCTGCTTCCCAATCCTGAAGGTACGTTGCGGAAAATGGTTTCAGTTAGCTGAACAAGTTTTGGTCGAATATCCTTCTCAGACAGGTTAGTTGACAAGAGGCGAACACCACAGTTAATATCGTAGCCTACTCCCCCTGGGCTTATTACGCCTTCATCATAATCTGTTGCAGCTACCCCGCCTATCGGAAAACCATATCCTTCATGTCCATCAGGCAAGGTAATTGCGTGTTTATAAATTCCTGGTAATTGGGCGACGTTAGAACACTGTTGTAACGTGCGATCCATCTTCATCTTTTCCAATAAGGCTGCGCTTGCGAAAACTATCCCAGGCACTTTCATTTCCCGCTTATACTGGGGAATGCCCCAAGTATAGTCGGTTATTTTTTGAAGAGGAACATTTTCTCTAGGAATTCTTCCTTCATCTTCGCCCATAATTAACAACCATGTAAAAAAGAAGACGCACAATATAAAACAGTTTTGACCTGCCTATCAATTATTTAATCAGGTTTTTTCTGGCAAAATCGATAAACCCCTCGGTGCTGTTCATCAGGAGCGTTTTTCTATGCACTGGATTTGCTTTAACGGCGTTAAGAATCTTTTCACGTATCTCCTTTTTGATTGTTGAATCCTCACGGAACATTCTTTCTTGAATGGTTTCTATCCCTTCGTTTCTTTGGATAGCTTCCTGAGTGATTTTTTGCCACTCCAAGATTTGATCTGCATACTTCTTGAGGCGATTTGCGGCATCTGAGGCTTTTCCAAAATGTGGATAATAAATTTCCTTTGGATTAAGACTGACGAGTTTATCTATTGAAGCCAATGCAATATCTGGGCGAAAAGGCGGCGGTGTTGTAGGTAAAACCGTGTCAAATTCACTTAGATAAGCACCTGCAGAATCACCTGGAAACAATCCATAATGAAGAGGTTCAAAGTAACTTAGATTATGAGATGCATGGCCAGGAGTTTCCACAACCTTCAGTTTTACATTAGCTCCCACATCAAAAACTGTTGCTTCTGATGCTACAATGACTCGATTTTGGGGAACTGCTTCTGGCTCACCAAATACCTCTGCAACATAACCCAGTGTTTGCTTGGTTGAGATCCAAAGTTTAGCCGGATCTATCAGATGCGGGACCCCTTTAGCATGGGCAAGAACTTTAGCGTAGGGTAAATTCTTTAATAGCGTTCCTGCGCCCCCACTATGATCCGCGTGAACATGAGTTGCAGCAATATAAGCCACCTCTTCAGGCTTAATCTTGAGTTCGTCTAGAGCTGAGAGCAGATTTGGTATCGATGACGTAGGACCGCAGTCTACTATGATAGTTTTTTCTCCTTTGAGCACATAACTTGCGATAAGATTCTTTAGTCCTCCGGTTTGCAGATCCACCTGAAAAGTTTTCTCTCCGATTTGTTGAGTGTGCATGATTTATCTTTACCTGCTAAGTTAGAATAGAACGTTTCTTTTAATTTGCCATAAACATTTCCTTCAACAAATCGGATAATACAGGCAAAACTTAATTACGCATCTCATTCATACCAATCTGCGTTTAGAGGCGAAGCTACATTGAATGCGTTAATCTTTGGCGCTCCTGGCTCAGGGAAAGGCACATGCGCGTCGAGGCTTCAATCCAAACTCGGTGCACAAGTTATCTGCATGGGCGATATCCTCCGGGCAATAATAAAAGAAGAATCTACCTTAGGTAAAAAAGTTAAAAGTTATGTAGAAAAAGGTCTTTTAGCTCCTGACGAAATCGTAATTGAAGTTCTGAAAAAAACCATCAATGACGCACCCAAAGGCAAAGGTTTTATTCTTGACGGCTTTCCCCGCACTGTTGCCCAGGCCGAAGCTCTTGGGAAAATAGCTAAAATAGATGCCATCATGATGCTTGATGTTCCCGCTTCAATAATAATCGAACGCTTATCCACAAGAAGAACCTGTAAGAACTGCGGCGAAGTCTATAACACTAAATTCTTAAAACCAAAAGTTGAAAATGTCTGCGATAAATGCGGTGGTCCACTTTATCAGCGTACTGATGATAACCCTGAAGTTATAAAGAATCGTCTTGCTGTGTATGAAAAACAAACCAGCCCTCTCATAGAATATTATAAGGCAAAAAAAGTACCTTTCATAACACATAAAGTTAAAGACGTAAATTCGCCGCCAGAAGTAGCCGTTGAATACATGTTGTCTGAGTTAAAGAAATTAAAATGTTCTTAATCTAAATATCTAATAGAAATATCAAAGTTACTTTTTCTATTTCTTTTATTATCTGCATTTGATGGTATGTTGCTGCTTTAACACCTACCTTTTGTGGATGTTTTGCACGATCAAATTTTTCTCCCCACACTGTAGCCTTAAGCTTAAAATTTTCCTTGTTGTCTATAATTCTTTGGACCTTAAATTTTGAGAAAAGTACACCATCAACCTCAAATTTTACCAGCAACGCTTCAAGCCAACTATAAAGTAGTGCATATTCATCTTCTGCTTCAACCTCAACCATATCCTTTATTTCTGCATTTACCTTATCGGTGTCCGTCATAACTTCAAACATAGCCAAAGCGGAATTTTCAAATGCCTCTTCTAGATTGGAACCATAGGCAGCTATGTAAGCGTCAGCAGTATGTTCCAGAAACTCAAATTTTCCTGTTCTGTCCAAACCTAAACCCATCAGCTACTCATCGAAACCACTATAAAACAGTTTCACTTAAAGAAATCAACTTATCCTCAACCCGTGAGCTAAAATTAGGGCTGCTCTATTTGGAAAAATTAGGCGCTAAAATGGGAAAAGGGAAAAATTTCTAATAGGTTTTTTCGATTTTCTCAACAACTGCGGCTGCGAGCTTTGCTGCATTTTGAGCATCTTTTAAATTAATTATGCTTGTGGGGCTATGAATGTAGCGAGCAGGAATAGATATAGTGCCGCTGGGAATACCCTGTCTAGTAAGTGCAATACGGGCTGCGTCTGTGCTTCCGAGCAGACCTGTTTCGAGTTGGTAGTCAATTTTGTTTTCAGACGCTGCTTCCATAAACCAGCGTAGAACCTTTGGGTGCGTTATTAACCCTGAGTCGCTAACAGTTAAGGTTGGGCCTTTTCCGAGCTTTGATGTGGTGTCAAATTCTCTTACTCCGGGTACATCACCTGCGATAGTTACATCTAATGCTATGCCTACATCAGGATCTATACCATAAGCTGCTGTTCCGGCGCCTCTTAATCCAAGTTCCTCTTGAACCGTACCTGCAGCATAGACAGTGCAGTTTGTTTTTTCTAGCGCTTTAAACGCTTCCACCATCACTGCGCATCCAGCTCGATTATCAAAAGCCTTACCCAAGACCATTTCTTTGCCAATCTTCTTAAAAGCCACATCAAAAACTACTGAATCACCTATTTTAGCGCCTAAAGCTTCAGCATCATCACGATTTTCTGCTCCTATATCAATAAACATTTCATCAAAAGTGAAGATTTTCTTCCGTTCTTCCTCTTTTTGAATATGCGGCGGCTTAGACCCCACCACACCGGGCAATCTACCTTTTTCGGTAAAAACATTAACTTTTTGAGCTAACAGAATGCGATCATCAATACCCCCCATCTTGGTAAACTGCAGGAAACCATTTTTAGTGATGTTCTTTATCATTAATCCAACTTCGTCCATATGGGCTGCTAGCATAACCTTAGGGGTAGTCTTTTTTCCCTTCTTTACAGCAATTATGTTTTCCAGCCTATCCACAACGATTTCGTCTGCATATGGCTTTAACATTTTAATTAAAAGTTCTCTAACTTCCTGCTCTCTACCCGCTACTCCGCAGGCATTAGAAAGCTTCTCAAGATTCTCAACTAACGACAATCAGTAGCATCTCCGTAATTTCTCATTACCTTCTGGCTTACCAAATTATTAAACAATTATGGTAAAAATAGCTGGCTCAAAAGAGTGTGGTAATTCTTAAATGTTTCAATAGCGTGAACTCCCTATCCAAAGGTGTAAATAAAATGACACAACCATCCTTCAAAACAATTTTCATTTTCTTAGACACAGACAAATTCTGCAGCCCCTTCGATATGCTAGTTGCCCAAGACATATACCCTGATGCAGCGGTGTTTAAATTTGAAAATGTAACAGGTGAAGATGCAGGAAAAATTGTATTCGATGCACTATTCCCACGTGGTCCTCTAGGTGCAGCTCATACAAAATTCTTCATCAACGGTAGCAACTTTGAAATGGTCGAGAAAGTTGTCGCTGAAACCCAGAAAGCTATGGCCTCTGCCCCTTGGGGAAACAGTGTAATAGTTGACCCCCGAGGAGCATACACCACTGCTGCTGGAGCAGTCGCTAAAACTTTAGGCCTCTCAATAGAGAAAGGATTTGGCACACTAGAAGGCAAAAACATCACAGTGCTCGCAGGAACAGGCCCAGTTGGTCAAACTGCTGCACGTATCTATGCCGCAGAAAAAGCTAACGTAACCATAACCTCACGTAGCTTAGCTAAAGGTCAAGCAATCGCTGATAAAATTAACAAAGAATGTGGAGAATTACGCGTTAAAGTAGTTGAAGTCTCCAAACCTGAACAAACCGCTGCTGCTATCAAAGACGCCGAAATCATACTAGCTGCAGGCGCAGGTGGAATTCAGCTAATGACCGCGGATGACCTAAGTAAAGCCGGTAAAGCAAAAATCATCGGTGACATCAACGCAATCAAACCACTAGGTGTAGAAGGTCTAGACTCTAATGATGATCCTAAGGAACTCAAACCAGGCACATTCGGTATCGGCGCACTAGCCATCGGAAAGCTAAAAATTAAAGTTGAAACCGATATGATAAAACGTGCAACCGAAGCACCCGCAGGTCTCTTTGACTACGCTATAGCATACGATATCGCCAAGACCCAGATTCTAAAAAAACTCGCCAAAGCAAAAGCAGGCGGTAAATAATTACTAAAATAATTAGCAAAATTTTTTTGTCCAACAACAAACCCCATTTCTTTTCTTGATACAATATATACTTTTTACATTTTGGAGATAGCTATAGATAGACTCATAAAGGCGCGGTGAAAAATTCGATACAGAAATTTAATGTTACTTACTGTTCTATACATTGTGTGAGTAAGCTAAAGGTACTAAAGATTAGCTTAAATGCAGTAATAAATTTTTTAGCTAACTCAAGAGTAGCATGTTTTTGAGTTTCTTTTTGTATGTATATTTTAGCTGTTTTGCTACTCATTATTTAATTACTTAAGCATATTTTACCATTTAGTCAAATATTATTGGTAAAAAGACTTTAACGTTATGTGACCTTTTAGGATTAAATCTTAAAACTTTCCTTTGGAGGGGATCTATAATATCAAATGTTGAAAAACCTGAAGAATTAACAATATATCAAAAATTCATACTAAAAAATATAGATAAAAACGCAAAAATTTCTGATTGGAAAAATTATCGATGGCAATTGAGCAAATCCATAACAACTATCGCTACATTTGAGAAGGTAACCGGTATTAAATTTACCGAAAAAGAACATGAAAAACTTGAAAAGACAATTAATAAATTTCCACTTAGCGTGACACCATATTATGCTTCTTTAATTGAAAAAGAAAATTACCGCAATGATCCGGTGTTTAAACAATCTTTTCCTAGTGCGGCTGAACTTAAGATATCAAAATGTGACATGGCTGACCCTCTGCACGAGGATAAAGATAGTCCCGTAAAAGGTATCACTCATCGATATCCTGATAGAATACTGTTTCTAGTTAGTAACCAATGTGCAATGTATTGCCGGCATTGTACAAGAAAAAGAAAAGTCGGAGACTCCGATTATATCCCCTCAAAAGAGCAAATACTAACCGGGATTAACTACATCAAAAATAATAGTAAAATTCGCGATGTTCTTCTCTCAGGCGGGGACCCTTTGATGTTGCCGGATGATTATTTAGATTGGATTTTAACTGAATTAAAAAAGATCCCTCACGTAGAGATAATACGGCTTGGTTCAAGAGTTCCTGTCGTTCTTCCCTATAGAATAAATGATGCTTTAGTTAATATGCTCAAAAAGCATCATCCCTTGTGGTTAAACACTCATTTTAATCATCCCCGAGAAATGACTCCTGCATCTAGGGAGGCGCTTAGAAAACTTGCAGATGCGGGTATACCGTTAGGAAATCAGTCCGTACTGCTTGCAGGTATAAATGATTGTCCATATATAATTAGAAAACTTAACCAAAGACTCCTGCAGAATAGAGTTCGACCATATTACTTATTCCAATGTGACCTCTCTGAAGGGCTTAATCATTTTCGGACTCCTATTGGAAAAGGGATTGAAATAATGGAGAGCCTTATCGGGCATACAAGCGGTTTAGCCGTTCCTACATATGTTGTAGATGCGCCGGGCGGAGGAGGAAAAATCCCCATCATGCCTAACTACATAGTTTCGTGGTCCACAAACAAAGTAGTTTTAAGAAACTACGAAGGCGTTATAACTACCTATAAAGAACCAGAAAACTACCAGACTATTTCATGCGACTGGAACTGTGACAAATGTATACTGCAGCTGAAAACATCCCACGAAGATCAGAAGACCGCAGTAGGTGTCGAGCGATTACTGACTGACGCTGACGACGCAATATCTTTAATTCCTCAAGGAAACAAACGACTAAAACGAAGAGAAAGCAACGGCCAATCAAGGGGTTCGCATGCTCAAAAAATCTCCAAAGTCCTTTAAAATTAGAAACGTGACCGTAGCTGACATAAAGCAAGTCTACAATCTTCTTCTTTCAAATAGACCATACGTTGGATTAAATTCCAGATATACCTATTTTCTTCTTGCTAAAGATTTCTCAGACACCTGTGTTGTTGTCGAAAAAGACGATAAAATAGTCGCGTTTTCCTCAGCATATATCCCACCAAGAAGACCCGACACCCTTTTTAGCTGGGAAACAGTAGTCGACAAAGATTATCGGGGAAATCAGTTACAAAAATTCATGTTACTGCATCAAATCAAATCAGCGAATGTAAAATATTTAGAGGGCACCGTGAATCCTTCAAATAAAATATCACAAAAAAACTTTAAAGACATAGCTCAACTTCTAAACACAGAATGTATAAAAGAAATTATTTTCAGTGAAAAAGACTTTGAAAACGATGGCCACGAAGCAGAAATTCTATACCGCATCGGCCCAATTCCTAAAATAGACTAACAAATAATTAACTTGCTTCAAAATCTGACAATTCAAAAACAAGCCCCTTGGTGTAAATTAAAATATAAAAATACAAAATACAAAAGAAAATCGGGAGAAATAAAAACGATTTATTTCTCTCTATAGCTTTTTTCGATGCGTTCGCAGGCTTCTTTTATGCGTTCTTTAGGTTGAGTAAAGGTTATTCGTGCATACCCTTCACCGTATTTGCCAAAGCCTATTCCCGGAGTTACTGCAACTCCTACCTCTAGGAGTCTGGAAGCAAATTTCATAGAATCCCCGTTGCAGTTTACCCAAGTATAGAAGGTAGCTTTGGGGGCTTCACATTTGAATCCCATTTTGTTTAGAAATTTAACAAGTATGTCACGTCTGTCTTGAAGAATTTTGTTGGTTTTCTTGAGGAAAGCTGGTTGTTCAGAACCCTTATAGGATTCGAGGGCTTTTACAGCCACTTTCTGGGTGTAGACTGGTGGACCTGAATCGATTTGGGATTTAATTTTAGTTAAGCCGTTAACAAGCTGCTTATTGCCTATTGCAAAGGCTATACGGTCACCTGTCATGTTGAACGTTTTTGACAGTGAATGAAACTCGATGGCAACATCCATAGCCCCTTCAATTTCTAGTATGCTAGGCGCTTTGTAGCCGTCAAAATTGACTTCAGAGTAAGCGTTGTCGTAGCATAGGATAATGTTGTTCTCCTTTGCGAATTCGACTGCTTCTTGAAGGAATTTTTTATCTGCAGTGGCCCCGGTGGGATTGTTAGGATAATTGAGAAACATCATTCTAGCTTTCTTCGGCTTCACCTTAGAGAAGTCAGGTTTGAATGCGTTCTCTTCTAAAAGTGGCAAATCAACTATTTTCGCATCGTTAAGTATGATGGCTGCATTGGCATACACGGGGTATGCCGGATTCGGTGCTAAGACCACATCCCCAGGATTTACAAAGGCGCGGGCAATATTTGCAAGTCCTTCTTTTGAGCCTAAAAGTGCAACGACTTGATTCTGAGCCAGATCAACATTAAATCTTTTCTTACACCACTCAACAACGGCTTTTCGGAAATCCGGCTCACCTTGACTAAAAGAGTAGTTGTGGTTTTTAGGATTTGATGCTTCTTCTTTAAAGGCATCCATTAAAAATTCAGGTGGAGGTAAATCTGGATCGCCGATGCTTAAAGAAATTAAATCAACACCTTGCGCTTTCTTTTCGTTGATTTGTTTTTCGATTTCTGCAAATAAATAAGGGGGAAGCCGCTTAATGCGGTCAGCAAACTCGAATGTCATGGTTCTGGTCATGGTTTTGAGGCTAAAAGAGTTTTCCCTCAAAAACCTTCTCTGCGGGGCCCGTCATCAGTATGCTTGTTCCAACTTCTATTTGTAAGTCGCCGCCTAGAAGGTGAACCGTGACTTTGTCGCCTGCTTTCTTAAGTAGATTCGCAACCGCAACAGCCGCACAAGTACCCGTTCCGCAGGCTAAAGTTTCTCCACAGCCTCTTTCCCAAACCCGAAGCTTCAATTCGTTCTTGTTAACAACTTCAACAAAGCCTACATTAATTCTCTTAGGGAAAGCCTCATGATTTTCAACAATCGGTCCCACATAGTCAACTGCGTAGTCGCTTACATTATCAACGAATATGACGCAGTGTGGGTTTCCCATTGAAACACACGATACCTTGTAGGGTTCATCCTCCACCATCAGGTCTTCATTAACGCAGGTGCCTTCGCCAAGCATAGGCAATGATTTTCTCTCCCAGTTAGGTGCGCCCATATCAACCTTAACTGCTTTCACCGTATCTTTCTCAATTGTTAACCAAAGGTGCTTAAGACCTGCCGCAGTCTCTACTTTAAACTCGTTCTTTTTGACTATGCCGTTTTCGTAACAGTATTTAGCAAAGCAACGAATGCCATTACCACACATCTCTGCTTCACTACCATCTGCGTTAAAAATCTGCATCTTCGCATCAGCCTTACTTGAATTTGAAACGAGCAGAAGACCATCTGCGCCGACACCAAATCTTCTATCACAGAGCTTTTTAGCTAACTTTGTCGCTTCAGTCGAATCTGTTTTTTTATCTCTATTATCTATCACTACATAATCATTGCCTAAGGCCTGCATTTTCCAGAACTTCATTATTGTTCCCACTCTGTAAACACACGTTGACTAATTATCAAGTCATCGAAGTCTTCTCTTTCCCGAACTAGTTTATGGCGCGCATTATTTACTACGACCTCGGCAGCTCTGGGGCGCGCATTGTATTGCGAGCTCATGGAGAATCCGTATGCTCCTGCATTTAGCACTGCTAAAAGATCGCCTTCTCTGATTTTTGGTAATTCGCGTTCTTTGGCCAGAAGATCTCCTGATTCGCATATAGGTCCTGCGATGTCACATTTTTCTTTTTCAGTGGTCATAGGCTTGTTTGCGACCAGTATTGGATGGTAGGAGTCATACATTGCGGGGCGGATTAACGTGTTGAAGCCAGCATCAACTCCTACGAACTTCTTATACGGGGTCGTTTTTATGGTATTAACCCTGGTTAGTAGAATTGTCGAATCAGCTACGAGGAATCTGCCCGGTTCTATATAGAAATAGGGTTCACCTAGATCATACTGTTGAATTTTCGTCTTAAACAGCGTCAAGACCTTTTCAGCATAGACTTTCAAATCCATCTCTTTGTCTTCTGGTTTATACGGAACACCGATTCCTCCACCTACATCTATAAACTCAAAGTTCACTCCTACCTGTTCATGAATGAGTTTTGCTAAAGCTAATTGTTTTTCAAGCGCTAATAAGTAGGGTTTGACCTCAAGCACGCCTGATCCTATATGCATGTGTATACCGAATTTTTTAACTCCTGCTCTCTTAGCCTTTGTATAGGCGGCTATGGCATCTTTTTCCCACAGTCCGAATTTTGTTTCCTTACCTGCGGTTATAACGTGACTATGTAATCCTGCACCGATCTCTGGATTGACTCTGAAGGAAATAACTTCTGGAACAGAGATTTTTAACAGTCTCTGGAGTTGTGAAAGTGAATCAATGTTTACTGTAATGTTGGAATCAGCTAAGAATTTGAGTTCATCATTTCGAACACTTGTTCCTGTAAAGAGCATACGTTCAGCGGTGAATCCGCTGGTTAAAGCCATGAACACTTCGCCGGGGCTGACCGTGTCTACATTAGCGCCTTCATTCTCCAAAATTTTTAGTATCGCAAGATTGGAGTTGGCTTTCATTGCGTAAAATATCTTGGTTTTCGGGTAGTTTTGGGCTAACGCTTCATGTAAGCGTTTATAGTTATCCCTGATTCGTTGTTCGCTTATCACGTAGAGGGGGGTGTCGAATTTTTCAGCTAGCTTTTCGGTAGATACTCCGTTGATGAAGAGTTGACCCTTGCGTCTTTCTAAGGGGTTGTGTAAAGTGCACACTATTTATCACCAGTATCTTGTTTCGTTAGATAGTATATGCTCAAGAGTTATTTTTTAAGCTAACCCCTTTGCAACCATCAACTCAGCACTCAGTATACCTGCTCCAGCGCCCCCGCGGATAGTGTTGTGGCCTAAGCACATGTATTTCAGCGACATTATAGGATCCTTACGCAATCTACCTACAACTACGCTCATGCCATTACCTTCATCTCTATCATATCTGGGCTGAGGTCGATTAGCTTCCTTTCTTACTACAATTGGGAATTCAGGGGCAGAAGGTAACTTAAGTCTCTGGGGGTCGCCTCTGAAGCTGATGAATGCTTCCTCAACTTCTGCAAGAGAAGGATTCTTTTCTAACTTGACAAAAATTGATTCTAGATGTCCATCTTTTACGTTAACTCTATTGCAACTAGCACTAACTGGAAAGGCGGCGTTTCTTATTGAGTCACCATCGAATGTACCAAGTAGTTTATGCAACTCAGTTTCCATCTTCTCTTCTTCTTTAGAGATGTACGGTACAACGTTATCAATTATGTCAAGAGAAGGTACACCTGGATAACCTGCGCCGCTCAATGCCTGCATGGTAGTAACTATAAGTTGCTGAATACCGAACTGCATTAGAGGCTTTAATGTTATCACCATCTGAATTGTGGAACAGTTAGGGTCAGTGGTGATGAAGCCTTTCCAACCACGTTGCTTCTTCTGAACAGGAATTAAAGCAGCATGCTCAGGATTAACTTCAGGAATAATTAAGGGGACGTCTTTTTCCATCCGATGTGCGCTAGCCTTGCTAAAGACGGGGTATTCCGCGGCAAATTGCTCCTCAACAGGTCCGGCAAGATCTCCAGGTAGAGACGTAAATACTATATCGACATCACCTGCCTTCTTTACGGATTCAACTGTAGCGTCTGCCACGTTCATTTCTGCAATTTCTTTAGGCAAGTCTGATTCCATTACCCAGTTACAGGCATCTTTGTATTTTTTGCCTGCGGACTTTTCTGAAGCGGCAAGTACCTCAATTTTAAACCAAGGATGCTTTAGCAACAATTCTATGTAACGTTGTCCAACGGCTCCAGTTGCGCCTAAAATTGCTACTTTACGATTCAAAGACTTTCACCTTTTACTCCTTAACTTTGAGTTCTTCTCTTAAATAAAATGTTAATGGTGATCTTTTCATTATTTTTCAACATTAACATTTTATAATCCTAACACTGTGGCCATGCCGTAGACTCCCGCCTTCTGTTGTGAACTTACCCATTCGGCTGCATAGATTGCTCCTTGAGCCAGAACATTGCGGGAGAAGATAGTATGTTCGATTCTGAGCATTTCGGCTGGTCCAGCAACTATGAGATCATGGATTCCAGGGACTCCACCTGCGCGCATCGCGACTATTTCCAGCTCTTCGGGATTACGTACACTGATTCCTTTTCTTCCCGTAACAGTCGTAGTGTAACCGCGTACATCGGCTACTATCTGTCCTAGTTTTAAGGCTGTCCCACTGGGGGCATCTTTTTTAGCAGTATGATGAATCTCGCTTATACTGAAGTTATAATCTGGTGGGAATGCTTTGAGGACCTGAGCGAGCTTAAAGAGAATATTAATACCTATTGAATAGTTGGGGGAAAAGACCGTTGGAACTTTACTCATTATGCTTTGGATTAATTGATCCTGCTCTTCAGTAAAGCCTGTGGTGCCTAACACTATTCTTTTTCCCATATTCACGACTGCTGGAATATTTTGCATCTCTGCAGAAGGTAAAGTAAAGGAGATGTAGACGTCAGCGTCTGCGCAAGCTTCAGTGATTCTGTCTGGACCTTTGACTTTAGTATCAGAATCTGCTAAACCAAGTTCTCTTAGACTTTTGCCTATACTGCTGCTATTTGGAGCTTCAATGGCGCCTACTATTTGATAGCCTTTACTTATGGCTTCATGGATGAGGGCCTCTCCCATTCTGCCTGTTGCACCTGCTATGCAGAGTTTAAGCATAGTAAAGTTCCTCCAAATTGGCCGGGTTGTAAAGTCGCTCCTTAAGATTTACGTCAAAGAAGTCTTCTATCGGTAAGAGAATTTCGGGATTAGTTTCATAGACTTTTCTTGCCGTTGCTAACACAACCTGTAATCCATTATAGGTCATCTTTCCAAGTGGCTGTCTGCAGGGCCCCGAAGGCATACCTAGGATATTCATTAGAGTCTTGTATGCTAGAGGGTTTCGTGCTTTGCAGCTGACTGGTCCAAAGGGTGTTTGTTCTTGTGTTTTAACGGAGATTATGCTAAATAATGGTGCTAACGCTTGAGCAAGTCTTTGCGCCTCTTCTTCATTGCCATCTTGGATGTGATGAACCATGTCTGCTACGGCGCGAGGTGCTACATTGGATGTAACTGAAATTACTCCATTTGCCTCAATATCTGGAGAAATCATCATGTCGTACGTCTTGTCGTCGTCTCCTGAAAGAATATTAAAATTTTCTCCGCATAAACTGCGAGTTAACTCCATATTCCCGAGGTTACCTGTAGCCTCTTTTACGCATTGAACGTTTGGAAATTGACTGTGAAGAATGGCTAGATCTTGTGGGAGAAGTTGGGTTCCGGTTCTGCCTGGGATTATATAGGGGATTAGTTGTATGTTCGGGAATTCCCTAGCTATGGGTTCGATGTATTCTCTTCGAATCTCAAGGCTACTTGGTCCATTGTAATATGGGTCAACGAGTAAGACGCAATTTACTCCTATGCGTTGTGCATGCGCGGTGGCTTCGATGGCTTCTTGGGTGCTGTTGCTACCGGTTCCTGCAATGGTTAATCCTTTTTCTTTTGTGTAATTGTAAACTTTTTCAATGACTTTATTATGTTCGTTCCAGTCTAGCGTAGGGCTTTCGCCTGTGGTTCCTACAGCTAAAATTCCGCTTACTCCTTCTCGAATTTGGAATTGAACTAGTTTTTGTAGGCCATTGTAGTCTACTTCAAGATCGCTTCTTATCGGAGTTATGATGGCGGTATAGCATCCACTGAAAGATGTCATTTTGTTTCCTCTTTACAGCATTCTACTGTGATGAGGTTATTTAACTTTTCCGTTTTCATTAATATTTTTACGAATAACGTAAATAAAAAATATTAATTATACATTATTTGTTAAAAAATCACGTTTTCAGTAATTTACTCGCTAAACGCCTCTTAATATACATAACCACAGAAATATGCCTCCTTTATTAGAATGAAGCGTTTTGTAATTGAGCAGATAAGAATGCAAAACAACAACAAACGCTCCGAAGACACATTGAAAGCAGGCGCTTTACTCTGTCCAATATGCTGCGTTGAATACATAGAAATCGAATTCGATTTTGAAATAGATGGAATAATTCTACAAAACGTAAAAGCACTCAAATGCCCAATATGTCAAGAAGAATTATTCACTCCCGAACAATATGGCATCATCCAAAAACGAATCCAAAACTCAAATTCACCTTAAATAAAAATTAATTAAAAATAAGGCATAAAATTTCACTATCTTACTCATCATTTTAATTATCAAACCATTGGAAATGCTTTTAAGAAAAAGATTATGATAACCCTCTCAAAAGCTTTAGGTGAACATATGGCTCGATTAATCGTGATGGCTTCATCGGAAGATACCGTAGCAGCTCCTGGTAACCGACTCTCCAATTATATCGCAGTATCTATAACAGACCTCAAAGGGGAGCCAGTATCTGGGCTGAACGCAAATAACTTCAAAGTAGATTCAATGATAGTCGCACCAGGCGGCACCCATGTAGAAATATCAACTGCATTCGAAGGCCGTTTACCCGGTTTCTACTACGTCAACGTTGTACCCGTTCAAATGGAGACTTGGAAACATGGCGTTCACGTGTTTGCAATAGCAGTTCAAAGAGGCCTTGACAAAGGACAAACACTAGTTGCTGTCCACTTGGATTAAGCAATCTGCATTTTTCTTTTTTCTATTCATTTTGCATCCAAAAATTATTTTTCATAAACATATTACCCATCTACATACTATATTTTTGAATTTTCAGAGTAGGCAGGTTTTATAAAAACTCTTAAATCATACCAAAGATAACTCAATCTAAGGTCTTACTCATGTCAAGCGGCAAATTACAGATTGTAAGCTATGATGATAAGAAAAAATGTTTTCTCGTAAAAGCACCCGCAGGAAATATTATAGAAGTAACTGATACCTTCGCTGAAATGTTCCCTCTCTGGGCAGGTAGAATACTAATAACTGCTGATACTGAAAAATGGGCAAACACCGCTGCAACTGTTGCAACTGGATTCGCAGTAAGCATCATTATGTCCCCTGCTGAAGCAGGTATAGAATGTACTGTTCCTGCAGATCAAACACCAGATAAACGTCCAGGTGTACTCATTCAAATTTATAACCGCGACCGATTTGAATTAAAGAATTCCTTCCTAACTCGTATGGGACAATGCATACTAACTTGTCCTACAACTAAAGCTTTCAACGGTCTGATGGATACTAAACGGAAAATCGGTGTTGGTAGAAGCTTGCGCTTTTTCGGCGATGGCTTTGAAAAGAGAGCTCTGGTCGGCGACCGTAAATGTTGGAAGATACCAGTTATGGAGGGAAGCTTCTATGTTGAAGACGCATTCGGTGTCCAAGAAGCAATAGCTGGAGGAAACTTTATGATAATGGGCGAAACCCACGAAGCTACTCTTAAGGCTGCTGAAGCTGCTGTTGAAGCAATTCGGTCAAAGGTAAAAGATGTTGTTTTGCCCTTCCCAGGCGGAATAGCGCGCTCAGGTTCTAAAGCAGGTTCTATGAAATATAAGCTAAAGGCATCTACTTCACATACCTTCTGTCCTACTATCAAAGATCAAGTGCCAGACACTGTTGTCCCGCCAAACGCAGTTAGCGTACTGGAAATTGTCATAAACGGTTTGACCCTCGAAGCCATCAACAACGCTATGCGCGTAGGTGTTGAAGCTGCATGCTTACCTGGTATTGTAAAAATTACCGCTGGTAACTACGGCGGAAAACTCGGTCCATTTAAAGCAACCCTAAAAGACGCCCTAGGCGCAACATAACCCTCTTTCTTTTATTTCAAAACTTTTATCTGATTAGATGTTACCTACCTTTAATTAAATCTTAAATCTGTCCTAGTGAGAACATTTGAGTACCGCTAAAAAATCAAGCCTAGAGTTATTCAGATTACGAAAAATACTTACCACCCTAGCCAATAAAGAGGGTAGCCACACTGAATTAATTACTCTTTATGTTCCACCTGGTAAATTAATCAGCGACGCCATCAATCTGCTACGCAACGAATACGGAACGGCAAGCAACATCAAATCAAACGTTACACGAAAGAACGTTCTAGACGCTATAGTTAAGGTTCAGCAAAAACTCAAACTTTTCAAAGATCCGGGAGAAAAAGGCATTGTGCTTTTCGCTGGTGCTCTTCCACAAGAAGGGGGAGGTCCCGGCACTGAACGAATGGAAGCTTGGGTTATTGTACCTCCCGAACCTATCAAAATTTTCCTTTATCGTTGTGATTCACGTTTTCATACCGAACATCTGCAAGAAATGTTGCGGGAAAAAGAAACCTTTGGTATACTTCTTGTTGACGCTTCAGACGCCACTATAGCTACACTTCAGGGGAAAAACCTCTCTATTGTTCAGCAATTATATTCTGGTGTCACAGGTAAAACTCGAGCAGGTGGTCAGTCAGCTCGAAGATACGAGCGCCTTCGAGACATGCAACTAAATGAATATTACACCCGTGTAGGCAAACATGCTGACGAAGTCTTCTTACCTATTGACACTCTTAAGGGGATAATCCTTGCAGGTCCAGGACCTACCAAATATGACTTTCAGAAGGGGGATTATCTGAATTATCAACTAAAAAATAAAATCCTCGATGTTCTGGATACTGCTTATGTGGAAGAACAAGGTGTAAAAGAAGTAGTTGATAAAGCACCCGAGATAATGAAGAAAG
This sequence comes from uncultured Candidatus Bathyarchaeia archaeon, assembly GCA_964636425.1. GTDB lineage: Archaea > Thermoproteota > Bathyarchaeia > Bathyarchaeales > Bathycorpusculaceae > JADGNF01. Next base: position 41,860 of record CAZWRU010000009.1, read on the forward strand.
TACGCTACATCGAAGAAAAGGAAATCATGCAAAAGTTCCTTTACGAGGTTGGACATGACACTGGATTGATAACTTACGGTGAGGTTGAAGTCCGTAAAACTCTAGAAATGGGTGCTGTTCGCTTACTACTCCTTTCTGAAGGACTCGACTTAATCCGAGTCACGATAAAGTGCAGTGCCTGCGGGAATGAAGAAAAATATACAATTAAACACGCTGAAATAGTTGCTTTCGAACAAGGCCTAACAGGCAAACCCTGCCCAAAATGCCAAGCCCCAAGTTTTACCATAACTGACAAACAAGACATCGTGGACGATCTTGCTCAAATCGCTGAATACTCAAATACCGAAGTCGAAGTTATCTCAACTGAAACCGAAGAAGGTCAAATGCTCAAAAACGCTTTTGGTGGCATAGCCGCTATGTTACGATTCAGAGTACAGGGCTAAAACTGTATTTTTTCCTTTATTTAGTATTCAAAAATTCTTCAATTAAGCTTTTTTTTGCACCCTTAATTAGAAACTTTTTTTCTCTTGAAGTTGCCCCTGAAACCAGTTCTACTTGGGTGTGAAAAATTTTAGTAAATTCTTTAATGAGTTCCTTATTGACTTTACCTCTAACTGGTTCTTCGGTGCAGCGGACAACTATCTCGTTATCTTCTAAGATAACCTGAAATTTTTGGGAGCTAGGTTTCACGTACACTTCGATTATAGTACCGTCTTTTGTCTCGGTTGTCTTCATGCAGTTACGCACTCAGCGCTAGATTTGCCATGTAAAGCCCAACTGAACTTTTTCTGCAGAGTTTTAGGATAGAATTTTTCAATATCAAATTTGACTTTCTTTGCCCATTTTACATAAGCTGTAGGGTCAATGTATGATTTTAGTGAGGTGCCTAGATTGTATTCTCTGGTGAGTTTGGTTAATTCTATATCTCGTTTAGCTTTTTCGATGCGTGTTTGGAGGCTTTCGGTCTTTTTGCCTTCTTTTTTCTTCTGCTTTAGTAAACTTTCAAGTTCTTTTAGACGAGCTTCTTTGTCTGCAATTCTTTGATCAAAAGTGGGGGGAATTTTTCGTTTATGGTTTGCTACTTCGGCAACTTTTAGATTAGCCATTTTTGCTGTGAAATTCTTGATGTAATCAGGGTCTTCTTTTTTAACCCCGCTTCTTTCCAGCGCCTCTTTAACGGTTTTTGTGCATCTCCAGGTACGAAATACCTTTGCTGTTAAACCTGGCATTTTTTCGCCAAGGAAACGAGAAACATTTTTTGAGTCTATGCCTTCAAAGAGGTATTCTTTGCTGGTCTTTGAAAAATGTTCAATATTTTTAATCACTGCCGGCGGTGCTTTAACTTGCTTAACCCAGCGTACGGAATCCTTACCTAAAAAATCAAAATGCAGCATTTCGCCTTCAATTTTTATGTGTTCCGATCTTAGAGTGATTGCGCCAACTGTGTCGGCTTCATCAGGGTCTTTTTCATCTCCAACCCTCATGTTTGGATTTAGAATTAACCAACATACTGTGGCAACTTTTCTTCGATTTTCTTCTTTAACATTAAGGTTTCTAAGTATATGATCCTCAATTTTACCTATCTGCTTGCCTAAGGTTTCGGCTTTTTTGAATTTTTCCATTTCACGATTCTGCTTCAAAAAAGCTGTATCTGAGAACCACACATACTTGATTTTTCCAGTCAGTTTATCTTCCCATTTGGCAACATACATCTTGTTTGGTTCCCAGATTGTACCTTTCCAATTGCCTGCTGGTACAGTTACGTTCTTTGGGAGATTAAGAATAATGTCTTCCTCCCTTGGGCCTTCTTTCCATTTTCCACGTTGTGGATGGTCTCCTCTTCCTGCGAATAGACATGAAGGCTCGGCAGTCCAGTTTGCAATTTCTAATTTCTGGCCATCAACTTCTGCAACAGCAAATTTAGCTCTGAGTTCTTCTCTCATCTTTTTTCGCTGTTCAGTCTGCTTTTTCTTTTCTTCCTTTGTAAGGTTGAGCTTCTTGTTCTTCTCTTCTTCAACATAGTTCGAAATTTGGGAAAAATCGATATCTTGATGTATTGAAGCAGTAGGATTCGCTACCTCATTTGAGCAGGTTTCGATTTTTTTAATGTATTGTGAGGTGAAATTTCCTAAGAATTGTAAGGTTGCATTTTCTTTTTTTAGTTGTTCAAGAAATTCAGTCATAAAATTTTTCATGAAAACCTTATCTGGTGGAGATGCGGCCGATTGTCTTTTTCGTATCCATGCAACGGCCATTTGTTCGCTTATTGGCGTGAGTTTTATGGTTTGCCCTTGAATTTTTATACTGAATCCTTTGAAATCATATTTCGGAACATAAATTCCGTTATGCCTTAAACTTGTTAAAACATGTTTCATGCGTTGTGCATCTCTTGATTTTTGAAGATTTTTATTATATTTGCGGTTCGGAACTTAACCAGCATCCTATCTGAATCTTAGTACTCTATCTCAGGTGGAAACTTTGCCACTTTCTGCTTTTTCAATCTTAGGTGATTTTCTTCCTTAAAAGCTTTCACTAAAACAGCTGATCTGGGTCTATGGAAATAGTTTAGAATTCTTGCTCGCAACCCTCTTTTTCTTTAATTTATTGTATACTTCTTCTACAAACCTGCGTTCGACATAGCCTTTATGGGGCCGAAAGCCACCTGAGAAGCCTCCGGGGATATGCATGAGTTCATGTATTAGGGTTTTTTCTTTTTCTTCATCCGACATTTTATCAAAAATCTCAGAAACAACTTCAATAGTGTAAGCTGCAGGCATGTTAAGTACTCCTTGCCATACCCTACCTAAGCCATGGATGCGTGCAATAGTGCGTTTTGCTTTGGATCCTCTGCTACGTATACAATAGACGAATTGTGGAACTACATGAAAAAATTCGCATTCTTGAGCCAATTGATCCACTTGCTTTTTGATTTCGGGAGCGTCATAATATTTTATAGGCATCCATCAATCTCCAATTATTACATCTCATTTATGGTCAAAGAGTTAAAGCTTCTTCTACGGGGTCTTTTATTTAGTATTTTTTTAGAGCAAATTATTAACGCGTTATTATCATCGGAGTATTTTTTTAAATTCTATCCAGAATATCGCGATGTAGCAAACTACCACTACAGTTACCCAGTTTTCGATGCTTAAACTTGTAGTTTTTAGAGCTGAATTTAAAAATGGCAGGTTTGTTGTCGCAACTAAAGTGATAATTGTAACAATTGCCCACAGGAGCATCAATTTATTCGTTAGTAAACCCAGTTTTTCTAAGGGCTCTTTTTCTGATCTAAAGTTAAGGGCTAAGAATATGTGTCCGATCATCCATGAAGCAAATGCCATAGTCTGTGATAGAGTGAGATCTTGAGTTTGATACCACGTAAGCAGGTAACTTATTGAAACTGCGGCGAACAGACTTAAAGCGCCTAGAATAAGTGATATCATTACTTTCCGGTTCAGAAGCTTCTCTTTTGGGTTAGAGGCAGGTTTATTCATGAGGTCAAATTCTTCCGGTTCAACGGCAAAAGTTCCTGAAGCTGCAAGATCCATGAAAAGTTCAAGTACTATAATCTGAATAGGCGAAAACGGTAATGGAGCACCCAAGGCAATTGGTAGTAAGAAGCTTAATACTAACGCGATTTTGCAGGCAAGATAATACTTTATTCCCTTCTTTAAATTGGCAAGAATCTTTCTCCCTTCTCTTACCGCATTAGCTATTGTAGTAAAGTTATCATCTGCAAGAATCATGTCTGCGTTTTCTTTAGCAACATCGGTTCCGTGAATACCCATTACTATTCCAATGTGTGCTTCTTTTAGCGCGGGAGCATCATTAATTCCGTCGCCTGTGACTGCTACAATCTCTCGATTTGCTTTCATTAATCGAACTAATCGCAATTTATCTTCAGGCGTGATGCGTGCAAAAATGAAGGTGTCTCTTAAAGCCGAAAGTATTTCATAATCGCCCATTTTTGCCATTTCATTTCCAGTTAAAACTTTTACGCTGGGTATTCCCACTTGTAATGCTATATTTTTTGCTGTTTCAGGATGGTCCCCTGTAATCATGAGAACTTTAATGCCTGCTTTTTGGCAATCCTCGATTGCGGTTTTCGCTTCTTTTCTCGGTGGATCAATAAAGCCAATAATTCCCACTAAGACAATATCTTGTTCTTGATTCTGCTCTCCTTCAGTAGAATCTATTCGTCGATAGCCAAATGCTAGTAATCGTTGTCCTGTGCGCGCCATCTCTAAAATTGCTGTTTCTATCTCCTTTCGAGTTTCATTTGTTATTTGCGTTTCTTGACCTTGAATAAGCATTTTTGTTGAGTAGGCAAGAATTGTTTCTGGAGCGCCGCTGGATAATGTAATGATGGATTTGCCCCTCTGATAGATGTAAGATGCTATTTTGCGTTTATTATCAAAGCCTAATTCGTCTTTAAATATCCAATTCTGCTGAATCTGCAAAAGATTTACGTCAAATTCTTTGAGCATTTCCAGAATTGCTCGCGCCATCGGATTAGTAAGAACCCAGTTAAACGAAGCGTTTCTTACAGGCTCACTTGCTGGTAAGGCGGTTTTAAGCGCTTCTTTCTCATTTTGATTAAAATTCTCTCTGTGAACTATTCTGCCGTCAAAAAATAGACTTCTTACCTGCATCTTATTCTCGGTTAAAGTACCTGTTTTATCAGTGGCGATAATAGTTGTGTTGCCTAAGGTTTCGGCTGCTCGCAAGCGCTTCACTATGGCGTTCTTTTTGGATAATGAATATGCTCCAACGCCCAATACCATTGTTATTATGATTGGTAACTCTTCAGGTATGACCGCGAATGCTAAGGATAGTCCATATAGTATTGCTTGAGGTATACTGGTTTGTATGCCTCGAATATAGCTCAAAATAGGAATAAGTATGCTGAAGAATAAGGAAATCTTTATCAGGGTTTTAGAAAGTTGCTTTATGCCTATCTGAAGAGGGGTTTTTGGCTCCTTAACCGCTTTGGTTAAGCCTACAATTTTTCCAAATTCGGTTTCTAAACCTGTAGCTGTAACTATTGCTTTGGCTCGCCCTTTAGTGATTACTGTTCTGGCAAAAAGCATGTTGCTTTGATCATTAATTCCAGTATCTTCAGGTAGGACAATTGAAGATTCTTTTGTAACCGGAATCGGTTCGCCAGTTAAGGTGGATTCATCAACTTCTAAACTAGACTCCTCTATTAGTCGAGCATCAGCCGGAACTATTTCACCTGCTCTAAGTAGTAATATATCCCCAGTAACCACATTTGTGGCTTCAATTTCTACTGGGTTCCCATTTCGAAGGACATCTATCTTCAGCGGAGCGAGTTTTTTCAAAGCTGAGATAGATCGATTAGCTCGGTACTCATTTAATACTTCAATTAAAACTAGGACCACTACAATTGTGATTATTGTTAAAGCATCGATTACACTTCCCCATATACTGTAAAGCAATCCTAATGTAATGAGGATAAGAATCATGGGCTCAGTGATTTCTTCGCGTAGAATTTCGAGAAAGCGGGGCGGTCTCTCTTCTTTAAGTCTATTTGGGCCATCTCTGGCTATGCGCTCTATAGCCTGTTGGGTCGTTAATCCAGTTTGAAGATTTGTCTCCAAAACCTGAATAACATCAGACACCTGTTGAGAGTGGCTTTTCGTCATCTAATAGCCGCCTAGACTTTCTTTTAATGCGTCAAGTATGTTTTAGGTTTTTGCTTCCAAAGAAGCCTCCCTGACGCTCTGTATAAAAAAATGTTAGGGTGTGTATTTTTTCTTTAACAAAAATTTGTTGTTTTATTCTGTTGAGCATAAGGCCTTTTATTGCAGAACTGTATTTTCTACTAAAAAATTTCCACATGCTATTAATTTAAACATCCGATAAATCTCCTATTTAGTGTCTTAAAAATTGGTTACCGCCATAATTGATAAAACACTCTGATAAATCGTTACCCGATTGGATTTGTGCAAAAATTTGACAGACTTTTTTTAATCTTTTTAAAGATTAGACGCTATTTACGCAAAACTTTATAACAGCGCCCTACGTTTTGCAAGGTAAAAGGTGCATTAAGATGAAATTCGGCACATACACTTTCCTACCTGAAAGAACTGAAGGTTTTGACTTCCAATTATTCCGAGTTAAACCTGAAGTAGGCAGAAGAATGCCGCCTCAGCCCGACATGTACAGCAACATCGCCATCTTTGGCGACAACGTCGCTGCACGAAACCACCCTGACTGGATTTCCCAATCACCATTAGGTCCAGCATGGAGAACTAATAATAACTTTAACGTCCGCTGGGACGTCCTCTGCCATACACAACCTGAACACCGCGAAGAACAACTCGACTATATTGAAGAAGTCGCACGTAACAGCCCAGGAGTCTGGCTAAACAGTATCCACTTCGCAGAACATGGACACTGCACATGCCCACGCTGCCAAGAACTTTGGAAGAAAAGCGGTTTAAGCTGGCTAGAATGGAGGCGTAAAGACGTCACAGAGTACATGGCACAAGTTAGCGAACGTGTACGCGACAGAGCAAAGAAAAAATTCGTTATCGGCGTTCTCCCAGACCCAGTCACTAGCTACGAGCGCTTCGGCATAGACTTTGACGACTTAGCTCCACTTACTGACGAATTCCTAGTAGTTATGTTCAGCAAAAACTATGCAACTCCATGGTACTGGGAAATGCTTACACGCAACTTCAAAAAACTCTTCAAGGAAGTACCACTAAACATCTCACTTTACGTGTTCGGTCCAGGTGACGACCCACGAGAAGTTGCCACACCAAGCGAACTGCTCACAGTATCAGCCCGTATGGCACGTGCAGGCGTAGACAACCTTCTCTACTTAACTGAAAAAGCCTCTCAAATAACTGACTTCCAAAAAGCAGCACTCGCCCAAGTCGAACTCCGCGAACGCCTAAGAAGCTACGGTGGACAACCAGTCCAAGAATTCCTTGACTTCGTTCAGAGCTGGGAAAAAATCGTAAAGTAAACCTTCAACAACTACCTAAAATAGGCAGTTTCTACTGCCTTTTCCTTTTTGTATTATCTCTTTTTAACTAAATGCCTTCTGCAAAATCATCTAAGCATGCCCAATTCCTTTTGTTTGTTAAGTTTGGAAAAGTGGTTAATTTCTCTTCGCAATAATAATTATCTTACTAGGAACATGATTATGTCTAAGCTTAGGGTGTGAGGCTTTTGTTCTCTGCCCCAAACTTTCCCCTTCAGGATTGCCTCACACCCTAAGGCATACTTTGTCGAAGAGATGTTTAGTTTTTTCAATTTGTAGCTTTTCTTCTTGTCCTGTTTTTAGCTGTTGGTTAAAACATGGAATCTTTAACTTCTTGTTTAGACAAAAGACTGTTATGATTGAACCTGACTTTGTTTGGTGATTTGATGGTTATTTTGAATTGGCAGAAAGCAGTAGATGAAATAGCTAATGATAAGGTGTCAGGTGCAACTCAGCTTACAATAAAGGCAGTTAAGGTCTATCAGGTGTTTGTTGAGCGATTAGAAATTATCAGTAAAGAAGATTTTCTCGTGGAATTATCCAGAATCGGCACTATACTACGGGAGGCGCAACCTTCAATGATTTCCATTAGTAATATTGTTGAATTAGTTGCTGCTCAGGCTCATGCAAATGCTCCGAAAATGAATTTGCTTGACCTGAAAAATGCTATGCTAGATTACTTAACGCGTTTGGAATTTAGAATATTAAACGCTAAGCAGCTCATAGCCCAGCAAGCTACTAATTTAATCCCTCAGGGATCGGTAATAATCACTTTAAGTGAAAGCTCAACGGTTGAAGAAATTATCAGGCAAGCCCATTTAGCGAAAAAAATTTCAAGAGTGATTATTCTTGAATCTCGTCCGCTTTTGGAAGGACTACATATGGCTAGGCGATTGCTGAGAATGGGGGTTTCTGTAACATTTATCGTTGATGCTGCCATGGGGTATTTCTGTAAACAAGCGGATTTAGCTATAGTGGGAGCTGATACAGTCCAAAGCGATGGGTCAGTAGTGCATAAAGTAGGTACTTACCCCTTAGCTTTAGTTTGTGCTGATTTGAAAAAGCCCTTCTATGTTGCTTGTGATAGCATTAAGTTCTCGAATAGATCGATAATTCAAAATCCTGTAAAAATACAAACTAAATCTCCAAATGAAATTCTTGATGAAAACGATTTAATCGGCGCCGATATTCAAAATGTATACTATGATATAACTTCACCTGAATTTATTTCAGGAGTAATAACTGAAAAAGGGGTAACTTTGCCAAATCGGGCTCAGATAAAAAATAGCGATTAAATAGTAGAATCTTAGATTTTGTGGTTCTATATGTTTGATTATTTTACGATTTTTTAAAGATTTTTCTATTCTTCAAGATTTATTTCGCAACTATTATATATTATAATGTTCTCTGCCTTGATTTGGAGAGAAAATGAATGAATTCTTTGCTAAAAAAATTAATTGTAACTATGGTTCTGATTCTGCTTTTTGCTTCGTCAACTATTGCGTTTCTGCCGATGACTAATGCTCATACTCCCGCTTGGACTATTCCTACTTATGCTTACATTACTGCTAATCCTAATCCAGTTGGTCTTGGTCAAGATGTTTTCGTTGTTATGTGGCTAGCCAATGTTGCGCCTACAGCCGCAGGAGCTGGAGGCGACCGATGGGAAGGTTATATGGTAAACATAACTAGGCCTGACGGAACAACTGAATCCAAAGGGCCATTCACTGCCGATGCAACTTCATCAGCTTACTTCCTATATCAACCAGACCAAACAGGGACATACACATTTGCTTTTTCATTTCCTGGACAAGTAGCTAAGCTGAATAATCCCATAAACGGCCTGCCAGGTAGCAACAGCGCCTACATAAACGACACCTACCTCCCTAGTATTGCATCAACCACTCTAACGGTACAACAGTCACCTATAGAGAAAATTTCTGATTATCCCCTTCCAGACAGTTTCTGGACTCGCCCTATTGAAGGTCAAAATACTGCATGGGCAAGCGTAGCTTCAAATTGGCTTGGTTTATTCCAAACTAAACGTGTACAGGATGATGGGGCAGCCCCCAACACAGCTCACGTAATGTGGACCATGCCAATTGAGTTCGGAGGTGTAGTCGGAGGGACAAGTACAGACGTTTTTGGTGAAATGTTCTATACGGGTATGTCCTACGAAGTTCGATTCGGAAATGCACTTATTCTAAACGGTAGACTCTACTTCAAAATGCCACTTAACCACGCGGCTAACAGTGGACCATATGTCTGCTTAGACTTAACTACTGGTGAAAAACTATGGCAGAGAGACGATATCTATCCGACTTTTGGGCAGCTTTACAGTTATGAGTCACCTAACCAGCACGGTGTAGTAGGTGGTGTGTTGTATCAAACTGCAGGTTCAACATGGATTGCTTATGATGCATTTACAGGATATTGGCTATTTAATTTGACTAACGTACCTTCAGGAACTCAAGTATATACCAAGAGCGGCGAAATTGCAAGATATATAATAAACAATAATGGGCATTGGATGGCGAAATGGACTACAGCTGGACTTCCAGACTCACCATTAGTGCTGACACCTGGAACCACAACTGATGCTTATCAATATCGCCCAATAGGTAAAGTCGCTGACATGCGAAACAACTATGAATACAACGTTACCATTCCAACTTTGCCTGGAGGATCAGCTGCTGCAATAGTCGGCGTTGTTCCAAACGATATAATTCTTGGTAGAAGTAGTGGTGTATCTATTACTTCATCTCCAAGAGGTACTCCAGATCCCTGGATCATCTGGGCAATAAGTGACAAACCAGAATCAAGAGGTCAACTGTTATGGACCAAGACATACCCCGCGCCTGCACAAAACTACAGTCAAATGTTCTCGTATCAACCTATAGACCTAGTAAATCGGGTATTTACAATGTCCTACTTTGAAACTGGCGAAAGATTAGGTTACAGCCTAGATACAGGTGAAAAACTATGGGGGCCAGTCGGAACACCATACTCCCAAGACAGCGCATTCCAGTACTTTAGCAGTAGAGCTGGACAAGTCGCCTATGGTAACCTATACGTAGCAGGTTATGGGGGCGAAATTCTTGCATATAGTATGAAGGATGGTTCTCTACTCTGGAAGTTTAAAGACACCAACAGTGGCCTTGAAACACCTTGGGGACGATATCCAACACACCTCTCAATGATAGCAGACGGAAAAATCTACACTTTCACTGGTGAACACTCACCTAACAGCCCATTATACAAAGGTGGACGAGCTTGGGTAGTGGATGCTTACACTGGGAAAGAAGTATGGAATCTGACTGCATGGGCAGCTTCAGGCTTAGGCGAAGGCATGGCTAACGCGTACATTGCGGATGGCTATTTGACCTACATCAACTCATACGATAATCAATTATACTGCATCGGAAAAGGCCCAAGTTTGCTTACCGTTGATGCCCCATCAACCGCAATAACACAAGGTCAAAGTGTGATTATACGCGGAACCGTAACTGATCAGTCTTCAGGTGCCAAACAGCTAATACAAAAAGGAGAATTCAATAGCATTCCAGTGATTTCTGATACATACATGACTGCCTGGATGGAATATCTCTACATGCAAAAGCCAATTCCCACAGACGCAACTGGTGTTCAAGTCCGACTTACCGCAACTGATCAAAATGGCAATAACGTAGATATTGGCGTTGCAACAACCGACACGAGCGGATTCTACAGCTATATGTGGCAACCTACAACTACTGGGAAATTCACAATCCTCGCTGCTTTCGAGGGCTCTAACTCATACTGGCCATCCTATGCTGAAACAGCAATTGGAGTAACTGCAGCTTCTGCAGTCATAACTCCTGCGCCAACCCAGACACCTATCTCAACCCAGACTCCTGTACCAACTACAGCAACTTCCAGTCCTACGGTAGCTCCAGAACCGAGCGGCGGATTACCAACTGAAACCTTGATTATTGCAGGTGTAGCAGCCACAATTATCATCGCTATTGCAGTAGTTGCATTGATGCTACGAAAGCGTAAATAATCTAAAATACTCCTTTCTTTTTTTTGAAAATATTCTAAATTCTATTTCTGTATTCTTAAACTATTCCTAATCACAATGATATTGGAAAGAAAGAATTTTTCTATTTATTGAAGGGGGATTGCCCAGTAGCTAACTATGTCTCCTTTTACCCACCTGCCACCTAGGCTTCTAACGGTTTCGTTAATATCGTCCCATTCGGCTTTAAGGAACTGGATTGGCTTTACTATTACGGCATCTTCGCTTATGGTGAAACTTAAAAGTTTACGCTGCTCTGGGCTGAATTCTTCCGCCATCTTGTCGGCGTATTGGTTAGTTTGAGGCTGAATCTTTTTTGTTCCAGCTTGGATTTCTGGTTTATACTCGGAGCTTAACTGAGAGGTGATTCTTGGATTGATGATTTTAGAACTTGCTACTGGTTTGGTTTCTTTCGTAGTTAGTAGATTTATTTCGGGAATCGGATAGGTGTCAGGGATGTCTTCAAAGCGGTCGCTTCTTATTATTGCAATCACTTCATTAGCGGGTAAATCAAATTTTACATCTAAGAGTTCCAAGTCAGGTGGCAAGGAAGCTATTGCTTTACCCTGTAATGTTTCGATGAACGCCTTCGATGTTAATTTAATGGATCGCATCTTCATAACTTCAACACTCAGAATTAACCTTCACTAGTGATAAATAACTTAAAAATATTGTCTGCTCAAAGTTTTTTTAAAATAAAGAGAAGTAGTAGATTATTGAGGGTTTTTTCGTCTCAGTATAATCAAAACGATAATTGCTATTATTGTAGCTATTGCTGCAATGGCGATTGCTATGTTCGCGAATGATGTGCTTGGAGGGGTTGCTATCGATGGAAGCGACCAAATCCTCATATTGGGATCGCATAATGTATCTTTATAGCTGCAGCCGACAGTTACAATTTCGATTTTTCCATCATTATCCAAGTCTCCTGTTCCACCTTGCCATGCACAGACTCCTTGATCTACGTTCCAATCTGTGCTTTGTTTTAGCGTAAGTGTGTGTCCATTCCAGCTCCAGACCTTAAGCTGAGCGTACTCTTTTATGGTTGCGTTTTGGGCGAATCCTCCGCTTCCAGCTGTAACTCCGCTTGTGATTATGTCTAGTACTCCGTCACCATCTACATCATTAATTGTTATAGCTTTAATTTCGGTAATGTCATAATCTGCCCATTCTTGACTTGCTTCAAGATTAATTGAGCCATTCCAGTTCCATATTCTAAGTTGACCGTTAACTTTAGAGCCATCATAAGTGAAGCCGCCAGTAACAATTTCGGGTATATTATCTGTGTCAACATCCGCAATTTTCACATTATTAACTAAGGTGTTGCCCATTGGATTTCCGGCGACATCTACAGCATAAGTATTTTCTGCCATACGCCACTCTGAATTACCAATTAGGTTTATGTTTGTTCCGTCCCAGCTCCATATTCGTAATTGACCACTGCTGTTTCTTAAGCCATAATCATAGCCGGCAGTGACTATCTCAATTTTATCATCATTATTTAGATCTGCAGCGGTAACTGATATGGCTCGTGAATCATTACCCATGCCCCAACTTTTGCTGGCTTTAAGGATTAGAGAATTACTATCCCAGTTCCATATGCTTAATTTTGCCACTGCCTCGGTAGCATTTAGGGGTCTTTCAACTGTAATTATTTCAGGTATCCCAATCCCATCCAGATTGCTTACCCATATCGCAGAAACCGCTATGTCACGATAGGTCCCTCTAAGTTTTAGGGTTTCTCCGTCCCAATTCCATACTTTTAATTCGGTGGCAAAACTTGTGTTATTAATTCCGTTACCAGCTGTGATAATTTCGGTTTTTCCATCCCCATCTACATCGGCAATATAGACAACCCATATAGCACCTGACCACAACTCGGTTTTCTCTAAAAATAATTTCTGGCCATCATAACTCCATATCTTTAAAGGCGCCTCAAGAGTGGCCCTGCTGCCGTTTGTCATCGTGTAGGAAAATCCCCCAGTGACAATCTCGTTAATGCCGTCGTCGTCAACATCGCCTACGGCAAGATTATGTGTACCGGGAATGCATGTTCCGCCAATTCCGTATGTTTCCCAGCGTTGTTCCGCCTCCAAAACGAAGTCATCTCCTTGAGCGTTAACCATCAAAAACGTGCCTGAAACCGAAATTAACGGGATAACCAAAATACATATCATTGCTAAGTTTAAACAATTCCGCATGACATCTAACCTGCTCTTACTCCTTATTGTTTATTTTTAAGTATAAGTCTTTCAGTTTTAGCTATGGTTGTAACAGTTTAATTAAGAAAGGAGTTAGTTGGTTTGTTGTTATCGTTTTATTGTTCGCACTGCTATTTGTATTAGTTTTGGCATGTTTGGACTGCGTGATTTTATTCTTTAATTTTATACATCAATAGGGCAACGATTGCAGCCATTATTGTTAGCCAAATTACAAGATCAATTAGAAGATTCGAGATGTTTACAACCCAAAGATTAGCTGGTCCAGCAATTGTGCTTAGCGTGTTTGTCGCCCAATTCAGCGGAATCCCGTAATCTACATGGACATAGTCTGGCCAGTTGTAGTTGAAACCAAAGAGTAATCCAACCGCAGTTACCACTATCCATATGCCAATAAAAGCTAATATAATCAAAAGCTTTCGCATAGTAGTAAATTAATTCCGCTACCATAAAAAGTTTGACGCATAAGAATAATTTTGGCGCACCAAGAATCAATTTTTAAATCATTGACAATTTGTTATTTATTATGCTCTTCGCTCTTCTCACAAATGTTTTATCCTATAACAGTCGTAACTTAATCTAGCCAGGATGAATGCCTTTCTTGTTTGTTAGCTATTTTGGGAGTCTCTAAATGTATGGTTGAAAAACTGACAAAAGTGAGCTTCTCTAATCTTGATAAAATATTATTTCCATCGCGCAACATCACTAAAGCGCAGTTTATTGAATTTTACATTAAAATGGCGCCTAAAATGTTGCCTTTTCTTTTTGACAGGCCTATTGTTTTAACAAGATATCCTAACGGTGTAGATAAGCAAGGTTTTTACGCCAAGGACGCTCCAGAAGGTAAACCTGATTGGGTGAAGATAGCCAGAATTTACTCGCCAACTACCAAACGATATGTCCGTTATTTGGTCTGTAATGACTTAGATACGCTTATCTGGATGGCCAACTTAGCCGCTGTTGAAATCCATATGCCTCTTTCTAAAGTGGATTCTCGTGAAATTCCTGACTTTGTTTTTTTTGATATCGACCCTGAACCCCCTGCGGGGATTAATCAAGCTGTTGAAGTGGCTCTCAGATTGAATGAACTTCTTGAGCGCTTGGGCTTTAGGACATATGTTAAAACTTCAGGTAAAAAAGGACTTCATGTCCTAATACCATTAGAGAGGCAATATGTTTTCGAGCAGACTCGTGCTTTTGTTCATAAAATCGGACAGCATTTAAGTCAAGAAATGAACCTGGTAGTCTCGGAGTTTTCAGATACAAAAAAACCCGGTAAAGTGTTTATTGACTATGGTCAGAACAGTCATGGGAAAACCCTGATTTGTCCCTATAGCCTAAGAGCAACTCCAGAAGCAACAGTTTCTACCCCTTTGGACTGGGGGGATTTGAAGAAAAATATAAACCCGACCGAATTTAATATTAAAACTGTTCCAAGTCTAAAAAAAGATACTTGGAAAGATATTTTCTTAAACCGTCAAAAATTAGAGGTTAACTAACTTTGAAAAAAACTAAAATAGGGGAAGTAAAAAAATCGGAATTTGTCAAATCTCAACTTTCGCCCTTGAAAGTTAACGATACTTCTAAAGAAACTAAAAATTCTGCTCCTCGAAGACCGATGTGGGCAGGAAGCATCTCAATAGGTTTAATCAACGTTCCAGTGAAGCTATATCCTATGATTTATGATCGTGGAATTAAATTTAATTTCTTACATAAACCCGACAGTCATCCTTTACGATATGAAAAAATCTGCACGAAAGATGGACAAGTTGTACCCTGGTCCGAAGTAGCGAAAGGCTATGCAGTGGCAAAAAACCAGTACATTGTTTTTGAAAAGGAAGAATTAGACGCTGTTAAACCCGAATCGGATAGGCGTATTCGTATTGATAAGTTCGTGGACTTCTTTAGTGTAGATCCAGTTTACTTCTATAGCAGCTACATTCTAATGCCTGAAAAAAGTAGTGATGCATACAACCTACTATTTACCGTGCTGAATGCGATGGGTAAAGCAGGGGTAGGTAGAATAACCTTACGTACCAAAGAGTATCCCGCTTTGATCCATGCCTACAAAGGAGCCCTTGTTTTAACCACAATGCGATATGCTTACGATGTTCTTGATCCTAGTGCGTTTGAGGAACTGCGTGAATCTAAAGTATCGGATAAGAATCAGGTAGAAATAGCTAAAAAAATTATAGCTGATTTGTCAGGTGAATTTGACATTACAGAGTATAAAGACACTTACCGCCAAAGAGTCGAAGAACTTATTCAAAAGAAACTAAAGGGTATGACCATAGTTGTCGAGAAACCGCCTAAAGAAGAAGTTAAAGAACTCATGGATGCTCTCCAAGAGACGCTTAAACAGTTGGAAAAGAAATGAAGCAACACTACAAGCCTATGCTGGCAAAGGAAGCATCTAGACCTTTCTCCGATAAAGACTGGATTTTTGAAATTAAATGGGACGGGTTTAGAGCAATAGCCTACGTTAACGAACAATTAAGCTTAAGAAGTCGCAATAACCATGAGCTTAAAAACAATTTTCCTGAATTAAACGAACTTACACAGAAAGCAAAAAATGTAGTTTTAGATGGAGAAATAATCATACTTAATAAAGGTAAACTTGACTTCCAAGCCCTGTTAGAAAGAAATAAGGAAACTACTTTTTTACTAAAAACGAATTCTTCTGTAGTCTATGTTATTTTTGATATCTTAGAAAAAGATGGTAAAGCTCTGATTGATATGCCCTTGGTGGAGCGAAAGCGAATTTTGAAAGAAACGGTGGCTGAGGGTGCTCATGTAATTCTATCAGATTATGTAGAAGAGAGAGGTGAGGCTTACTATGAAGCGGCAATAGGCAAAGGATTAGAGGGCATCATCGCTAAGAAAAAAACTAGCCTCTACAAGCAGGACAGCAGAAGTGGTGAGTGGTTAAAAATAAAAAAGTTGCACTCCATTGACTGTGTGATTTTTGGGTATACCCAGGGGACAGGGATTAGGAAAAGCAGCTTCGGTGCTTTACTCTTAGGTCTTTATGATGCTGAGGGTAAAGCAGTTTATGTTGGCAAGGTAGGTACAGGATTTAGTCAGAAAATTTTAAATGAATTATTTTCGCAACTCCTTCAAATAAAGACTGATGATTACCCTTTTGATCCTGAACTTAAAGAAAAGGTGAGCTGGGTTATGCCTAAATTTGTGTGTGAAATTAGTTATCAAGTAGTTACCAAGGATGGTCGATTGCGATTGCCTCGTTTTCAAAGAATTCGAACCGATAAGAAACCTGAAGAGTGTAAAACTGAACAACTTGGCGAAAATTCCCTTAAGGACTATGAGGCTAAACGCGACTTTAGTATTACAAATGAGCCAAAAGGCAACAAAAAAGAGTTTTCTGTTGAAGCACCCATTTTCGTAGTTCAAGAACATCATGCACGACATTTGCATTATGATTTTAGGCTTGAACGAGAGGGGGTTCTGAAAAGCTGGGCGGTTCCAAAAGGTTTGCCTGAGAACTCCAGTGATAAACGTTTGGCTGTGGCAACTGAGGATCATCCGCTAGATTATGCAGCGTTCGAGGGGACTATCCCTGACGGTGAATATGGTGCAGGTCAGGTTATAATCTGGGATAAAGGTACTTACGAAACTAAGCTTTGGAATGAAAAAATGATTGAAATAATCTTAAACGGAGCCAAACTTCATGGGCGATATGTTTTGGTGCCTTTTAAGCGAGGGGGACCAAAGAATTGGTTGATGCTCAAACCAAAAGAATAAGTCACAATTTTTATGTTGGTACAATGGGCTGGAGCTATAGCTTTTGGAGAGACTCTTTCTATCCTAGGGATTTGGCGGCAAAAGATTTTTTGTCTTATTACGCTAAAAAATTTAACACTGTTGAAGTTAACAGCACATTTTATCGTGTACCAAGCACGAAGACAATTTCTGAATGGAAAAATCAAACATCTCAGGACTTTCTTTTTTCCTTAAAGTTTCCCCAAAAAATAACCCATTTTAAAATGCTTAAGGATTGTCAAGAGGATACAAAATTTTTTCTCGAACGTGTTGCCTTGTTGGAGGAGAAGTTGGGTGTTTTGCTTTTGCAGTTCCCGCCTACATTTGGGCAGGGGTATCTGCCTCTCTTACGTGAATATCTTACTATTCTCGATCCAGCGTATCGTTATGCGGTTGAGATTAGAAATAAATCGTTGTTGAAGGAAGACTTCTATCGTCTTCTGAAAGAGTTTCACATCGGATTAGTTTGGGTTGATTCTCAAAAAATGTCGTTGGATAGTCAGGTAACATCTGATTTTATTTATGTTCGCTGGGAGGGGGATCGGAAAAAAGTTAATGGCGCTTTTGCTAAAACAGAAATTGATCAATCTGCTCGTCTAAAAGAATGGGTAAATCGGTTAAAGCCATTTTTAGGCAATAAGATGCCTTTCTTCGGATATTTTAGCAAATATTTTTCAGGTTATCCACCTAAAGATGTGGCAGATTTCATAAAATATTTGATAGCTTAAAAAAAGAAAAGAAAAAAATTTCTAATCAGTTTGCTATATTACTTGACCGCCATTGGGGCTGATGACTTGGCCAACCATAAAACTTGCATCATCAGTGGCTAAATATGCGACTAAAGATGCAATTTCTCGAGGTTTGCCTAATCTGCCAATTGGGATATCTGATAGTAGTATCTTTAATGATGCATCGTCTATGCCACCTTTAGATAACAGTGGGGTATCAATATATCCTGGCGCTACAGCGTTAACATTTATGCCTTGAGTGATGACTTCTCTTGCTACTGCATGTGTATACCCGATTATTCCGCCTTTGGCAGCAGAGTAATGGGCTGCTCCTAAACAACCGGTGGTCCCACATATGGACGCTATGTTTATGATTTTACCCGATTTTTTCTTTAGCATAATTTTAAGAGCTTCGCGGGTGCAATTCATTGTTCCGTATAAGTGAATGCTCACCATTGTGTTCCATATCTCATCGCTCATGCTTACTGCTGGCGCAAGATTACCAATCCCTGCGTTGTTTACAAGAATGTCTAATGTTGAGAATTCGTTTATGATATTGGTGAACATTTCTTTGACTTCTGCGCTTTTTGAAACATCAGCTTTTACCGCTATCGCTTTTCTACCCATGGCTTGTATCTCTTTTACTACTTGTTCAGCTTCAGCAAGATTAGATCGATAATTCACTGCAACATCTGCTCCTTCTTCAGCCAAATAGAGAGCAATGGCCCTTCCTATTCCTGAACTACCGCCAGTGACTAGTGCAATTCTTCCTTGCAATTTCATTTTAAAAACCTCAGCTAATACATATGATAATTTTAAAATAAAGCCTTTCTTGTTTCCTCTCGATAAGGTATGCCCTTTTTCCAAATTTTAATCCT
>CAZWRU010000010.1:0-16803 GCA_964636425.1 uncultured Candidatus Bathyarchaeia archaeon
TAACTTCTATCAAGTGTTATTTTTGGCAACCATATTTTTTGCAGTATTCGATAGTCGTTGGAAAAACTTCCCGTACTCGACCAAAACGTTTCTTCGCGTTTACTTCGCCTGTGAGGGCTAAAACGTCACTTGCTTTACTAAACTTTTCTTCGGTGCCATCTTCACGTTTACGGGTAATTGTTATACAATCATCCACCATACAGACTAGAACACATGCACCACAATGAACACATAAATCCTCTATGATTCCAACACCGCTTGATTGCCAATACAGGGCATTAGTTGGGCACACTTTAACACATAATTTACACTGGACTCCTACGCAAGTGTTCTTGTTAATATTTATGGTCCCTTCAGGGAAAATATCTTTAACGCTTGTTGGCGCTAAAAGCTCTTCACGTTGCTTTCTGTAGGCTGCCTTTTCGGAGGTCTTATCTTTTCCTGCCTTTTCTTCACTGCCTGAAAGTAAATCAAATATGTCGTAGTTTGAAGAACTTTTATCAGCCATCAAAGACCGCCTCGCAGGCATACAATAGTAGCATAATTAATGTTGGAATTATAATTACTTATCTTAACAAAAAACCTATTGTACATTACTAATCGGCTATAAACAGAAAGGAATTATAATCGAGAGAAACGTCAATATTATTAGTGAATTAAAATGTGCGAGTTTAACGTAATACTCGATGGAAAATCCATTTTTAAAGACGTATTTTATGCTAAAAACGAAAAAGGTACCGTTACTCTAAAGAGTGTCCTCGGTGAAAAGAAAGAGGTAAAGAACTGTTCTATCACCGAAGTAGATGTTAACAACGCCAAATTGGTCCTTACTACAACGAAAACATAAGTATTGAACTTTAAACACTTCTTTTTTCTAGACTACAAGCGTATACTGGAGCAGATATCAACAACTATCGCACCTCTAACTGTCTTCCAAACTAAATTCCCAGTTGTGCGCCTCGAAATTTATAGTTATTTCAGTTGAAAACTCTGCAGCATAATCTGGTAGCGTTCAGTTAAGAAGTAATTTTACTACCGATGAAAATCGTGGGGTTTTTTTGGAATGTTATTTTGTTCGTATATAGGGCATCTTTATATTGTGTAAAAATAGCTTTAAAGAAAAAATAAATTAAAGAAAGTAAAGTTGTGGCTTATGGTTGCCACTTGTCGATGAGATATTTAGGTATCTCGGAGCTGTCTCTTGGACCGACTTGTACTTTCCAGCCAGAGAGTTCTTCGATTTCGCCGCTGATTCTTGAGGCTTTGCCAGGGATTATGAGTTTGCGGTGTTTGACTTTGCTCTCTATACCCGACGTCTTAAGTGCGTCTGCAACCTTGTCTGCGGTGAGTTTGCGTCCTGCTACTCCACTATCTATTGCGGACCCTTCGCTTTCGACGACTATTAGGTAGGCGTTGAGCTTTGCGCTTTCTATGTCTGAGGCTACGGTGTAATATGTGAGTGCGAAGTTTGATGTGAAGAATACTGGCGAGTTTTCATCTGGTGTGCCAAATACTTTGAGGCCTGCTGCTACTGCTACTGGCTTTCTTGGGTCAGTGTATATGTTCTGGCGTAGAATTACTTCTGGAAGTAGAGCCCATCCATCGTTACCGTGCATTATGATAACGTCTGCATATCTTACAATTAGCATTCCTGCCGTTTGAGCTTCACGCCATTTTATGATTTCGTCTGCGATTTCGCCTTTGTTAACCCAGGCTGCTGAGGGATTGCCTAATAGGGGTAGTCCTGCGAGTTCGTCTCCTTGTTTGGTTGCTGCTTTGCGAAGCATTGTAAAGTTGTTTAATGTGTCAGCTAAGCCATCATTGAAGAATGTTCCTGGATCAAGAACTATATCTTGCACTCCATATTTTTGGAGAGTCTTCACAAGTGTCATAAGTTGGTTAAGGTCATTTGGTGCAGCCGCAACCAAGGGGCAATTGTACATTAATGCAAGTTCAGCCATGTCTTTCCAATTTTCGGTTGTTGCCGCATATAATAGTGGACGCGCTTTAGGTATAGCCATCAAACCTGCTTCAAGAACAGCTGGACTAAGTGCGCATAGAATCAGAGGGAGAGTTGTGTTTTCAGAAACCTTCTTGACACAAGCTTTAAATTTCTCCGCGTCGCCAGAGGCTGAGCGGACTGCTATCATGTCAAGTTTTAAGGTGTTACCGATGTATTCGTAGCTAAAACCTTCTGTGTCTTTTACTCGAGATAAAAGTAGATTTTCCGGCATTTCGTCGCTTACGTCAATAGCTATCGCGGTTGGATTGAAGTATGTGAATTCGTGGCGATACATGACTAGTTTGCCGCCGATTTTGCGGGCTTTTTCACCTACACCTATGATGACTTCTTTGACTGCGGGCTTTAGTAATTCCTTAAGTTTATTGAAGTTTTTCTCATGCTCTTTCTTGAATAACGGCTTGCATTGGTCAATGTCTATTTCGCGGTTAACGATTTTTGTGGCAAAGGCCATGCAGTTTTCTTGACCGCATTCTTTGCAGTTAGTTTTTGGAAGGAGTTTGTAAATGTCTATTGGGCTTAATTCCTTTTTTTCAGCTTTTTTGCCTTGTTCACTCATATACATACCATCCTCAGTTATGCTTTAGCATTAACCCAGTCAAGATATTTGCTCGCGTCTGCTTTTTGTCCGCTGGATAATCGTTTGGTGACTTCTTTAAGAGTCTTCACAGCAGCAGGATGAATCATCATAAACATGTCTACACCTGCAAGTAATAGTGTTAATGCCGTGGTTACTTCCCAGAGAGGTCCTCGAAGTTCGCGTGGCTCCCATTTGGCATCCATTTTTAGCCAAGCTTCACGGGCTGCCCAAGCGTTGGTTGTACCGGATGACATTGGATGTGCAAGTTCGTTGTCGCCCATTAAACCTGCGAGTCTGGCGCGCTCCATATTTGTAAATGCATAGTCTAAACCGTAACCTAATGCTGCGGTAGATAAATCGATGATTATATCTTCGGGTGATAGATAATCGTAAAGTTTACGGTTTAATTCTCGAGCCATGTTCAAATCCATCGGGGTGAAGGATAGTACCGCATGATTGTTTTTCTTTGCGAGCTTTGAGATTTTTTCTATTTCCATATCACGAGTAAATGAGCTTAGCAGGAACCTTTCACCTGGGAACGCAGTTGCTACTTCTTCGAATAATTCAGTGTCTTTTACTGGGTCACCGCAACCGCCGATAACGAGTGGAACATCAACTGCTTGTAGAATTTTTTCTATGGTTTTTAGTGTGTCTTTTGGTTTAGCATCTTTTAGGAGAGGATCTATGCTGATAAGGTGAATTGTGACCATGTCGGCACCGTATTTGTTGACTGCTAGTTTTGCCCATTCTGCGGGATCATTAAGGACCTCTTTAAAGTGCATCTTGACGGCTTTTGAAAGAGGAACTTCCATGTCGAAAACATCTAATGTTACTATGGGAGGGTTGATAACTGGGGTTTCGAATGTATAGAAAGCTGGAGATTTTTCTCCACCGATGGTTATTGCTTTTCCACGGGTTCCGCCTTGGCTTTTAGTTGCGCCTAGGGTTACTTCAGCAATTTTTCCAGTGTACTTGTCGATAGGGGGAGAAAAAGTTTGTTGTAATAAGGAGGTAGGCTTTGTAGCTATTGCGGAGGGAAGTTTGAGTTGGGGCATAATTGAACCCCCAATACCTGTCTCAAACCGGAATTCCAAGTTTTTTGTTTCCAGTTCAAAGTCGTGAAGTTCAATCTGTTGGAATTTCTTGAGAAGCTCCAACAAATCATTCACAGCTAGACCACTGTTACTGTTTTCTTCCTTTTTATGATCCGTCAAGGTTTTCACCGTTTCTCGGTTTTCTCATCTGCTAGTTTTTTAACAACTACTTTGGAAGCATAGATTTTTGCGTCCGTGAGGATTATTTTAAATCCACCTGCGGTTAGCGGTAGTGTTGAAGCTGTCATTACTGGCATCATTGCGCCCTCTGTTACTTGTGCTTCAGTTGTTGGTGCTGCTTCTTCAGCTGCTGGCGCTTCTTGTTGCCATGTTGAAACCACTGGATGCTTCTTTTCTTTTAGGAAAGCGGTAAGCATGTCAACATTTTGTGCATTTTCTTCAGTAGCAATCTTGTCAACAACATCAGCGGGTATGAATTCTTTAACACGGTCTTTGATAGTTTTAGGTAGCCAAACTACACGGTTCCATCCACCGTCTGCGGAGAGAAATCGGGATGAACGCAGATATTCAATTGATACACCATGGAAGCCATCTACTTGACGTCCACCTGAGGTGGAATCAGCCATGGTTGAGAAGGGCAAACCGTTTACGGATACACCTTTAAAGTTACGGTCAACTATGCCAAATCCGTCAACTTCTGGAATATAGAAAGCTACGCCTTCAAAGCATCCGCATGAGGTATGTGGGTGGTCAAATGCGGTATACAGCCAAACTTTGTTTATTTCGCCCATTGTTCGTTTTTTGGCCATTTCGTTTACTCCAGTGTATTCGCCTTTTTCTGCGTTGACTAATTCGCCTTTTTCTATTGCGAAGACTGGCCCTTTGGGGTCAATGCTTGCTGATGCTTTTCCGTCAAACCAACTAATGGCGCCGCAATTAGAGTATCTTTGTGGCGTGATTACGCAAACGTGGGTTGGGGCGAAGGATTGACAAAGTGCACAACCATAAAATTTGTCGACCTCCTCGTCTTTAAGACCTCTAGCTTTTGAATCACGAGCTTCGTAATCAGCTATGGCACCAGCATATAGTTCATGTATCTTGGCAGGGTCAGTAATGAAAGTTATTTGAAGTTTCTCGATTATTGGAAGCTCGCTTTTGTAGAGGCGATGGAGAATGGTACCGATGTAACTAAAGCTGTTTAGACCTTTCTGGAAAGATTTCTTGCCTAGACGCATCCAGATGTCGTAACGCTGATTGAGGTGCATGAAGCCTTCGATGAAATTCAGATAGCCGTGAAGACGCCTTTCAATTACGCCTTCGAGACCTGAGTCCAAAGTTGCGCCTGCCGCCTCGATTAAGATTGCTAACGGGTGAGCACTGGCTTCCTTGAGATCTTTAAGGTCCGGACCTATTATGGTCACTTTACCATCTTCTATTTCGTTCAAGGGTTTTACTTTTGCAAGTTCAAATTTTTCTTTGACTGTAGGACCGCCAAGTTCGACGTGCATGTCGTTCTTCCGTATGCGTTCACCTTCGTAGATAACGCCTACGTCAACGGGTATATCTTTAAACATGGACATTTTCTTAGTTTCCTCCTTCTTTAAATTTTGATATCATTACATTAAGATTTGAAGCCCAATCTGTTGGTCCTGCATTTGGGAAAGACCAACTTGCGTGGACATGAAATGCATTATCGAGGGTCATTGTTTTTAGCTCTGGTGCGAAGTGTTTTAGTCCTGAGAGAATCAACGATTCCATATAGTAAGGTAAGCAAACAAACATTACAAGGTCAGGGTGACCTTTGCCGTCAAGGCCTTGCCAAGTTGGGTCTACAAGTCTGTTGGCTATGTCTGTTGCAGACATGAAAGCTGCAGGGGTGTATCCTCTTTTTACGAAGTCACCGACTATGTGGGCTGTTGCTACAACTTGTACTTTAGATGCTTTTGCGAGCTCGATTATTGAGTCAATTACTGGTTTGTCTTCTATGTATCTTGTAATGGCATTGCTTCCAACAATAAGTAGGGGATGAGCAGCTTTCTTAATCATTGCTACTGCTATCTCGGGTTTTTGAATCGGGTTTGCTTTTTTAGTTGCAGCTATTTCTGCACATTGCCATGGTTCACACGACATTCATAATCACTCCTTAGTTTTCCTAACCATTCTAGCAAGCAGTGTTGGATCCGGAATTATTGATTCCTTCCAATCTTTTGCCTTAAGAATTTCGATGATTTCATCTTTCATGGTGATGGGTATGTCTGCTTGTGTTCGGACAAACATGTTAATGTCTTGAGGCATTACTCCGTAGTGACGTTTATGTAAATCGATGTAGTGGGTTAGTTTTCCTGCTCGCCCCTTTGGGGTATCGTTAGGTCTTATGCAGAGTTTTGCGATTTGAACCATTGCTTCTTGTGGAGTTTCAACTGTTTGGAATAAGTGCTCTGGTGCTGGACCGACATTAACTTTGTCGCCTGTGCGTGCATCATAAACTTCCCAGTTTTCAGGTTTATCTGAACGGCCTAATAGCATTCGACGATATTTGACACCATGAGGACCAACTAATACGGGTACACCTAGACTCCAGAACCCAGACGCAATTGATGCTGCTTTCTGCGAATATGCACCCCAAGCTATACCGACTGCACCTACACGGTTGTGTATGTAATCAGCTATTTCTTCATAGTTGCCTCTTAGGTTGCGTTTTGCAAAGATATTTGCTACCTTTATTGCTGCACCTGCGATGTGTGGATTAGAAACACATGAGCCCACGTTGAGTACACCACCAGCTTCGAATCCGCCCGGGAATTCTTCGTAGAGGGTCTTACCGTCTTCATTCTTGTAAGAACCAGCCGACATTGCTGAACAACCTGAAGTTACGACGATATAGCGACGCGAAGCGAATTCCCTCGCGATGTCGTAAACATCTTTACCACCGTTTGGATAGTTAGCGCATCCCACTAAGGCGACGATTCCTGGAATTTCACCTAGCACGAGTGGGCCACCGACACTTCTAATTTCGATGTCTGAAACTGCGCCTCTGCCAGCCCTGCAATAGTTCGTTTCTTCAATCATATTCTTCTGACCTGCTCTAAGTATGAAGCTGTGAATGCCGAGTTTGACTGGGCAAGCTTCTTCACATCGCCCACAGCCGATGCATGCTTCGTATAAATCCGCAAGTTTTGAGAAGTCGCCTTCCTCTGCAGCTTTAACAGCTGGTTCGATTTTGAGATCTTGTGGACAGCTTCTTTGACATAAGTTGCAGTGTCTACATTTCTTTGAGAGTTCTTTAATTTCTTCAAGTGTTGGAAGAGAAGTGAGCTTTTTACGAATAGGAGCAACTTTCACGGCTACTTTAACAGCTACTTCGCCTACTTTTTCAGGGTCAAGAATCAAGACGCCTGGAACTTTTCCACTTACTAAGTCTTCAACTATTTGATCGGCCGGATCATTTGTTCGGTCCTTATAGCCAGCACAGTTTTTCTCTGAGGCAGCAATAACTGGAGTTTTTGTACGTTCAGCTTCTATGTTACAATCTGTTCTGACACATTGCTCGTCCAGAACAAGAACATCAGCAAGGCCGCTACGTATAACGCGAAGTTCCCAAGATATAGGACCAACAATTTTTGCTCTATTATCATATCTTGAATTATCTATAGCAGTGCAACATAAGCCCACAACTTCCATCTTGTCATTAAGTTTGTTATCTCGCATATAATCAATTATGCCAACGGAGGGTACGACGTTATGACCAATGCAACAAATAACTGGTTTTGATTGGTCGACTGTACCTATACCCATTTTAATAAGTGGAGCTTCAGGATCAGCCTTTGGGAAGTTAAAGACAGAAACTTGACAGAGATCTGCTATTTCCATTCCTACTTGGTCCATTCTGCCAGCGTGAAATACTTTGTCTTCAAAATCAATATTATTAGATTCTTGGCCTGTATGTGCTACAGAAAGAAGATGAGTTATTTGCGATTCTGTGTAGGAAAGAACATCATCTAAGTCGCCAAGGGTTTCGGGTTTTACACCAGTAACTAGCCTTGTTACTGGAGCTTCAACCTTTACGTTTAATCCACCGACGTCAAGAGGATATTTACGACCATATTTTTCGATTAGGTGATCAACAACATGTCGAGCATGGCCGTTATGGGTTGCAGCACCTATACAACAAGCAATAAGTACGATACGAGAAGACTGGTCGGCTATATTAAGTCCGCATGCACCGCGTTTTCCTGCTGTTAAGTCACATTTGCCATATGTGCAAAGACAGCATAAGTCACAATCGGGCATGTAAAAGGGCTTATATTTGGTAAGTAATTTCAAATCCCAGTCTCTTAGTGTAGTTAGGTGTGGCATTGGAGTTGGACCCATTGGCTCATCCCAGTTATCGGTGATGACCTTACCAACGGAAAACTCGAGATTTTTTATAAGACCAGTATTGGTCTTCATTTCATCAATCTTTACGCGCAGGTTTTTAGTTGTCAAGTTAGTTAACCTCAGTAAAGGTTTAGATAATACCAAATCTGCACTGCTTTAAACCTTTCCAGAAAAAACCCTTAAAAATAATGAAAAAAATGTTGAAAATCGATGAAATAAGAAAAATATACAAGTAACACGTTTAATTGTAATCGTGCTACTGTAGTTTATTTATTAAACACCATCATAGGTAGCCAACTTTTTGCAGAATTTGCTTAACTGAGATAAAACCTGGATTATCAGAAGGCAAATCCAGCAATGATTTTCCCTCCAGCACGTATTCATCCACAGTTTCATCTGCAACTATCTTACCAATATACTTAAAGCTAAGTTCAGCTTCTGCCTGATTACCTCTTTCGGCAGGGAATCTATAACCGCCTATAAGGTAGAAATTGTCGAATTCCATTTCAACTTCTTTAGCTATGCGATAGGCACGTTTAGCATGGTCGATTGATTTTTTTGAGTGATCAAGCATTTCGAAGACATCATTCACTTTTGATGCTATACGCCTATTAAGATGCTCTAGACCAGCAGGCGAGTCTATTATAACGTATTTATAATTTTTAGTAACTAATTCTAACGCAGCTTTCAAAGCGGTATTGGGCATACAATAGCAACCTTCAACCCATTTAGTGCCTACCGACATGAAGTCAAAATCCTTGCTTTCATACATACCATCACTTAAAAGGCGAGTTTCTATTCTCTGAGTAGGAGGCACTCCAGTAGTAGTTCCACCTTTCTGGATAAAAGTGTCGACGATAAGTTCTGCCATCGTTGCTTTACCCTGAGCTTTCATATCCACACCAAGCATTTCCGCTAAGTTTTGATCAGGATCCGCATCAACTAATAAAAGTGGAGATTTGCCAACCTCAATAAACGCTTTAGCCATCAATGCAGTGAAACTTGATTTCCCAGTTCCTCCACGTCCAATAGTAACAAGAGTTTTCATACAAATCAACCTCAACTTTGGTTTGATGTTTTCTTTAGCAGCAAGTCACATATATCGTCTATGGTCTTAACGGAAGGATAATTCTTATTTTTAAGTGGAGTTTCACCTTGCATATCTGACTCAGTAATTTTATTATCAAACGGAACCAAGGCGAGCAATTCAATATCATTTTTAGTTGCGAAATTACGAATAGCAGCCTCTTGTGTTGGGTTCATAACACGATTACCCACTAGATAGAGCTGCTTCATACCTGCTGTGGCTGCGAAGTCACGTATCTTTTTCGCGATTTCGAGTGATTTAAGATTTGAATCTGCCACTATAAGCAGTATATCCATTGCTTTTGCGGTACCACGCCCTATGTGTTCCACACCTGCTTCTAGATCTAATACAACAGCTTCGTCTCGTTCAACAACCAAGTGCCGCAGTAATTCACGTACAACAGCAGTGGGGGCGCACATACACCCTGATCCCATTGATTGCACTGTGCCCATTACAATAAGATTAGGACCAAGCGGAGTCTTAACTGAGTAATCATTTACGATATCATCGACACTAAAAGAAAGTTTGTAGACCCCTGAATACTCGGTTTGAGTTTTGGAATCAACCAAAGGCTTGTTATCAGATATGGGAACCATCTTACGAGCCTCCTCTGTTGATAAACCTAAAGTCAAAGCTAAGTTAGGGGAAGAGTCTGCGTCAATGGCAATTGTTTTCAAACCACGTTGCGCAAAACCAGTTGCCAAACCACCAGCAATCAAAGTCTTGCCAACACCACCTTTACCAGCAACAGCAACCTTCATAAAGTTCACAATCCAAACAATGTCTTTTTAAACTTAATTTAGATTTCCGTTAAAAAAAGCGTTATTGAAGTTTTAGCTGCGTGAATTTTATAGAAGGGTAACTTTAACTTCTGAGATTTGCTTGTTTGTTTTAAGTGCCGAAATAAAAGATTTCATTATTTGGGCATCGCCTTTAGCTACGATAACTTCGATACAATGCCCTTCTTCTATGTGCGTGTGGAGAAAAGTTAAGACTATATTGTTGTAATTATGTTGAATACCAGCGATTTGTCCTGTTCTTGAGCGTTTTTGGTAGATAATTGTTATTGTAGCTGAGATTTCTCCTTTAAGGTCATTAAGTCTTTTTCCCTCAGACACGTAAGCCCGTAGTGCTTGTCTTACTATTTCAGAGCGATTTGCGAAGCCCTGTTCTTTAATGTACTCATCGACCTTTTCAAGCAGGTTTGCTGGAATCGATAAACTAATTATACCCATTGGCATCTTATTAAAATAAGACATTAAATAATATAAATATTTATTAAATTTTTAGGAAAATTTAATAATACGTTGACTTATCAATAGTTGATCAAAATGATCCCACTCATACTTGGATTAATAAGCGTAATCGGCATTAGCGCAATTTCCTTAATTGGCATACTAACATTATGGTTAGCTGATAAAAAAATCAAAAAATCATTCATGTATATTGTCAGCTTTGCCGCAGGAGGCCTAATAGGCGACGCATTTCTACATCTTATACCAGAAGCTGCAGGAGAAACTGGCCTAGGAATAACAGCATCCTCCATGATAATTTTTGGTATTCTCACGTCGTTTGGAGTGGAACGATTTCTACAATGGAGACACTGCCACATACCCAGCTCTCAAGAACACCCACACTCCTTTGCATATATGAACCTCTTCGGGGATGCGGTCCATAATCTGATAGACGGACTAATAGTCGGAGGTAGTTATATCGCAAGCATCCCTCTTGGGATATCAACCACGATTGCGGTAATATTTCATGAAATTCCTCAAGAACTAGGGGATTTTAGTGTTCTTGTCTATGGAGGTTTTAATAAAAGAAAAGCATTAACATTCAACTTCCTGACGGCGCTAACCGCAATTATTGGAGCCATAGCCGCATTCATAATAGGTTCAGCCATTGAAGGATTCATCCCCCTTTTGATACCTTTTGCGGCAGGGAATTTCATCTATATCGCGGGATCAGATTTAATCCCAGAACTTCGCAAAGACACACCTGAACCTAAAAAATCCGCTCTTCAAATGGCATCGATTATTCTCGGCATCATTCCGATGGTGATAATTCTGCTGCTAGAATAAAAAATCCAGATACATACTCTGGAGTAAATTTGTGACTAATAAGTAGTAAAATAAGAAAAAAATTGCCTAAATAATACAGGACTTAATGATCATGATGAGAGTGCTGACAACCGCCTTCTAGTTGAGGTAATTGACCTTGCTTGAATAGGTCAATTATTTCTTTAACTGTGTTCCCTGTTGCCTTTAGAACCGTCAGTCCAGCGTCTTTTAGGCTCATCAAACATCCAAAACCCATACCATAAACTACGAATACGTCAGGTTTTAAAAGCAATAGATGATCATGCGGATGGCCAGAACCTCCAACATGTTCGCTTTGATTGATTTCTGTACTAATATTTGTAACCGTGTTGTTTTCATTTAAATCTACTACGGCATAATATGGTGCTTGTCCGAAATGTTGGGCTAAAGGTGCATCTATACCCGTTTTATTTTCTACGGGAATTACTATTCTTTTAGACATATAATTTATCCCTGCTGATTTATTTTAGCGTAATTAATTTTATGAGTTTATTTACTAAATAGTATTAATGTCTTTTGTTTATAAAACAAACAATTACCCAATATAAAACATAGAAAGCCCCTAAGCATCATTTACAAATTTCCAAAAAAGAGACGGCGGAACGTAATAACTTGCGAAAAAAGGACAATTAACACAGACAAAAGGTTTACTTGGGTTTTGGTCTGAAGAATTAAAGAGGAATTGGGGGAGCAACTCTAAAGTGAAGGCACGGTATGCTTTCACCATCTTCAACCCAAAACCCATTAAGCCCTTCCACATTTCGAAGAGGCATTGAACCGCAAGATGGGTTCCGCAGCTACTTTTTAATAGATAAACTAAATTAATACATTATGTTTATAAAATAAACTAAATAATTTAAAGCCTCGCGACTAATAGATGGATGATAAACGAGCAAACATGATAGCTTAGTTTGCTACTCCTTTTAAGAACCCAGAAACTATTTGCATAGCACGTCCTTCACTTAAATCCTAAGCAGTTTTTTGCCTAGCACTTTGAACTAATCGCCACATTGCACCACGAGAAACACCCATTTTAAAACCCGACTCTTCTCGAGATAGACCCATTAAATCAACAAGTCGCAAGACTTGCATTTCTGCGGATTGAATTAGGATGGGAGTTGAGTTCGTATGAGGATTGGAAGATAATTCGGCGAAGGCGGGCATTTTCTTGATTGCAATTGGTTTTGGGAATCTTCCTCATCTCCTGCATCTGAACCTTATCTCCAATCCATTAAAAGATCAAGACAGATAATCAACATCGCAACATTTATAAATTATGTGCATTAACACATAATTAATTATGTGCATAAACACAAAATCAATCCATAGAGGTGAAAAATTTGAGATATGGAAGAGGCAACTGGACTAACCAATACCCAGGAAGAGGACCATTTAGCAACCTACCACCTTGGCAAAGACCAGGATGGCTCTATGGAAGAGGCGCATGCTGGCAACTCTACGCACCCGATTACCAAATAACATTCATAAAACCAAAAGACGAAATAACCTTACTAAACCAACAAAAAGAACTAATAGAAAACCAATTAAAAAACACACAAGAAGCACTACAGAAAATTCAGCAAAGACTTGAAGAATTAAAAAAGCAATAATAAATATAACCTAAAAACTCTTTTTTTTAAAAAAAAAATACTAAAAATACGAGAAAATCAGCAGAATCCATCGAGAAAAAATTCAGCGCCTACAACCTGAAAATGATTAAGAGCCAAATAAAGAGAAAACATAAACGTGTGTAAGAACTTGAAAAGGTCGCCAATATTTAGCATAAACATTATTGCGTTTCTAGACCGCAAAAAAATTACTCTGTAATAAGACTTGAAAAAAAACTTAACCTAACAAACTTAGAAAACAAAAAACAAAGAGGTAGCCAAAGGAATGAGCAAAAATTCAAAAGCAGAAATGCTCAACAAAACAGCGTCTGAACCTAAAAATCAACCTAATCGAATATTAGAAACACTAAATCTAAAGCAAGGACAAACGGTGGTTGATATTGGATCCGGAGGCGGATATTTTACACTGAGATTCGCTGATAGTGTAGGCAAAAATGGGCGGATAATTGCTGTAGACACCGAACCAAAATTCTTGGAGTATATAAAGAGCATAATGGAAGAAAAAATGATAACTAATATTGATACAATAATAACTGAGAAAGAGCGCTTGATTCTACCTGAAAGGAGCGTAGATTTAATATTTATGCGAAATGTTTGTCATCACATTTCAAATAGGCCTCAATATTTTAGACAACTAAAAAAAGTACTTAAATCAGATGGGAGAGTGGCTATAATAGATTATATAAGGGGAAACAAAATCAGTTTTCACAGAATTTTTGGTCACTATACTGCTAAAGAAAAAATAATAGAAGAAATGAATGAGGCAGGTTATAAATTAAATAAAGATGAGGAATTTCTGCCTGAACAATCGTTTACAATTTATAGCTTGAAAGAAGCGTGAAAGGCGCGGATCTTTTTAAATCAGTTTCTGTTATATCGTTTTAGCTATACAAAAATGGTTAAGAAACTAAAGGAGAAGGTAAAATTTACTATTTCGTCCTTAGTTGAGGATTGCAGACAATTTTTTCCAGATGTTTTTGATTTCGTCTGCTACACTACCATCAGGAGAATATTCAACGATTGTCTTGCCGTCAACCATTGCTTGCGTAACTTCAGGGCTAAAAGGAATGCTGCCAACAACTTCTATTCTATTTTGGCTACAGTAACTTAGAATCAGGTTAGTGTTGTTTGTGTTTATATCATACATATTTATGCAAACATAAGGTACTACATTAAAATGATCCAATAATTTTAGAACTCTTTCTAAATCATGAATCCCAGATAAAGTTGGTTCCGTAACAACTAAAGCAGCGTCAACACCTGTAACAGAAGCTATGACGGGGCATCCCACACCTGGAGAGCCATCGATTATTATTAAATCACACCCTTTCTTTCCAGCTAATATCTTTGCGTTCTGTCTTACTAAAGTTACGAGTTTTCCAGAATTGGATTCACCCGGATTCAATAATGCATGAGCCATAAAACCGTAGTCAGTTTCTGAAATGAATGCATTCCCGGAGACACGATCAACCATATCAATTGCTTTAACTGGACAGACAACAACACATACTTTGCAGCCCTCGCAAGAAACAGCTTCAACATTTAAATCAGAGGTGATAGCATCAAATCTGCAGTGTTCTTTACATAAGCCACATAAAGTACATTTGGATTTATCAATCACAGCAAGCTTTGAACCGTGAAACTTTTGCGTTTCAAGTATTCTTGGATGCAGCAGCATATGGAGATCAGGAGCGTCAACGTCACAATCGGCAACAACAGCGTTTTTAGCAAGAACTGCTAAACAAGCAGCTAAAGTTGTCTTGCCGGTTCCGCCTTTGCCACTAAGAACTGTTAATTGTTTCATTTTTTGTCAACTTCCTTATTTCATTAAATAGAGCTTCGAACTTTTCACTCCATTCAGGCATCTCTAAGCTAAATGGTATACCTTGAGAGTAGAGTTCTGCAATTTTTCGCTGATAGGGAATTTCTAATAATATACGTATTCCTTCTTTTTTACAGTAATCATATAGATTAGTATTGCCTATACCTGCACGATTAACAACGACTCCGAAGGGAAGGTTTAAAGTCTTGAGAACTTGAACCGCTATCATTAAATCGTGCAAACCAAAAGGCGTAGGTTCGCTTACCAGTATACAAAAGTCGCTACCACGTACAGTTTCAACAAACGGACAAGAAGTTCCTGGTGGAGAATCGAGAATTACATCTTTATCGGATTGAAGCTGTTTTTTAACGGCTTTTATTATGGGAACCGCTAAGGGTTTTCCAATCTCAAGCTCACCATAAACAAGATTCAAATCACCTGCGGAAGCGAATTGAAGTACCCCAATTTTGTACTTATCTTCAGTGATTGCTTCAGTCGGACAAACTAAAGCACATCCGCCACAACTATGACATAGTTCAGGAAAGACAAGGATTTTTTCAGGAGTCGTAAAAATTGCGTTATATTGGCATAATCTTGAGCATTCTCCGCAGTGAGTGCACAATTCTCTATTTACATTCGGAACCATTACGTGAACAGGCTCGGTTTTATTTATGGTAGAATGCAAAAGCAGGTGGGCATTTGGTTCCTCAACATCGCAATCTAAAAGTTGGACATTATCAACCGAAAGGGCCATGTTTACGGCTACTGATGTTTTTCCCGTACCGCCCTTGCCACTAGCTACACATACAATCATGTCAGTTTTCCCTCGTTAATTTTGTTGAAAAAACAGGCAATTTAAAGCTTTGAGCCACGGTTAATTTCTCATAGTCTGAAATTGCTTTTCGAAGCGCCCTTATAGATAATTTAACGCAGTCAAGGTTTGATTCAGGTAAACCACCTAGCTCGTCTACTATATCCAGCTCGGTGATTTCCTTTGCGTCGTCAATGGCTTTTCCTCTTAGTAGGGTTATCATAGCAGAAGCAGAGACCACGGAGCCTATGCAGCCTCTACAATTGAATCTGGCTTTTTCTATTATAGCACGTTCGTTAATTCGAAGATACAGAGTTAGTAGGTCACCAGAAGGACCAATAGAAGTAGTAATAAAATTTGGTTTTTCCAAAGTCCCTAAATTAACGTTGTTTAGGTAGAGTTTGATAGCTTTCTCAGAATAACCTAAATCCGTTAGAGTCTTAAATTCTTCATCTGAAAGTTTTGGCGTTTTTTTTCCTCCTAAATGTAATCAATAATGTTTAATTATGATGCTCATGTTCGGAATGATGAGCATGTTCACAACCGTCTGTCAATTCTTGGAGTTTAAATTCTTTATAAGCGCTAACAGCTTCAATTACAATGGAAGCGTTGGTTTTTAGAACTGCTACATTTGCAGTCTGGAAGGTGTTCAGACCTCTTGGACCCATTCCATATACTATAATTGCGTTTGGTTTTAGCTCTAAAATGTAATCATGCGCTTGCCCTACACCCCCTGTGTGTTCGCCCAAATTTGCCACTGTTTTAACATTTAAAACTTCGCCGTCTTCATCTAAGTCAACGACAGCAAAATAAGGTGCCCTTCCGAAGTGCTCGGCTAAATTTGAATTTAAGCCATTCTGATTTTCCACAGGGATAATAAGTCTATTCAAAATACATTCACCTACGCTTAAACTGAATGCGGGTATTGTGAGAATTCATTTGCAATGGACTTATTGTGCCACATTTGGGCATGTGAATTATTTCAGCTCCTACGTAAACCAGAATGCTCTTTAACATTAGGTGAATTGACTTTTTTCAAATCGCCTTTTTTGAATTTCTCAATGACGTCTTTAACAGGTGCTGAGTCGGAAAGCATTATTTCTATACCAGCAGCAGTTAAGGCTTGAAAAGCATTAGGACCGACGTTACCCGTTATGACAACTTGGGCACCTTTATCCGCGACCATTTGCGCCGCTTGAATCCCTGCACCACCTGTTGCACCTGCAGCGATATTTGGAATTGCTTCAAAATGCATGTCTTCAGAATCCACGATTAAAAAATAGGCACAACGACCAAATCGCGGATCAAGTAGAGCATCTAAACT
>CAZWRU010000010.1:16903-59167 GCA_964636425.1 uncultured Candidatus Bathyarchaeia archaeon
CCAAATTTGAAAATGTTAATTTGTTTACCGCAATCTGGGCAGATAAAACCACTCATATTTTCAATTATACCAATTATGGGTACATTAACTTGTCTCGCAAAGGTAATGGCTTTTTTAACGACCGCCTGTGAAACTTCTGACGGCATGGTAACTATGATTACACCTGAGATGTCAGGTATTAGTTGCATTATACTTAACGGTTCATCGCCTGTTCCAGGGGGAAGGTCAACAAATAAGTAATCAAGTTCACCCCAATTTGTATCGGACAGAAATTGTTGGATAGCCCGCATCTTCAAAGGACCACGCCAAACCACTGGGGCCTCGTCGTTTGGTAAAAGAAAATCCATCGATACCACCTTTATCCCCAAGCGGTTTATGACCGGAAAAATCACACCATCAGGACCACTATTTAATTTCTGTCCTTTTAGACCCAACATCTTAGGAATACAAGGACCGTGAATATCAGCATCTAGAACGCCTATTTTGCTCGCAGAGTTTTTCATTGCAAATGCTACAGATAGGTTAGCGGTTACAGTACTTTTACCAACGCCCCCTTTGCCGCTTATTATAGCAATTTTATATTTAATTTTATTTAGGGTCATTTCCAGACGTTGTTTCTTTTCATATTTTTCGGTCTGATCATCAGCACGAGTCCTATGCAAGTCAGAGGTTTCAGGAACATTTTCTTGGTTTGTGAGGTTATTCATTCTAGATACTACTCCAGACAAAATAGTTTAATAGGTAAACCTTATTAATAGTTTATGTTTATTTAATAAACTGAGGGCTACTAAGTGGACGAAGTTGACCGCAAAATAATCTCCCAACTCCAGATAAACGGGAGAACAACTCTACAAGAATTAGCCAAAATAATCGGCTTTACAAGCATGGGAACTAAAAAAAGGCTAGAAAAACTCATAAACCATGGCATAATAAAAGTTTCTGCCCTAATAAACCCAAATGCCTTAGGATTAATACCGGCAATTGTCATGCTTGAAATTGAAAGCGCAGAAGCACGAGAAAAAATAATTGAACGATTTAAAGACTGCCCTAGAATCATTAATATTTTCAAAACAATCGGCGGATATAACTTGATAGCACTTGTTGTTGCTGAAAATCAAGACACTCTAGAAAGCATCTCAACAGAGAAGTGCTCTCTAAGAAGCGCACAAGGAATACGCAGATCTGAATTCTATCCGATAGGAGAACTATACTTCTCACCCTTCTTGGGCATAAGAGAACACCTAACTCACAAGGAAAAGACAAACCCCCCTTGCCAAGTCGATTGCGCTCCATGTGACAGGTATAAGAATCAAAAATGCGTTGGTTGTTCAGTAACCACTAACTACAAAGGCGTACTATAAGAGGAAGGGAGAACTCAAACGGAAAATATAACCGATAAATCGCAGAGTGAAAAAATCAACATCAAAGAAGCAACTAAAATAGAAGTAATCAGTTTAGTAGATAATTCTGTAGATTACCTTTCTCCGACAAATCACAAACAGGTTAAACCTTTTGGGCAATGGACAAAAGAGAAATACGGACAAGAATGGGCAACTACACACATTCAATATCCATTTGCTGAACATGGCTTATCAATAATCATCAAAGTCTTTAACGACCAAAACTCACACACCATACTATTTGACACGGCAAATAATCCTCAAACAGCAATCGAGAACGCAAAATGTATGGGTATAAACCTAAACGAGATAGAATGCATCGCACTTTCTCATGGCCACTACGATCATTTCGGAGGACTAATATCAGCAGTAAAAACAATCAACAAAATGGGTTTACCCATAATTATTCATGAAGACATGTTAAAAATCAGAGGAACAAACTTACCTGATGGAAGAATCCGTAAATTCGCTCAATTCCCAACCGAAGCCCAGCTAAAGCCAGCTCATCTAATAGCCACAAAACAACCATACCTCATCTCCGATAATATGATTTGCATAACAGGGGAAATTCCTCGAAAAACAAGCTACGAAAAAGGATTCCCACGACATAAAATGTATGTAAACAACTCATGGCAACCTGACCCCTTAATTCTAGATGACCGCGCCATAATTATTAAAATAAAAG
This sequence comes from uncultured Candidatus Bathyarchaeia archaeon, assembly GCA_964636425.1. GTDB lineage: Archaea > Thermoproteota > Bathyarchaeia > Bathyarchaeales > Bathycorpusculaceae > JADGNF01. The sequence goes on from CAZWRU010000010.1 coordinate 18,989, forward strand.
AAAAAGGATTAGTGATTATTTCAGGCTGTGCTCATGCAGGAATAATAAACACCACAACATATGCCCAAAAAATCACTGCATCACAAAAAATTCATGCGATAATAGGGGGATTTCATTTAGCCGGAAAGGATTCTGAAGAAAGAATCAAACCCACAATCGAAGAACTAACCCGTATGAACCCTCACCTTATCGCGCCCTCCCATTGTACTGGTTGGAGAGCTTCATGCGCTATAGCTAGTGCCCTGCCAGAGGCATTCGCATGGAACAGCGTTGGAAACCTCTATCAACTATAACTCGATTAAAAACTGGAAAACAAAAATAAAAACAATTAAAAAAGCAGAAACAATGAAGTGAGAGAAAGAATATGCAAAAAAAAGGACCGTTATATATTGTGCCCTGGCGATGCACCTTCGCCTGCGGATTTAACTGCGCTCATTGCACCTCGGCAGGAAAACCAGCCGCCCCAGATGAACTAAGCACAGAAGACGCAAAAAAAATCGTCGATCAAGCCTACGAACTAGGCGCAAGCTTCTTCGGAGTAACTGGCGGAGAAGCGCTCTTACGCAAAGACCTCTTTGAAGTAATCGCATATGCCCACAAAATTGGCATGAACACAAGCATCATAACAGACGGTCGCTTACTGGACGAAAAAGCACTTGAAAATATAACAAAAAACGAGACCCGAGTATCAATCAGCATTGACGGCAAAGAAAACACAAATGACACCATAAGAGGCAAAGGCGCCTATATAGCCGCAACCAAAGCTATTGAAAAGTTATCACGTGAAAAGCTACTCAATTGTTTAGTCTATACTCTAGCAAACGCTAACGAACAAGTCACAAATGTAACCGAAGAAGACTTTACAGCAGTACTAGATTTGGCTGAAAAATACCAAGCAAGATGGGTCATCTACCACGGCATGATTCCGTACAGCAATAATCCTGAAGATCTAAAGGCTGCTCCTACACCACAGCAATATGAGTGGGCTTGGAACAAGCTCTACGACCTGCGAATCAAATATAAAGGAAAACCGGACATCAACATCTACTACCCTACCTACGCTCGGGTAGCAAAACAGCGAGGTATACCTGATTGGGATAACTGGTTTAACCGCTTCTTTTTAGGCCGATGCTTCTTCGGAAAATTCATGAGCATAGCAGAAAACGGTGACGCTATTCCTTGTAGCTACAATGACGTTTACCGCTTCGGCAACATCAAAAAGCAATCGCTCCAAACAATCTGGGATACGATGCAAACCAGCGAGTTTTTCGCCAAAGTCAGGGACAAAAGTAATCTTAAAGGCAAATGCGGAGTCTGCGAATATCGAGAAATCTGCGGTGGATGCCGAACTTCAGCACTATTCTATACCGGCGATATACTAGGACCAGACCCTCAATGCGCATACATCCCCAAAGCACTACGCGAAAAATAAACACCATATTTTCTAACATATAGAAAATGAAATCTATTAAGATAAAGAGATTCAAAGGAAGTTCAGATATTGAAGAACGTAAACTGTTAAGGCTTTTTTATTTGCTCTAGCACAGTGCGTCTGGGGCGAAAGCCATATCGGGCGTAAAATCTGAAGGCATCCTCATTACCAGCAGCAACTGAAACTAGCTTTGTTTCAGCTCCGTTTCCATCCATCCAAGATAGGGAAGATTTTATCAAAGAATCACCAATACCTAATCCGCGATAACCTTCTTCAATAAATAAGGATTCTATACCGCCTGTTTTGTTTCTATCAAGACTACTAACGCAATAACCAACAAAACGTCCTGTGTTTTCATCTTCAGCCAACTCAACACGCAGTAGTCCATTTTGAGCTTTCTGTAACAAAAATTCCCTACGATTATTAAACGTCAAAGATTTATAATACGAACTAAAGCTAGGCGAAGATTCTAAATGCTGCTGATTTAAACCTAGCCAAAGTTGCTCAATTTTATCAAGTAATGTTTCATCGCCAGAGATATACTTTATTTTCCCCACATTAACCAACACCGCTCAATCCACTGTATTAGTAATTATGCATTAAAGTGTCTTAGATAATTTTTGGCTGACCCGAAACAGATAATAACATTCAAACATCCTACTGAAAATAGGAGACTAAAAAATGTCAACCCCTAATCTCTCACTCGCAGTAATCGGTGGCACAGGCTCAGAAGGAAGCGCCATAGCCGCCCGATTTGCAAAAGCAGGCGTTCGGGTCCTAATCGGATCACGTGACGCTATGAAAGCCCAAAATACAGCAAATATAATTAATACAAAATTCAGCAGCAATAACGTCGAAGGCTACAGTAACCGTGAAGCTGCAGCAAAAGCTGATGTGGTATTGCTTTCAATTCCCTATGACGGCATGAAACCCATACTTGAAGATTTAAAGACCGTAGTGCAAGGCAAAATCGTAATTAACATTGCAAGTTCGCTTGACCCCGAACGAAAAAGCCGAGCGAAACTAAATCCAAAAGGCTCAATAACTGCAGAAGTCCAAGAATTTTTCGGGCAAGACACCAAAGTTGTAGCAGCATTCCAAAACATTTCGCCTGAACAACTAGAAAAATTTGATTCGAAAATCGAAACAGACGTTCTAGTATGCGGAGGAGACAAAGAAGCACGCGAAGCTGTTGTAGCTATGATAAGAAAAACAGATATTGAAGCTTTTGACGCCGGAGTCCTTGCTAATGCAGTAGTTGTGGAAACAATGACTGCTGTACTGATTTACACAAACATCAAATACAAAATGAAGGGTGCAGGAATACGCCTAGTAGGCGTACCTCGTACTTAATCCCCCCTCTTTCAATAATTTTTTCTTAAACTAATAATATCACGAAATTGATTTGTTGCCTTTGAGGCATTCAGAGGCCTTTTTATTAAGAGATACAATGCGCTCCAAAACTTCCCTGCATAATGTGTTGTTTTTAACTTCAAAGAGCTTCTTGAAATCTTCTGCGCAATCAACATCGTTACTAACATTTAATGAACTATAAAATCGTACTTTAGCGCCTTTACATCGAGCTTCTCGAACATGAGCTACAAAACTTTTTGGTCCAAAACAAGCAGAAACAATAGTGGGAGTACTTTGGAAAAGAGCATTTGTACCTCCATCATGAGAAGGAGAAATAACCACTGAAGAAGCATTTACACCTAATTCGACAATCTGGTTAATATCAACAGGAGCCAATAAAGGAATATCTGCTGGTAAAACAAGTACCCAATCCGCCTGTTCTCTTTCACACCAGTCAATTGCCTCCTCGATGGCCAGATTCAAGCCATCCTGATTCGCATGAAGATAGAATGCCCCAAACTTATCAGCCATACTCTTGATAATATCATCAGCACCAATAACAACTATTTCATCAACAACAGAATGCTGTAAAGCTAATAAAACATCTTGAAGCATAGCTAAGGTAAGCAAGCTCCGCTCTTGCGGACTGAAAACTGAAGAGAGCCTCCTCTTGGATATGCCAAGATTCTTTACGGGGATAACTGCAAAGACAGCCATACATTAGACCGCTTAAAGACCTGTGGCGTATAACCTTAGCCTTTCTCGAAAGAGAGGTTCTGGTTGCCTAAAAATATTAAGGTAGGCGCATAAAAAGCGCCTTTAAAATTTTACTCTTTAAAGTGGGGAATAATTTTACTGCCAACTATATCTATTGCGTTTTTAACGTTGGGACCAATTGGAGAACCGACGACGAATTGACCAATTCCTATCTTCTTGAGTTCAGCAATTCGTTCGATGCACATATCAGGTGTACCTGCTACTGCGAAGACATCAATCATTTGTGGAGTAACAGAGCCGAATGCTTTACCGAAGTCGCCGACCTTTAGTGCGGCTCGTATTTCGTTTGCCTTTGCCATTTCGATACCATGTCGTACAAGGACCTCTTCAGGGCTACCTGCTACTATGAACGCTACTACTGAAGATGCGGCTTTGATGGCTTTCTTGAGATCGTCGCTGACACTAAAAGAGGTGTAGGCAGCCACATCAACGTCACCAGGTTTCTTACCTACTTGTTTTGCGCCTTCGTTTGCTAGCTTAACTGCGTAGCCTATGTCACTTGGGTGACTTGCATTTACTAGTACACCGTCACCAATTTTACCGGCTAGTTCAAGCATTTTTGGACCCTGAGCACCTATGTATACGGGGATTTTGTTTTTTGGTTTGAACTTTAATTTAGCGCCTGCAGTCTTGAATACATCGCCTTGGAATGCAACACCTTCTCCAGCAGTGAGCTTGCGGAAGATTTCGATTGATTCTCGTACTGCGGCAAGAGGCTTACCCATTGATACACCGACTTCTTCAAGAGTAGTTTTGTCTCCTGCACCCATACCTAATATGATTCTTCCAGGGGCAATTTCATCAAGACTGGCGATGGCTTCTGCAGTAATAACTGGGTTAACCATCCAAGGGTTAGTTACACCTGTGCCGAAAACAATTTTATTAGTGTAGAGAGCGGCTGCTGTCAAGGTTGTGTATACGTTTCGGTTACTGTAGTGGTCAGTAATCCACATATTGTTGAAGTTGTTGTTTTCAGCTAAAAGACCATATGCAGCTATTTTCCAGTAGGGATCTTTTGGGACAAATTCTATACCAAATTTAAACGCCATTTTTTTTCCTCCTTACATACCTTGAACAATTTGTTCAGCTAATTTCAAGAGTTGCATATCACCTAAAGCAGTGACAGTCTTTTCTGCATCTAACGTCACAGCTGCTTGAAGGATAACAGCTAGACCCTCTTTAGTGCCTGCTTTACCCTCTTTCATTTTCAGCAACATTGTGTTCGCTAATGTAGTAGGCATTGCATCATTCTTTGAGTTCAAAATAACTCCGATTAATTGGCCTGATAGGGGCACCCACTTTTCAGCGGGAATCATTTCAACAAGTTTGGGGTAATTCATTGTGATTTACTCCTTAAGCAGAGTAGTTACGAATGTAACCTTAAAAAGATGTCGTCCAAACTGGACGCACCAGAATCCAAAAAAAGCATAATATAAAAAAAATGAAAAAATTTAGTAAGGTTTACATAACCGCAATCTTAAGGTTCTCTAAAAAAGGAATGGGCTGCTAGGACATGGAACCGGTTAAAGTAATAGCGGTTGAAAATTTGCCATTAATCAAAAAAGGCGATAATTTAGGTAAACTTATTGTTGAAGCATCAAAAAATCAGGGTACACCAATACAAGAAAATGACATAATAATCGTTACTCATGTGGCGGTTTCGAAGGCAGAAGGAAACGTTGTTAACCTAGATGAAATTGTACCCTCAGAGCGCGCTTTAGAAATAGCAAAAAAAGTCGACAAAGACCCTGCCTTGGTAGAAGTAATAATGAGAGAAACCAAAGAATTCGTCCGCATAGGTCGTAATAGCCTAATTACTGAAACAAAGCATGGAATAATCTCCGCAAACGCTGGTGTAGACCGTTCAAACGTAACAGGCGATAGAAATGTTGCTTTATTACCAGTTAATCCTGATGCTTCTGCAAATAATATCCGTGATGAAATAAAAAAACAGACAGATCATAATGTCGCAGTAATAATATCGGACACTCATGGTCGTCCTCTTCGAATGGGTGAAATAAATGTAACTATTGGTGTCGCCGGGATAAAACCGATTAGAGATAGACGCGGAGAAAAGGATCTGTTTGGCTATGAGCTAAAAATAAAGCAGACATGCATTGCGGACGAACTATCCTCAGCTGCAGAGCTAGTGATGGGACAAGCAAACGAAGGAGTTCCGGTTGCGATTATAAGAGGATACAACTACCAAATTGCCGAAAATGTAACCGCTAAAGATCTTACGCGATCTAAAGAAAAAGATATGTTTAGATAATTCTGTGAAGAAGTAGACTAACATGGAAAATACTACGCCGAAAGAATTTTTCGAAAAGACCCTCCCCGCAAGGTTTAATCCAAACAAGGCAACGGATGTTGATGTTGTGGTCCAGGTTGAATTAATGGGAGTAAATAAAGGCAATTGGATTGTTACTATAAGAGAAAAAAAATTGGATGTGAAGGAGGGAACCCATCCAACACCTAATCTATCATTAAAGATGACCGATAATGATTTCCTTGATCTCGTAAACGGTAGACTGAGTGCAGAAAGGGCATTCTTTACTGGAAAGGTTCAATTCAAAGGAAACATTGCCATGGCATTGAAGCTAAAAGAGGCAGGATTTCTTTAACCGAGCAATTCTATTTTTTTGAGGTCACAGAAGCGGCATTCTTTTCTTCATCAGCCGACATTAAAATTTGGTTGGCAAGCAGCTTAAAGGTAAAAGGCAAATTATTTTTCTCGTCTTCAAGATTAATCAAGAAAGTGTTTACATCAAGTATGTTAGCGCTCATCTTATCTTTTAAGTAGAGCTGAAATTTATCGAACGCATCATAATTTGGATGAAAAGATAGAAGCACTCTATCGTAGCCAAGACCTATCCCTTGCTTAGCCAAAAATACAGCAGACATCGGACTCCGATTCATTGCATCAAAATGCGATTTCTTAAAGTTAAAATCTGACTGAGCTACAAGTGATTTCTGGTCCAATTTCATAAAAGTTAAAGCCATAATAGAATAACCAATTTTTACAAGATCAGGAATCGCAGTATACTCTTTCACATAGCCTTCTTTCTCAAGCTTAGTACGAATTCGTGTAGCAGTGGGTTGAGAAGTACCTATTGCTTTAGCTAGTTCCCTGTCGCTCCTTCTAGAATTTTTCACAAGCTCAGAGAGTAGTTTTACCTCTAATTCTTTCAAGGTCAGCCCCTCTCTAGATTAAATTCTCACAAGGAGACTTATTAATCTTTATTAATTTCTTGCAAAAAAGACTTTAAACTTATGAAATTCCAAATTTTCTAGCGACTTCTTTTGGCAAATCAGTTTCAGCAATCATGAAAGTTTGGGGCTCTTCGATTGCTAAAATATCCAGCATATCAGCTAATTCAAGATCACAAATCAACCGTAATATCTCAGCTTTGGCCACTTCAAAATGATTTTTGAATTGCTCTTTATCAGTATAAATATTCTCTGCGAGGGCACAGATTTCGCCCTTTTTCAGATAAAATTCTACTTTTTTCCTTCGCAAGTTTATATCAAATGTAATAGGCCCAGCTTTGCAGGTTTCAGGTTTTACTGAATGCACAATACATCGATGCGTATCCTTATCATAGAAAATGCAAAAGCCATCTTTGTCTGATGCTGGATGAGAATGACCCTTATGAACAAATAATCGCTTAACTGACTTGTTGCTTTGTTTTAAATATTCACGTATGATTTTCTTACGTTTAGCAGTCAATGGAGGATTAGCATCTTGGCAACAAATCAACTTACAGGGCAAACATACATCCAAGGAATATGTTTTTCCGGCGTCACGATCAGACATTGATATACCTCATTTTAAAAGTAGGGTTGATTAGACACTAGGCAATTAATAAGTTTTGAATAAACATCCACTACGGCATTAATGAAATCTGTTTTTTGATTTCGCTTCATAACATTTTTTCTGATAATTTCAGAAAGATTTCCTTCTTCAATCCTTTTCTGGATTAAGGGAAGATATTTTTTCTCTTCCTTTTCGGCATTTGCCCAAGCTAAATTGTAAAAATGCTTACAGACTTGACGCGCATTCGATCCAAACGGGTTTTGAACAGGAGCGTCAAAGCCGCTTGCTAAAACTGACTCGAAATCATTCACAAGCAAAGAATGAGGTAGGATCTCAGTTTCACTGGAAATTAAACCCCTCAGAATAGAGCGCACAAAGCAACTTAAAGCTACATCAGATTTGATGCATTCTTGTTCATCCATAACACGTATTTCTAAGGCTGAGCGGTCAAAACGAAAAATTACACCTCTAGAATTAACCCATTCTTTATCCAATAAGAGATTATCAGCACCAGCTTTACACAAATCATCCGAGTAACGACCAATAATAAATTTCTTATAGTCACCTATAGAGCTAACATATTCTGGAACTATATCTCCAGATATTGAAGGAACTTCCTTCTGATTAACCTTGTAGAACTCTAAACGATTATCCACTTTAGACCCAAATTTGCTTTCATAGATTGGTGAAGATGCAGAAATAGCAGGCAGGTAGGGGCATAAATTTGATAGAAGATTATGCATTTTAACTGCATCTTCCTTTGCGTAGGACAGATTTAGATGAAAACTTTGGATGTTTAACCAACCATGTTGTTGGAGGTTGAAAATTCTGCTATACTCGTGGTAAATTTTACGATGACGATGAGGCCAAACACCAGTTTGACCAAGACTCATAGTAGGATGCATACCAGCACCAAGCAAGCTAGCGTTATACTTCTTTTTAAGGAAGCTAGAAAGGGTAGTGACTGCTCCATGCAATGTTTCCTCAAAGACCTCAGGTGATCTAAACGGAGAATTTGCTTTTATCTCTAGAACATGCAACTGTAACTCTTTTCCAAAAGTGAACTGTGGCAGGTTAACGAAATTGACGATTTTGCCACAATAATCTTTTATTAATTTATCCACAATAGGCATCGGCGTTAAATCTTCGCTTACCAATGAGAATTCATGCTCTGGACCGATTACTTCAAGGGATTTATACGTTCAACTTCATCTCTTTCTTAAGATTGGATATTGAGATGCGATATGGTAAACAAAATTCATTTTTAAATATAGCTATGTTCACAGCACATATTTTTCCTTTATCACTCGAAAAGTATTTGCGGATAAGATAATCAAAGGTTATTTCTAAGGGATTTCGTTTGTATATGTGATTCTTTGAATGAATACTTGATTAAGTAAGGCGTGATGAATGAAGTTATAATTGCCGAAACACCTATTATAGGTAAAAGAAAATCGCTTAAAACCCCTAAATCTTGACCAACTTTTACAACAATGAAGGCGAACTCTCCAATCTGAGCCATACCTAAGCCGACCCTTAAGGAGGTTGTAGTACTATAACCGTAAATTCGCATCCCTAGACTACAGCAGACCAATTTTGTGCCGATAACAGCTAAAGTAATAATCAGAGCAGGAAGCCAGTAAATCCAGATTTTTGTGATATCCATTAAAGCACCCATGGAGACAAAGAAAATAGCACCAAAAATAATCTGCAAAGGGATAATATCATTTCTTATTTCTTCGCGTGCATGAGATCTAGCTACAACTACACCAATTAGAAAAGCACCAATAGCTTCTGAAAAACCAAGCAGATTTGCAATCATGGAAAAACCAAAACATAAACCTAGCAAGAGAATGTAAAGCAATTCTCTGTTTTCTAGCTTTGCAACGCGGTCGATTATTTTTGGTATAAAAAGATGCCCGACAACCAGAGTTCCACCTATAAAGAGGGTTAATCTTAGTAATAGAAAAAGCACATCCATTATGTAAATCGTGCTAGCTACAACAAGGTTTTGTAAGATAGCCAAAATTATAACAACTGCTACATCTTCTACTACAAGTATACCAAGCATTATCACTGAAGAGGTCTCTTTGATTTTGCCCATATCACTTAACACTTTAGCAACTATTGTAGTGCTACTGCTAGCGAGAGCAGCACCCAGAAATAACACATCATAAAAACCCCAATTGAGTGAAATCCCGATAATCCAGCTTATGGCAAGCATCAAAGTAATTTCGAGAGCAGAAATACTGATAACTACATGACTTATTGATTTCAATTTCCGAACAGGAAATTCCAGCCCTATTGTAAATAAAAGCAGTATAACGCCTATTTCTGCAAAAACACTGAGAAATTCAACATGAGAAATAAGACTAAACGGGGGAGTAAAAGGACCGATAATTATCCCCGCAATCAAGTAACCGATTATTATTGGCTGTTTAAGTTTATAAAAAATCAGAGCTACAACTGAAGCTACAAACATCAATACAGCAAGATCAGTAATTATTTGTATCTCAAAGCTCATTCAATCTACAGTATAATACATAATAGCCAATAATAGCTTTTTCAGCTAAAAATACAAAGTAAAAAGAGAAAGCCTTTATTTCTGATGTAAAGAAATAATAAAAACGCAAATTAATGAAAACAAAAATACCCTATTTGACTTATAATCTGCAGTTAATTTTAAATACAACTGCAAGAATATCGCCTGTCGATTATCTGGTGTCATATGAGTGTTGGTTGTCTCTAGCATCGACCTGACAGCGAATACGCAAATAATGAAACCATCAATATTTTTAGAATCCACAATCAAAAAAGCCGTTCTCAACATCAACAACGATTATCGCTACTTAAAAACTGGTTATTATGTTTCACTACACGCAGAGGTTTTAGGCAGCAAAGTAATTCCTTCATGCGAAGATATAATAGACTCAAGCAGGACCCCGATTTTACTTCTGCGCGCATCAAGGGCAGGAATCCCCACATTACCATTTCTGGTAACCGACTCAGTAAAAAAAATAATCACAGAGGTAAACTTCCCCGTTGTCATTTTCGCAGTAAATCCATTTATTCATGATGGTTATAAAACTGCAAAGAATAAAAGTGCGTTATATCGCGCCATGAAAAGCTTAGGAATGAATTACAAGTTCGCTGTTTGCGCACAACCACTAAAAGGCAACATGGTCACATGCAAATCCTTCTTTGGCAAATGCAGTGAGAAACAACCAGAGGTCCAGAAAATTAGTCAGAAGGTATTCGATGTTTTTAAGATACCGATATGTAAATTGCATATACAAAAAACAGAGGAAAACGCTTATCTTTGTGGTCTGCAACCCGTAAGCAAGCAAGAACTGTCAGAGCAAGATATGCAGATGATATCAAAAGAGGTTTCGCTCCTTATGGAGCAAGGAGAACCAAATTAGTGTCTAAGATTGCTTGTTATGTTGAAAAATATAATTTTTCTGATCCACGCGAGGAAGCGGCTCTTGAAAACTTTAAACACGCTGCGGAAAAAGCTGGGCAAGAATTTCATTTCTTATTTCGAGAGAACATATCCGATGTCCCCAAATATGACGCAGTATTCATTCGAGCAACCACAGATCCATTAAACGCCGCGTATGTGGTTTCAAAAACAGCATGGGAATTAGGCTTAAAAGTAATAGATGACCCCGAGTCGATAAAAATTTGCGGCAACAAAATTCATCAGTATGCACTGTTTGAGAAGTATGATGTACCACATATTCCAACGATTTTTCTATGCAAGGATGAATTACATCATAAAAAAATCGCCAGTATATTTGAAGATTTAGGTAAACCCGTAGTAATTAAAGCACCTTACACTAGCTTTTCTAAATATGTAGAGAAAGCAGCATGTGAAACTAGCTTCCGTGAAGTAGCAAAACGATTTTTTAAGAAGAGCGATGTTTTGGCTGTACAGAAATTTACACCTACACCCTTCGACTGGAGAGTAGGTGTACTAAACAATGAAGTTCTATACATATGCAAATACATGATTCCTAAAGGCAAATGGAAACATGGTGCAAAACTAAGAGGCAAACCCACAATAGTTTGGGGAAGAACAGTTTCAGTACTAAAAGAGAATACACCAGCAAGACTTAAAGAAGTCGCGCTAAAAGCATGCAGTATCGTAGGCAAAGGCCTCTATGGCGTCGACATTAAAGAGGTAGATGGCCAATTCGTAGTTGTAGAAGTCAACGACAACCCAAGCATCTACGCAGGCTATGAAGATTTACGAGCGAAAGACTTGTACTCAAAAATCATAGGTTACTTAAGTGAGTAGAAACGTCTAAACTGCAGCATCAACTTCGACACATATTTATCTTTCCAACAATTCACTTGACCCTGCAATAGGAGTTGATACATTTGAAAGATCCGATTAAAGATTATGATTTTGCAGAGGAATTATCTGCAAACGAGCTTGTAACGCAGATGGAAAAAGCCTGGGGGTTTACTGCAGGTAAACTTGCAGTAGGAGTAAACATCCTCGAAAACATGATTGAAAAAAAAGATTGTGTCAAATTTCTCTCATTCACAGGTAACTTAGTTGCAACAGGTACAAGAGGAGTTCTACGAGAACTTGTCAAGCGTAAATTGGTTGATGTTGTAATCACCACTTGTGGAACTATAGATCATGATATGGCACGTTGTTGGAAAGATTACTATCGCGGTTCATTTGTTATGAATGATTCAAAACTGCATGAGCAAGGAGTAAATCGTCTTGGTAACGTATTGGTGCCTAATGACAGCTACGGAGTTTTGATTGAAACTAAAATGCAAAAACTACTTCAAGATATTTACAAAGAAGGAAAACGGGAAATAACAGGAAGCCAATTGACCCATGAAATTGGACTTCGATGCTGCAATGAATCTTCTATATTATATTGGGCTGCAAAAAACGATATACCAGTTTACGTACCAGGGATAGTGGATGGCGCAGTTGGCTATCAATTATGGATGTTTAGCCAAGATCATGACCTTAAACTGAACCTCCTCAAAGACTCGGGTGCATTAAATGATATGTGCTTTACAGCAAAGAAAACAGGTGCGCTAATCGTTGGAGGAGGAATAAGCAAACACCATACGATTTGGTGGAACCAATTCAAAGATGGTCTAGACTATGTTGTTTATGTGAGCACAGCTGATGAATGGGACGGGAGTTTAAGTGGCGCCAGACCTCGCGAAGCGGTTTCTTGGGGAAAAATCAGCGAAAAGGCTCGTAGAATAATGATCGAAGGCGATGCCTCAGTAATTTTACCAATAATGGCTAGTGCTTTATTTGCCCGAATAAAACAGAACAAGAAAAAATGAAACATCAATAAAATTAAAAAAAATAGAAAAGCTTAGCCTAGTTTATAGGCCTTTGAAAAGCCAGGACATGTCTGGCCCTTTTCTCTTCTTTGTAACACGTTCACTTAAAGCTTGAGTGATGAGTGGAAGTGCGAGCGTCGCATCACTGTAGCATACTGCTCTGGTGTTTGGTGCACTGTTGATTTTGCCCCAACTAATGGCTTCTTCAAGTGTACATCCTGAGAGTCCGCCCCATTGAGGTGCATCAGTTGTAATTTGTATAGCATATTTGTGGGGGTAATAATATTCCTGGAGGCCTTTGCGTAGGTGTCCGTCTCTGCCATCTACCCCTTGATCGTTTGTTTTTGGCGAAACTGAAATCGCGATTAGTTGAGTGAAATCTTTAGGAACACCACCACCAATGTAAACTACACCGATGTCTTTGGTTTTAGTTCCGATAGTAACGAATTGGTCAAACTCTCTAACTGAATCAAGAATCACATTATGACCTTGATTTTTTGCCATCAGGAAGGTTTCTCCATAAGCGCTGTCAACCATAGCAGGACTAAAAATTGGTACTCCATTTTCATATGCAATTGCAGCAATCGCCGGAATTTTTTTCTTGCTTAAGAACTTGCCTAATAAATAGAAGAATTCAACTGATGTGTAGGGATGATCGGCTTTGAGAGTCATGACAAAGTCAGTTATGAGCTCTTCCATTTTTCTGTAATCTGTTTCCTTACCATAGACATCATAATAGCGGTTGACATCATCCTGTAGAAGTTGCTCATCGTTTGCCATATGGGTGCCCTGCCAATATCCAAAACCCATTGCATCAACAATATCCTCGGATACGTTTGCACCTGTGGAAATAAGCACATCTATGAATCGATTTTCCATTAACCAATTAACTATAGTCCATTGACCAGCAGTACTCATGCTGCCTGAATATCCCATAGCTATAGTGATGTCTTTCTCTTTCACCATTCTTTCCCAAATATCTACTGCTTCGCCTAGTTTTCTGCCTTGATATGCAGTTTTGCTCATGTCAGCTAGAAGTTGTGAAACACTTTTCGGCTTGATTTTGATGGGTTCCAGTTTCTTCTTGAAGTATGAGTCACTCACAAATAAACACCTTTTTTGTATGACGAAATTATAGGTCTGGTATTTGAAATTTGTTATCAAAATAATCCAGCCACAAGTAAGAAGTCAATAATTAGAAGCCTATAATTCTTTAATCGATAAGGAATAAAAAAATTGATTTCCTAAGTAGTAGATAAGAGAAAAACGGGAATTAAATTTGCCTCATGTTTAACTCTACATTTTGTCTGGAGCTATGACCCCAATCAGATTTAACGCATTACTTAAGACTATGCGAATTGAATTTGTTAACATCAATCTTGCTTCGCTTAGTTCTTCAGATTCTGCTTTTATTACAGGGAATGCATTGTAGAATGTGTTAAATTTATCAGCTAAAGCGTTCGAATAATCTGCGAACATGTTTGGTTTTAAATATTCTGCGGCTTCAATAAAGACATCAGGGAAGCTAGCTAAAGACAATATCAAATCATGTTCAATTTGCTCTTTCAATAATTCACAGCTACAAGTCTTAATATTTTTTGAGGCTTTGCGTAAGATACTACAGGCACGTGCATGAGTATATTGGACGTATGGAGCACTGTTGGTTTCGAAGTTTAGCACACGATCCCAAGTAAAAACCACAGGTTTAGTTGGGTCCACATCAACTAAAGCATAACGAACTGCGCCTATACCAACTAAGGACGCAATTTTGTTCTTTTCCTCATCTGAAAGCTGAGGTGAACGCTTTGAGACCTCTTCAAGAGCCCGTTGAATAGCCTCGTCAAGCACTTCATCAAACGTTATATAATGGCCTCTGCGGCTGCTCATTTTATAACCAGGCAATGTCACTAAGTTATAAGCAAAATGAATAAAATCATCAGCACATTTTTCACGATTCAACGCATATAAAGCAATCTTTAATTGAAGCTGCGCAAGCGACTGCTCCATACCAATTACATTCACAACTCGTTCTGCGTAATTAAATTTCCAAATCGTATAGGCTACATCGCGTGTAGTGTAGAGAGTAGTTCCGTCTGCCCTCACTAAAGTAAGAGGCGAAACTTCATGACCAGCACTGAGCCCTAGCTTAGTTCTTAAACCTAAAGTCTGTACTGCTTGTTCTGCATCAAACTCTAATACACCATTTTCGCTATAAACAAATCCTGATTTCTGAAGCATCTGTAAAACATCGGTAACCTGATTACTCCAAACAAAATCACTTTCCCAATCCCAAGAATCATAGAAAACCTCAACTCTCTCAGTAGTCTTTCGAAAACCATCAAGACAGAGATTGCTGACCTCCCGAATCAAACTCTTAGCTTTTAATTCGCCTTCCTCATATGCGCGATTTAATTTGTTAATTTCTTCTTCAGGGTTTGTATCTAGGCTTATTCTTTCTAATAGATTCTGAAAAAGTGCAGAATATTTCTCTTTTAGTTCAGCAGCAATAGATAACCATTCGTCAAGTTCCTTGGTAATTTTAGCGACTTCATCAGAAGAATCAGGGTTAACAAGCTGCAATTGACGTTTTAAACGATTAATCTCTACTAAGCAACTAGTAATTGTGTATATCTTACCTATGTAATGGTCAGCTTTTTCACTAGGGATTGGACACCCCAACTTTGCGTAACCATAAGCAATAACGCTGCTCTGACGCCCCACATCATCAATGTAATAATGCGTTGAAACTTCATGTCCTCTGCATTTGAGGATTCGCGCTAAAGCATCACCTAACATTGGATTCCTTGCTTGGCCTATGTGGATGGGATGAAGAGGATTAACACTTGTATGTTCAACTATAATCTTTTTTGGCGAATCAGTTCTGACGAACCCATAATCTGCGCCAAGCGCTTCAATTGATTCAAAGGTTAAAGCAGAAAACTTTGCAAAATCTACTCTAAAGTTTATGAACCCGCCTACACTCTCAACATTTTCCACTAATACGAACTGCGTTTTATCTACCGCTTGAACTAACTTAGAAGCGAGATCAGCAGGTTTCTGCGTTAATAATTTAGCAAGCGCGAAGCAGATTGACGATGCTAATTGTCCAAAATTCGGGTTCGCTGGTTTTCCAAATGGAATCGTTGTAACCGAGTATTCGGGAAGAACGCTCTTAATTGCTTTAATTAAAAGCTTTTCACATTCATTTCGGAATTCAGCAAATGGGTTAACGTAGACCATGGTTGTATCTCTCATGTTTGTAGTAGATGCCCTATTTTAGAGTATAATATTTTAGAGGGAAACCTTATTTATCTACGTACTGGATGCAGGCTATCATGAAGACAAATATAGTCTTCACCGAAAAATGCTTATGCTATGGCACCTGGCATATCGAGGGCCCTCAAAGAGTGCGAATAGCACAAGAGATGCTAAAAGAGAAAGGATATCAGTTCATAGAACCAAAACCCGCCAGTGAGGATGACTTACTTTTAGTACATGACATGGATTACCTGTGGAATTTGAAAAAAGGTTTAGTAGAAGACCACGATACTCCTGCCTACGACAAGATTTACGATTACGCATGCCTAAGTGCAGGAGCGGCAATATTAGCAGCAAAAACCAATAGTTTCTCGCTTACCCGCCCACCGGGACACCATGTCGGCAGATATGGAGCAGCATTGAATGTGTGCTCACGGGGCTTTTGTTACGTGAATAATGTTGCCATCGCCGTTAAAACCTTAGACAAACCAACTCTAATATTAGACATTGATGGACACCATGGGAACGGCACTCAAGAAACGTTCCTAGGGGACCCTAAAGTCGGGTATCTTTCAGTGCATCGAGCCCCATTGTACCCTGGAACAGGAAACAAATCAGAAGGGAACTGCATAAATTATGAACTGCCAGTTGATTGTGGAGAAAAAATCTACTTAGAAACCTTTGATAAAGCCTTAAAATCGGTTGACTGGAAAAAATTCGAGGTTTTGGCAGTATCAGCAGGATTTGACACTTACAAAGGTGACTTAGCATCATTAGGTCTAACTGAAACTACCTTCAATAAAATAGGAAGAAAAATCGCTGCCCTAAATCTTTCAACTTTCTTTGTTTTGGAAGGAGGGTATATGGGCGAAAAAAATGGTCTGTGCATAGACCAATTATTAAAAGGCTACGAAGACAAAACCCAGCGATAGTTAAATACTACTGTTTATTTTTTTTCTGACTCTTTTTATTTAACGCCTCTAATTGTGCAGTAATTCTTAAAGAGCGTTCTTCAGCGTCTTCTAACAGAGGTTTCCAATCCTTCTTCTTCACTTTTTCGGTCAACCTCGCAGATTCGGAAGGCAACTTTTCTATGGCGTCGTCAAATAACTTTTGAGCCTCTTCATCACTACTTACTACAACCAAGGCTTCTTCAGGACAAAATTGTACACATTGAGGATCTCCATTACAAAAGTCACAGGTTACTGCTTTGCGTGTGTCAGGATGAAGTGTAATCCCGCCATAAGGACAAGCTTGAACACACCAATCACACCCCTCACACTTTTTCTCATCAACTATAAGAATACCTGTATTTTCAGATTGAGACAGTGCTTTTTCAGGGCAGGCGGTTACACACTTAGCGTCTTCACAAGATCGACAAGCTAAAGAAAAATTCAATAAAGGTTTCATACGAACAACACGAATACGTGAACGAAGAGGACTCCAAGCATCCCCTTTCTCTTGGCTACAAGCATACTCACATATTCCGCAACCAGTACACTTGGAAGGATCAACCGTAACGAATCTTCTTTGGCTAAACTTCAAAGGAGACATTGCATAAACAAACGAGTAATGGGCGTATCTAAATATTTCCTTATTTTAAATAATTAATCATCGACATTAAAGATATTATTCAAAAAAAACTAACCTTTTTGGTGCGGAGGGTGGGATTTGAACCCACGAACCTCTAAAGGATAGGAGCCTCAGTCCTACGCCTTTGGCCATGCTGGGCGACCTCCGCTTAATTTTCAATCTTAACCAGCTAGTGGCAGATAATAGAATTATGCAGATATTAAAAGGCTTTACTTCCCCAATTCCACTTTGATTGAACGTGAGCCGCATATCAGAGCCAATTCAGAGAATTTTTGCTATTTTTGTGCAATCTCTTATAAAATCCAATTCCTTCTGCGCTTTTCTTATATCTCTCTATCGCTAATTAGACAAGTAAGGAATTTCCGATGAGTGCTAACTCGATTAAACCAAGAAAGAAAGAACCAAAAGGAACCAAAAAAGTCCAAGATAAGTCTTGGAATAACTCAGAGCGAACAAGTAAAGCACTAGTAACTGGGCAGGAAAAAATGGAAATCAACTGGATTGGGGAAGGTCTTCCAGCACTTGTCGACATAATAATGAAAAATTATGAGACGTACGGCGAAATGGACCAGCTTGAGGGCAAAGAAATTCCATCAAAAAAAACTGTTATCGAAGTTCTTGATGACTTACTAACAATAGTCTTTCCAGGATATTTAGGTAAAACGGAAATCACCAAATCAAATGTTAAATACATTCTCGGCAACACTTTAAACACAGTATTCATGAAACTTGTCGCTGAGGTAGAAAAAAGCCTCAAACATCTTAGCTCAAAAAACAGACTTTTCCCAGAAGGAGTCTGCCATAGACAAGCGGAAATTGTCGTTAAAGAACTTCTTGAAAAAATCCCTGAAATAAGAGAGTTACTTAGCGGAGACATAGAAGCAGCCTACAAAGGAGACCCCGCGGCGATTAGCACAGAAGAAGTAATCCTAAGTTATCCATATGTATTAGCAATAGCAACCTACAGAATAGCACATGAACTATACTTGCGTAGTGTTCCATTAATCCCAAGAATAATGACCGAACATATTCATGCTTTAACTGGTATTGATATACATCCAGGTGCTAAAATTGGAAAGAATTTTTTCATCGACCATGGAACAGGAGTTGTAATAGGAGAAACAACAGAAATCGGAGACAACGTCAAAATATATCAAGGCGTGACGCTGGGTGCTTTAAGTTTTCCTAAAGATGAAAAAGGGAATATAATTAAAGGAAGAAAGCGCCACCCCACAATAGGAAACAATGTAGTGATTTATTCTGGCGCAACCCTTCTTGGAGCAGAAGCTGTAATTGGCGATAATGTAGTAATAGGAGGAAACGTATGGATAACTTCGCCTGTGCCGTCAGGAACAAAAATAACTATTGCACCACCAGATCAGAAATATAAAAGAGAAAAGAAGGATAATTAAGAAGGAAAAAAAGCTTTAGATCAAACGAAAATTTTCTTTTATTGTCGTTAAAACTACATGCGTATTCGTTCGTTCAACATAAGGCAAATTCAATAAACGTTTAGTAAATGATCCCAATTCTTCACGTGTCTTAAATTTGGCAATGATTACAGCATCAGTTAAACCAGTTACATCATAAACGCCGCAAACATTCGGAATTTTTGATATCTCGTTCTCAGTTTCAACGAGCCTTCCCTTTGCAACAGTAATTTCTGTAACTACGGTTAATTCATAACCGAGTTTTTCATGATCTAAAATAACTGAATATCCCTTAATCAGACCTTCATCTTCCATTTTCTTTATTCTTGAAAGCACAGTACCTACAGAAACACCAACATTTTTTGCTATTTGCCTACTTGAGAACCGCGCATCTTCCAAAAGTGCTTTAAGAATTTTTAAGTCAATATCATTCAATTCCATCGCGACCAACTTCCTGCACGTTTTTCCAACTGAACCATTCTTTTTGGAACATTCTTTTAATTATCATATAATTCTGTTTATAAAAGTTTAGTTTAATACTTTTGAGAAGCCTTAAAGAAAAGAATCAGGTTACTTAAGACAAGAACAAAATCACTTTATAATTGCCTAAACATCATAGCAATATTAAATTACTAGACTAAGCCCCCAGTAATAATCGTGAGCTACGGTAGAATGCAAAAAAAATACGATACTGTGGTAGTTCTAGACTTCGGTGGACAATATTGCCATCTCATTGGTAGGAGAATTAGAGAAAGAGGAGTATATTCAGAAGTCGTACCACCAGACATAACAGCTAAAGAAGTAGAAGGTCTAAATAAGAAATTCAATATTAAAGGATTAATTCTTTCTGGCGGGCCATCAAGTGTTTACGAACCCAATGCACCCAGAATAAACCCTGAAATCTTGGACATGAATATTCCAGTTTTAGGTTTATGTTATGGACATCAACTCATAGCGCAAATAGTAAAAGGAAAAGTCGAACCAGCTGTCTGCAAAGAATACGGAATTGCGGAAGTTAGTGTAGATAAACCAGTTGGATTATTGCATGGTTTAGGTAAAAAAGAAACGGTTTGGATGAGTCATGGAGATACAGTCCTTGAATTACCATCAGACTTTGAAACATTAGCTCACACTTTTAGTTGCCCCATCGCAGCATATAGACATAAGAAAAAACCCATTTATGGTTTACAATGGCACCCAGAAGTGATTCATACGAAAAATGGGGATCAGATGCTCAACAATTTCGTCTTTTACATCTGTAAATGCGAAGCTAATTGGAAGATGGAAGATCTGATAACTAAAATGGTAAACGAAATAAAAGCGGAAGTTGGCGATGCAAAAGCCATAATAGGCTTAAGTGGGGGGATAGACTCAAGCGTCGCCACCGCATTAGCAGCTCAAGCCATAGGTAATAGATTAACAGCTGTTTTTGTCGACCACGGATTTATGAGACAAGGCGAACCTGAAGCTATAGAGAAGACATTTAAAAAATTCAGAATAAACTTCGTAAGGGCTAATGCGCAAAAAAGATTTATTAAAAAACTCGAAGGCGTGATTGAACCAGAAAAGAAACGCAAAATAATAGGAGAAGAATTTATCCGCGTCTTTGAAGAGATAGCTGATAAATCCGATGCTGAATACCTACTACAAGGAACAATTTACCCCGACCGGATTGAATCTGGTTTCAAAAAGAACACAGACTTAATAAAATCACATCACAATGTCGCAGGATTACCATCAAATATCAAATTTAGAAAAATTGTCGAACCTTTACGCGATTTGTACAAAGACGAAGTACGAAAAGTCGCAAAAATGCTCGGTTTACCCAAAGAAATAGTTAATAGACAACCATTCCCAGGCCCCGGATTGGCAGTCAGAATAATAGGCGAATTAACTGATGAAAAAGTCATAATTACAAAAAAAGCCGACGCTATTGTTCGTGAAGAAATTGAAAAAGCAAGCTTGCAGGAAAACCTGTGGCAATACTTCGCTGTATTGACAGACACCAAAGCTACTGGCGTAAAAGGTGATGCGCGAGCATACGGTCATGTGGTAGCTGTGAGAGTGGCTGAGAGCCGTGAAGCTATGACTGCGAATTTTGCACAAATTCCCTATCAAGTATTAGAAAGAATCTCAACAAGAATGACTAACGAGATACCACAAGTTACCCGAGTTGTTTATGACATAACCCATAAACCACCTGCAACAATTGAGTGGGAATAAATACTTCCCGCTCAAATAGTTTATATCCAAAAATTGGTATTAACCATACTATTAATTGGATGTGGAAGTAGCTGAAAGCATTAATTCTTATTGGTGGATTTGGCACCCGACTTAGACCTTTAAGCTGCACTAGACCTAAAGCGATGTTTCCAATAATTAACAAACCATTGCTTCAATGGACATTTGAAAGACTTGCCCAAAACGGCGTCGATGAAGCGATACTGGCGGTTAATCGACAAACTGAATTTTATCTAAAACAGCATCGCATATCAAAATATGGCTTAAAGATAAAATATTCTCATGATCCACCAAAGATGCCCCTTGGAACGGCAGGACCAATAAAAAAAGCCGAGAAACTGATTGGCCATAAAGAGCCCTTTTTAGTGTTAAATGGAGACATATTCGCAGAATTAGATTATAAGAAAATAATAGAGACCCATCTTGAAGGAAACGCCGTAGCTACAATAGCACTTCATGAAGTAGAAGACCCAAGCAGGTATGGAGTGGCAGAACTATCGCAAGGGAACCGTATAAAGAAATTCATAGAAAAACCACCCAGAGAAACCTCGCCAAGCAAGCTAATAAATGCAGGAACATATGTGTTGAGTCCAAAAATCTTTGAGCATATTCCTTCGGGCAGAGCAGTTTCTCTTGAAAGAGAGGTTTTTCCTAAATTAGCCGAAAATAAAGCGCTATATGGAAAAAAGATTGATGGATTATGGATAGATATAGGTAAACCTGAGGAATTTTTACAAACCAACAAAATCCTGCTCAGTATGGTAGCTACTAACAAATCAAAACCAAAGGATAATTTTGACCTAAAGGACCCTATTGTGATAGATAAAGGAGTTATTATAGGTAAAAACTCGGTTATAGGACCCAATGTAGTTTTAGGTAAGAATGTGGCGATAGGAAAAAATGTTCAGATAAGTGAATCCGTAGTTTTTGCAGACGTTTCAATAGGTGATGGCACAAACATAAATGGCTCACTTATCGGTGAGTGCGTAAGCATTGGTAAAGAAGTAAAAATAAACGAAGGATGTGTCATAGGTGACCAGGCAAAAATCAAGGATAACGTTATTCTTTCAAGCAGAGTTTCAGTTTGTCCAGCAAAAGAGGTTTCTGAAAATATATTAAATTCAAAGAATATCTGTTAAGTTGCCCGAAGGAGATAACTAAAAATGAGTGAAGCGAAACTTTTTGGAACAAATGGCATCAGAGGAATAGTTAACGAAGAACTTACTACTGAGATGGCAATTAAGATAGGCTCAGCTATTGGAACATTTTTTGGAAAAAAGAATCTGATTCTTGGTCATGACGCACGCACAAGTGGAATAATGTTCTCAAGAGCAGTTATTTCAGGTTTAAACGCAACAGGATGTAATGTATTTTTCGCCGGAATGGCCCCTACTCCGGCATTACAATTTGCAATTAAAAATCACAAAATGGACGGCGGAGTAATTATAACTGCGTCACATAATCCGCCACAATACAACGGTATTAAAGTTATCTGGAGCGACGGAATAGAAATTAGCCACGAACAAGAAACAGAAATAGAGAGCATATATTTTCAAGATAAAGCGCAATACTCAGAATGGAACCAACTTGGAATTACCAAAGAATTAATGGGAATAAATGAAGAATACATTGAAGCTATAAAGATGAATGTAGATATAACAAAAATTGCTCAGAAAAATTTTCATGTAATTATCGACGCGGCCAATAGTGTTGGCGGATTAACCGCCCCAATTCTTATGCGGGAATTAGGCTGCAAAATTACAAGCCTAAATGCAAATATCGACGGAACCTTTCCAGGTAGAATGCCCGAACCACGTCCAGAAAATTTAGCTGAATTGTCTAAAACAGTAAGAGCCTTGGGAGCAGATTTAGGTGTCGCCTTTGATGGCGATGCAGATCGATCAATTTTTGTCGACGAAACTGGGCAAATTAATATGGGCGATAAAACCTTTGGGGTAGTTGTAAAACAGTTTCTTATCGACAATCCAAATTCCCTTATAGTAACACCCGTAAGTTCATCAACACTCATAAAGGACATTGTAGATGCGTACAAAGGAAAAATTTTATGGACCAAAGTGGGTAGCGTCACCGTATCGCAAAAAATGAAGGAAACCGGTTCCAAATTGGGTGGAGAAGAAAACGGAGGCGTTTTTTATGGACCTCATCAAGCAGTTCGAGATGGCGCCATGACAACGGCTTTGCTACTAAACATTATGGCTACCAGCGGAAAACCACTTTCTAAATTAATCGCTGAACAGCCTCAGTATTATATTGAAAAAGGAAAAGTTGATTGCTCTGAAAAAAAGAAACAGATACTTTTAGACAAACTGCTTCAACATCTTAAGGGTATGAACGTAAATACTTTAGACGGGGCAAAAATTTGGTTTGATGATAAAAGTGCCATTTTGTTAAGACCAAGTGGAACTGAACCTACCTTCAGATTATACGCAGAAGCAAAAACTCAGCAAAAAGCAAGTACATTGATTGAAGAATACACTGCACTGCTTAATAAGCTGCTTGAAACAATTTAAGAAAGCTAAACGTCTGTAAAAATGGCGATTACTGTGTCCACAGTGCTACATTTGAAACCTGAAGAGGTAGATACACCAGAAAAGCGTGCTAAGTACACTATAAGTATAATCGGATGCTCTCTTCAGGGGCTTTTTTTTGCAGCTATCTTCGCTGAAGCAGGTTTCAAGGTTATTTGCTTTGATGCCGACCAGAGCACTACCAAAAGATTAGCAAAGGGAAACGTACCATTAATTGGACGCGAAATAGAAAGTAGGTTAAAAATCTTAGTAAAAAAGGGAAAAATCATCGCTACAAGCGAACTCAAATCCTCTGTTTCTAAAAGCGATATTGTAATAATCACAGTGAACACAAGAGTTGACCAAAAAAGAAATTCTGATTATACTGAAGCTATTAATTATTGTAAACAAGTTGGAGCAAACCTTCAGAAAGGGAATCTAATTGTTTATGCAGGAATTGCCGGATTAGGATTCGTAGAAGGTATTCTTAAAGAAATTCTTGAAAATACATCTGGATTTAAGGTAGGGGAGGATTTTGGATTAGCGTATGTTCCTTTCCAAAATTCGTCGATATCGAACAATATAGCAATTGATGATATAGAAATTATGATTGCTGGAGTAACTAAAAACAGTTTGAGTGCAGCAACAACAATTTTTTCATTTATAGCAAAAAATACTCCTAAAATGACTACAGACATCAAGACTGCAGAATTGGCTACTCTTTTTCGAGCTACTAAACATAATGTAAATGTTGCCTTGGCTAATGAGTTGGCGATTCTTTGTGAGAATGTGGGGGTAGATTATGCTGATACCCTCGAGTTATTAACCAATAAGTTTGATGCATGCGCTACAACACCAACCATTGATGAAGATAATCAAAATGAATCATGTTTTTTACTTGAAAGTGCTGATAATTTGAACATTAAACTTCGATTACCAGCCTTATCAAGACAAATAAATGACGAGATGCTTAAGTACGCGATTAATTTAACGCAAGATGCATTAAGACATGGCGAAAAGACAATGCGAAGGGCAAAGATTGGCATACTTGGTACAAATATTTCTGGAGTAGCCAGTAAGGCATTTATTGAGTTACTCGAATCAAAAGGAGCCAAGATTAGTCGATATGACCCGCAAGGTAACGAAAATTTATTAGCGGAAAGTAATGGGCGAGTTGTTAGAAGAACCATAAATGATACAGTCGAAGGAACAGATTGCATAGTCATCATGTCCGAACAGGAACAACTTAGAAAACTTAATTTTAAAAAGTTGAAAGCAATAATGAAATCACCAGCGGCGATTGTAGATTTATCAGGAACTATAGAACCTTCTAAAGCTTTAAAAGAAGGTTTCATTTATCGAGGGTTAGGAAGGGGCGCCTGGAAAAATTGAAAAAAGTAGGAGTAGCAGTAATAGGAACGGGTTTTTGGGGAAGGAATCATGCGCGAGTATACAAGGAATTAGCATCAACTAATTTGATAGCAATTTGTGACGTTAATGCTGAAAGAGCCAAGATTATCGCAAATCAATTCGGTGTAAAAGCATACACTAATAGTAGTCAAATGCTCAAAAATAATGAAATTGAAGCTGTCAGTGTATGCACATGGTCAACTATGCTTGCGAAAGAAGCGTTAAAAGCACTTCTTGCAGAAAAGCATGTTCTGGTTGAGAAACCCATGGCCACCAATACAAAACAAGCAGAAGCCCTACTTAAAACAGCTCAAGAAAACGGGTTACATCTGACAGTTGGTTTCCTTATGCGGTTTATACCGGGGATTCAGCAGATAAGACAAGCAGTGGAAAATAAAAAAATCGGAGAACTTGTATCCGCAGTAGCAAAAAGAGTATCTCAATGGCCCGAACGAATAGGCGATGTAGGAGTAGTAAAAGATACGGCTATACATGACATAGATATTATGAGGTATATTTCAAGCGAAGACCCCGTCAGTGTATATGCTAAAACGGGTAACATGCGACATAGACAATTTGAAGATTATGCGCAGATAATGCTCACTTATGAAAGCGGAAAAAGCGCATTTATAGAATCTAATTGGCTTACACCTTATAAAACAAGAACACTCACCGCAACTGGAAGCGATGCTATAATGAGGCTAGATTACATAACCCAGGACTTATGGATTGAAAACGCTAAAGAAACGTTACAGCCTAGATTACCATTTGCAGAACCATTAAAAATGGAGCTTCAGCACTTCTCAGATTGCATTCTAGAAAAGAAAAAGCCCATTGTTACCGGCAATGATGGAATAAAGGCGCTTCAAATAGCCATAGCTGCCCTTCAATCCTCAGCAAAGAATACAATTGTAAAATTAAAATAAGTACAAAACTAAAATTAGATTCTAACCTTTCAAATTGAAAGGTTTACCTTCAGTTTTTATTATATCAGGCGCTTTTTCTTTCCACTTCTTTAGAAAGGGCAAATCCTCATTTTGTTTTCTCAATTCATCAGGTAGCAATTCGGGAATTTCTTCACGTATTGGGTACCATCTTAAGCATTTGGGACAGACAATTAATCCTTCCACTATTTCGTCTTTTTCTTCAAAAACGTAAAGATCAAGCGGGTGATGCTTATCAATTGGACAAGCGAGGAGTTCCATCAGTTTTCTTTTCATTTCGATTCACTTAATGAGATTATCATGTTGACATATTATTAAAACTTGTCAAAATGTTTGACTCTAATATCAACTATGATTTGACACCAATAAGGACCTATTTTCCGGACTTTACGTGAGGAATTAATTTCAAAATGCACATTTAAACTGGAGAGCCTCTCGCTTATTTTGATGAGGGTAATTAGCTTGATAATCGCAATATCTCTTACTATGTCAAAGGAGGCATGAAACGAGGAGATCCATCTGAGGCAAGAACATAAGGATGGAGTTTTTCTTAATCTCTTTTTTGAGCTTTACCTATAATTAATTAATACTCACTGGAAATGTTTAAAAGCGAAAAACTTTTCCTTTGTAGAAGAGGAAGCTTTCATGGAAAGATCAGGAATTGTTTATGAATGTATGCGGTGCGGTGCAAGAGTTCCAGCGGAAGAGCTTGAACTACGTGGCGGAGAAACAAAATGCATAATATGCGGATATAGAATTCTTAAAAAAGTTAAGCCACCAGTTGTTAAACGCATACAAGCTAAATAAAATAGATGAAACGCGCCAAAAAAAGGCGCGATGCACGCTTTTTTTGCTAAAGCCATTGTTTTAATATAATTCTTTATCTCCGAACTTGCGAAGAGCTTTGCCTTTAAGTTTTACGGGGGTGCTGTCAATATCTTCAAAATCTCTTTCAATGGTCTGTCGCTTCACAGTTTCTCCGCATACACCGCCAGGTAGAAGACGTCGTTTCATGCATGAGGAATAAGTGCATTTTGAAACGTCACACATTTCCTCTGTCCACCTACACCAGACTACGTTGTTGCGATAGAATGTAGAGTTTTTAGCGCATTTAAAGGCTGAACAAGTTGGAGAACAAGCTTTTTTTGCTAAAGCCATTATACATTACCTCTTTTTTATCAAATAGAATTTAACGCTGCGTCGTTTTGGTAGGATAATTGGAAAAATGAATATAAACTTTTTTCCAATTAGAGTTTTGCACAGCCAAATTCACATTCATTTATCATTTTTTAAGGGTTTTCTTTCTATAGATAACAAAGATCACGAAGACTATAATCGCTATCACTATTATGACTAAGGTTGCAAGTAGGCTTATTCCGATGAGTAAACCAGCTACGACAACATAATTCGCCATAGCTAATTGCACAGTAGTTGGTGAATTAACTTGTACATTTTTTGCTACGTATGAATCTTCATTTCCAGATAAGTAAGCAGTTACTATTAGATTACCACCAACAGAATCGTCAAATATTGCTGTCCCGTCACTTTGTGTGGCGGCAAATCTATCAGCCAT
This sequence comes from uncultured Candidatus Bathyarchaeia archaeon, assembly GCA_964636425.1. Classification (GTDB taxonomy): domain Archaea; phylum Thermoproteota; class Bathyarchaeia; order Bathyarchaeales; family Bathycorpusculaceae; genus JADGNF01. The sequence goes on from CAZWRU010000010.1 coordinate 46,673, forward strand.
ACCTGAACTACTAATTTTTACATTAACATTGGAGATAGGATTCCCAAAGTAATCAACAACTTTGACCGTTACTTTAAGGTTATAAAGACCGCAGACGATTTGAAGTTCATAATCATTAAAAACGTCAATCGTGGTTTCGTTAAGCAAAGTATTATCAGTAGTGTACACTTTTACTCGATATTGACCTACTGTTATGGGTATGCTTAGAGTTCCAGTACTATCTGATGTTCCACTGTAAAAGATACCGCTTGATTGCTCATAGAGGTCAATTTTAACATTAGCAAGTATACCAAAGTTAGAATCAATAGTTTTTAGCGTTAAAGTTTTTTCGGGGCTTATTATTACCGCTGTAGTGATTGGCTGTTGAATCAAGTTGCCGATAGTGTTATTGTCGGAGTTGAAAACTACACCATATTTGGAGGCGCTTATTGTATAAGATGCTTCAGGGAGGGTTGAATTGAAAGCATAAGATCCAGAGAGGTTTGTTTGACCAGAAACGGTACCAGATTGTGTTCCGCCAGTTCGGTTTATGTATTGATAATTGAGGATCAAATCGGCGTAAGGAATCATAATACCATTTTTGTCTTGAACAATGACCTGAAGATTAGTTAACTTACAGACCACATCATAGGTGCTGTTACCAGTTGGAGAAATTGTAAATTCAGACACCTTAACTTGGTTCCAATAGGCTTCAACTGTATATGTACCTGCTTCAAGGTTAACAGTAATAAATCCGTTGTAGTATGAGGTACCTGAGTAAATTTTGTCTGTTGTGTGATCGCGGACCTCAATTAATATTTCATTTACTGGGTCTCCAGCCAAATTTTTTGTATAAAATGTTACAGGATACCCTAAAACTTGGAAGGTCTGACTGTCAGGTATAACCTTTGCAGTATTTTGAGGGGTTATAGTTATAGTATATGTTCCAACAGCAGCGGTTGAAGGAACTTTCCAAGTCGCATGTATTACACCTTGACCCGTAACACTGACTGCCTGTGAATATAAAGTCTCATTGGCTTCATTTTTTATGTCTACAGTGGCAGTTTGGCCCGATTGATATCCTAGTGCGTTAATCATTATTGTTTCTTGTCGGTGGTATTGAGTTTTATCAATAAAGCCTATTGTAAAAGTTGAACTCCCAAGATTCTCTGTAGCATTAAAACCTGCATTGTATGTTCCCGTATAGAGAGTATTTGAACCTGAGGGTGCAAAACTTCCACTGGGATAAGTAATCTGAGTATTTGCTGTTCCGGAAGAGGAGCTAGTTAGGGAGACCATCTGAGAGTAAGAACTGTTGAGAGGCGCGGGCGGTGTTATAGTCACATTGGCAGAGTAAGAAGTATTTGGGGCTCCACCTGTAATTGAAACATTAAGAACAACATCGTCTCCTTGTTGAAGCTGCATTGGTAAAGCAGGAATGACAGGCTTAACTAAATAAGCGGTATTAATTGAGAAAGCATAAGTTGTATTTGAAGAATAATATACATCTGTAAGAGTTATGTTGTAGTTTCCAGTAGGCATTTCAGGTATGGTAAAATTTGAAGCAACATAGAACCCAGACGCTACATTACTATCAACAAGAACATCGTTAAAATAGACCTTGTATTCCCCAGAGGTTCTATAAAGGACCCCGTAAACAGTAATTTTTTGATTAACAGTCCCTGACTGGAGGGAAGAGTAGCCGCCTTGTTCAACAACTTGAATAATATTAAAACCCAGTGCTCCATCTTCACCCTGAACTATCGGAAAGGGCGTAAATACTAAAGCAGTACTTATTAGAATAAGAACAGCTAGCGCAATAGACTCTTTTTTCAATCCAAATGTCCCCTGCATGAAATTTCTAATCGCAGTTGAACATCTACTATCTGAGAACATTTTAAACTTTGCCTTTTATCATCAATAATTTCGGTTTTATTCTAAAAACCGATCAGTCAAATAAGAGAAAGCTTAGTGCATATGACGGTTTTATTAAACGCTTTTATCATTTACTTAAATACTAAGAGCATGGATTTGAAAATTTTGGAAAATGTTGTCCCAACATCGTTAATTAAAGTTCTTTCAAAACAAAAATACCATTTAGTTGGTAATCACTCAGCGGTTAAAAGATGTAGATGGTTCTATGAAACTATGGTTCATGATAGACCCTGTTATAAGGAAAAATTTTATGGAATAAAGACACACCAATGCATTCAGATGTCTCCCGCGGCCTTTTTCTGCACTCAGCAGTGTTTATTCTGTTGGAGAGCACAAAATGGTGATTTACAAATTAAATGGGATGAACTAAAATTACCACAATGGGATTCACCTGATGATATTATCCAAGGCATTCTAAACGCGCAAAATAAAATTTTAGGAGGGTATAAAGGGCACCCCCAAACAAATTTACTAAAGTTCAGAGAGGCATTAAGACCTCGACATGTTGCGATTAGTCTAACTGGTGAACCAACCCTTTATGACCCGTTAGGCGAACTGATTCGGACATTACGCATTAAAGGATTTACAACTTTTCTTGTGTCTAATGGCACAATGCCCCAAAAACTCTCAGAGTTGTCCGATGAACCTACTCAACTATACATCTCTGTTTGTGCATCTAACGAAAAAATGTTTAGAAAAGTTTGTCGACCTCAAATACCTGACGCGTGGAATAGATTAAAAGAGAGCCTCAACTTATTGCCAAGCTTCAAATGTCCTACAGTTATTCGCATGACGTTAGCAAAAAATCAGAACATTGACGATGTTGATGGTTACGCAAAGCTTTTGAAGAAAGCTAACCCAACTTATATTGAGGCAAAAGCATACATGCATGTAGGTTTTTCAGGGTTACGATTAGGATTTGATAGCATGCCAAGTCACAAAGACATCTATAATTTTGCATTACGTCTAGAAGAAAAAACTGGATATAGCATTGTTGATGAATCAATTGAAAGCCGAGTTGTCTTATTGAGCAAAAAAGGTAAGCCGAATCGGTTCGTGAGCAATTAGATCATAATAATTCGCAAATCATTCAACTTTTAACATAATATTTTAAGTCTAAGGTGACAATCATATAATCATGAATGGAAGTATTAAATACTAATTTTTGTAATACCCAAGCATTCCACTAGAAATTAAATTGTGAGAGAGGATGAAATATGGTTAGTGATGGAAGAGGTCGACTTTTCAGAAGAAAAGACGGAAAATACCTAGTTTATTTACCCAAAGATTTAGCAGAAGATAGCATGTTTCCATTCAAAGGAGCTGACTCAATATTTGTTAAAGTTGGCTTTAAACTTGGAGACACAAAACTAATCGTTGAGAAATGGACTGGCCCAGAAGAACCACAAACATAAAAGAAAAACTAATAGCCAAACTTCAAATTCTATTTTTTATTATACTAAGAACAAAACAGTGGATATGAGATTTTGGCAACTCTAAAGAAACTACTAAAAGATGTTAAACGAGAAATTACAACAAAAGAGAAAATGCGTGAAGATGTACATGAAAAAATGCGAAAAATCACAAGTCTCTCTAAACAAGCAATATTACTAAGCCACCAAAACAGGATGAGTGAAGCTGATAAACAACTTGAAATAGCCAAGAACATAATCATACAACTTAAAGAAATATCAAAAGAATTTCCAGCCATAATATATGGTGGCATGTTTAGTGCTGCACTTCAAGAACACGCTGAAGCCTGCATATTTATTACATTAGTTGAAAAAGCTCAATTCATCACACCAAACGAAATTGGTGTACCTCCAGTAGATTATGTATTAGGATTAGCTGATGTAATTGGTGAATTTCGCCGTTTATCACTTGACGCCTTAAGAATGGGAGATATTAAAAAAGGGGAACAATGTCTTCGCACAATGGATGAGATTTATGTCGAGCTAGAAGCGTTGGATGAAGCATACATGTTAGTCTCTGGACTTAGAAGGAAAAATGATGTTGCGAGAAAAATAATCGAAGCTACAAGAGGCGATTTAACTCAAGAAGTGCGAAGAAAAGCATTAGAAAATCAGATGAAACGCCTCGAACAACAACTTGAAAAACAAAAACCTCACAAAAACTGAACAGTATCTTGGGAAAAAGAGATTCCATAAAAACATCAATGTCTTAATCTTTAGAAAAAGCGAAGGATGAATACAATGGAACCAACGGATCAAGAAAAAATCACTGAAACAAAAAAAGATGCAGAACCAAAAGAAGTCACATTCGACGAGTTTCAGATGCTAGATTTACGGGTAGGTAAAATACTAGAAGTTGAACCTATTCCTAAATCAAAGAAGTTAATACGAGTAATTGTTGATTTCGGTTTTGAAAAGAGACAAGCAGTAGCTGGACTACTACAATACTATAAACCTGAGGAGCTGATTAACAAAAAATGTGTATTTTTGCTCAATCTAAAAAGACGCATAATGGCTGGAGTAGAATCTCAATGTATGATTTTAGCAGCAGAAGATAGTGACGGAAGAGTTGTAGTACTGCAGCCAGAAAAAGACATTGTAGAAGGCAGTAAGATTGGGTAATTAAAAGGTTTCAGTTGACTAGAAACCCTATTTTTCTTCATAGTTCTAAAAACATAAAGTGTATTTGAGGAAAGGTAAATTAGGGCAACAAACCACGTTAACTGTGCCTTTATCGAGGAGTTATCTATGGCAGCTAATGAAGAAGCTCTTATGTGGGTTGAGAAGTATCGACCAAAAACTCTTAACGATGTTGTAGACTTAAAAGATATTATAGACAGCTTAAAGTCATTTATGAAGAACCCGAAGATTATGCCACATTTGATGCTAGCTGGCATACCGGGTACAGGAAAAACAACTGTAGCCCTTTGTATCGCACGGGAATTGTTCGGAGACAATTGGAAAACTTTCACATTAGAACTTAATGCCTCTGACGAAAGAGGCATTGATATAGTACGAGACAGAATCAAAGATTTCTCTAGGTATAGTAGAACTGCTTTTGGAAAAGTTCCCTTTGCATTAATCATATTAGACGAAAGCGATCAGATGACTAGCGCCGCTCAAACTGCGCTGAGACGAATAATGGAAACCAGTTCCCGGACAAGCAGATTCATCCTCATATGTAATCAATCAGGAAAAATTATTGAGCCCATCCAGAGTCGATGTGCAATATTCAGATTCTCCAAACTTGATAGAAAAGCAATGATAGAACATCTTCACTATATAGCTAAAAAAGAAAACCTAACATTATCACCACAAGCAGCAGAAGGCATAGTAGATTACTCAGAAGGTGATTTGAGACAGGCTATAAATGCTCTACAGACAGCCTCAGTATACAGAGACGGAATAATAGATGAGAAGACAGTTCAAAACGTTGTAGGTGAAGTCAGTGGTGTACAGGTTCAGGTAATGATTAACAAGGCATTAAGTGGCAATTTTATTGAAGCAAGAAAGAAAATGTATGAATTAATTGGTGAATACGGCTTTTCAGGTTCCGAGATTGTTCGTCAGATGCAGCGAGAACTATTCAAAATGTCTTTTGTTACACCAGAGCAAAAAGCAGAGCTGTCAAATATAATAGGTGAATATGATTTTCGACTTACCCAAGGCGCAAATAGTGATATTCAATTAAGCGCGTTGCTTGCCCAATTTGGTAAAGTTGGTCAAGCATCAAAAGGGGAAATTAATTGAATAATGATCTCTTATGGGTCGAGAAATACCGACCAACAAAGATAGCGCAGGTAGTTGGGAACGAAGAAGCAAAAAACGTATTTTCTGAGTGGTTAAATGGCAAAAGGCGCACCAAAAAGGCAGTTCTGCTTTATGGTCCGCCAGGGGTCGGAAAAACCACTTTAGTTAATGCTGCTGCAAACGAATATGGGTTTAGAATTATAGAAATGAACGCCAGCGACACTCGTACTGAGAAAGCTATTAATAAAATAGCTGGTCCAGCAACCTCGTTCGTATCTTTGGATAAATTCTCAACCGAAAGTAAGGGTAATATTCTGTTCTTAGACGAAGTAGACGGCATTGCGGGTAATGAAGACCGCGGAGGGGTAGGAGCCATTATTAAGATAGTAGAAAAGTCGCTGGTCCCAGTTATAATGGCCGCTAACAATCCTGATATTGACAAGTTACGTCCACTTAAGAAAGTCTGCTCATTGATAAGATTTCATGAAGTAAGAATACCATTGATAATTTCCACATTACGAAGTATCTGTACAAAAGAAGGAATAAAAGCCGAATTTGAAGCTTTAGAGAGGATAGCCCAGAAAAGCCGAGGAGATGTAAGGTCAGCTATAAATGATTTACAGAGTGTCGCAGAAGTAGGAAAAGTTCTTAGTCTTCAGGATACTTTAACAATATCTTCCAGAAACAAAGACATCAGTTTGGATGAAACTCTGAAAAAATATTTTTCAGTAAGCTCTCTATCAGAAGCTTCAAAGTTACTAAGTTATTCGAGTATAGATTATGATGATTTCTTGCTCGCAGTAAGTGATAACCTACCCCGTAGGTATACCAATATTATTGATCTAGCAAAAGCATACAATTTTGTTTCACAGGCAGATGTTTTTCGAGGCAGAATTGCCAACGAAAATTGGCATCTGCTCAGGTATTTTTTTAACTATATGGCTGAAGCTGCGGCAGTCTCACCTAAATCATACAAGCCATTTGAATTTATTTCCCCCCCAATAAAAATAATTACACTTTTCTGGACAAAAGGCAAACGGAATACCTTAGAGAATATTTGTGCTAAGATAGGCCAACAATGTCACGTCAGCAGAAGAATGGCAAAAACTGAATTTGTACCTTTCCTTAAAGCAATATTAGCTAGGCAAAAAGCAAGCCCAATAATTACATGGCTTAAACTAGAGCCCGAAGAAGTAGACTTTCTAAATAAAATGAATAAGCTTTAGGAGACAATAAACAATGGTAGTTCTTAATAAAAAGGGGTTTAAGCTTCCGCGTGTAGAAAAAGACAAGTTCATTCTGCTCATGCGACTTGGATTATCGTATAATCGTGAACAGGGTATGTACTCAATAAATAACTATAATAATATCGAAAAACTCTGCGACACTATTGCGATTATATTAAACGTTGATGAAGTAAGCTTTACTCAAACTTGTATTGCTTGCGGTAAAGACTTTGCATGTCAAGACTGCAAATATAATGATCAATGTGAAACCAAGAACATGCCATTCCAATGCGTATGCACAAGTTGCCTTAGAGAAGATAAATCAATTTAAAGTAGGATTGAGAATACAAGCATCCTCTGACACATATTTCATTTATCAATTGGATGAATTCGTTTTCACGCATACGATTAATTATACATATAATTAAATAGAAAGACACAAACATGCATTCATTAAGTTAAAAACCTGCGTAAGGAGACACCACATGTACAATTCCCCGAAAGAATTTATAAGTTATGTTAAAGAAAAGAACCCCAACCAGCCCGAATTCCATCAGGCAGTAACTGAAGTAATTGAGTCAGTCTGGTCCGTAGTCGAGAAAAATCCAAAATATCAATCAGCCAAAATCCTTGAACGAATAGTCGAACCCGAACGGGCCATAATGTTCAGGGTAACATGGACAAATGATAAAGGAGAAGTCCAAGTCAACAAAGGGTACCGCATCCAAATGAACAGCGCCATCGGTCCCTACAAAGGTGGATTACGCTTCCACCCAACCGTCAATCTAAGCATACTTAAATTCTTAGCTTTTGAGCAGGTTTTTAAGAACTCACTAACAACTTTGCCGATGGGAGGCGGAAAAGGGGGCTGTGATTTTGATCCCAAAGGTAAAAGCGATGCTGAGGTTATGCGGTTCTGCCAGAACTTTATGATTGAACTGACACGTCATGTCGGTCCGAATACAGATGTACCAGCAGGAGACATCGGCGTAGGTGGACGAGAAATCGGGTACATGTTTGGTATTTATAAAAAACTCCGCAATGAATTCACTGGCGTATTAACTGGCAAAGGGCTCAATTGGGGCGGTAGTCTGATTCGACCAGAAGCTACTGGATACGGTGTAACATATTTTGCTGATGAAATGCTTAAAACACGGAAAGAATCATTCAAAGGCAAAGTCGTTACAATATCTGGTTCGGGTAACGTTGCACAATACGCAGTTGAGAAAGTCAATGCGTTAGGCGGCAAAGTAGTCACTCTATCTGATTCTTCCGGAACCATATATGACAAAGACGGAATAAATACTGAGAAGTTAGCCTATGTAATGGACCTTAAAAACAACAAACGTGGAAGGATAAAGGAATATGTCAAGAAATACAAGAGCGCCGAATATCTTGAAAGCAAACGCCCTTGGGGCATAAAATGTGATGTAGCACTACCCTGCGCTACTCAAAACGAAGTAAGCGCTGACGACGCAAAGGCATTAGTTAAGAATGGGTGCTTCTGCATAGCCGAAGGCGCTAACATGCCAACTGAACCAGGAGGCGTTAAGGTCTTTATGGACAATAAAGTTTTATACGGACCAGGAAAAGCAGCAAACGCCGGCGGTGTAGCGACTTCTGGATTAGAAATGTCACAGAATAGCTTGCGACTATCTTGGACCAGAGAAGAAGTAGATGAAAGACTCCACACTATTATGAAGGCAATTCACGCTACATGTGTCAAATACGGCAAACAAGGCGACTTCATAAATTACGTAAACGGCGCCAACATTGGTGGATTCATTAAAGTTGCAGATTCCATGGTTGACCAAGGAATTGTTTGAGCACCTACTAAATCAGAAGGCACTTATGTGCCAAACTCCATTTTTTAATAACACATGATTTCTTCAATTAATCAAAAACAACAATAAAACAAAAAAATCATCAACGTTAAATTTGTTCAAGCTAACTTTGAAAGCCTCGCAAAGCATATAACAGACGTATATCGAATACTCGAAGGTACAAGGAGCTATTAATGTCATCCAACATCTATTCGAAGTATAAGAAACTCATTAAAAGAAGTAAGGATTTAGCAGTTTTAGCTTCAGCGCAGGCAATAATTAATTGGGACATGGAGACTTTAATGCCCCCCAAAGCAGTCAGTCTCCGAAGTGAACAGCTTGCATTGTTAAGTCAAATTAATCATGAAATAAGCACTGCTTCTGAAACAGGAAGATTACTCAACACCATACTACAAAGCAGTCAATATGACCTTTTAGGTGAAATTGAAAAGCGAAACATATATCTTATCAAAAAAAACTATGATGAACAAACGAAACTGCCTACTAAACTTGTTTCAGATATGGCCAAACAACAAACAATTAGCATAAACAAGTGGAAGAAGGCAAAGCTTGCAAAGAACTTTTCAATACTTAAACCTGAATTAGAAAAACTTGTTTCTCTAAATAAAGAAGCTGCTGAAATTTTAATGAAAGTTAAAGACACCAGAACAGCATATGACGCTTTAATTGATATTTTTGAACCCCAAATGACTAGCAAGACTATCACAACAGTATTTGCTGAATTGCAATATGGATTAAAAAAGCTGATGTTAAAAATAGAAAATTCTTCAAATCGCCCAGATACAACTGCGCTTCATCGTAAGGTTCAAGTCGAAAAGCAAAAAAAGATTTCCAGGATTCTTGCTAAATGCCTTGGCTACGATATTACCACAACAGCCGCAGCAGGTAGAATAGATGAAACTGAACACCCCTTCACTACAGGCTATTATGATGATGTACGAATAACAACTCATTACTATTCAGACAAATTTTCAAGTTCCATCTTTAGTGTAATGCATGAGATAGGGCATGCTTTGTATGAGCAGGGATTACCTCAGGAATGGAAATATCAACCTGTAGGCTCAGCCTGCAGTTCAGGAATCCATGAATCTCAGTCCCGCCTTTATGAAAACACTATAGGACGCAGTATCGAATTTTGGACGACTGTTTTTCCTATGATAAAAAAAATTGCGCTCTCTGGGCTTGCCAATTTAGAACTAGAAAAATTTATTCGTGCGGTTAATGCAGTTGAGTCATCAAAAATTCGTATCGAATCAGATGAAGTAACGTATAATCTACATATAATTATAAGATTCGAGATTGAAAAAGCGCTTTTCGAAGATAAAATAAAAGTTAGTGAACTTCCTACGATTTGGAATCAAAAATACGAGGAAATATTGGGGGTAACAATAGAGAATGATTCCGAAGGCGTTTTGCAGGATACACATTGGGCTAGCGGATTATATGGATATTTTCCAAGTTACGCGCTTGGAAACATCTACACTGGACAAATAATTAATGCGATTTATTTGAATAATAAAAATTGGAGAAATGAGCTTAAACAAGGATCTCTAGATGCGATAAGAAAATGGCTCAATGATAACATCTACAGTAAAGGTAATCTATACAACCCTGAAGAGCTAATAAAAAAAGCGACTGGAACATCTTTGACCGTGAAACCATACATGAAATATTTATTGGAAAAATATCGTAATATCTATTCCTTCTGAACTTCTCTACTCACAAACCAATTATAGAAATAGAAAACAAAAAAAGCCAAAATGCCACCTATAAACAGAATTACCCCAGTCCAACCTATTAATTCATCATAATAGTTAGCGCCGTATAGGAATAGGAATATTCCTAAGAACATTAAACCTAAACACAATAAATCTGTCCGGGACAAATCTCACGTTCTCCTGTAAAGCGACGTAAAAAGGTATAATCACAAAATATATAGAGTTACCGATGGAAAATTACCCTCAAAAAAGGTTTTCTAAATAAAAATTCATTCACCGACAGTCGATGAAAAACAAACACATCAAGAAACAGGAAGAAGCAGCGGACTAGAACGAATACAAATTATCGCAAAGCTTTCCCGAACAAAAAGTTCCTCATCGCAGTCGCAGGCTGAATTGTAACGGAAACAGCAAAAGAAGCACTAGAGAAAGGCGCTGATGTACTTATTGTTGGAAGATATGTAACTCAGTCAAAAGACATTGAACGCGCAGTAAAAGAATTTTCGAATTAACCCCAAGTATGCGCGAAGATGTAGATTTGTTTAGAGTTCACACAGAATAAACAAATCTAAATGGGAGTTCCTCTCCCCTTATTTTTAATTAAGAGAAAAATCTGATAATTATGAAAGCCAAGAAGAAGACTATTCCTGCAATGAAAAAGGTTGGCAAATAATTTAGCGTAGCAGCCAAAAAAGGCCCTAAAAAGGAACCAAATGAAGCGCCTAGACCCACCATTACATCGAATATGCCGCTTTTTCCCGTAGGGATAAGTTCCATCGAGAGAGAAAGCATAAGAATATAGTAAACCGAATAAGCGAAGCCTATTGAGAATAATACAATACCAGTCATAGCCGTGGGAAAGATTGCAAACTGTATTACCCCGACTAAGACAAAAATTAATAAACTGCGAACAAGAACAAACCGAGGCATTTGTTTTCGAACATCCATTGATCTTGCACTTCGCCCTATTAAGAAATAACCAACCGTAGCACCAATCGAATTTAAAATATAAGCAACATAAACCATACTTGTAGGCAATCCAAGCCCTTGAGAGAGGAAAATCGGTAACGGAGTAAAGAAAATACTTGAACCTAAAGAGAACAGGATAATAGCTAATGCAAAACCAGTAAAACTATCTTGTTTTATTTTCCCATTCCAATTCATGCCACTCCAAATCATATTTGCTGATTCTATACCCCTGTATGTGAAATCAATTTTTTTCTCGATTCCCACGAGACGACGTTCAAAGATTATCAAGGGGTCAGCGATTAAAAATATTGATAAAATAAACGCAACTGCACTTAAACCACTGCAAAGATAAAGAGCGTAGGTAGCTACTACGTTAAAGCTTAAAGCAGATGCAAAAGCAAACAAGCCAATACCTAAACCTACCATAAAACCTATCTCAGTGAAACCTTCGTAAAAGGCGTATGACCCTTCCCATTGATCGCGACTATAATGTTCAGCAATCAACACGTTTTTTGGAGCCTCATGAGCTACATGAAGTATCTGCATTATAACATAGAGTAACACGAAAAGAACTATGTTTTGAGCAAAGGGTAGAGTTAGGAGAAATAAAATAACCGCTGAAGAGAGGAAAGAAAGAAGAATGAAGATTTTGTATCTTCGAATTTTGTCACATATATAACCCCAGAAGAAAGAAGCAGGTATACCACAAAAAAGCGCTATTGAAGTCATGACACCTAAGGCAACTAAAGGACCCCCAAATACACTAGTATCCTGAAATGTAACCACGTATAGAGGTATGAATACTGAAAGTAAACCAAACGCTACCTCATGGAAGAAGAAGCCTAGTCGCCACATAGCAAAAATCACATTTCAACCAGACATTAATACGTTTAGCCTAAAGAAATGGAAAAAATTTAATTTCGTCTGAAGAGAAGCTCTTTAATGCTCATAAAGCCTTAACAAGAAGCTCATGGTAGCTTTTTCGCGTAATCTCTTTTTCTTTTCATATGGGTTCAAGTAAACTTGCAATGCATAAACGCTGTTTAATAGACTATCCCTAAACCTTAATCTGAAAATACAGGTATAGATGTTGATTGCTGGG
>CAZWRU010000011.1:0-58187 GCA_964636425.1 uncultured Candidatus Bathyarchaeia archaeon
TAAACAAAGCTAAGAAAAGTTTTCGGAGAGAGAAAAATGAAAAAAAATAGAAACAAAAAATCGATTTCATTGATGCTTTTGCTACCATTATGTATTTCTATATTTATGGCAATCACACCTTCAGCGAACGCAGCAGTAGTTCAGATAGATACATATGCCTATGTTTTACTTTCACCAGACCCAGTCGGAATTGGACAACAGCTTCTAGTAAGCTATAGAATTGATAAAGTCAGAATAGGAGCTACAGATTTAACAAATCACTTTGAAGGCTTTAGCGTAACAATCACAAAACCCGATGGAACAATTGAAACAAAGTCAAACTTAGAGGTTGACTCAACAAGCGGAGGATGGTTTATCTACACACCAACTATGACAGGCACATACAAATTCCAAACACACTTCCCAGCTCAATGGGCAAACGGCACATCAGCAGGTGTTCCATACAACTACTACTACAAAGCAAGTGAAAGCTCAATGGTTACTCTTACAGTACAACAGAACCCTATTGAAGGAATACCAAATAATCCACTCCCAGACGGATTTTGGACTCGACCAATTAATGCTGAAAACAAGAACTGGAATACTATAGCGGACAATTGGCTAATGAGATGCTATGACCACCCCAACAGAGGTTTCTGCATAACCACGGCCTTTGCACCATATACTTCAGCTCCAAATAGCGCTCATATACTTTGGGCAAAACCAATAATATTTGGAGGACAAGGCGGAGGACAGTTCGGAGACCGAAGCTACTACACAGGTTTATCATACGAACAATTTTATACACCATTAATTCTGGAAGGAAGAATTATCTACACTGAACACGGCCCAACAGGCACTGCGGCATTTGGAACACGCATTCTAGATTTATACACTGGAGAAGAAATTATGTTCCTTGACAACATCGACATATCTTTTGCGCAAATACTAGAAATTGACAATCCAAATGAACACGGCTTAATAGCATACTTATGGGCTACATCAGGACCATCAACAAATAGCACCTGGCTAATGTATGACGCATTTACTGGAAGACAAATCCTAACAGTTACAAATGTAACTTGGGGCGGACTAGGAGGCTTTAATGGAGGTCCAACCGCTTTTGGTCCAAACGGAGAAATATTATCATATTCCTTTAGTGGTCCAAGCACAGACCGTCGACTAATATGCTGGAACTCAACTAGAGCAATCTATAGCCGAGGCGGAATTGACACATGGAGCCCTGCGTATAAGGGAATAATTGACGGAAGTAGAGGAATACAATACAATGTCTCAATACCCAACATAGCAGGATTATCAATCTCTACAATAGGCGAAGGCTACATACTTGCACAAGTCCGTGATACAACACAATTTCCATATGTACTAACTGATGTATGCTATGATCAGAAAACTGGAGCCCAACTTTGGGTCAAAAACAGAACAGAAATCTACACAGCATTCTTCGCGCAAGTTCAAAGTATTCGTGATGGAATTTATATACAACGTGATGAAGGCAAAATGGTAACCTATGCTTACGACATACAAACGGGTAACCAATTATGGGTTACAGATCCATTACCAAATGGCTGGGGTATTTTTGAATATCAAAGAGAAATAGCTTATGGAAAAATCTATACCACAGGTTATACTGGATCAGTTCGAGCATATGATGCAACAAACGGAAATGCCGCATGGGAATATTACCAGGGGAGCGCAGGATATGAAACTGTATATGGCACTTGGCCAACCTACAATGGCTTCACTATCGCCGATCATAAAATATTTGTATCTAACGATGAACATTCACCAGATTCAGTTCTTTGGAGAGGCTCTAAACTAATGGCTATCAACACAGACAATGGAGAACTTGTTTGGGACATAGCCGGAATGATGCGTAACCCAGTCGTTGCAGATGGAATGCTAACCGCACTCAACTCATATGACGGCCAAGTTTACACCTTCGGCAAAGGACCCAGCGCAATCACAGTCACAGCACCAGATATAGCAGTACCAGTTGGAACCGGCTTGATGATAAAAGGAACAGTAACTGATCAATCACCCGGCCAAAAAAACACACCTGCTATAGCTGACGAAAGCATGACGGCATGGATGGAATATCTGTACATGCAAAAGCCAATGCCAACCGACGCTAAAGGGGTACAAGTAAAAATATCAGTAATTGGACCTGACGGAATTGAACAGAACCTCGGCTCAACTACCAGTGATGCAAGTGGCAATTTTGGATTTGCTTGGACTCCACAAACCCAAGGACAATACCAAATAAAAGCAACTTTTGAAGGGACAGAATCCTATGGAGGATCAGTCTCAACAACCTACCTATTGGTCGGTCCAGCTCAAGCTGCAGTACCTACACCTTCAGCAGCCCCAACTGTAACACCTATACCGCCAACAATAGCTCCCACCATAACATCATCCCCCTCAGCGATACCTCATCCCGAGCAGACAACCGGAACTGAAATATACATCATAGCTGCGGCAGCAGTAATTATAATAGCAGTCGCTATAGCTGCAATAATGTTAAGAAGAAGAAAATAAATAATCAACAAGTCCCTTTCTTTTTTTCTTATTTTTTCGTTTTTTTAATCTTTTAATTTTATGTTCGCGGGTTTTACGTAAACTTTTACTGCAACTGGGGAAAAGGCTTGTTGGCCAATAAATTCAGACAGGGTACCAATCCATTCTGGTTGGGAATTTGCGACATATCCAACTGTTTGGGCAATACCTCTCCATAAGAGGGCTTTATCGTAGTCTTTTGCATCTTGAGGCATGAACTCAAAAATAGATTTGCTGGCGACGATTACTATTTTCTTTTTCATGCGAGAAATTGCTACATTGATTCGGTTTAGATTAAGCAGAAAATCACTTTCTGTGCGAACATAGTCAGGGTCACTAACCGTGGAGGAAATTATTATAAAATCGCCTTCCCCTCCTTGATATCGTTCAACGGTGTCAACTCGCACGTCTTGGCAACCGTCACTTAATAGATTCCTCATTAGACCTCGTTGGGCGTTATGAGGTGTAACTATGCCTACCGCATCAGATTGTACACAACGAACTAGGGCTTCAACGATTTTTGCCTCAACAGGGTTTGATTGGAAGCTTTCTACTTCCTCATGAACTATGAGTACAAAGACATTGTCTGGTTTTAAGGCAATTTGTAATCCTTCAGTTGAGGGGTTTGAGGAAGTCAAGGTTTGGGATTGGTCAGATCGGAAGTCGATTCCGTCTTTTTGGTAAACCCATTCTTTTAGAAATTCAGCTACTACCTCATGGCAGCGATGAGTTTCACTTAGTCGTTCTGCAGGTATATTTGCAGGATGTAAACATTTGACGCGGTCGATCCCTAGGTCTTCTTGTCGTAGTAGACGCAGAAAGTCCATGGCTGATAAGAAAGATGCCATCTCTTCGATGGTTCGGCGGTCTTCTTTCTCCCAGTCATGTGCTTGAATTGGCGGCAATTGTCTATGATCGCCACCTACAAGAATCTGCGCGTTCTTATTTACAAATGCCCCTGAAAGTATCAATTCAGGAAGACGCATCATGCTTGCTTCATCAACTACCAGAAGATCAAAAAAGCCCTCTTCCCAAGATGGTTCACCTTCGCCGATTTTCTTCATTAATCCGTAGAGACCAGGCGGGGTAACACATAGAACCAATGGAAATGCATCATCGGAATCTTTAACCAGTTTTTCCTGGTTAAGTAAAGATTCTCTTAATTCACTTACCATTTGGTCATCTTCATTATAGTTTACATATTTGACCCCGTTAAGGGCTTTGGCTGAGGAAACTTCGCTGCTAAGAACACGATAAATTCTAAGATCGTTTAAGTCTTTGCCGCCTTCTTTGCAGTAGCTTCGCCAAGAAGCAGCCAATTTACTAACGAATTCATGAATTGCCTTATGAGTGGGCGCAACCATCAATACGCGGCATTTTGAACTTGATTTATGCGCGGCAATGTGTGCTAACACTGCTAACTGCAGAGTCTCTGTTTTACCTGTTCCGGGTGGACCTTGTAGCATAACTACTTGCTCCCTGCCAAAAACGCGATCTATAAAACGACTTTGCTCGGGTTTAGGCGGAAAACGCCGGTGACTAACCCAGTCTAAGAAGGCGGCAGCTGTACTTTTGGATAATTCAGTTCGAGTTGATAGCTCTTCTTTCCCTGCTAAAAATCCGGCTAATAAGCAGTATAATGCGTTACTATTTGCATAATCGAGGCATTTTGCAGCGCGTTCGGAAATTATATCATCCGCAAGATCATCTAAGATATAGGTTCGCCCTACTTCAAAGAGCTGCATATGACGATTTTTGGCTTTTTCTTTGTCGGAGGTTGGAAGATTATGCCAAGTACTATACTTACGTTTTTTGCCACTGGGCCAGCTTACAACTTTAAGGGTTAACTGCATTTTTCGCATATCTACTTTATCAACAATGACGCGGGCGGATTTTTCAACTTCAGATGGCGACCTATGCTGAGTCTCTTCATACTGTCCCTGATCATTTAGTTTAAGTTCGGTAGCAAGCATCCAATCTCCTGAACCCGAATCATCTGAGCCCTTTACTCTGCAAGCGTTGGCAATACAATCTGCTTTAGGTAAACCAAGCTCTCCATAAATTAAGCGACCGCGAACAATGAAATCGCGTTCAGTTTCCTGCACTTCTATGCACTCAAAAATTACGGATCTTCCTGTAGCTACCCTCTGATAGGGAAGTAATGCGTAATGCTGATACATTTCTTGTCGTTTTGCAAAGTATTCTAAATCAAGAAATTCTCTACAGCTACGCTCTAATGTCGCAGGACCTAAAGTAAATTCGGCTATCTTTGGAATAGCGATGGGTTTCTTACCCAAACGACGATTGCGAATCGATAGTGAACGTTCGATATGTTCGAGGACAAAACAGAGCTTCGCCCCCATTAATGTTAATTCCTCATCTCTTATCCTTTGGGTTTTATGAGGATAATCACACCACATACGCTTTTCGATTAGCAATTTGTTAAGGCCTTTCTCTTGATTGCTATCAAGGCGACCTTTCGCGGCCCATATGTACTCAATTGGAATTTGGTTTCCGAATCGAGCTCGCGCTGGATAATAGCCATCTTTTCTTCGTACATCATCAGAACTGAGGATAAAAGATATGGTTCCATCTGAGTTTCGGCTATAAGGTAAGGAATAATTGAAAAGACCGTCTCGGAAAGTGCTTCGCAAATCTACAGATGATCCGTCACGGCGTTTAGATATCCATAGACTACTGTCAAAATAGCCACATTGTTCAAGAATAGGTAAAAGCCCTGTACTATGGTAACCTATGGCTTTTCTTAAAGAAACCTCATCCTGAATAATGGAGAACATAGGCTGGTCTATAGCTTGCCTAAGACCTAAAAGATCTCTTACAGCGCGAGCAGTGAGTAAAGAAGGCTGACGACGCACTGCCTCCATAAGCTGATCTCTTTCCCATCTACTAAAGAAGTATAGGTGAATAGGTGCTTCATCAGGACTCCCAACCGCCACGGCTACATCATTTATTGCTTTAGTCAGGCCAGAAAAGAAATCTTCTAGCATGTGCCTTTCTTCTTCTATGCACTCATCTCGCTGATCGGGAAGTCGACTGATAACTTTTGATACGCTTATGGATTCCCCGCGGTATCGGGTGCAACTTACCCTAGCACTAATCATGGAAAGGATATCTAACATGTAATCCCATTGAATATGAAAGTAAATTCGAATCATACCATCAGGTCTAAAGGAAAGGGCGGTATCAACATCATTTTGAGGACTGTCTTCAGGTAAGCTTCCATAGCCAGCGCCTGTAAGCCAGGGCATGACCCGAGTTTTGTTAACAAAGAGGCTATTGGGACGTATACCAAAGAGCATAAATTGGGCACGCTGAATTATCCGATCAAGTTTGACACCTATTACAGAATCAGTCGATAATTGCTGAACTTTACTAACATCTCGAGAACGAATCTCGCTAAAATTGAATGGCCTAAGATCACTTGGCTGAGGAATAAATTTGAGTCGGGCAAGATCCTCCAACTTCAGTAGTCCATGACGTTTTAGAGCATTTTGTTCTCCTCGGCTTAAATTTAGCAGAGCAATACTTTCTTGTTCTACTGCTCGGACAATACAGCATTCATTAAATCCGCAATTGTCGCATCGCCAGCAAAGTTGGTACTCTACCTTTGATAGAGGGGTTTGATGAATCCGATAAAGTTCTCCTGTTCGACCAAGTAGTCTTTGAACATCCTGAACTAATGGTTCAAGTTTAAAATGGGGAAGACTTTCAGGGTCAAGGTTTTGTAAATCTGATTCCTTATTGATTACGCCCCCTTCAAACTCAGCATTTGAAGAAAGAGACCCTAAACCCTCTGAAAGCAATAGAGAATAAATCGCAACTTGGACTCTGTGTGCGGTCTGCTCTTTCCAAGAAGATTTGATCTCAAAAATTCGAATCTTAACTTTACCATTTTTACTGGGCCATATTGCAATTAAATCTGCAATACCCTTAACATCCCAAACGCCAACATATCCCCTCATAGGCACTTGGTAGATTAAAACAGGTTTAGAGATTTCATCTCTGAATTGATTAGAGCTTAAATTATGCAGGACCTCTTTTATTACTTCAATTGATCCTTTCCAGGCTTCTTCCCATCCCACTGCACGAGTATCAAGACTTTGGCTAAGGTCGTAATATTTTGCTGCCCTAGTTTGGAGCTCTTGAACTTTCTTTACTTCAAGCTCCTTACCAGCACCATACAGTAAAGGACTAAGGGGTTTGAAGGCTTCAGGCCATTTCCGACTGCTTTCTTCGTCTCCCTCAAATCTAAGCTTAAAATATCGAGGGCAACAGTCAAAACGAATATACTCAGCAATTCCAGACGCGTCAAGAGAAGGCAAATCCGAAATTGATTCAGGTTTAATTGAACCATCTTTTGATTCGGAGTTATTCTGCTCTCTGCTCAACTTGATTATTACCTCTTTGAAGTCGAAGTTTGTCTAGACGCCAGCTAATGATCAGGCAAACAGTGCTAAAATATCAACACTCACGTTTAAAGACATACCCAATGCAAAATAAATTTCAGTCGTGAATTACAAAAGCACATATGTGCTTAATACTGAAAGCACCAAAACATAATAAAATCTTGGAATCGGATTAGAGCAAAAAATAATAGGAACAACTTTCTAAATATATCTTCAATGATAACAATAAGGTCAACTACTAATGCAAAGCTGATTAATAATAGTTATACTATTTTATTGTTAACAATATTTTTTATTGTTTTTTATATTGGTAGTTTTATTGTTATTACAAATACTCAAACTGCATATTCGATACCATCAATAACGACTGTAGATATTAAGGCAAACGGGGAAAAGATTCCTATCGCAATTGGAGTGGGCCCACCTCCAAATGCCACCAATGTTCCGCTTAATACAGAAATTGTTATATTCCAACTAAGGTCAACGAAAATCGAAAACATATCATTAACACCTGAAGGATCAATTATAGGTAGAAGCGACAAAGTTGAAGAGCCCGCCTCAAAGGTAACTACTTTTTTTCCAGCTATTCCACTAAAACCAAACACCGCTTTTAATATTTCAGTCACAATTGCAGATGAATATTTTTCATGGGTTTTTACTACAACCGCTGATTCCTTTCAGCCCAACATCAGCTATTACCTAGTAACTTATGCTTTTGGAATTGCTACTATACCAGCTGTAATCGGAACCTATCTTATAGGTAAGAAACTTCAAAAAACTTAATTGTAAAAAAGAAATGTTCCTCAAAAAAATTAATAATTTGTATAAAAAGACTATAAATTAGAAATAAAAACAGACTATTGATGAAACTAAAATGAAAATCGCGCTAAAGTCATTTTTGCATAAATTAAAACTTGGAAACATATAGTAGTCAATGAGGTTAACTTAGTAGTGTACTTTGAACAAATTTTCAACGTCAAAGAACATGACTTCGAAGATGCAATCAATGTCTACTTAAATTCAATACCTGCAAATGAAAGACAAACTATAGATGTAGTTAAAGAGAGAGTTGCCACCAAAAAAGAGCACCTACTTATTGGTCGATTAAATGAAGAAGTGGTCTGCATGGCTTTGGTTTGGCCACTTCAGAAGTCTAATTTCATTTTACTTGATTATATAGCCGTAAAAAAGACGTATAGGAACCAAGGTATAGGTAGAATTTTTTTAAAAAGTATTCTTAAGAAATATTATGCTGTTGGAAAAAATGTTATTTTAGAGGTTGAAGACCCTAAAGTTGCTGACAAGAAAACCAGATGTAGACGTATAGCTTTCTATCGCGCCAATGGAGCTAAAGAACTGCAAAATGTGCCCTATTTGTTGCCGCCATTACAAGGAATTGAACCAACAAAAATGATACTCATGCTGTTCCCAAAAAACGAAAACATAGTAATAGAGGGAATTGTGGTCAAGAAGTTGATTACACAGATTTATGCAGAGCTTTATTGCAGAGAAACAAATGATCCGATATTGAATTCTTTTATCGAATTGATTCCCTCAATTGTTTACCTAAAATAAAAGCCGAAACACTATTCCGCTAATTCTTAAATATAGCAACATTCTTTCGGCCGATAATTCAAAATTAATTATCAATTAGACAATCAATTTATTTAATTTATAACATATAATTGATATTGACTGCATCAATTAGAATTGGAAAATGGTTGGTTAATCCAGTTAGTTTTTAAAAAGACCACGTGAGAAAGTAAGGAATGATATCGACTTAATAATAATGAAGCAAATCAGGATAAAAATCTGGTAAAGGGCAATAAGCTGTAAATAGCATGGACTTTTTTATCAAACCTCATCTTCATCAGGTTTGGGTAATCAGAAAATGAAATTTGAGAAGAAGCCACTGTATTATTTGCTCGTAGCCATACTAGGTATTCTAAGTTCTCTTTTAACAGTGGCTTTCTATGTTTTGTATCTGAACATTTGGAGTTTAACAAATAGCGTAATTAATTATTCAAGATTTTTTATTTTCCTTTTTGCGTTTTTAGCATTAGCAGTTTCTCTTACGTTAGTAAAATTTTTTGCTAAATCAAAATCTACTGGGAGCGGTACACATTTTGTACTTGAGACTTACCATCTCAGGAATGGCCAAGTAAGTGTACGGGATGTATTAATAAAACCGTTGGCAGCAATTTTCACTTTAGGTTTTGGAGGCAGCGCAGGACCTGAAGGGCCAAGTTTACTTGTCGGAGGAGGAATAGCATCCTGTATTTCAAAACGCCTAAACATAAGAATCAGTCGTTTACGGCGAATCTTTATCGCTGGAGCAGCAGCTGGGTTAACTGCAGTTTTTAGAACCCCTTTTACTGGGATTTTGTTTGCTTTAGAAATTCCATATAAAAACGATCTAGATATGGAGACTTTTCTGGAAGCATCAATAGCTACAATACCGGCATATCTTATTTCGGTGTTAATCCTTGGAAGCGAGCGTATTTTCAGTAGTTCTGAATGGACTAATGTTACTTTGTATACCATTGGGCTTTCTCTGATCTTAGGGCTTATTTGCGGCGTTTATTCAGTATTTTTTACGAAGGTTTTTTCCTTAGTTGAAAAATGGGCAAGCATTATACGCGAAAAAACAGGAAACATCATTTTGATTCTTATAGGCACTTTGTTATTAGGAATAATATTTTATTTCTCGACTTACTCGATTGGGGTTGGAATAAATTTCATTGATGACATAGTCAGAGGAGCAAATTTTTCAGTTATTTTGGTTCTCATGGTTATCCTTTTGAAGACTATTGCTACAACTATCACTCTTAATTTTGGAGGAAGCGGAGGACTATTTTTCCCAACCATAGTAATTGGCGCAGGAATAGGTTATGTTTTTGCAGTCTTTACAGATCCAAGTTTCAAAATTCTTTTTGTAGCAGTAGGTATGGCAGCTTTACTCGCTGGAACCCATAAAATCCTTCTAACACCAACCGCGTTTGTTGTTGAAACTCTCGGGGGAGTATTTGCGATACCAGCATTAATTGCAAGTGGGGTAAGTTATCTTATTTCGGGAAAACATACCTTTTATCCGCTTCAGCCAAAAAGAAGACTAAGCACAGAAGAATTAGCTTTAGAAAGATTCTTTCTTAAAGCCAAAAAATCCATACCAGAGAAACTCGAAAAGACGGTAGCGGTTGAATTTATGACCAAAGAACCTTTCTCGTTAACCTCAGGAGGAACAATTAAAGAAGCGCTTATTCATTTTAAGAAAACAAAAGTAAGAGTAATGCCGGTTGTTGACCAGAAAAAGGATGTAATTGGCACAGTTACCTTAGAGGATTTAGGGAATGTCGAATCTAAAGATGCGGGAAAATTGCTAACAGAGGTTTTTATGCATACTCCTTTGAAGGTTGTTGAGAAGAGTACTCTTGGGGAAATCGCCGAATTGATGATGGAAAAAGAGGATGATCATGTCTTTATAATAAATAATAAAGGAGAACTGGTTGGAGTAATATCAGGAATCGATGTTGTTCGAAAAATTACTGAGCTATCTATGTCTCAAAATGAATAAGTAAAAAAGGCAAATTGAAAATTCTTATGTACCCGAACAAAATATACAATCAGGAGTCAATAGAAATGCAAAACGAAAATGAATCTCAGGTTAGAAGCGAATTATGCAGTAAAATTCAAGCCTTAGAAGAAATCTATCAGACTTTACGTAATTATCTTTCAGGTGCTCAATATGACTCGCTTGAAATGATAGGTAATCTAAAAGTCTTTAAAGATAGTTTGGATAGAATCAGTGCTCTTATCTTAACCTTCTATACTTTAAGAGGGCAGAGAACGAAAATTACTTGGGAACAACTTCTTAACAACATAAGTAATGCTATAGAGACCATACTGAAAAACCGAAGTACCGACCCGAAAATTGCAATTCAAGCTGCGTTGAGCATGTCTGAGCCAAATGGTGAACAAGTTATGCAATATTTAGCTTCACTGAAGAATTCCTTACAATAGACAGTCAAGAACAGCTTAGACTATAACGTAATAAATCTGAGAATAGCCAGCATAGGCAACCATTGTCCATCAACAAATATGTCAGCATAAAACCGTTTACGGGTTTTATCAAAAAAACCCCAAATCAACACATACCCATAAATGAAACCGAAAACAAGCGCCGGCAAATAGGTAAGGAAAATCCCATTAAATATGCAATAAGTCAGCCAAATACCTAACAAACTATTGATCATTAGTAGGAGGTTTTTGGTTTTTCTTTTACCCAACACAAGCGGTATAGTTTTTAGACCCGAAAAGGCATCGCCTTCTACGTCTATCGTATCAAATATGATGGTGTTAACTAAAAGTTGGACGAATATAAAGCTGAAAACCAGAAATATTTTCTCTACGGGAACTAATTGGGTCGCAACGGGTAGAAGAGATCCGGTAAAAGCCCAACAAAATGCAACTGATAGACTTTTAACTCCAGCGACTTCTTTAAGTCTAGGTATAAACGGCAAAATTTTGATACTATAAATTATACCCACTAGTAAAGGAGTCAGTATTATCAGAAGGACTTTTATTCCGTTAATGAATCCTATTGCCATACTAGCTATTAGTGAAACAATTGAAGGCACTAGATAGAATATGGTTTTTTTGGAGGCAATTTCAGGGCGGTTAATTAAGTCCTCAGTCGTATCAGTAATTTTATTTAATCCATAAATGGAAAAAATCGCTAAAAACCCAATTGATATTATTTGAATTGAAATTGTTACCTCATAAAGAAAGTAACTAAGAAGAACAACAAATGCTCCGCTTAAAGCTAAAAATAGTGAGGTGGACATTAAAAAATTAATAAATCGTCCTATTGAAAATTTCCTCACCAGCCCATTTGCCCTATAACGTTATTGGTCTGCTACTTTTAAGGCAATCTTGGAATAAGGCTTCGCCTAATTCGATTGCTCTGGGGTTTAAAGAGACCAAGTCCATATTGTAATCATATTCTCCATTTAGAAGGAAAAGCCCAAGTGAAAAGCTTCTATCGGTTACTGTTAAAGCAATTCTCAAATCATCGTTTAGAAAAAGCTTCAGACGAGATTCAGAAACATATTTTTTTAAAAGATCAGATTCAGCAGAAGATAGAGTCTTCTCCAATACTCTACTAGTCAGTATCAATTCAACAGAGGTATCTCGTTGACTGAGTAATTGCCGGAAAGTCTTAACGTAGTCGCTGTGAAATATAGGAGAAGTTCCTCTGATTCTTTTAGAAGTCAAAAGTACCTGTAGGAAAGTCTCATGAACTTTGCCTAGTTCTGAGCTTTCAGTTTTAATTAAGGATGAGTCTTTTAGAGCGCCTAATTGTAATAAAAAAGGCGCAGGTATAGGAGTTACATCATGAAACGCCCAGAAATCTTTGAACTTCTCAATGACCTCTGTAGTTTTAAATAATTCTTCATATACACGAGAATTAATAAGTCCTGTTGAAGTTAGTCGATAAAAACTTCCTATTTTTGTGGTCAAATCAAAATTTTCAAGTTCCTTTAGAACATGCAGAATAGTGGTTTCTCTGGTTTTTATTTCATCAGCAAGATCCGCAAGTTTTTTTTCCCCTTTTGACAGACTAAGCATAATTTTTAGCTTAAGCTCTGACCTAAGAGGTGCAAAGTAATCCATCAGAACCCAAGGATACTACTTTCTAAGAATATTTAAGTTTTAATTAGGTAAATTTTAAAAAATAAGCACAAAATTATTTCAGGTTAGTGCCTTTTTAAAAAGCTTGGTTAATTGCTTAATATTAGCAATTTTGCTGTCTGAAAACAACACTTATATGTTTCGCAATAAATTTGTAGAACCTCGACAAGGAGCGTATCAACTTATAAAAAAGCACACTTGCTTAAAAGAGCAATGGCCCCTTATCAAATGCGAATGCGGCGCGGAAATATTGCTAGTCCCCACCTTGGAATTAATGAGTCAGGCAATTGAAGCACATGTCGAAGAGCACAAACAAAAGGAACCGAATAAAACTAACGCAGAAGCTACAGCGGAACGCATTAGAAAACTACTTATCGCACAAGTTTTAGAAAAAGCAAGTGCAAAATAAGTTTAAGAAAAACATAGAAAAATAATACCTTTTTTTCGAATCTATTGTCGCTTTTTTTAAAATCTAGAAATAGTAAAAAGATTGAGGGCATAATTTGTTTCTCGAATGTGAAAGAAAAAAAATAGGTGAAAAGTCAAAATTATAGACTCCTTTCGCAGGGATATGTTTTGTTGCGCCTCAGAACCATATTATTTTGTAAATCACTTGCGAAGTAACAGTTAGAAAACTGGAACCCGCTTTTCTTCACGTGCAATTGTCATCATTGACGCAAACATACTCCTACTTTTTTGCCCAATTTTTTGGAGTATAAACTATAGTCAATTAAAAATAGCAACCAGTATATCAAGAATTAGTAAATTTCTTCAAATCTGTTCTTCGGTTGAAAGTTTTATCACAATTTGACGTGTTTTTGAGAGAACCTTCGGGTCAGTTATGGGCAAACATTCTTGGTCTGCTATAGACTTCTGTAAACTGTAGACATAAGTTTGTACTGCTTTTGCTATTGTTTCGACAGGAATATAATTCCCTTCGTGTATTCCAGGGCACGCGCAATCTGCAGGTAAATCAACTTCAATTACATCATTCTCATAGTCCCAATCCATAACAACAAATGGCACTATCTGACATATTGCAGGTTTAACATCATGAATTAAACAACTATTATCTTTAGCTAAAAAGAAACAGCCACCACTGTCCCTGTTAAGAATTAATCTTGGCTCGCTCACATCAGTTTCATCAAGAAAGTTAGTAAATCCTCTCGTTTCTATGCGTTTTCGCTCTTCTGTGGTGACGTCGGCTGGTTGTTCTTTGCAACATTGACCACACCCCGTACACTTAAAACTTATACCATCTGGAAAAACCACGTTTTCGAATTTCAAGACAATGACCAGCTCCTTAAATCCATATTAAAGTTCAGTAACTCAATTTAATAATTGCCAAGAATTTAATAAATAACTGCAAGAGAATTAAATAGTAAAAGGTCAGGGTTAAACAAATGGCGCTTGACTGTTTTATCGCTGAAAAAGAAATTCTCATAGACGCATCAGGTTGGAGTGACCTTCTATTAGGCGTAGTTATCGGAGCGATTAAACCTCCAAACCCCAGACTCATGGAACGCCGCATCTCAACTTCATCGTTTCAACCACCCAATTTTACTAATAAAAAATATCTAGATGACGCAGCCAAAATTACAGACGAAATCATCGATGTGATGCAACCTGATGAAAAAACCTGCTTTAAAGTAAGCTCTGAATATGTTCTCTCGAACGTAATTAAGCAGCTACAAAATCGCGGTTTCAAAGTTACAAAAGTTTCAACCACTGGGGAACTAAAAGCAATGGTAGAAAGAGGATATGTTCGATGGTGCATCGAAACCGGCATACCTGAAGATATACTGCGAGAAAAAAGACGCTTTTGGCCTTTCCTAAAATGGGTCGCGGAAAAACCAAACTTACGAGAAACACTAGTAAAAACCGGCTGGGCAAGCTGGCAAAACAAATGGCGAGAAGAAATACTCAAAAACCCCAACATAAAAACGCCCTAAAACAACCCTGCTTCTTGTCTTAGATTGACTAAAGACGGCACTTAATGTAGTAAGAGTTATCTTGTTGAATTGCAGAACTTGTTTAAAACGCAGAGGTCGCCGAGCATGGTCAAAGGCGTAGGCTTCAGGAGCCTATCCTCCAGAGGTTCGTGGGTTCAAATCCCACCCTCTGCACCTTTATAAGTAAAAGGTTTGGGGGTGCTGATGGCGATGTTAATCAACTATTTTTCTTCATTTTACTTCCTCTTCCGAAATATTTTTGCTCCCTCAAACTCTGTGACATATTCAAATCCTACATCTATGAGTCCGAGAATTTCTTTTTCTGTTCTAGCCACTTTTGATATGTACTCGCATTCGCCCTGAAATAATGCTTCTTCAAGCTGAATGTATAGTAAGGTATTCTTGAAGTTTTTATGTCCTAATCTTTGCATTACATAGTAAAGGTCTTTTGTTAGGTGATAAAGCATAGTGCCTTTCCAGTATCTCAGAGTATGAAAATGTATTTGCATCAGTCTTGAGTTTTTCTTTGCGGCTCGTTTGCGTTGTTTTTCGAAATTTACTGCAAAGTTATCAACGCGCAAAAAGCGTTTAATCGATAATCTATATACTGCTTCATATTCTGCCCTCTATTAGAAGACGAATTTCCAACAAATGGAGTTAAAGTCAAGTAATTTTTTCCGTAGCAAGTCTCTATCTAAGACTGTTTTATCTTACATAATGAATTATAATCAATTTTTAAATTACTAATGATGGTAAGGAATCTGCGCTTTTCTGGAGTTCTTTGGTGATGCTTAAGAGTGTTTTTATACGGTTTTCTATTTTGCGTTTGTGCATTGATGATAGTATTTTGAACTTGGGCATTACATCGTAAATAACGCTAATCATAAGATCTCGATTTATCTCTGAGCTCAGGTCTTTAAGTTCCATATGACCATCAGAAAACTGGATTGCTAAGTGACCCGTTGGATCTAGATATGCGTTAATTGTGTCACTTAAACTAGCTGGAAGAGCTGATGGACTAACGGTCATTGAGGAGGTCAACGGTCTGGAGAGTTTGAGAAAAGCTGAGAAGAATTGAGTAACTAATATTTTTTCTTCTGAGGTTAATTCGCTTATTTGTCCTATGTCTTCTGCAGTGCTTTTTAGAGACTCAATTAGTTCTTGCAAGCTGAGCTGCTTTTCTTTTTCTGAAGCTTTGTTTTCGGATGATATGGTGATGTCTATTGGCTCTTTTCTGATTGCCGTTTCCTGAGTCATGTTGATCACTTCATTCAATAGTTTTTTGTCTAGATAAAGTCTTGTATGTAATTGAATTTATGTACTATTATTTTCCTTGAGCGCATCATTCTGCTGTTTTCATTAAAGTCATCTATTGAGTAGTAATTAATAATATTTAATTGTCTCATTGACTTTGGGTTCTACATACCATTCAGAGGTTTCGCTTAATGAGTTACGGACATCAAGGAATTAGAGAGAAGACTCAGACTAGTAGGGTAAAGGAGGTTTCTTCTCTTAAACAAGAAAAATTTAAGGTTACAGTATCCTTAGACAAAGAGCGTCCTATGTCTAAGAGTCCTTTATATGATAAATATATTTTAGCTTTAATCACCTTGATGATATGATACCAAAAAATACACCTGAATATCTGGATCATGGATTGAACTATGTTGAACGTATTGTGCGGGCTCTATATTACTTCAAGCAGTGCAGTTTAATTGGACCTTCAGGAACCGGTAAAACACATATTGTTTATTTGGTTGCTGAATTAACTGGTTTGCCTATTTGGGAAGTTAATTGTGGTTTATCCACTTCTTCGTTTGACCTCATAGGCCGCTTCATTGGCTTAGGCAAAGAAAATTGGGTCGATGGATTACTTACCCAGTGGCTACGAAAAGGCGGAATAATGTATCTTGACGAAGCTAACATGATGAAGCAAGACGTGGCTACTCGTCTCAACCCAGTTTTGGACACCAGAGGCCATCTTGTGTTAAATGAAAAAGACAGCGAAGTAATTGAACGCCACAAAT
Source organism: uncultured Candidatus Bathyarchaeia archaeon (assembly GCA_964636425.1). GTDB lineage: Archaea > Thermoproteota > Bathyarchaeia > Bathyarchaeales > Bathycorpusculaceae > JADGNF01. Next base: position 16,654 of record CAZWRU010000011.1, read on the forward strand.
TTGGTTATATGATCATTAGCATGAATCCTGCGACTGCAGAGTTTTCTGGAACCAAACCTCTAAATGCCGCTATGAGACGCCGAATGGCTGTTTGGATTAATTTTGACTTCTTGAGTGTTGGGGAGAAGATTTCACCTCATGAGGTTGATATGCTTCGGAAAAGAACCAAAGTTGATCAAGATATCGCCTATAAAATAATTCAAGCTGGTGCTGAGTTAAGGCGGCAGTATAAAGCTGGTGATTTGCCTTATGGACCATCATTGGGAGATTTAATAAATTGGGCTACTTTGGTTTTTGACGGTAATACACCATTGGGCGCTGCTGAAGAAACAATAATTGGCTTAACAAGCGACAATGTTGAAGTCCAATCAGATGTCAGACGAATCATAGAAGCGGTTTTTAACAGAACTTAGGGGCTTAGTTTGGGCTTCATTGAGTACGCCTGGTCAGTTTCGCTTCAGAAAGATGACAAAAAAGTAAAGATTATAGAAAACTTAATGTCGAATCAGCCCTCCCTAAACAACGATCATCAAGGATTTACTATAGAGCTTCCAATCCCTCGTCTATCAGAAACAAATGTTATTCATTTCCTCGGGTATAATTTTCCCACAGACAATTTCGGTAAAATCCAGGTTGGCAGATTGCTGAGAGCAGCAGTTCTACATTTATCTGCGCACACCATTTTACCAGTTTCTCCAGAAAAATCTGCTCCTCAGAAATCTGACTCTATTCTTGAAAAATTCTGTAAATCCCTAATCTGTGATACAATGGTTAATACGTACATTATGGTTAAATCTCCAGAATCTTTAATAGATTTAGCGTATGCCAATGCTTTTGCTTATCAAAGAATCAAGACGCCTGACCGAATTATTATGCCCTCGACAAAAATAATGACTTCGCTATTAATCATGTTAAATATAGGCGCCTCTGCAAATTCTGGTGACTATGAGGCTAATGCAGTTTTTAATCAGACATTTGATGTTTTGGCTGATATAAAAAAGGCTTTCCGGCAATCAATTAGTAGCGATAGCGCAGCAGATTTTGATTTAATATTTGAGACTGGGGTTAAGAAAATAATTGGTTTACTTGAACCTATAGGTCCATTTCTTGAAGCTCCCTCTTTTCGGCACACAGAAAACTTGGGCGCATGCAGCATTTATAAAAAATCAGCTATTGGTTCTTTAGAAGAAATCTTCAGTTTTTCTCTTAATTCACTGGATAAATCAATAACCCATTTTAGTGACTTCAATCAAATTTGGAAACCGGAGACGGACGTGGCATCTCTCCAGGCTTTCAATTCAGATCAATATCAAAAACAAAGAGAACAAAAAATACTTGGAAAAATCGAATCTTACTTGAACTTAACAAATTTCAAATCTGTTTCTTTTCCTCAAGAAGATTATACTCAATATTTAAGGGCACGAAATCTGGTGCAAGGTGCCAGCCGACGTCTGTTAGATATTTTACGTTCAGCTTTCAATTATTTTGATGAAGATCCCCGTCAAGAGATGGGGCAACTTGATTTGCCTTCTGTTATTCAATCCTTAGCCAGTAATAAACCAGCTACAGATGTGTTCGTATTAGATGAATACCTTAAACCCAGTTTTGCTTGGTCTATTGTTTTTGATGTAAGTAATAGCATGCAAATCAAAGGAGAGTACGGAAGAGCCTTGGCAATTGCTGTAGCTGAAGCGGCTAAAGAATTAATGACTGACCCAACTTCATGGACTTTTTTTGCTTTTAGTGACAGACTGTATGTTGTAAAAGATAGCGCAGAATCATACTCTAAGCGGGTTAGAGCACGAATAGGTGGATTAAAGTTTGAAGGGTTAACTTTTCTTCCTGATGCCATTCAAATAGCTGGCAAAATGTTGGCCAAACGTTTTGAAGAGCAGCGGTGTCTTATTGTAATTTCAGATGGCTGGCCTATTGGGTATGAAAATATGCCTGAAATATTGAAGAAGGCTGTTGAGAATTTGCTAAATAGAGGCGTCATTGTTTTAGGTATAGGTGTTGAGACGACTCAAATGGGTAAGTATTTCAAGCTTCATGCGTCTATTTACACCCAAAAAGACCTTGTTAACAAATTTGGCTCATTGTACGCGAATGCATCTTCAAAAGCGCTTGAAACTTGAGCTAATATCTTTATAATTTCTGATAATAAAGAAATTAATAATATTCCATGATGATACAGTATGTAATGAGTAAAATAGAAATAAATATCGCACTGCTACGATTTGGATGAACCATAAGGCCTTTTTCCAAAAATTGATAACGTTATTATCAGGCAAATTCTCTAAACTGAGATGTTTACCTTTTCTAATTTTAGCTTTTCTTTAAAAGAATTAAACATTATATTTACTAGCTATTTTTGTTTGGACTTAGTTTTACAATATTAAAGTCATATTTTGCCTTTCCAATTAGATTTGGCTGATTAAGAGGGTCTGTCCAGCCAAATACTATGTATTGGTTTTCTTTTTTTTCAATAATCTGGTATACTTCTTGATAACCTGCGTCTCCTTGGATACAGTTCCATAGAATTTGTCCGTTGTCTGAAATTTGAAGAAGCCATAAGTCTCTATTTCCTGCTCCGTATGAAAAAGTGAAACCTCCAACTATGAAGTTATTCTGGTCTATTGTAATAATTGTTGAGAGGGAGTCTGCAGCTGGCCCACCTACATTTTTAGACCAGACAATATTTCCTTCCCAATCAAACTTTATTACAAATCCATCAGAGTCAGTTTCTAAAGAATATGTGTCCCCTGCAACCATAAATCCATCTGATGCAGGTGTTATTGAGTATGCCTTGTGGCTTTGCAGTTGTGTTTCCGTTCGATTCCATAACAGCCTTCCATCCAGACTTATTTTTGAAATAAGCAATTCGTAGTCTTCAGTAGACTGTTTAGCATAACCTACGGCAATGCAGTTGCCGTCTGGCGATAGGATTCCATCTCTAAAAACGCCGTCAACGCCAATTTGATAGTTTTTATCCCAAATTATGACGCCGTCAATGTTCATTTTTATAGCCCAAGTTGTTAAATAGCCACTAGAAAGAGTTGTTGTTCCAAATAAAATGAAAGTGTGCCGGTCTTCAGCTGGTGTTGCTGAGAAAAATTTGTCGATTAAATTACTCCCAATAGTTTTTTTCCAGATTGAGTCTCCCGCCTTGTTCGTTCTTATAATAAGCCCATCTATATTGCCGTTCTCTAAGAATTGATTTCCAACCATCAAGAAACCATCGGTTAGGTTTATTACATATCGAATTTCTGTTCCCGAGCCCTCGGGGTATGTTTTGTTTTGAATTTGTTTTCCGTTGAAGTCTATCCACATTGCCATTGCTGTTGTTGAATTTGAATTGATGATTTTTGTTGAACCTACGACTAAATATCCTTCGCTAATTTCTATTGCGTGAAAGACGCGGTCGTCGCCTTGCCCGTCGTATGTTTTTTGCCATATCACTTGAGCAATGGATGGTTCTGTTTTTTGGTTTGTTTGTTTATCTAAGGTTAGATACGCAGCAGTGGAAAGAAAAGTACAGACCAGCAAGATTGTTAAAACCACGATTGCAAGTGTAATTTTACCTATTTGAGTTTTTATTTTTGTCATGAGCTTGCACATCTAGTAGTAGTTTTTACAGTAATTCCGCGTTCGTCTATACACTGAATTGATACATCCAATTGATCACTGGGTTGGTCTAGTTGAGCTATAAAGGATACGTTGTATGTTCCATCGCCGAAACCAGTCATGTTTATTGTATCAGGTTGTATCCATTCGTTATTTTTCTGGTAAAAGAAAACCATATTGCGTGCTAACGCTGGTTCGCCTTCATTTTCTAAGCTAATTAGGAGGTTAGCCTGTTTTGTGGTGCTATCGAGCTGACTGTAATTCCCGGTCATCCTAACCTCAGTAATTATCATTATTGAATCTTGATAGTTTGAGGTCCTAATTGTCTCCGTCGACTTCATGCTAAATGCTGTTGCAACTGCGGATACGCCGTAATTGTTTTGCTCCCAAGAAATCCACACTCCTTTTTGATACGGAGCTACATTTTCCAATGTGTAGTCGATTTGGAAAATTGACTGATAGAAATAGTTTCTCATTACAGTGTTTAATTTATCAATATTTGTGTTTAAAACTTGGTCGTTGCCTTTGTTTGTTATATTTGACAGGGAACTTATCAGAGCGTTTCTTAAGTTTTGGCGGTATTCTTCAAATTTATTATGCTCATTGGCTGGGACTTTGGGAGTTTGGCTCATGATTTGAGTAACATAAGCAACTGTTGATAATATTGTCAATACTATTAGTAGTGCTGTAATTACTATAACTTGCCCTGAATTGTTGTTCCTAAAGCTTTTGTTTTTTATCTATATCCCACCATTGAGATTTGCAGTCTCAAAATGTAGACTTTAAATTGGCTGTTTGGACTTACGCTCACGTAATCGATTGAATTTATATTATCATTGATGGTAACTGAGGTGGAGATGGGAATTGGGTTAAGAATATTTGCGGTTTCATCAAAGACTGTAAGGTTGTACCAAAGGGTAAGCGGAACTGCCGAGTTTATTGTGTCTTTGAGTCCTTGCCAGTTTTCATCGTCAATTAAAATTGCGAGTTCTCCATTGCTATCTAAGCCTATCAATATGTTTCTTGCTTGCGAGTAGAGGTTGGGGGGTGTGTTATAGTTAGAATATATAGGAATAATAGCTATGCAGCCAGTGAGAAGTAGAGATGCTAAAAAGGCTTCTATGACTCTAATTTGTCCTTTTTTGTTTGTTAAGAATTTCAAGTTTGGATGCCTCCGAAGCTAATCTCTATTCTGTAGAGATTTTTTTCTATTAGAACTATGTAGGGAAAGATGTTTTCTTCTGATGATTTGAAATCGAATCCTATTTTGAACACAGCGGGGTCAGAGGTCCATTCTTGGAAGAATGTACCGTTGGCATTTCCCTTTAGAACGATGATTTTAGGACTTGGTTCAATGATTTTTGGTATATTGTACTGGTTTGTTCCTTCCGTGATTGTAACACTTTTTGTGTAGTCAAAAGAGTAGACCTTGCCGTTTTGGATGGTTATGGAGGTTTCGTTTGATGTCCAATTTATTTGGTTATCGACAGGACTGTTTATCGTGATGGTGTCTCCATTAGGGGTAAATTCTTGATTTGACCGGTTGTAATTGTAGACGGCGAAGGAAGTTAGCCTTTCGTCAAATGTTGCTCTTGCAAAAATCACGAATATTGCGTTGGATACTTCTGTTTCAGGTATTTGTGTAGTTAATGTGCATAATCCTGTTTCTGAGGTTATGTTTGTGCTTAGTGGAAGTTCGCTTTTTGCTATAGGGTATGCGTGTATTATTGCGCTGGTTGGTTTTGAATTGATAGTTGTTTTAACTGCGAACAGGGAATTTGTTAGGTTGTTGTTTGTGCTATTGCTTATTTGGTTTATTTCTATGGTTAATATTTGGGCGACTTGTATTCCTATGGCTATGTTGTATAGATGTGTTGATTTTTCTAATTCTATATATGAGATTGTTTTGCTTCTTAGTCTGTTTATTTTGTTTGGGTCAATTTCATAGGTGTTTGTGTGTGTCTCAGTTGATAGTCCGAAATCGTTTGGTGCAGAGGTGCTGGATCCCCAATTTGTTGGAGATCCGGGGGTGCTTATTATTTTATCTGCAATGGCGTTTAGGTAGCTTAGTTTGTTGATATCTGCAGTATTTTCAATTCTGTCTTGCATTGTTGTGGCCATAAATGCTGTTGAAATGAGTGCTACTGCTAGTATTATTGTACAAGCAAAGAAAGTATCTATTGATATGGCAGGCAAGTTTTGTCTCCTATAGTTGCAGTTCTATGTTGAATACTCCAGATAGTAGTATTTGTGATATGACCAGTGAGGCGTAGGCTGTTAGGGCTAAAACCGCGGAATGTTTGAATCCTGCGCCTAAGTTTCCTTCGCTGATTTTGCCGATGAAGAAGCCTGAAATCCAGCATTGAATAATAATTCCAACTGAGAAGACTTCTAGTTGGTTATCCATTGCCATTGATCCAGCGGAGGCTAGATTTGCGCTGACAACCGATGTCATCATGCCTGTTGTTAGGGCTACAATAGTGGTTGTTACGGCTATGAGGGCGCTCCAAATTAGGGCAAGTATAATGTAAGGTTTTAGTAGTTCTCGTCTGTTGACTTGCAGTTCTCGTTCTTTTTCGCTGTATTCTGACAGTATTTCTAATGATTGAAGCGATTTTCCGCCGATTTCAATGGTTTCGACCATCATTGCGAAATTGATTGTTACGAACCAGCTTCTAATTTCTCGTTTTATATTGTCAAATGTTTTGCGTAAAGGTATGCCCCATTCTATTTGACTCCGTATTAAAAGTAGATATTTAGAGAATGACCCGTAGTCTTTGCGTTTGGTAGCTTGAACAATGCTTTTTTCTGGGGAAAGCCCTGTTTTTTGGGATTCTGTTACGTCTCGGATGAAACTGGGCATTGAATCTTCTGCATTATAGTTTATTTTTGATATCCGGAAGTATTTTATTGCTGTAGGCATTGAGGCGGCAACTAGACATATAGTTGCAATTTCTGGCCAGCCTACTGGATTTATAGTTAGTAGTAAATCTGGCATTAAACCAAAAATTGCTATAACTGCGTATGCTGGTATTATAATTATTAACGCTCTACGATAGAGGTCTTTTAGGTCGGGGAATGAACTTGCTTGCATGTTGTGTGCTATTAAAATAAAAATGCCCGTCATGAGAGGCATCACGAGAAATGCGATTAAGTATGATAAAATAGGGGATATCGACATTGAAGAGCTAGTTAATAACTCCATGACGTTTGTTGATGCAAAGACTATGAATAGAATGTAGGCGCATAGCACAACGATGAGCATAACTGAGTAGGCTTCAACTAAGGCTGCTGTGCGTTCAATTGATCTGTTCATACCGATACTTCTGAGTTCAAAGATTGTTTTTAGTTGACTTTTCATGTAGTCTACTTGTTTTCCTCCGCTTCTAACAGATGAAACAAAGCCCCCTAGGAAATTTCTATAGAGTTTTGACCTAGTGGTTTCTGCGCGTTGTTGCATAACTGTAAGTGGATCTTTGCCCAAGACTTCGACTTGCCGTATTATTTCGTCTGCTTCTTTATTGAATATGGGTAGGAACGTTAGTTTTCTCATTTTTTTCCAGCTATCATAGGGGGAAATTCCGCTGGCTGCCATTAAAGTAAAAATCATTACTGCAAATGGTAATTCGCGTTCTGTTTTTTCTTTTTCTTCATTTGTTGCTTTAAAGAGTGAGCTAAAGATTTTTCCGATGAAGTCATTACGGGGTTTTATTTTAATTCCTCCGTAGAGTTTTCTGCTAAGTCAATTGTCTTTATTGAAGTGTTAAGTGCTTTGTGTACGCTCTTGAAGTCTCTGAGGTTTTTATCAACCATGTTTAATAGGATTTGTTTTCTTCTAGCGAATTCTTGTTTGACCACACTTATTGGGACATCTTGGCTTTTTGCTATCTTTGATAATAAGTAGCTGTTTTCAAGATTTTGTTTGAAGGTATCGCTAGTCATGTTCCATTCGAAAACTTGGCATGGTGTTCCGTTGCTGTCAATTTCTGAGACAGAAACGAATTTTCTTCCAGACATTTTTTTGTGTCCGCTGAGTCCTGATGCTCTGACTTGTTTGACAACAATGACACTATTCATTAGTGAAAGTATGTTTTCTGGAATATTCATAGGCGGTTGTGTTAGTCTTTTTATCACGGTTTCTACGTCGTCAGCGTGCATAGTGCAGAGTCCTCCATGTCCTGTTGCTAGCGCTTGAAATAGTACGTATGCTTCTTCGCCTCTGATTTCACCTACCAGAATAAGTGCTGGTCTATGTCTGACTGCTGATTTGATGAGGTCGTAGAGTGTGACTTCTCCGTCGTTGTCTCCGCCGAAGCCTGTTCTTGCTATTGTTGATACCCAGTTTTCTTGCGGGAGGTTAATTTCTTGTACTTCTTCAACAGAGATCATTTTGTAGTCTGGTTTGACTAGGCATGCTATGGCGTTGAGGGCTGTTGTTTTTCCTGCGCCAGTTGGACCTACAATCATAACTGACATTTTGTTTTCCATAAGCATCCAAAGGTATGCGCCAATCGATTCATCAATGGTTTCATTTAGAATTAGATCTACAATGGTAAGGGGGTCTTCTTTGAATTTTCTTATTGTAAAGCTTGTTCCTGCGGGTGTTGTTTCTTTTCCAAATGCAACTGCTAGTCGGTGTTTTCCTGGCAGGGATAGGTCTACTATTGGGTGCGCTATGCTCACGTGTTTTCCTTGTCTGTGAACTATTCTTGTTATGAAATCGTCGAGTTCTTCTTCGTTTGTGAATGTTATGTTTGTTTTTGCGTTTGCGTATTTTCTATGGTAAATGTAGATTGGTTTGTTTATCCCTAGACAACTTATGTCTTCAATAAGTTGGTCATCTATCAAACCGTCGATTCTTCCATATCCGATAAGGTCTTTTTCAAGATAATATTTTACTTTACGTAACCCAATTTCGTCTTGGCTTTCTAGAACTTGTTTGTGGTTTTCTATTATTGCAGGAAACTGTCTATGAAATGAATCAACGAGTGTTTCGTCTAATCTTGGTGCTTTTAGTTCGTATTCAAGTATGTTTTTTAATCGTTTGAATTGTTCTCTTTCTTTTACTGTCATCGATAATTCGTCTATTACGTAGAAGTAGCCGCCGTCAGAGTCATCTTGGAAGATCCATGCGTATGAGAAGGGTGGGTTAAGGGGGTAACTTTCGACTTCTGAGTAGCCTTCTGGAACCTGGTAACCTTGAATTCCCAAATATGTTATCATTTCTTCGTCTGAGGTTTTCTCTTGTATTACTTCCTCTTTTTTCTTCTTGCCGATTTTTATTGGTTTATTCTCCCATTAATTTTAGCACTAAAGTTTGATTTTCCACATAACAATTAAGGCAGGCTCTACCTGAGGAGCTGACAAATTCTCCTGAAGCAGAAAGAATTGCTGGAATCAAAATATTGGATTGACTCTTGGTCAGTTGTGTTCCAAAGCCTGCTTCTACCCATACTCGTTGGGAATCGTTAGCAATTCGAATCCAATATTGTTGCGTTCCGATTGCTGAAGGTAGTTCTAGGAATTGAGTGGAGTTGACATTATTGTCCAGGGCATCAGTTATTAATTTTAGACTCTGGGTGGCCACATATTTTTCAACATTTGTTAATTGTTGGGTTTCAGCTTGATTTTTTACGCTGGAGGCTAAGACGCTGCAGCTGAAGACAATCATTGTTCCAACAATGACTGCTGCAAACAGAGAATAGACGTATCCTGGAACTATGCTAGGCATTTATTTTATCCACCTCTCTATTGCGACATTAATAATTACAATTTCCACTTTGATTATGGCGCCTTGTGGCAAACTAGAAATTGGTACCATAGCTGTTCCTACGGTGCCGTCTTTTGTTGAAGTTACTGCAATTTTTTGCAGCTGATAATTAACTTCATAATTTTTGTTAACTAATTCGGCATTTAGGCATTTTATTTTTAGGGGTAATTCACCATGGATTTCTAAGTTAGTTGAAGAATTGAGGTTTATGGTGTAGATACGGATTGTATTGACCATTTTTCCGTTTTCTGGTCCATCTATGTTATAGAAAACTAGTGGGCGATAACTTAGTTGAATTTCAGGATGTTGTAAACCGCGCACTATGTTTAGTTGTGTTTGTGTTGATCCTGTTTGGTTAATTATTGTTCTACTATCACCTTGCAGGTAGGTTCCTGCTTGGGATTTTTGTGAGAGGGGCAATTGGTATGTTACTTTGCCAATTGATCCGTTGTAAATTGTCTGGTCGATTGTATTGGCGTCACTAATTTCTAATGTTAACAAATCTGCAGTTGGTTGAATTGTTGTGGTTCCACCCGCATCTTTTAGTTCAATTGTTACTGAAGACCCTGGCTGCCAAATTGTCGAGATAACTTTATCGTTTAATTCGATGAAGTTTTGTTTTGCATTTTCAATTTTTATCATTTGGTTTTGGGTGTTAATTTTTTGTACAGAAATATAGTATGTTATTGATACTATTCCTAAACTTGTGACAAATAGAATAAGAAATGTAACTGGCAATGCTAAGGCAAGCTTAGAATGCAGTAATCGTTTAATTTTTCGAGGGAGCCACAGTATCAAATTACATCTCTCTTATTCTTAAATCGAAAACTTTACATTAAGCCATTTGTGTGTGGGAAAAAAGACAACTCGATTGTTGATTTAAAATAAATGTGTTAATTTGAGTATAGATGTTTGAATCTGGTTTATTTTATAATAAAAGAAAAGAGAGGGGGTTATTGTTTTTTGTTATATTTAGATGGCTGCGTTGACGTTGGTCTCTTTGTAGTACATGGCTTGCGATGTGAACACGGTGAATGCGACTGTTAGACCGATGTCGTTGATAGTTATGCTGTCAGGATCTGCAACATAGATAACCATGGTTTCACCTGATGGCAAGACCAAGTTCATTGTTGCTGCTTCTAATGGTGCTGCAAAACCTGCAACTACTGCGGCGGCTGCTGGAGCTGCATCTAAGTGTGGCAAGTCAGCTGTTAAGCCTGCATCACTTGTTTCTGCTATGAGGTAGAATACATCGGACCAGGCGCTAGCTTGGCCTCTAACAGCCATTTTGTTAATAACAACGTCACGTCCACCGGTGTTAGTAATCATAATTGCACCTTGAACTGCACCGACTGAGTCAACCCATATGTGTTGACTAGTGAGTTGAAGACTTTCTTCTTGAACTCTGGTGCTGGTGACGTTGATTGCAAAGTAGCTTACGACTCCTGCAAGTAGCACTGAAACGACAAGGATGATCAGGGTTGTTACGACTGTACTTAGAGCCATACGATTTTTCAGGATATTTTTCATTTGGTTTGTTATCTCCTTAGAAGCGAGTACGTGTTTTTTATATAATTGCTCTTGTGCGTAAAAAAAAATACAGATAACTTAGAAAAGTTGTTTTCCTAAGTTATTGCTTGAATGTTGACTTCGCTATAGTACACAGCTTGTGCTGAGTGAATGGAGATACCTACTGTTAGTCCAATGTCGTTAAGACCTATACTGTCCGGGCTGTTGGCATATATGACCATGGTTCTGCCTGAGGGTAAGACCAAGTTATTTGTTGCTGCAATTGCTGTTTGGGTTAATCCTAAGTTATTGCCTGCTGATACTGGAGCTGTAACATATTGGAGATCTACTGTCAGGTCGTCGGTTTCGTCAGCAACTGAATAGAACACATCTGTCCAGGCGCTTGCTTGGCCCCTAACAGCTACTTTGTTGATGACAACGTCACGTCCACCGTTGTTTGTTACCATTATAGCTCCTTCTGCGACGCCTGCTGAGTTAACCCAAATATGTTGTTTTGAAACGTAGAGGCTTTCTTCTTGAACTCTGGTGCTTACAACGTTTGTTGCGTAGTAGGTTACGACGCTTGCGAGAAGTATTGAAACAACGAGAATTATGAGAGTTGTGATTACTGTGCTTAGTGCGAGTCGATTTTTCATCAATCGATGCATATTTTCTACCTGTGTTATAGTTTCAGGTTATCGAAGATATATGTATTACGTATTACGATTCAGTACTCTAAATTTAATCAACAGAACATATTCTTCTGCTCTCAAGTAATTGATTCAAGCATCTGTTTTTGTGCGGATTCATGATTAGTTTTTTAATAATTATCACAGATTCAGAACAAATTTATACATTCTTAACCTACTTAACGGACCACGTAACACTGGATAGATATGCTATGAAAATCATTACTTTAGCGCGGACTTTGCTTGCACTTTTAATAGGCGCCTCTCTATTTTTTCCATTCTGCTATGCCCTTCAATTGACAAGCACCGCTGAATACAACAAGTATGTGCATACATATCTAAATTCGAGTTGGGGCAATGTTACCTATATTGATAAACCGATTTTCCCCGTAATGTTTAACAACAGTCAAATTCAAATAGGCCAAAACTGGACAGTTATTGCCCCTCTAATGGGCGGACACAACTACCATGTCTATTGCTATGGTACTTGGGTCAATACTTCGTCCTTAGCAAAAACTGATTATGACATTTATGTTTTTAATCCCTCAGGAACCCTTGAAAGCTCTCATACAGAAGCCGCGGGTTTTCCTGAACATCTAGGAACAACGACTAATGATGCTCTGTTTACACCCAAATTTTCAGGCAACTATTCTTTTGTTTTAAAGAATGATTTACGTGAGAGTAAAGGTGCTCAGCAAGCCACTTGTATGATAATAGAAAACTTAGCCACAGATCAGTGGCACAGTATACATTTGGAGGGTAAAAATAGCCAAGGTTTGCTTGGATATAAAACTGCTTGGGCTTACGAGTTTATATCAAATGCTAGCTACGTTGAGCTCTTCGTTAAAGTTCCTGGAACTTTGGATATGTACGAAGCTAGACTCTATCAAATGAATGATGCTAAATGCCTGAGCATAAACTCTTTCCCTCTTCCTTGGGAACCTGGCTTGTATGGAAATGTTTCTAGCAAAGTTGGGGGTTACAATTTTGAAAGTGAGGGTTTTCGCGGAGTAACTTATGCGAGTTGTGAGCATAGAGGACAATCCATGTTTGCTAATTATTCGTCACCAAATAAATTTTTAAATCTCTATCATTTGGTGTTAATTGCTGAAGAAGGTTCGGGTGAGATTGAGTTTATGCTTAAGACTCACTTCGGTAATGAATCTTTGGTGTCACTTTTGGCTCCTAAAAAAGTTTTAGCGGAGAATTCAACTGAGCTCTCTTTTGTTTCCTCTACAAATCCGATTGAGAGTGCGGTATGCACATATACTGTAAACAATTGGACGCTATCGAATAATCTCGACATGGTTGTTAATAATAGCACTTGCAACGTCACGATACCTGGACAAGTTGCGGGATCAGTGGTTGAATATGAGATACGGGCTGTAGATTCAAACAAGAACGTATTGAAATTTAAAGGAAATTATACAGTAAAGGTTCCTCTAAGCCTTGAGATTGAAGCTTTTAAAGAAAATTTGCGTTTTGATGAAAATTTGACATTAACTGGTTTTCTTACTCCAAGAATGAATTTCTCAGCAGTGACTATGGAAATCAATGGTTTCGACTTTAATGATACTTTTACAAGTCCGATAAGTGCAAATGGATCTTTTATTGCATCGTATCAACCCCCTGTACCCGGAAATTACTCCATCACCGCTTCTATTCAAGAAACCAACTATAATTACAAGGCAAATAGCCAGGAGCTTTTTTTTCAGTTGGCAGAACCTCCGTTATACATTAAGTACTGGATGTATATACTAGTGGCCGTAGTTGTTGTTTCGGTTATAAGTGGCATAGTTTATTTCTTGAAGTTTAAGAATCGTTGATTTAGCTTGAAATTCACTTTTTAGGCTCGGTTCATAATCGGTAATAGTACTACACAATACTTATATGAGCACTTTATCTACTCTGATTCAACAACATCGTTGGATATTAGTAGGAGTTGAGCGGAAAAACCTCGGATGGAAGTTCAATAAGTCCTAAAACAAAGTTGAACTTTAATGTTTGCGGCATAAAGGCCAATTAAGGCGAGGGGGGTGAGTTCATCATTGCAACTCTCGAATTGCTTCCAATACGAGTTTTCCCTCAATCAACTCTTGGTTAGGTTAGTGTGTAGTTTTTAGTAAGTACAAATACTCTTATGACTAGAAAATTATTCTTTTCACAAATAGAAAAGGGAGTTTATTGATTTGGGAACAGAAATACGCTCATTTAATTCATTAAAAGATATGGCTGATTTTTCTGCAAGCCGGGCATCACAATACAAAGCATTATTTGAAGATTACAGTCAATGGTTGGGTACCCTTCTTCGCGACTTTGAAAAAACACATAAAGATGAAGAATGGTATAAGAAAATTGCCACATTACAAAAGACTCTAAAAAGTCAATCGAAACAAGTTCCAGAAAAGAACTCCAAAGACAAAAAATCAAAAGGTAAAGGTGATACTCAATCTTGTTGGATTCAATCTGGTGAGTTGCAGATTTCTTTTACTGAGGAAGCACAAACTCAAATTCTTTTTGAGGCAATTGAGAAAATAAAGGTAAAAATTCAGGAATATGAGAAATTTAAAGTTGCTGTGCAGCAACTATCTCGTCTTGGATTAGGAACAACCATTACTTATCTTATATATTTGGAAGATGATACTCCTAAAAAAATTGTGCTTAAATCAAGAGGCGGCTCCAAAGGAGAAGATGTGTTTAAATTTGCAACAAAGTTTTCTGTTGCATCATTCAGTTCTCTATAGCACATCTAAAGCAGTTTGTTCCTTGCGTAAGGATAAAAAAGTTAAATACCAAATTGGCGAACTGAATAAGAGAGGGATAAGAGGTTAGTCCACAGTATTCTGTTTCCGGTGTAACAGTTTCAATTAATCTGAATAGTTTACATGCCGAGCGGACAGGCGAGTACACTTCAAAAGACGAGCTTTTTTTTGATGTTAATGCCAAGTTAGAAGAGAATAAAAAAGAAAATAATCAAGTCATTTTAACCTTTAATTTAGCAGTTTCCACTAAACCCAACGTTGTCAAGTATAATATTACTGGATTAGTGACCTTAGAGGGAAAACCTGATGATATCAAGAAGAAACTTGAAATAAATCCAAAAACGCAGATACCACAGATTCTTTTCACTATCTATCAGCACATCTTTAATTCCATCTACATTTTATCTTCAAACTTGAATACGCCATACCCTCCACCAGATTTGCTTCATCCGATGGCTGAAAAAATACAGATAATTGCCAAAAAGTCCGGGGAAAAGTCCTCCCCCGAAAAAACGGATGCCTCGGATGCTACAGCTGCTTCTACCCCGAAGCAAGGCGAGGAATCATCTAGTTAAAATTATGACGTTTTCGTCATTAATTAGATTTGGATAAACCTTTTGGCGCTGGCTTGTCGAGATTTTCTGAAAAAATATCGTGTAATTGATATATCATCATTTAACACAAGATGAGTTTAGAAATAATCGTTATATATTTTTTTCGTAAAAATAATCCTTCAGAGGTAAATCAATTTGGAAACGACTGTGGCAACATTATTGTTGGTAACGGCAAGTGTTGTACTGGCTTGCATAGTCGTTAATTATGCAATCGGTATCGTTCAAGTTACTATAAACCCTCCTGCTGAACAGCTAAACCCTCTTCAAAATTATATAACCAATAAACTAAACCAGACTAATTCAATGTTTAATGAATTCACCCCTGAGTTACCAACTGATTTGCCACCATAATAGAAAAGAAAAAATTCTAAAAATTTTAGATTCACTTATTTCAAATTAGTTTCTGAAATTCATAACTCCTAATATTAAGGAGCACTTATCTCATGATGAATACTAATGTCTACGCCTACGGGTGAAATTTCCAAGTTCGACGCTGAGAATGCCACAGCTATGACTGTTGATTTCTTAATACGATTAGGTTACAAAGGTAATTGGTTGCCCTTGAAAGTATCTCTGGATGGGGAATTATATATCGTAGAGATGGTACTTCAGAAGAAAACAGCTAAGGTCCAGATCAATTCGGCTACTAAAGAGATCAAAGAATATGAATTTCAAGAAGCAGAAAGTGAAGGTAAATCACCTATAAATTCAAAAGGTCTTATTCTTCTAATTGGTGTAATAGGTATAGCTGCTTTGTCTGCTAAGTTACTTGGTGTATTCTGATTTTTTTATTCTGCTCATGGGCAGATCATGGGGTTGAATCCCAAAGATGTATAGCTTGTTTCCTTTTTTCTTCATCTTTGATAATTTGGATCTCTTTGAGTTTTAATAATCCTTGTTGGAATAATTTTTTATATTTTTGTAGTGTTTGCTCCATTGGCGCTGACCAATTAAATAGATGTGGGAAGTATGGTGAGATGATTTTTTCTTCTGTTTTATGATACCAAAACTCCTTGTAAGTTTGATAAACAGGTTTGGTGGTTATTTGAAATCCGAATTCTTCTAAAATGTTTCCAAGTTCTCCAAGTGCGTTCCGGATAGGATTATCTAGCACTTCGGGATATTTGTTTCCTATTTCTTGGTTGCCGAGCTGGTCATATAGAGAAATTGAAGCGTGTAAGTCTGGTTGTTCATGCCACCAAATTCCTTTTTGTGATAGCGCTTTTTCAACAATTTTTTTTGACTCGGAGACTAGATTTCTGATTTTTCCTTTAAAGTTTGAGATTTCTGGATTCGAGAGTTTTAAAGAGATATCGGGGTATTTGGTAATAAACTGTTTAGTTGTTTCTTCGTACCATTTTTCGGCGAATTCTTTAGTTTCTTCTATTAATTGCTGTTTAATCTTTTCCATTTCTTTGAATAGAACCTTGAGTTCTTTTTCCTTCTCGTCTATTTTAGACATGCTTTCATTATTCTCTTTGAATATAAATTATTATGAGCTTTCATCCTTTGAATCTATTGTTTATCTATCAAGTTTATTTGTTTTCTTCCGGATAGCGAAAACCTATATTCCGTAGAATTTGGGGTTAGCTATTAACTTGTGTATTTTACTTTTTTAGTCTGTGCCTACTAATAACCATTTTTCAAGCCTCATAGTTAATTTATTTTTTGATTAACAGACCAATCTTTTTGGGTTCACCTTTTGCCACAGGTGACTAAACAAGGCGACTTACCCTTTGACAACGATTACCTGTGCAATTTTATTGCTACTTCTGAATAACAATGCACTCATTAGTAGATTAAAAAAGATAGAAGGTTTGTATGGTTTACTTCATCATAAAGTCGGGGATTCAAATTCCGTCACTTGAACCTTTATAGGTAAAGGCGCAGGGAATTTTATAAGGCGATGTTTTTTGTGGTAGAAACAACTGTTTATGGGATTTCTGCGTTGTTTGAGTAGCCTCTGCTTTCCCAGTATCCTAAGTAGTCAGTGCTGTTGGATAGTTCGATTTCGGTGATCCATTTTATCCATTTGTAGCCGTATTTGCTTTCTGCTACTAACTGGAATGGGAAACCTCTTTCAGGCGGAAGGATCAAGTTGTTCATTTTATAGGCCATAATTATGTTATTGTTTAGGAGGTATTCTTTTGGGAGGGCAGTTGTGTATCCGTCAGCCGCGTGGAAAATCACGGTTGTTGCATTGGTTGCTGATTCTATTTGATTTAGAAGATCTTCTATAAGAATGCCTTCCCAGAGGATGGTTGCTTGCCACCCCTCTACGCAATAAATTGTGACAACTTTGGTATAGAGTTGATTTTTAGTGATAAGATCTTCATAATTAAGTTGGATAGAGTTGTTGTTAAGGTCTTTTATTGTGAGGCTATAAGTTGAGTTGTTTAGGTTTTGTGTTCCTAAAATTGAGTTTTCATAAAAGTCACTAATCGAGGATAACTTTTCACCGTTATAGTCTCTGACTTCGCCGGGATACAATGTTTTAGGTGTTGGGGAAGGAAAAAAAGGTATAGATTGAATCGGTGAAGTAGTTTGAAAAGGGGTTGGTGAAGAACTTGCGGAGGATGTAGGACTTGAAGTAGGAGTATCAGTAGGGTTGGGGGTAAAGATGGGACTGGGAGTGGGAGTTAGTGATATTAGCGAAGAGGATGGGGCAGGAGTAATTGGCGTCGAAGATATAGATGGTGCGGTCGAGGGATTGGCAGATATGGTCGTACTGGGTGCAGGATTTGAATGGGGATAATTTTGCCAATAATTTACGAGGAATATAGTTAAAGCTAAAATTAGTAAGGATATAACGAATAATGGCATTTTTCTTTGTTGCTTCAAAAGTTTCATTCTCTTATTGTACTTTACATTAAAATTCCTCTATTTAAGGACAGATAAAAATAGACGAAAATAACAAGTTACGCAAAAAAAGCAGTTGTAAACTGAAGTAATTTAAAAAGAAAAAATACAATCTAACTGTTTTTTATGGTTTTTCAATTAACTCGATAAGTGTTCCATCTGGATCTTCTACAAAAGCTAACAGGAATCCGCCAGGATGCAGTCGGTAGGGTTCGTCAGTTATTGTTATTCCTTCTTTGCGCATTGCCTCTATGGTTGCGTTCATATCTTTGATTTCGAAGGCAAGATGATCAAACAATCTATTCTCGTATTCGGGTTGAGAAAAAGTGGTTTGCGCATGATAAAAAGTCAATTCAAGCTTCGACCCTTTAGATTGTGGATCTTGCAAAAAGGCAATCTCAGCGTCGGTCTGAGGTATGTCAATCCGATTAAGAAGGCTAAGCCCTAAAAACTTTGTGTAAAAATCAATCGAACGTTCCAAGTTACTAGTACGGATACTGGTATGAACAAACATGAATAATCCCTGTATTTTTAAAATGTAATTTTAGACCTTTAAAGAGTTACTTTCTCGAATATTTCTAAAATGTTTTGATTTTGTTTGTTTCTGAATTTTTGATAGAGCAAAAATAATTGTTGCTGATAATAGCAAAATACTAAGAGAAGAAAATAGGCTAAAGTAGCTTTGAGTTAAGCCCAAAATTACCCCACTTATTATCGGTCCAAGAGTCTGCCCAATATCCATAGTTGTGCATAGAAAACCCATTGTGGAGCCCATTAAATTCTGAGGGGACAGTTCACTTATGAGCGGGGAGGTTGATGAAATCACTGCTGCAAATCCTAAACCATAACCCAATATAAGAAGGAGTAACAGCTCAAAGTTGGTCGTAAATGGAACTGCAAATAAAAATAAAACACTGATCAGGGCACCTAATATGATGGGGGCACTACGCCCTTTTTCATCAGAGAGTCTTCCAAGAATAGGCCGGACAATAATTATAGCCGCAACTTGAACCGCTAAAATTATTCCTGCTAAAAGAGGTTCAAGTTTTGCCACAGTAATTGCGTAACCTACAATGAAAAATTCAACCGCCCCAAAAACATAATATTGGCAGGCCTGAACAAAACTTACTAAAATCACGCCCTTGCTCTGAATGACCCTGCGCCAGCCTTGAAACATTTTTAAAGTTGCGTTTTTTGCATTAATTGGTTCATAACTTTGTTGCTTTTTTTCGGCTAGTAAACGAAAAGCGAGCAAGAAAGCTGCTGAGCCCGCCAATCCAACTGCAACATAAACTGTATGATAATTGCTTCCAGTTAAAGTTAAAATTAATCCGCCTATCATCGGCGCAATTGTTCGTCCCAAACCAGTGGCTGAGTTGAGCAAAGCTATACGTTCGCCTCGTTGGGAGGGAAATCTCTCAGCTATTGTTGCTTCAGTTACAGGAACAAAAACTGCAGTAGCAAAACCATGATAAAACCTCACTAAAGCAAGCTGCCACCAGGTACAAACAAATAAATAAAGAAAAGGCGCTGAAGCAAAAACGAAACCTGAAAACAGTAGCACCTTCCTTCTTCCAGCTATGTCTGAAAGCGAAGCCGCAGGAAGACTGATAAGTATTCCAGGTATTGTTGAAGCAGCGGCAACAAATCCTAACAAATCACTTGGAGTCCCTAAACTTGTAGCGAAGGGATTCAAAATCGGATTCTTTGACATAGTTGAGCTAAATATCGCAAAAGACCCCATCAGGCAAATAACAAAAAAGTAATTGCCCCCGAGGATATTTCTTTTTGATAGACCCATCTTTTTGCCACTTTAGTATCAGTAATAGTAGGAGTTTTCTATCAGGAATTTAAATTTTTTAACCACTATTGTTGGTTATTTGATTAATCTGCTGCTCCATAGTATGCCCTCGACAGTAAACCAGGGCTTTATTGACTCCGGATATAGTTTTTGCGGCTGCTTTGATATCGCTGGCAAGTTTGAATGCTATGGGGCAAAATGGACTTGCAGGTATAAACTCAATATTTATCACTCCAGATTCATCCTCTATTACGCTAGTAATTATTTGCATTTCAGCAAAGCTTTGTCCAGTCTCTGGGTCGACGATTTTGCCTACTTCTTTACGAACTTTATCTTCTAGTTCGGTCAATTTAGCCATCTACCCGTTATGCTCTGTTTGAATAGAAAAGAAGAGGTAATATAAACTGTTGTATATCTAATGATAAGTAATTTTCCGGGTGAGGGCAATGAGTAAAAACTGCATATTCTGTAAAATCGTTTGCAGAGAAGTCGATGCAAGCTTAATCTATGAAGACAAAGACGCGATTGCTTTTCTGGATATTAGACCTGTATCTGAAGGGCATACATTAGTGATACCCAAAGCGCATTATGAGACAATCTTTGATATCCCTGAAGATTTGCTTGTTCATTTGTATAAAATCACTAAAAAAATGGCAAGTGTAATTAAAAAAATTGTTAAGGCAGATGGAATTTCGATTATCCAACAAAATGGACGGGCGGCTAATCAAGAAATATTTCATTTACATGTTCATATTATCCCTAGATTTGATGGAAAGAAGTTACCTAACTTTAGTAAGTTGGAAAATGTAAATAGAGAAAAACTTGATCAACTTGCCCATGAAATCCGAAAAACGCTATCCTAAATTATCAATTGTTAAAGTTAAAATGGGTAGATATGACCTTGCCAATATATTCGTCCGTATCCAAATTCATGAGTAAAAGCAAATACAGCACCATGATCATATTTAGCGACAACATTTGTATCGTTTATTGACCCGTGGACAGACGCTGCTGAGAAGAATTCAGTGAAGAAAAGAGAATCCGAAGCCAAAATCGATGTGTCAAAGGGATTATCCTTGCATACCTGTGCGCTTCCTCCAACGTTAATGTAAGTCCTATAACCAAACCAGTCTTTTAGTTTAGTTAGATCTGTTCCTCCAGGACCATCTGGCCATTGTCCAGCTCGATATGGCCATCGATCTTTGCAGTATACGCTAAAGAAACAAGGAGTACAACCGAGCATTACTACTCCGCCACCGTCTGCTAAAAATTGTCTTATGACCGACTCATGACGAGGTTCAATTGCCCAAAAAGCTTCAATTACAATTAAATCGTAAGCTGTTAGATTTTGAGGCATATCGCCTGCATATTCTATTTTAAAGCCATTTTGATGAAGAGTTTGTGTTATTCCTGAGCGCCAAGTATCCATGGTTGGTTCAGGCTCCCATGGGCCCCAGTCTACGCCGTCAGTTTTACCATGAGCTAACCAACATTCTTTCCAGGATAAGTAAAGCGCTAAAGAGCCATTAGGTGATGCCCATTTTGCTCCACCGCCCAAGAGCGTTATTGAGGGGTGAAGTGTAATTGTTGATTCTTCTGGTGTTGGGTTCGAAGTTGAAGTGGGATTTGATGATGGGGTTGGCGGATTTGGTGTAGGTGTTGGCGTGTTTGTTTCTATTTGTGGCTTGTCGGTTTTGTATTCTATTTTCATCAATAAACTTGCGGATGGAGCGTTATGTGAAACCGTGAGCCCAGCCACTAAGGTTTGTTCTCCAGGGGTAATTGTGTAAGTTGAGCTACTAAATGTAACATACTTGAACTGATATTCAGTATCGTTTAGTCTAAAATCAAGGGTTATTGAATAATTTACGGAAGCAAGATTCAGAATATTTAATGTGAAGTTTTTAGTTTCGCCAGGATACAGATTAAGATTAGATGGATAATTGTTAATCTGAATAGGATCTTCAAGTTGAATCTCAACTATTGCAGAATTATTGGTAATCGAGGCTACAGTATGACTGCCTTCTAAAGTTGTAAGAATTGTTGAAGTTAACAACAGCATCACTAAGATTGAATTAAGTTTTTTTCCTATAGCGGCTTTCTTATTCAACCTTATCCCCTTGGTTTAACTACTGTATTAGGAATAGAGGAATATAATTCTCCTTGAAGAACAGATTGTTCCAGTAGAAGAACACTCGTTTAGGCATTGAAAAAATCAACATCGAATATGTCCCAGAATAAAACCTGTGATGAAGATTAATGAGTATTTCAAAAAATAATATCTATAGAAAAGCTGTCTTGTTTAGAGTGTGAGTATAGATTTTGGAAACACAAAACTTTAAAGTTTGATTTTGCCAATAATTATTATGGGTTGGGTTCAGAGGGAACTGCCCTTGATGGTTCGCCATCTACGAGGCAACTTCCGCACACTCCGAACCCAAACCCTCTTCAAACGCAAACACTTTTACCGTTTGGTACTCATCGATTTTTTGTATCGCGAAATGCTGCATAGTTTTGTGTTATTTCGTATTCGTTTTGGTTGCCAAAAAGCAGATAAACTCATTTTCTGTTAATTTAGTCTGAGAATATTTTTCGAGGTATGCGCATGGCTAAGTATAGATGTATAATCTGCAATTATATTTACGATGAAGAGAAAGAAGGAAAAAAAATTTCTGACTTACCCAAAGATTGGGTCTGCCCAGTTTGTGGGGTTCCTACTTCTTCATTTGTTGTTTTAACTGAAAGAAGTGAATCTTTGGAAAAGAAGGAAGAAAAAACTGTCTCGGACGTTTTAATTGAGCAGATTAACACTTGGGGAGTTAACTATGTTTTTGGAGTTCCTGGAACTTCAACCTTGGGAGTAGTTGAGGCCATACGTAAAAACAGCAAAATGAAGTATATTCAGGTTCGGCATGAAGAGGTTGCGGCTTTTATGGCTTCGGCTTATGGTAAACTTACGGGTCATGTTGCAGCCTGTTTAAGTGTTTCTGGGCCTGGAGCAACCAATTTGGCTACTGGATTGTACGATGCCAGTATGGATCATTCACCTGTGCTGGTTCTTTCTGGGATGGTTGCGCGACAATTTATTGGACCAGGATCGGTTCAGGAAATTGATCAGTACAGCTTTTTTGAGCCTATTTGTGTGTTCAATAAAATTCTCATGGCAGAAAAACAGACCACTATGCTTGCTACACTGGCTGTAAAGACTGCGCTCTTGGACCGCGGGGTTAGCAATATCGGCGTACCTAACGACATCCAGAAGCTACATTATGATACTCAAATAATCCCCTTTGAAGGAAGAATGCCAAATATCGCGTTTAGCATAGAAGAATCAATTGTTGAAAAAGCCGCGAAAATAATAGACCAAGCTCAACGCCCAGTCATAGTAGCAGGTTTTGGCGCCAGAGGACAAGGAAATAAGGTGTTAGCGTTAGCTGAAAAAATCACTGCCCCGATTGTAACTACTTTTAGAGCAAAAGGTTTAATCGACGAATCTAACCCGTATTGTGCTGGTTGCCATGGCAATCTTGGTTCAACAGCAGCCGCAGAGCTTGTTCACAAATCTGACCTGCTCATAGTTATCGGATCATCATTTTCTGATTTTACCCAACTCCCCCAGAAAAGAATGGTACAAATAGACATAAACATGAAAAACATCGCTAAAAAATACCCTGTTGAAGCAGGTTTACTAGGCAATAGTGCTATACTTATTCCCAAATTAATGAAGCTGGTACAGCATAAGCCTAAAGCTGACTACTTAAAAGAAATCACCAAACTAAAAGAAGACTGGCAAAGTCAACTGCGAAAAGAAGCGGACTCATCATTAAAGCCGATTAGACCGCCTTATATAATGAAGGCTCTTAGCGAAAAAATTTCTTCTGACGCTGTTATATCCTTAGATGTAGGTGAAAATTGTTGGTGGTTTGGCAGAAATTTCCAGATGAAGAAAACTCAGAAGATGATTATGAGTGGCTTGCTAGCATCGATGGGGTTTGGTTTACCAGGTGCCTTAGCGGCGTCACTTGCATATCCAGATAGACAGAGTGTATGCATAACGGGGGATGGAGGTTTCACACAGGTTATGGGTGACTTCTTAACTGCATTGAAGTACAATATGCCTATCAAAGTTTTTCTAATGAATAACAAGCATTTGGGAATGATAATGCAAGAACAAAAAATAGAAGGCTACCAGGTCAATCAAACAGATCTTTTTGATTTTAACTTTGCAGATTATGCTGAACATTCAGGGGGTAGGGGTATAAAAGTTGTGGAGCCGAGTCAACTTGAAGATGCGATCGATGAGGCGTTGAATTCGTCAAAGGCAACAGTTGTGGATATTGACACTGATGCGAGGCGATTCCCATAGAGAAAGTTAATAGTATTGTCAGTTTTTTCCGCAA
Source organism: uncultured Candidatus Bathyarchaeia archaeon (assembly GCA_964636425.1). Taxonomy (GTDB): domain Archaea; phylum Thermoproteota; class Bathyarchaeia; order Bathyarchaeales; family Bathycorpusculaceae; genus JADGNF01. The sequence goes on from CAZWRU010000011.1 coordinate 40,682, forward strand.
ACATTAAATGGTTTAATCGGTATCGAAAAACGGGGTTGAAGAAATGAAAAATGCGCACATCAAAAGCGTTTCTGCATTAATCCTAGTTCTTGCGATGTCAGCCTCTTTTGTATTTATACCGAGCGCAAGCGCATTGAATTTCAGCTACATAGATATAGCGTCTTTTGACTTGGCAATTTCAAGCTCTTTAGGTACGGTAAAGTCAGGTGATTTGACAGTTTTTACTATTACCTTAACACTTAATACGAATCTGAATGGCAAAGCCCACGTTAGAATCTGGTTATATAATTCGGCTTCCGCGGCAGTAAATCTTGTTGATCAAGACATAATGGCGTCAAAAAACTGGACTGCCGGCACGTCGTTTAATCAACCTTACTCAGTTTCTATTCCGAATAATGTTGCGAATAATAATTACATTTACGCCACAATTGATGTGGGAACAAAACGTTTCGCAGATATTATGTTAGCTCTGGTTCAAAATCCGACTTATGATCAACTTCGAAGTCAAATTGTTCAGTTACAAAGCGATATTTTAGATTTGAACAGTGAATTAGATACGTTAGAGACCTCCTATTCAAATATTCAAACTCAACTTTCAAATTTACAATCGAGTTTTAATAATCTGCAAAATAACAATACGAATCTGCAAACCCAAATTACTGATCTAACAGATGAGAAAGCTTCTTTGCAGAATCAGCTGAGTAATATCCAAACAGAATTAGATTCGATGACTATTGCTAATGCGGATCTTCAGTCACAGTTAGATGCACTTCAAACGAATAATACAGGGCTTAATTCGGATATAGCAACTCTGCAGAATGAAAAACAAACTCTGCTTAACCTAACTAACACTCTGCAATATAAAATTACTCAACTTCAGTTAAATAACACTAACTTGGAAATGCTTGTCAAAAATTTTGATGAGCAAATCGCCGGTTTACAGTCAGATTTGAATAGATCACAAGAGAGTAATAACAATACGACGATTTTATTTTATATTGCTTCAGTAGTAGCTGTGGTCTTCATAGCCACGACCGCTTATATTATAATGCTTGTTATGAAGAAAAAGAAGTTAGAGCCTCAAAAAGAGGAAACAGAGAAACAGCTTTATTGATTTAATTTCTTATTTTATTTTTCTTATTTATCGAAGGGAGCTAACTTTCTAATTATCTATAAATACTGGCGGGGCAAGCCTTTTTAGCATAATTGATAAGGTGAAAGTGAACTTGGATTTAGAAGAGATGAAAAGAGAAATTGAAAACTTGGTTATAACCAAAGGTTTTTACAATAAACCTGAAGATATCCCTAAAAAACTGCTTTTCGCCTTCATTGAACTTGGTGAAGCAAGTGATGCTTGGAAAAAAGGGGCTTCTGAAGAAAAAATTGCTGAGGAACTTATTGATGTGATATTTTATTTGCTTGATGCTAGCCGACTGGCGTGCCCAGGCATTAATATGGATGAGATGTTTGAGTGGAAACTGGCTAAAAATCACGGCAGACCTTACCAGTATGGTGAGGGCCACAGAAACAGGTAGGATTTAAGCGGGTTGGCTAAGGGTTGTTTGCCAACCGCATCCTGAGCATTCAGCAGATTTTTGTTTGCAGTCAAAGTTTAATCTATTATTACATACAGGACATTTCATTGATTATGCCTTCTCCTTTCTTCTTACTTAATGTATAATATTGTAGAGTTAAATAAGAGGCTAGGTCGAAAATAGAAATATATTCAAAAGCGAAAGGTCAGTTAAGATGCTTTTTATCTGAGTATAAGCAAGAGTTATTCGTGACTTAATTGCGGTTTGAATACCCAGCCGATACGAGTTTTACGTGCAGTAGATGTGGTCTATGTTGCGGGGATACCGCTAAAAAAATACGGCATGTACTCTTGGTTAAATCTGAAGCTGAAAAAATATCACAGATGATTAATCAACCGATACATGAGTTTGCAGATGTTGTCAAGGGTAAAGCGCCATATGCTTATGAAATGCACAAAAGGCAGGACGATGGAAAATGCATCTTTCTTTTAGACAACAATTGCAGTGTTTATTCAATCAGACCTCTGATTTGCAGATTCTACCCATTTGAATTATCAACTTCTGAAGAGGGAAAATATGTTTTTTCTGTAACTTCTGAGTGCCCGGGTGTATTGTGTCCAGATACCGAGGGCGTAGGAACTAAATTAGGTGTTAATTATTTTAAAGCTCTTTTTAGGTTAGCGAAGTCTTTGCTTATTGAGAAAGAGTTTTAGAAGTGTATGATTGGGTGAGAGTTTGAGGGGCTGGTTTGCGGCTTAGGAGCGGACTTTTTTGGGTATATCGGTATCCGCATTGACATTTGAATCCAGTGATTTCGCCTTGTTTTTTTACTAGGTGCACCATTTTATTGCAGTTGCAGTTGGTTTTTTGTTTGTGTAGTTTCCATAACATGTTAGCTTCTTTTTTTGTGATGGGCATGTAGCGTTGTGCAGTTGTTATATAAAGAATGATTGTTGTGATTGCTGCTGTTGATGTAGCGCCGATTATTATTTGTGGCAGGATGGTTGTGATCATGATTTATCACATTTGTTTTTGTATGGGTGTGCTACGCGGATACAATATGCCTGTTTTAGACATATCATCAGAGGATTATTGTATCTTACATCATACGATATAAGTATTGTGTATAGTTTATCAACGCAAAATACACTCAACAAAAACACCAAGATGTACCGCATCAAAAAACCAAAAACCGCTTCAAAGAATAACCACGAGGCTCACATCAAAATTGCCTAAGCACATCCGCTTTCTCAAGTATGTACCCACAATAATGACATTTAAGCAGTAACGGATCCTCACATTCCACATAAAATTTTGCGCCTATTGGTTCATTACTATTACTAACGCAGACAGGATTTGCACACTTAATTATGTCTTCAATCACTTTTGGCAGTTTAACTTCAACTTTTTCCACTACAGCATAATTCCGGATAATATTAATGGTGGCGCGGGGTGCAATTAAGGCTATACGATTTACTTCTTGATGATTTAAAGCGCGACCTTCAATCTTAACTAAATCTTTGCCACGCATACGCTTACTTGGGACATTTACACCTATAGTCATTACTTGCTTCTCATGACCATTGATCCCTAAGATTTTAACAACATCTAAAGCGTAGCCACTGCTGATATGATCGATTACGGTACCATCCTTGATTTTTGACACTCGGACTTCCCTATCGCTCAAAGAAATACCTTCACAGCAAACTCTTAGCAGGGCAATAAATAATCGTTACTATAAATTTAAGCACTAAAGCAGAGATGATTAATTGTTGTTGCATTTCTGCACCAACATATGATTATATCCCTTTAAGAAGAAACTAATACACAGCTTGGTTTCTCATCAAGCAGTAAGTTAACGTTTGGCGGGCATCTTTAGGATGACGTGGAAGTGCCCCTTATCCCTTCATTACCTAAAACAATCCATTTCGCGTTAGACTATTGTTGCCCGTCAAACGGATTTTTTTTAAAAAATATTTTGATATCATTTCGAATATAGGTCTGTATGATTTTGAAAAAAGATAGGCGAGTTTGTTAATAATTAGTTTTTTGGGAATTTAGGTTCGGTTGGGTTCAAGGATAACTTTGAGGGATTCACCTGCGGTTGCAACTAATTTGAATCCTTCAGCGGCTTCTTGAAGGCTTAGTCTGTGGGTTATCATATCGTTTATGTTTATTTTCTTTTGTGAAAGAATTGTAATAGATTTTTCTATATCTTGAGGTGCGGCGCCATAGCTGGTTTTTATGGTAATTTCGTTTCGCCAAAAGTCGGTTATAGGCAACGGGATTCGCACGGTAGGATCAGGTACAGCAAAGAACAGAATAACTCCTCCTTTGTCTACGCACTCTAAAGCTGTCATTGCTGCTGGTGTTGCTCCGGTACAGACAATTACTTGATCGGCTAATCGCCCGTTATTTACCTCTTTAACTTTTTGAGGGAGATTCTCTTTGGAGTCTAAGGTGTATTTGGCACCGAATTTTTCAGCTAGCTTTAATCTGTAGGGGTTGATATCTGCGACTATTATTTTTTGGATTCCGTTCGCCTTAGCTAGTTGAGTATGCAATATACCTGCTAGGCCCCCGCCTATGATCAGAAGGGTTTGGTCTTGTTTGAGTTCAGCAAGTCGCTGGCCTCTGACCACGCAGGCTAAGGGTTCGATGAAAGTGCCCTCTTCAAAGGACATATCATCAGGTAATTTGTAGACTCCGCTTTCGATGTTGATTTTTGGTACGCGTATGTATTGTGCAAAGCCACCTGGATAATAGTTGGTTGTGTGTAGGGTTTCACAGGCGGTGTGGTGTCCTTTAAGGCAGTAGTTGCATTCGTTGCAGGGTACATGATGTGAAACGAAAACTCGATCCCCTACGCGGTAGTTTTTTACGTTTTTTCCGACTTCAGCGATTATACCTGTTGCTTCGTGACCGAGTACTTTTGGTGCTTTAGGTACACGGTACCATTCAGTGACGTCGCTTCCGCATATGCCTGATGCCATAACTTTGAGGAGGAATTCGTCTTGGTTGATTTCGGGTTTGGGCATTTCTTGGATTCTTACGTCTTTGTTGTTATAGTATACGGCAACAAGCATGGGGGTCACCAGAAAGAAGATGGGTTAGGTGTTTCCTGCTTTGATTTGGTTGTAGAGGTCTTCGGCTTCTTTAGGAGTAAAGTTTTCGTGTATAATCGCGCGGATTGCCCGTATGGAGGCTACTGGCGCTTCGGTTTGCCAAATGTTTCTGCCAAGATTAACGCCTATTGCTCCTTTTTGTATACCATCATAGACGAAGTCGAATACTTCCCGTTGTGTTTCTGCTTTTGGACCTCCTGCAATCACCACTGGAACTGGACAGCCTTCGACTACTTTTTCGAATTTTTCTTTACAGTAGTAAGTTTTGACAACGCGGGCGCCTATTTCTGCTGATATTCTCGCCACTAGCGCTAGGTATCTGGCTTCTCGTTTTTCAAGTTCCTTTCCAACAGCGGTTACTGCCATGACTGGTATGCCGTATTCTTCGCAGTCATCAACTAGTTTTGCTAGGTTGGAGAGGCTTTTGTTTTCGTATTTTGTTCCTGCGAACACAGACATTGAAACGGCTGAGGCGTTGAGTCGGAGAATTTCCTGAATAGAAGTAACTATGCTTTCGTTTGCTAGGTCTTCGCCTACCACGCTAACAGCACCTGATACTCTTAGTATGATAGGTTTCTGGATAGTTGGGTCGATACTGTTTCTTAGGACTCCGCGTGTAAGCATCAGCGCGTCTGCATATTGAAGCAGAGGTTTGATTGTTTCTCCGGGTTTCTCCAGACAATGAGTTGGACCTTGGAAGTACCCGTGGTCTATTGGTAAGAAAAGTGCTTTACCGTCTTTTTGGATTAGTTGGGATAATCTATTTTTCATTCCCCATTCCAAGTTTTTAACGCTCCTGAGAAGGTGTTGGTTTAACAATCAGATAACCTTTTTCTATAAGCCAATGATGGAACTGCCAAGTTGTAAATCGACAAGAGCTTCGACAAGTCTGCCTGATTAATTCATAAGCGTCAGGATTATCTTTTAGGGTGTTTAATGTGTCCTGCACGGGACATTTTACGTCATTGCAGAATTCTCTTGCTTTATATTCAGTAAATCCACTTATCGACATGAACATCGTTTGTATTGGAACTTGCAGAACTTATAAGATTATTCGCCTATAAACAAGCAAGTTATTATTCGTTCAACCTACAGGGTATTCATATGCAGATTTTAATGGCTAAAACATTGATATTGGCATGACGAAGTTGTATCTGCTGGGCGGCGAAAACACGATAAGACAATCAGCTAAAGAAATCAACAAAGCCGCTTTTGTTGATGCTGGCGGTTCGCCGGTAGTTCTTGTTTTTCCCTGGGCTAGAGCCTCATTTGACAATATTTACCTGCGCAGAAGAAGAATCCAAAGATACTTCAAAAATTTAGGCGCACAATCCATTGATTTTGTAGACTATTCTGAAGCAACCCAAGACATCGCTGATAAAGTGTCTCATTCAGATCTGGTTTATCTGACTGGGGGGCAGATGATGATTTTGGTTACGCGACTATTCGCTAAAGGGATGGAAAAGCTACTGCAAGAATATGAAGGGATCATTGTTGGTCGAAGCGCGGGGGCATTAGCTTTGGCAAAGCAGGGTGTTGTTACAAATCGATACAGCAAAGCAACAACCTTAGCCTCCGGCTTGGGTCTTGCGGATTTTTCTCTAAAAACACATTATGACGCCTCCAAGGATGCAGCCCTCAGTAGACTTTCCAAATTACAAAGCATCTATGCCCTTCCGATAAACTCAGCAATCGTCTACAAAAACAACAACTTATCATTTATCGGGGATGCGTTTTTGTTTGAGAATGGAGAAAAAAAGAAAATACACTAAAGATATTTTGAAGTTTTTTGATTAAAGCTTGAGAAGGGTTTTGTGGAGAGCCAGTTATCTTTTGACGCATTTGCCTGTTTTTGGGTCATAATGATTGGTATCGGAGTAATCGCATCTTTTACAGTCGTCTTTTATGTCAAAGCCATAAGGGCAATCTTTTAAATCCGCCATTACAGTCACAGCCCATTTTTAGTGGTGATTTGCTTATAATTATTTCCCATATAGAACGAAAAACTTACAATAGGTCCTACACCTATTGCTAAGTATGGCTGAATCAAATTTACCCTCTTCATCACAGACCATCCGAATTGCCTGTGTCGGTGACAGCCTCACAGAATTTACTATTTACCCGGATGAGTTAAGAAGACTGCTTAATGACCAGCGTTATGTGGTTGGTAATTTTGGTGCTTGTGGAACCACAGTCGGTCTTGACTCTGAACTCCCCTATATCCGCACAAGAGCGTTTCAGGATGCTTTAGAATTTAAGCCAGATATAGTGATTATAATGCTGGGAACCAATGATTCTCTATCAAACCTTGAGCTCTACAATTCCAGTTTTGTAAACGATTATAAAAAATTAATCGTAGCATTTCAAACACTTACAAACAGACCAAAAATCTGGATTGTACTACCGCCGCCGATTTTTGATGATGAAATGGGCGCAATAGATCCTGAATATTTTAAGCGCTCTCTAATTCCTCGCATCAAAGAGACAGCAAATCAGGCAACTTTACCGATTATCGATGTGTATTCGGCTTTGGCAAATTCTGAGGGTTATTTTCCTGACGGAGTTCACCCTAACGATGAAGGAGCAAGATTAATCGCTAAAGAGATCTATAGAATAATTATCACGCAAAAAATATAGAACCTCAACAAAAAGAGGCAAAAATTGTGAGCCAAAGAGCTGCAAAAAAATGTGTTGATTGCTCAACATCCCAGCAAATAAAATGCTTTGGCATTGAAGCGGTAAGTCGAGGTATAAGTAAAAACAGAAAATGCCATTTGACTAGGTAAGTTTTTGGGACGCAAAAATTTTTTATCAAAATCTATAGTATTTGTTAGAAAGGTTTATTGTTGAAAAAATGGTGGGTTGCTTTTCTTTAGTTATTTACTTTGGCTTAACTCGACATTATTTTGATTATCTTTTTGGCTGCGTCTTCGACTTTGGTACCTGGTTTGACTTGGTGATGGATTATTTTATGTTGCTTCATGGTATCTGATGCTCCGATTCCTATGTCGTTAGATAAAATTACTTCTACTCCAGCGTCGATTAAAGTTTTGATTGCTATAGGACCAGCTCCATGGGAATATGATAAAGCAGGATTATCTATGATGTTCACGTTGATTATTTGTTCGTCGGTGGTTTCTAGGATAGTAAATGTGCTGGCCCTACCAAAGACGTTTGAAACAACGTCTTCTAAGCCGTTTTTTCCGTCTGTTGCGATTGCAATCCTGCGTTTAACCATATTTTTTACGCCTTTGATTGTTTATTTGCTTGCTAGTTTTGCTTTTAATTCGTCTATTCGAGCTTTTACGCCGTTCATTTCCTGTTCTAGGTCTGCTTTCTCAGCATCTAAGTCTTTTTGATAGTTTTCTAAAGCTTCAACTTCTTGCTCTGGCTGTTGCTGTGCTATTTGGGGATATGGGTTAGGGATAGTAGGTTGAACTAATGTAGATTGTGGGTAAGCGTACAAGCCTCGTCCGAATCCTCGTCCGAATCCTCGTCCGTAACCTCTACCTCGACCTCTTCCGAAGCCTTGTCCGTATCCGCGTGTTGAATTAGCGTATCCTGGAACTGGGTTGCCGGCGCAGTATCCTGCGGCTCTTCCGGTCATGGGTCCGTTGCCCCATGGCCCTGTTCTGTTTCCTCCTGGCATTTTTTTCTTTCACCTCTATTTCGTGCTTATGCACATATTATAATTATGTGATAGTGCACAGAAATATATAAAAGTATTGCAAAACATAATACCTTCAGCTAAAACGCTTAAATCAGACTATTAGAGTCATAGAAAAAACACTAAGCTATCAGTAAAATAAGAATTTAAATGGTGAATTATATGTGGCGAGGAAGACATAGATGTGGTCGAAGAGGGAGATTACCAAAACCCGTCACCCTAGGGGTTGTTCCGTCTATAACCAGCTTTACTCCCAATCCTTCAAGAAGCACGCAGACGGTTTTTATAGAGTTTGCCGAGGTTGAGGCTTTCAGACTTGTAGACGTGGAAGGCATGTCTCAGGAGGAAGCTGGCGAAAAAATGGGGATATCAAGAGGAACCATATGGAGACTGGTGCAAAGCGCTAGAAGAAAAGCAGCACAAGCGCTAAGCGAGGGGAGACCCATATACATAGTTACGGCTACGCCAAGTAAAGATACTCAAAATTCTAATGAGCCGTAATACTTTGTCGCAGTCCATGATCTGTGGGAGTAAAAAGCTATCTTATTGCTTTCCGCCTTTAGCATCTAAATGGATCGCTGCTTAATAGTAAATTATTTTGGATTTTTTGATTATTGCTCGTTGATATTTATCGATTCGTTCCAATAATAAATTTTGTCGTATTTTCCATCTATTATATACGCTGAGTCCTCATAAACTATGTCTAAACGATCTCCGTACTTTGAAAGAAGGGACAGTGATATGTCCCAGATTTGCTGAGCTCGTTCTCCAGCTTGCCAGTACCAATTTCGATCATTTGGAGATCTCATTCCCCACCCGTAATTTGGTGGTAAAACTAATACTGCTTCGGCTTCAACTGAGCCATGCTGCTCTTTCGGGTTTTTAACCACATCTACCCAGAATCGTTCAAGAGCCTCAAAATGTTCATCGAGCAGTAAACCGTAAGGATTATCGCCGTCGTAGGGAAAATTGAAGATGGTTATGTATTTTGCGCCCGCTTTGTAGGCAGAAACCATTTGTTTGTAGACTTCTTCACCGCTGTCAAGATAAGGTGATTGATTATACTTCCATGTTATTATTGCGCCCCAAGTCTTGTTTTGCATTAGAGCCGCGCCCCTTATTAAGCCGAGACTTTTGGCTACGGTTTCATTCCATCCAAGTTGGACAAGAACAACATCATACCCGCCTAAGTAGTCATACCAGTAAAGAGCGTAGTCAGAAGTGAAAGTTGTGATAGAACGATTTTTAAGTTCTTGAATGCCGACGTCGTTTTTAATTCTGTCTATGTACATTTTTGCCGCTAAATCGTAGTCTTTAGCGAGGGAGCCGTTTAAAAAGGCCTCCACCGCAGAGGCATGTGACTGATACATTGGCGAGTTTTGAAGTTTTAGATATTCGAAAAAGTGTGACCAGTGGTAGTCTATCTGGATACCTCCTGGTTCGTCGTAGTAATAAACGCCTAAGAATTGGTTGCCCCACCTTTGCTTGGCGGTATTAATCCAGGATATTTGCCAGGGATAGTTAGTATCGAACCAGCCGAAATAAACTATAATGTTTAAACCCGCTGTTGTCGCATAATCGCATATTTCGTTAGTTGCGGTTTCGTTTTTGCTTATTGGTCCTGACTGAAGCACGAAAAGGTTGGTGTAGTCTTTTACTCTGTCAATTAGTATTTTTGCTTCTTCGCTTGTGTTTCCGCAAAAAGTGACACCTACGAAGGCCGATGTGTTCTGTGAACAATTTAGTGGAGCCGCAGAAAACAAGAGCGTTATTACTAAAATTATTATCAGTAGCACGAACGCGATATTAAGATATTTGCTCAAATTCGGAACGCCTAATAAATCTACAGCTATATTATTTATATACTAAACTTCTTTAATAGTTTATGTTTATAAAATAAACTAAATAATACTTTCTTGTGTATAGAATTAAAATAATAGAGAACTTTTTCGCCGTAATTAACAACCATGATTAAAAGCAGGTAGGAGCTAGATTTTTTTTAAAACTGCTGAGCCTAGTTTAGCTCCTATATCTTCTGCTATTAGGGGACATTTTACCTTTAGAAGGAAAAAAATGTCTTTTTGCTTAAAATCATTTAGAGATTCATAATTGCCTTGACCTTTGCTGATTATAAAGTTGCAGTTTTCGAGTTCTTTTAGAAATGTTTGTGAACATTCTTTAAGCAGAATTCCTGTGCAATCGGTTCCGATTGATATGACTTTAACTAAGTTTGTGATCCCTGCTGTTTTAGCGTCTTGATAGGTGGCGTCGTTTAGAATAGGCGCATCTTTAACGGCGTAAATCACTTCAGCCTTTTGCCTTAGCAGCTCTTCTATTAAGAGCTTATCAAAGACTGTTTCTCCAGCATTATCTGCTAGATATAAAATCTTTTTAGAGCTTAGAAGAGTTTCTCTGAGTTTAGCGATATCGTTTATTGCGAGATCATTGCTTAATACATTTTCAATTTCTCTTTCTAGATTGATATCAAGTCTTTGACCGAAATCGATTATGTTTCCGACAATGGCTAGCTTGGCCGCGGTCAGCAATGGGTATTCGGAAGCTTCTATAAGAGCTTCGAGTTTTGGATACAGCTTCAAAGCCGCAAGAGTATACTTCTCTTTTAACTGATAGTAGGGGTCTATGTTACCTGTAGCTTTTTTTATGATTCTGTGCACAGAGGTGGCAAGTTCAGGCGTAGTTTTATTCCATTGAATACTAGAAAGATAACTGAGCACTTCTCTAAGAGTATGTTCGGCTTGGGGTGCATCTGTGGAACTCATTTTTATTGCTTCTGAGGCTTGCCTTAGCAAGCAAGGAATACAGTCAAGATGTGCTTTCAAGTTTTATCAATCCTTAGTTTTTTAATAAAATACTTGTTTCCTTGGTATGTCAATTCTACGAGCTGTTGGTCAGCTATGAGTTTTTCAATAAGTTGCCAACTCGAATTTGCTTTTCTCAGGAACATATTAACTGCTTCATAGCGCATAGGATGCACAGCCATAATGGCCAATAAATCTTTTTCAATATTACCTGTAAACCCAAACGCGTTTCCCTCGTAGCTGATTAGAAATTCGACTCTGTCAACGCCAAGTTTTTCGGAGAAAATTTGAAATGCAGCGTTTAGGGTCTCTTCTCTTGCCGGTTTAATCCAATTCTCTGCTGGGGGTCGGGTTGGGACCGCAATGTAGGCTCTGTTTAGTTTTTTTAGCTCGGCTAGGAATGTAGCTATCCGCTCAAATTCACTGGAGTAGTCTACATCGTCTACGAGCATAGTTTCAGTTACAATAGTTCCCTTAAAGTCTGCCGCGAAATCTTGGATACCTTTTAATATTGTGCTTAATCGCAGATCTTTTTGAGGTCTATCAATCTTTCTCCACAAGTCATTGCTGACTGCGTCAACTTTCAAAGAGACATAGTCAGCTTTTAATAAATCTTGGCGAACATCCCTTAACCAAAGAAGCGACGCGTTAGTTAAGACAGCTATCGGAATCCCTAAACGCTTAAGAAGCGCTATTTCTTCGCCTATGTTAGCATCTAGAGTTGGTTCTCCATCTGAAACAATAGTAATATAGTCAATCTTCTCATTTTGCTTAAGGGCACTAGAAACTTTTTTCTGAGCTTCTTTGAAGATATCATCTGGCGGGTAGAAAATTTGGCGTTTAGTAATATTCTTGCTAGCTTTTCCCAATTGACAGTAGACGCAGGAATAGGTGCACACTTTTGGCGGGATGTTGTTTATTCCCAGACTTTTACCCAAACGCCTAGATGGGACAGGACCAAAAGATATAGGCATTGTGTCAAGCGAAGTCAACATGTATGACTCTCCGCGGCTTGTTGTTCTTGGGATAAAGCTCTCTTTCAAGTGGGTCGGGATTTATGCTGTTGGTTCCTTTTTGACATATGCAAGCTATCAACAATTTTTGATTAGAATTTGACTCGGCTGCTTTAAAATTTTTATTCATTACCCTTATCGCATCTCCAAATTATTATGTGCATTAGCACGAAATTAACCTTATGGTGTAATCCAAAAAATAAACCCACTATTTCGCATCTTATCTTTTGCCCACTTTTTCTTTTTCAAGGGTCTCTTGCTAATCTTGTTTCACTAAGGAGTTCAAACTCAGTGTAGACACTGATTTTGATACAGAACCTCGCCTTAAAATTAAGCCTTTAATTTCGGTACACCCGTTGCATAATTTTAAACATAGGGATTGATAAGGGGGAATTGGTCCTCGGCTATTACGAGTTCTATGATTTGTGTGCCGTCTGATGTTTGTCCTTTTATTTGGTAAGGTGAATCGCCTATTCCATCGCTGTTATTGTCGGTACCTGTGTAGTCGCTCCAGAAATTACCTTCCCAACCATTATCCCATAGGTTCATAAAAGATAACTGTCCGCGGGAATCTGGAGAGGGGAGCCTGACTTGTGTTGTGTTGTTAAAAAAGTTGTTATGGTAAAAAGTATTGCTGCTGATATCGCTTTCCGATGAACCTATGAATAATTCGCTGTCTACATCGACACCTATGTTATTTGAAGTTAGGTTGTTTGCGACTATGGTGTTATCCTTAGTGAGTAATGATGTATATGTTCCTTGATTTGTGTTATAGTCGTATAGGGAAATGGTTTTCTGGAACATCGATATGCCCTCGTAATTGTTAGCGATGTTGTTGCCCTCGATGAGGTTATTTGATGATGAAATCAGTCGAATACCTCGACCATATCTTGTAGCTAAATGCCAGTTAGATGACATAATAGCGGAGCTATTTTGGATATTATTGCCTTTGATTGTGCAGTTATTGGTGAAGGCAAGCAAGATGGCGTTCTGGTTGTTGACAAGGTTCAAGTTTTCTACTGTTATATTAGTACAGTTTACAAGTATTACGCAGGCCGCGTCTACTGGAACTGTTTTGTCGCTTTCTCCAATCCAGTAATAAATTGGTTTATTGTTTATGGTGTTAGAAGTATCAACGTCATTTGTAAAGTAGAAAGGCCCGATTTGCCTTGACATCCAATGGCCAGTTTCAGCATCTATGTAGTTTTCATAATCAGTTCGGTAGTCGATACTGTCGTCGCCAAAGCCGCTTAAGTTTGCGGTTATCTGGTTTTGCCTAAGCAAGTTATCTGAAGAGCGTTGCCCAAGATAAACGCCGCTTTCACAGGATATTACATTGCCGATTATTTTGTTTTCTATACCAGATAGATAGATTCCGCTTTCACCATCTATCACTTGATTATCTATTATACTACAGTTGGTTAGACTTTCAGCATATATTCCGTTAGCGATGTGTTTTATAGTGTTTCCTTTGACAAAATTATTTACTGTCTCTGAAATAGGAACCCATCCATATGATTCTAATTGGGTGCCAAGTACGATGCCGTATTCGCCTGTAGATATTGTGTTGTCAGCAATGGATGTGGCGGTTACTTTGTTTATTATTATGCCTTTTTGAGTATCTTTTAAGTTGTTTGATGTTATTTGGTGGTCAGTTGAGTTTGGGGGGATGATATAATATCTTGATGTATCGGCAGTTTGGGTTATAGGATCATAGGGAAGGGGTTTGAATAGTGCAACTTCTACTCCTAGGGTGCTGTTTGATATATTGTTTTCAGTTATGGTTGTATGGTCGTTGAAGCCGTAGGCTTGAATACTTTGAGCGTTTCCTGTCAGACTGTTTTGGGTTATGGTGTTGCCTGCTGAATCCATGGATTCAATGCCCACTTGGTTGTTGTCGATTTTGTTCTGTGACAGCGTGTTGTTGTTGCTTGTGGTGAATTGTAGGCCATATTCTGTGTTGTTTGTGATAGTGTTCTCGGTGAAGGTGTTGAAGTCAGAGGTGGTAAGGTAGGCGCCGAACTGACTATGTGATAACTTATTTTCAGTTAAGATGTTCTTTGCGCTATCTGAAAAGGCCACGGCTTGGCTGCAGTTTGAGATGTTATTTTGGCTGATGTTGTTTTGGTTGGATGCTTGAAGGGTTATGCCGATGTGGCTATTGCTGATTTGGTTCTGGGTTATGGTGGAGTTGGTTGTGGCTGATAGAATAAGTGATTGCCAGTTTTCAGAAAGATCAAGGTTTGCTACGGTTATATTTGAACAGTTGATTAGAGCTACAAATCCCGCGTTTGTTGGTACGGTTTGGTCATGCTGGTTAATCCAGTAGTAGATGGGTTTGCCGTTAACCGTGTTGGTTGTATCTATATCGTTTATGAATCTGTTTTGAATACAGAAATTGTATATGTTGCCGCTTAGCTGGTTGTTTGTGAGTTTGTTTTGTTCAGAATTGAGCAGGCGTATACCTTTTACGCAGTCTGAAACCTGGTTGTTGATCAAGTTGGAGTTTGTTGTGTCTACTAGTAATATGCCGTTCCCATTGCGGCTGAGGCTTAGGTCTTGGGCTGTGACGCCGGTGCAGTTGATAAAAGCTAAGTAGCCGACATCCGGGTAATTTGAAGGATTCACAACCAGATCGTGCTGGTTGAGGAGGTAGACGACTTGTTTGCCGTCTACCATGTTTGAGGCATCGATCAAGTTGATGAAGTGGGTAGATTCAGTGCCGTCCACGGCTAAGTTGTAGATGTTCGTGTTAATGAGGTTGTTTTTCATCATGTTGCCGCTGGAGCCTTTGAGATATATGCCGTAAAAGTTGTTTTCCACCACATTATCGGATAGGCTACAGTTGCTTACGCCATCGAGGTAGATGCCTGCATTTTGGTCTGAGCCACTGTTTTTTATGGTGAAACCTTGGAGGATTACGTTGTTTGCGATTATGTCCACTACAGTTCCATGGTGGTTTGCTTCTATGATGGTGGCGGTTTTATCCTCGCCCATTAAAGTTAGGGATTTGTCGATGATCAGGTTTTCGTGATAAATGCCTACTTTGACCAACAGTACTTGGCCATCAGATGTTGCCCCTGAAACTATAGCTTCCCGGATGGTGTTGTAACCTAAGGTCGTATTGAGATTTATGACAGGATAATTTTCTGCTGCGTTGTTGCTTGTCCAGTAAATCACTTTTTGATAGGTACTCTTAGCAACTTCATTAAATGCTGTATCATCATAAACTATGTCCAAGCGGGAACCGTACTCGTTTACATAGGCTTGAACATCAGAAAATAATCTTTCAGACCAACGATCTGATTCAAATAGGCCCCAAATTCTGTCTGTTGCGCTACGGAATCCCATACCGAAAACTTTGGGAAGAACCAAAGCTACCTCTGCTTTTAGGCTACCTTGTTTTTCGGGATTGCTGTGCATATAATCCCAAAACTGCTCTAATGCTTGCAAATGTTCCTCATGCAAGATTCCGTATTCAGTGGGGTAAATTGGTTCTTTTGGATAACGCTCGGTTTCTGCGAAATTAAAGATTATCGCGTATTTTGCGCCTGCGTCAAAACTTAATACCAATTCATTGTAGAGTTGGTCTCCTGTTACCAAAACCTGTTCTTTGCTGGATTCATGAGTGACCATGATGCCCCAGTCTTTTCCGTATGCGTTCGCTGCACCACGGCAAAGGGCCATCTGCAATGGTCTACTGTTGTTGAATCCGAAATCCGCTAAAACATAGTCGTAGCCTGCCTTGTAGTCAAACCAGTATAGTCCATAATCCGCGGTGAAAGTTGAGACTCCGGTGTTCAAGTAGGGTTTAACGTCGGCGGTTAGATTACGTACATAAGCATTTGCTGCGCAGGCGTAGTTTCTTTCGGAAGTCAATGACCTAAAAGCGGCTGCGTCAAGCTGGTTTCCTCCGGGTTCATCGAAAAAGTAAGCGCCTAAAAAGTAATCGCCGTATTTTGTCATGGCGCTTTTAATCCAGCCGGTAGGCAAATTTGAAGTATAATTAAAGGAGGTTACTGTGCCGTTGGGTAGGGTGATTGTGTCTGTTAGGTTTTCTCCTAGCTCCTGATATGATTGAATAGTTGAAAAGTACACGGCGAAATGCATACTTGCGTTGTAGGCGTAGTCGCAGACTTCGTTTAGCGAAGTTTTATTTGTTATAATGTCTGTGGCGCCTAGGACAAACAGGTTTGTGTAGTCTTTTGTTTTGTCGATTAGTGCTTTGCAGAAGGTCACATTGTCGTAGCCACATTGAATGCCAACATAAAACTCACTTTGGGAGGTTGAGGATTGTGGTAAGTTCAAAGTTAGGGCTATGAAAAAAAGCGAAGATGAAATGAGCACCACTAACGCAGCTACCAGAACCATATTTCGTTTTCTCATCGCAATCAATGCCCCAAGTCACAACAGATGAATGTTTTCTGAAAAATCCAGCTGGGTTATCGAAACACAATAGCCTAAGGCGCCTTCAACCGTAAGCAGTAGTTTTGAGTAGTTAAAAGTAGAAAGCTTTTGCAACCTACAGGTCATACTCGGAGTTACCTGAGCCATTGTAGTTCACAAAAGCAACTCTAGACGTGCACCTTTTAACTCTTGTGCAAGAACACTATTGTGCCACGTATAGAACACTGTTAGAAATAACGAAAAGTTTACTTTACAAAAATAAGAGGGATTAAAACAGTGTGTGTCTATCCAGTGAGGTTTATCTGAAGATTTTTCACTAACTGATTAAAAATTCTTGTTTTTAGATTATTATCTTTTGATGAAAGCCTTTGGACATAATTATAAGGGCGCTATCGTTTCTTGCCCTTAGCAGGAAGCTGACCTCTTAATTGCTTCTTTTTAGCTTCTTTATCCCGTTCCATCTTTTTCTGTTGTGCTTTTTGAGTATTTTTTTCTTTACGTTTCGCTACACTCGGCATAAATATCATCTAATCATTAAAGATATACATACATTCTAAAACATTTTTTCGTTACATTAATTAGAAAAGCCAAGAATATCCAAGGCTATTTGTCTTTCTTTCATTCAGCAAAGAAGCAAAAAGCTATAATTGAAGATAAAAAGAGGTTAACAGAGTATTTTTCTTAGAACCTAAGAAGTCTGTGTCTTGCTTTTCTTTTCCTTGTGCTTCTTTCTTTTCTCGTCTCGCTCTTTCTTAGTTAACGGTTTATCTTTTTTTGGCATTTGCGTTCCCAGAAGAATGGTATATGTGGAGTTTAATAACTTTCGAAGAGTCAAATTTTGCTTTGAACTTGCTGAGGCTCATTAGAAGAACAATACCAGATGAAAAAAGCGCGTGATGTTCTATTCTGTTTTGGATTAATCAGTCCTTCAACATTTTAT
>CAZWRU010000012.1:0-55509 GCA_964636425.1 uncultured Candidatus Bathyarchaeia archaeon
AGAGTTTCGGTTCAAGTTAATCTGCCCCAAAAACGCCGCATCTAACACTCACACCCTACCCCAAAATAGCGCCAAAACGGTTCTCTTTTAATTTTTTTACAGGCTACTTTTGTAGATAATAAATATTTAACATTAAAATCGCCATTTTAAGGAAAAGACGCAAAGATTAGCAAAATAAACAAAAAAATAATTCGAGTAATCTGCCATTTTGCTATGTCCAATAATATAATTTTTTTACTGCAGAACTCAAACTAAAAAAGGTATTTAAAAAGGGAAAGTTACGTAGTTTAACTTCTTGGATGCTGGATTTATTTTATGATTTTTTCCCAGCTATCTACGCGTTGGAGAAATTCCTGTACTGGTTGCCCGCCATAAGTTTTCAGTCGCTCTCGGAGCTCAACTTTTTCAACAGCTGCTTTCTGGAAATCTCGTAGTTGGCTTGTTTTCTCGGTTAAATAGAATATTCCATCAATACCTACACGTGCGCATCGGGCACTAAGAGTTAGCAGCTCAGGAACAGTAGGTACGTCCGCTGGTGTGTCTCCCTGACCGAACACGTATAGGCTAATATACATGGGTTTATCTTTCAGCAGCTTTCTAAAACCTCTGCTTATCATTTCCCAGTACCATGGTGTAGCATAGTTTTTGCTGAACATTACCACGTTGAATGCATCTGCATACTTGGCTAAGTCATCAAAGTCCACTCCGTAACGCTCAAGAGAACAAACAGGATCTGGTTGTATGCACATGACGAGGTCTTTTTTGGTGTGTTCCCTGATTTGGGAGATGTATTCTGTGACTTCTTTTCGTCTCCATTGTACCCAGCTCAGACCGCTTTTCTTGAATCGTTCTTGGCATCGTGGACAGGTACAATGACCATGGTCCGCAAAGTATTGGCTGTTTGGCCAAACTCCAAGGGATTTGCGGTCAACTTCTTCAATGTAAGCTAACTGTTCAGCCCTATGTTCAGGCTGGGTAGCACATACGATGTTCCAGTAGATGTTGTAATTGGCGTTTCCCATCTTCGCCGGACCTAAATCTGATTGGCTAAGCCAGTCAGGATGATTAGCTACCGCAACATTATCACCGAATATTGCAACGTTGCTGTACATGTCAGGTTGAGGAGGAATTCTTATGCCTAATTCCGTTTTTACTCTTAAAAGATGAAGATCAAAACCTTCAGCTTTTTTAGGTTCAAGGGTGTACGCGCCAAATTTCACATTATGCACCTTTCTCTTAGCCAAAGAAGGAATCATTCGATTATAAAGTTTTGCAGGAAAATCAATTGGTGTTGATTATATTAACCGGACTTCAATGATACGAATTACAACCATCAAATACCCTTTTAAGATAAAATCAATTCTGTTACATTTTATGAAAGAAATTGAAGTCAAGATTCTAAACATCAACAGACAGAAAATTGAGGAAACCCTGAAGCGCCTAGGTGCTAAAAAGGTTTTTGACGATGAGGTTTCCGCATTCTTTTATGACTTTAAAGATGGCTCTGTAGGTAAATCACATAGTGTAATCCGCCTAAGAAAAGAAGGGGCCCTAACAATGCTTACGTTCAAGAAGGGTATCAGCAAGCAAGATGCTAAGATCGCTGAAGAATCCTCAGTTGAAGTTTCAAATTTTTTTCAGATGCAGAAAATCTTAGAGAACCTTGGTTTATCTAAAACTGGAAGAAGCCAAAAACACAGAATAAGTTACCAACTGGAGGCTGTACATTTTGATATCGACCATTACTTAGGTCAACACAGCTATATCCCTGAATTTATGGAGATTGAAGCCCAAAGTATTCAATTAATCCATAAATGGGCTGAGCTTCTGGGTTTTAAACCGCAGGACTGTCTTCCTTGGTCCATAAATGACCTGATTAAGTATTTCCAGCCGAAAAATCAAGGATAAACCTCGAAAATAAGATATCAAAGAGCTAAGTGCTCTTTGTTGACCATATATCTCCAAAACGCTAGATACGGTGGCTCTTTATCCATCTGCCAAAGCATAGCTGACAATTCCCCATAATGTACAAGATCTTCCATAACCATATGACTCAATCCAGTTTCGACGCTGATGCTCAAGTCAGGCTTATCCCCCCAAGGAACAACGATGGTCCTTTTTAATGATTCAACTGTTAAAGTTTTCAAGAACTTTTCTGTACTATCCTTAACACTAATCATATACCTCTGTAACTGGTAAAAATTATTATAATTATTAAAATCTGGATCCACACATTCTTTGTATCTGCATGGAATTGTATAGTTAATCCATCGATCCTCAACAAAAGTCAGATGAATAAACACGTTCCTAATATTATCAAAACTTATTCCTCTTGGCCTAACAACCTGCTCCCAAGTCAATTTGACTAAAGAATCAAAATAGAGCTCACGAACTGCATGATTATACCGAACCCAATCTGCAATATCCACGATAGAATCATCACCCTTGATTTATTCCATCAATTAATTAACTAATTAAAGGTCTTAAAATTTAAGATAGATTAAGGGTTTAAAGCTTTTATCTGGATTGGCTGATTAGCTATTTTGTGGGTGCGCGCCTGTTGGAATCCGAGTTACTTCAGAGACTTGCCGGCAAGTCAATCTCCAAGACTGAGCTTTATGGCAGTATCGTTGATAACTTTGACTTGCTTCCTCAAATTATTCAAGGTGTTTCTTCCCAAAAAGCTACAATCAGGTATGGCTGCGGAAAAGTTCTTATGGATTTAAGCGAAAAATATCCTGAGAAATTATACCGCTATATGGATGAGTTTATTTCCCTTTTAGATAGCAAGTACCGAATTTTGGTCTGGAATGCCTTGGCCATTATTTCGAACTTGTGCTCTGTTGATAAAGGCAAAAAATTCGATGCTATTTTCCATAAATATTATGGTTTTCTTAATGATGAATACATGGTTACCGTAGCTAACGTCGTCGGTAATTCAGGAAAAGTCGCTTTAGCAAAACCATATCTTATACCTCAAATAACAAACGAACTCCTGAAAGTCGAAAGCATCTCCACAACTGCTCATCTAACCGATGAATGCAAAAAGGTCATAGCTCAAGTCGCACTTCAATCTTTTAACGAATATTTCAATCGGATGAGTGATTCAGAAAAAGCAAAAGTATTCTGCTTTGCAAAACGTCATGCCTTTAGCTCAAGAACAAAACTTAAACTCGAAGCAGAAAAATTTCTAAAAGCTCGGGAGCTAGATTTTGTTCCAGATATTGAATAATTGAGTTTTTTATCGGAAAATTAATCAACTATAAAGTAAATGTCTTCGACTATGAGTCACCATACGGTGAGCAAAAAGCATCGGATCATGAACGGCTTATTTGTTGTCGCAGGAACCATATTTTTAGGATTAGGTGCGATAGGTATTTTCTTGCCTGTACTGCCCACTACGCCTTTTCTTCTGTTAGCAGCAGCCTGTTATCTGCGTGGTTCTGAACGGATGCATCAATGGCTACTCAATAATCGCTGGTTCGGAAGCTATATACGGAATTATCACGACGGCAAAGGTATTTCCGCAAAAGCCAAAATCTTCTCCATATCCACACTCTGGATTACCATATTACTATCCGCTTACTTGATACACATGGCTCATGTGCAAATCCTGCTGTTTATAATCGCCATCGCCGTGAGTATGCATCTAATTATGATACCAACATTTAGAGAACAAAAAGTATAACTTTTTAAAATTAGAAAATAGCTTGGTCTTTAGAGTGGTTTCCAGATAATTCTGATAGCCTCAGTTGGGCACGCTCTAATGCACGGCGTTTTGTTTTCTTCAGGTTTACATTGAGCGCAAGTGTATTTGATTTTTTTCCGATGTTGTTCTGATATGGCCGCTACGGTTTTGTCTTCTAAATCTATAAATTCGGTGATTATTTCTATGGCTTTTTGTGGGCACTGTTGCACGCATTTTGCGCAGCCGTTGCATTTGTCGGTATCGATTATTATGTAGTATTCGCCTGAGCCGTCGCAGTACCCATAATGCATAATCACGGTTTGTGCCTCAGTTACCTTGAGCTTTTAAGTAGAGCGCTTTTCCTAGAAGAGCTGCGCCTGCTGCGCCTGCTACCGTTGGGTCTAAGCCACTTTCACGCCAGTTAGGCGCCGGAAGCGTTTTGACACCTAGTATGTTTTCTACTCTTTTTACGATGCCTATGTTCTTTGATTGTCCGCCTGTGATTACAACTTCTCTTTCAAGACCTACACGGTTAATGAGGTTTGCCATTCTAATTGCCATAGCCCGAGTGTAGGCTGCTAAGACTTTCTCTCTAGTCCAGCCTCTGCGAAGCAGGCCCACGGCTTCAGTTTTCGCAAATGCCACACAGGTACAGCTTACTGGTGGTGGCTCCTCATCGATGTTCATCGAGACTTCGCCGATTTCTTCAATTGGGATTTTCAGTAAGTCCGCAAAGACTTCCATTCCTCTACCAGTGCCTGCAGCACATTTATCATTCATCAGAAATGAGGTGACTCTACCAGTTTCGTCGCAGTGGATAGCTTTGATGTCTTGTCCACCTACGTCTAATATGGTCCTTACTGAGGGTCCCCAAATATAATTAGCGCCTTTAGCGTGGCAGGCAATTTCTGTAATGGCTTTGTTAGCCATAGGCACGTTAACTCTGCCATAACCAGTACCAACCGTGTATTTAATGTCGCTTTGGCTAAGCCCAGTTCCCTCCATTGCCCATTCTAACACCCGTTTTGCGCTGTCAGGGCTATTTGCGCCTGTTCGGATAATTGCCCAAGCATACATTTCTCCGTCAATCATGATTGCCGCTTTGGAGCCCACTGATCCAACATCAACACCTACTGTTATTAGGTCTCCTTTTTTCCATTTCTTGTCTGGTACAATTCTTTGATACTCTTGCCAGCGCCAATATTCTATAGTGTCTTTATTTTCGCTCATTTTTGTGCCCCCTTCGCTCGTTTCTCTGCGGTAAGAGCTGCGCCATATGCGCCTGCATACTCAGGGTAATCGGGAATTAGTAAGTTAATGCCCAATTTTCTTTTTAGCGATTCGACAAATCCTACATCTTTAGCTACTCCGCCTACAAGTACGACCTCAGGATTTATTCCCAGTCGATGAACCATCGAGGATACGCGGTCAGCCATGGCATCGAACACGGCTCGGGCGATTTCGGGTTTCGACTCTTGCCGATGAATAAGTGTAACAACGTCTGATTCGCCGAATATTACACAGCTCGCGTTGATTGGACTTGCCCGTTCTGCCTTAAGCGAGAGGGGTCCCATATCTTCGAGTTTAACTTCAATAGCTCTTGCCATGGCTTCAATAAATGTACCTGCACCAGCAGCGCAACGTTCGTTAACAACAAAATCTACCATAACTCCGCGTTCATCACATTTTACCGCCCTAGCTTCTTCAGCGCCGATGTCAATTATCGTTCTAGCTGAAGGGAAAAGCTGCACACCTGCTTTTGCGTCTGCGCCCATCATGCTTACTGTTCCCTCTGAGTAAGGTGCCATTTCCATGCCTGAACCTGTCGCTAAAACCATGTTAACATCCGCTTGTGAAACACCTGCGATTTTAAGAGCTTCAGCAAAAGCCTGTTCCGCGGATTTAGTTGGTTCAAAACCTGAAAAAGCTTTAGTTCGAGCAACTACTTGACCATCCTTTAGAAGGACAATTTTTACGGTTTGAATTCCCATATCTATGCCGGCAGTTATCATGTTTTTCACCTATTTCAGAAGTCCACTCTGGCGGTTAACATTTCAAGAAATGCTTCCACTCGGGTCTTCATCTGTCCTACATCTTCACGTGTATATTCTGTGTCTAAATAATAAACTGGAATGCCTATTTTATCAAGCGCTTTTTTAACTCTGGAATATTCCATCGCATATAACATGCAGCCCCGAACAACATAGTAGATGACTCCGTTGGCTTTGTACTCTTTGATTTTATTAGTTAGCCAGTTTATGCGGTCTTCATTGCCGTCTTTTGAAGTAAAGCATGGACAAGTAGACGCCATAAGGTATCTTTCTGAGATGCCATTCATCATATCCTCCATGGTCCATTCGTCGATACCTACGGGGTCATATAGAAGTCTGTCACTTGAGCAGAGTTCATCTGCTACAAGTACACCTTGAGGAGTAGCTTCTTCAATTAAAGTAGGTAGTTTCCAGTTATCTGGCCAAAACATGGGGGTTCCAGTGATTATGACTCGCGGGGTATCTGGTGGGCATGCCCATTTCTTCTCTTGAATTCGTTTTTCCAATTCATCGCATAGGATTTCAGTTTTTTCTGTCCACCGCTTAATGTCATCCCACATAGATGCTTGATTGACCAGCATTGCATCTCTACCCATTATAACTGGATTGCCTTTTCTGAGGTCCTGGAGTCGACGGAATGCTTTACTGGCTCGCTGCATGGTTTCTACTGCTTCTTTGAGTTTTTTAGAAGTAATCTTGTTACCTGTAAATTCCTCGATTTTCTTTTTCATCAAATTAATTTCTTCACGCCAGAGTTCAAGTGAATGCGCAGAATCCTTTACGCGCGGAGGAGTCATTTGCCAGATAGGCTTTTTATCACTCATAATTTCGCTAAGTTTGGTCATCCCATCGCAGGTTAGACTGCTTATTATGGCATCACTTAATTCTAGATACGGGGATAAACTGACCATACTTGCTCCTATTGTGGAACGAATAACTGGACATACCTCAACAGGTACAACACGATCCCCAAGTTTGGATGTATCATACCAACCAGAGTTGACACGCACAGGAATAGCATCTGCCGCTAAAATCAATTCGATGGGTGTAAAAGTACAGAAGTATCCGATAACCTTTTTTCCCTTAGCTTTTTCTGCAGCGATTTCCTTTTGGCGTTGACCAAAGAAGTTAGAGATATCATCAAAATACGTCATAGCTTCAGGTCGATTAGGGGAGGTTTTTTTCATACGCGCTATATTATCCGCCGTGACCTTAATTGACATGGCTTGTGCTGAATTTTTTATTTCTTCACTTTCTTTTTGGGGAATTTCAGGCATATACTTTTTTTCTGCAGTTTCACTTTTCATTAATTCTTTCCTCATTCAGTTTTTGCTGGTTCTAACCAGTTTCTCGATTTGAAAGCTGTTTTTCCGGCGAAGGTTATTTTTAGGCAGCCTTCATAGGGGCACATTTCAACGCATCGCATACAATTTAGACACATTGAAGTGTTAATGTCGCCACCTTTCTCATCGTAAACTTCAGTTACCTGTACAGGACATACACGTTTGCAGATTCCGCATTTAGTGCATTTCTCTTCTACCTTATTTATCTGCAAAAGAGGTATCCGCTTAAACGCTTTGAATCTATTGAGTGCGGCTATTGATATGCCGGTTGGGCAGAAACGGCACCAAAAACGCCTTACCATAAAAGTGCTTGCTAGAGTTAATCCAATAAATACATATATGATAATTTCCGTGAAGGGTGGAGAGTTAATATAAAACATTATGTCCCGAACGTAAGGATAGCTGAAGCTCCAATCGTAAAGGCCAGTTGGAGCAATCACGCCTGACCAAGGCACAATTAACGGCTCTAACGGAGATAACAAAATGTTTAGCGGTCTAAAGTCTTCTCGCAAAAATAATGCGTAGATACTCGACTGAGGCGTAATTTCTAAAGCTCCCAGTAAAAGTGGCGAAACCAAAATCACTGCTGCAATAACATACCTAAGTTTATGCAAATATCTATTGAGTTTATCTGGCAGATTCCAGTAACGTATGCCCAGCTTCGTTCTAAGCATAGCTATTAAGTCCATGTACAATCCAAAGGGGCATATCCAGCCACAGAAAAATCTTCCCGAGAATATAGTTGAAACAAAAATCGCTATCAAAAAGAGAGACAACCATAAAGACATTGTAAAAGAGTAAAAGATTCCTATTAATGATGCTACTTGAATAAACAATCGTAAGTAGCTGACTTTTCGGGTTAAGTCTTTTTTCCAAATTAAAATTATCAATATGCCTGCAAGTGTTAACCCGACGGCAATTATAAGCGTTAGGATATCCGCCACAATTTCTGTCATTATAGCATCCAGCTAAATGTACGAGCCCATTAAATAATTATTGTGTTTATTATCGCAATAATTCCTAAAATAATAAGTACTGCAGAACCAGCAATCGATATCCATTTTCTGAATAAAGGGGCTTTATTAAGTAACCACCCTGTTGCTCCGCCTAAAAGCAGAATTGGCGATAATGCAGTTCCCAATCCAAATAAGGTAGCTAAAGCAAAACTATCAATAGGAGAAGCAAACGGTATCGAATAAGCTAAAAGCGCCATCAATGGTGTACAAACAATTAATCCTCTAGAAAATCCAAGTGAAAAAGCGCCAATATTAACTCTGCTAACAAATCTATTTGATCCAACACTCTTGTTTTCTTTTTCGCAACAGGAGGGTTTTCTAGTTCTATAAAGTATAATTATTCCGATTATTATACTCACCACTCCGAATGCTGGAGCAGAGTATTGTTGAAAAGACACCAGCACAGCATCACTAATGGCAAGTTTAAAAATCCCAACTGCTGTTCCAATTAGAGCATAAGAAGCTACACGACCTAAATTAAAAATAAAAGTAACAAGCAAGCCTTTGCGAAAATCAGCGTTTATTCCAGCAATATAGCCGGCGATGTAAGGTAGGCAACTAGAAGTG
Organism: uncultured Candidatus Bathyarchaeia archaeon; assembly: GCA_964636425.1. Classification (GTDB taxonomy): domain Archaea; phylum Thermoproteota; class Bathyarchaeia; order Bathyarchaeales; family Bathycorpusculaceae; genus JADGNF01. The sequence continues at coordinate 8,666 of CAZWRU010000012.1, forward strand.
CAAACAACCAACCCGAATAGGAAACCGCTCGCTAAAGCATTAGCGTACGGATCAGCAAGCCCAGACAATAAAGACATTTGTTATTCTCTTTTCCTCTTTGAATAGAGGGAAAAGAACACACCGAATTTAAAGCTTACACAAACTCAAATAACGGAAAAAAGTAGCGAAAAGAAGATAGCGAAATATTCTATGTAGAAATGTTTTGATCTTCATCTGAGGGTGTTATGGTGCGTGTGTTCCAGGTTTGTAGGTAGTTTTGGTGGGCTGTGTCGTTGTGGTATTGTTCGTTGGGTGGGTATGGGAATCCGCTCATTGTTTCGAATGGTAGTGGGTCTACGGTGAAGTCGAATCCGAAGCCCCAGTTTCCGTATTCGTCTTTGAACCAGCATGATTCGAAGAAGAAGTAGTCGCGTATCATGCCTTCGGCGGGGGCTGTTAGGTTTGCGGTGGGGAATTGGAGTGAGACGGCGTCGCCTTGTCTTCCGATTACGAACATGTCGTCAGCGGTTAGTAATAATTCGGTTACGTTGCCGTATCGTGTGAAGTTGCCTGTTGCTGCGGCTGTGCCGGGTTGGAATGATTGGTAGAGGCAGGCTTGGGGTTCTATGGTTTGTATGGTTATGTTTTGTTGGGGTGTTGTGTCTGTGGCTATGTAGTCGAAGGTTACGTTCCAGAAGTTGTTGATTCTGAGTGCGTAGTTGTTGGTTGGGAATAGTCCTGTTAGGTCTACGATGAATGTTCTGGGTGCGCTGTCGGATGGGAGTGGGATTTGTCTGCTCCAGTCTACTTTGATCCAGTTGTTGTTTGCGTCTTTGACTTCCATGTAGGGTGGGGGTGTGACTTCTGTTCCGTCTGGCACTGCGGGGTCATAGAAGTATTCTAGCCAGGTGTTGTAGTCTTCGGCTGGGCCCCAGTCTACTACTGAGCGGATTACGAGTTTGATTTGTTGGGCTTTGGATAGGTCGCCTAGGTCTAGGGTTATTTGGTTCCAGGTTATGTTGTTCCATGTTGGGCTTTGGAATCCGTGGGTGCCGTTTGTGAATATGTTGTCTATTTTTGAGATTTGGGGTAGTATGTTTTGGCCTTTTTCGTTTACTGCTGAGATGGGTGTTAGTTGGTTTTTGTTTACTGTGTAGATTTGTCCCATGTAGTTGGGGTCGAGGTATTCTTCGACCATGGTTGAGTAGACGTTGACGTCTGCTGGATGGTCTACTACTACCATGTATGCGCGGTCGAGGTAGAAGATTTCGTTCCATTTTTGTATGAGGGTTAGGTTGTAGTTGCCGTTTGTTTCTTGGAGTTGGGTGTTGTTTAGTGGTATGTAGTCCCAGGGGTTGTTTTTGTAGAATGTGAAGGGTACTTCTTGGCCTCTTGCGGAGTTTTTGTATTTTATGTATCCGAGCCATCCGTGGTTAGAGATGTCGCCTACGTATATGTTGTCTGTTCCGTTCCACATGTATAGTGCCGGGCAAGAACTTCCACCTGTAAACGTAGCTGTAATAGATGTCTGTTGGGTCAGAGTAATTACCTTAGTCGGATTCGTCGATCCGTCTTCCCAACTTACGAAAGTAAATCTGCCTTCAGGATCTGTTATGGGCATCTCTACGGTGTAGCTTTTACTTACTGGTAATAGTTCTGAATAGAATGTTTGTCTTTCAATCCCATCTAGCTTGAACTTGACGCCAGACCAAGGCGTTGATATACTTAAAGTGTGATATCCAGTTTTAACAACCTTATATCCTCCATAAGTCAGAGTATTTACAGCTATACTATGGCTTCCTTCCGTTTCGGCAGTAGTAGTGAATATCACATCTTGGCTTGCTCCAGCTGCGAGCGTAAGTGTTTTTGTTTCCTTAACTACTCCATCTACCATGAGTCTCAGTGAAACGCTGCTTGTTTCTGAGCCTGGATTATTTGTCTTTACCGTGATGGTCGTTGTTTCGCCAACCCATATCTCATACGGTTTAACAAACATGTTAGTTAGCTCAATTGTGGAGGGCCCTTGAACGCTAATTTCGTTTGTTAAATTTCCAATTTCTACTGAGCAGGTGCCTTTTTCCGCTTTAGTTACCGTAAATTGCGCAGTTGTGCTTTCTCCTCCTGATAGCTGAATTGTTTTTGTTTCTGTAACGGACCCTCTGATTTTCAGTTCTAATGTATAACTTCCACTTAACTCTCCAACATTAGTAACGTTAACTGAAATCTGAACTGGACTATTTACTTCGGTTACTTGAGGATCAACAATCAAATTATTTACTTCAAATTCTGCTGGTCTAGCAGGAGGCGCAGCTGGGAGAACATTGAATGTTCCATTAAGACTGCCAATTGTAAAAGAATATGTTCCTTCAGCTTGCTTTACTATTTCAAACAAAAGACTAACGGTTGCTCCGCCTTCAAGTAAACCCGTTTTAGTTTCAGCTGCCTCGCCATTAATTGCTAACGTTACCGAATACGCTTCTTTTTGTTCAACTCGGCTAGTTATCTTTACAGAAATTCCTATCGGCTCGCCAATACCTGCTTGAGTTCGGTTAACAACTAAGTCTGATATGGCGAATTTATTCTGAACAATAAAAGTGCCCTCTAAATTATCTATCTTAATAGTGTGTGTGCCTTCAACGGCGGAGGTTATTTCGAATTTTATTGTTCTAGTTTCGCCGCCTGATAACTGGACAATTTGGGTTTGCTCAGAGTTCCCGTCTAATTCCAGATTTGCATTATATGATCCTTTTTTACTGCCTAAATTTGTTACGTTAAACGCTACAGTGATAGTTTGGTCAACTGTCACTTGCACAGGGATTATATTCAAATCGGTCAGCTGTATATTTGCTGAATCTATAGGTTCTGCTGGTATAGATTGAAGATAGATATATCCCCCTGCAGCTGCAGCGACAATCAAAATATCAACCAGTAAAATGGTCTGAAGTTTTGTAAGGGCTAATCTGGAATACATGACTTTGCTACACCCTATCCTCTAAATAACTATATCGTATACTTATAAAGTGACTAATATTACACATAAAACATGTTTTCTATATTTTATAGGATTAATTCAGGGGTAATGCCAAATAAGTAATTACTGAAAACAAAGTGATACTGATAACAAAAAGAGGGCCTAAAAGGATTGAAGGTAGTGCTGTATACTTATTTGAACTGATTTAATTCTCCTCGATGGGTGTTATGGTGCGTGTGTTCCAGGTTTGTAGGTAGTTTTGGTGGGCTGTGTCGTTGTGGTATTGTTCGTTGGGTGGGTATGGGAATCCGCTCATTGTTTCGAATGGTAGTGGGTCTACGGTGAAGTCGAATCCGAAGCCCCAGTTTCCGTATTCGTCTTTGAACCAGCATGATTCGAAGAAGAAGTAGTCGCGTATCATGCCTTCGGCGGGGGCTGTTAGGTTTGCGGTGGGGAATTGGAGTGAGACGGCGTCGCCTTGTCTTCCGATTACGAACATGTCGTCAGCGGTTAGTAATAATTCGGTTACGTTGCCGTATCGTGTGAAGTTGCCTGTTGCTGCGGCTGTGCCGGGTTGGAATGATTGGTAGAGGCAGGCTTGGGGTTCTATGGTTTGTATGGTTATGTTTTGTTGGGGTGTTGTGTCTGTGGCTATGTAGTCGAAGGTTACGTTCCAGAAGTTGTTGATTCTGAGTGCGTAGTTGTTGGTTGGGAATAGTCCTGTTAGGTCTACGATGAATGTTCTGGGTGCGCTGTCGGATGGGAGTGGGATTTGTCTGCTCCAGTCTACTTTGATCCAGTTGTTGTTTGCGTCTTTGACTTCCATGTAGGGTGGGGGTGTGACTTCTGTTCCGTCTGGCACTGCGGGGTCATAGAAGTATTCTAGCCAGGTGTTGTAGTCTTCGGCTGGGCCCCAGTCTACTACTGAGCGGATTACGAGTTTGATTTGTTGGGCTTTGGATAGGTCGCCTAGGTCTAGGGTTATTTGGTTCCAGGTTATGTTGTTCCATGTTGGGCTTTGGAATCCGTGGGTGCCGTTTGTGAATATGTTGTCTATTTTTGAGATTTGGGGTAGTATGTTTTGGCCTTTTTCGTTTACTGCTGAGATGGGTGTTAGTTGGTTTTTGTTTACTGTGTAGATTTGTCCCATGTAGTTGGGGTCGAGGTATTCTTCGACCATGGTTGAGTAGACGTTGACGTCTGCTGGATGGTCTACTACTACCATGTATGCGCGGTCGAGGTAGAAGATTTCGTTCCATTTTTGTATGAGGGTTAGGTTGTAGTTGCCGTTTGTTTCTTGGAGTTGGGTGTTGTTTAGTGGTATGTAGTCCCAGGGGTTGTTTTTGTAGAATGTGAAGGGTACTTCTTGGCCTCTTGCGGAGTTTTTGTATTTTATGTATCCGAGCCATCCGTGGTTAGAGATGTCGCCTACGTATATGTTGTCTGTTCCGTTCCACATGTATAGTGCCGGGCAAGAACTTCCACCTGTAAACGCGGCAGTTACAGTTATTTGACTAGTCAACGTTATCGTTTTAGTTGTGATGGTTGACTCATCATCCCACTTTTGGAATGTAAATCTGCCTTGGGGATCTGTTGCGGGCATTTCAATGGTGTAAGTCTGTCCTACTGGTAATAGTTCTGAGTAGAAAGTTGCATGTTCAACGCCATTTAATTTGAATTTGACTCCTGTTGCTGGAGAAGTTGAAACGCTAAGTGTGTGATATCCAGTTTTGACAACCTTGTATCCTCCATAAGTCAGAGTATTAACGGCGACGTTATGGCCTCCTTCGCTTTCTGCTACAGTGGTAAACACGACGTCTTGGCTTGCTCCAGCAGCTAGTGTTAAAGTTTTTGTTTCTTTAGTTACATTGTCCACAACAAGTCTTAATGATAAACTGCTTGTTTCTGACCCGGGATTGGTGGTTTTTACAGTAACTGTTACTGTATCTCCAACCCAAACCTCGTAAGGTTTGATGAACATATTCTTTAATTCTATAGTGGATGCGCTCTGGACACCAAATTCACCTGTTAGGCCCCCTATTTTTATTGAGTACGTGCCTTTTGCTGCTTCAGTTACGGTAAAGTGTACTTTAACACTTTCTCCGCCTGATAATTGAACAGTCTTAGTTTCTTTTGGGGCGTTATTTACCAACAATTCTACCGTATAGCTCCCAGTTAATTCTCCGATATTACTGACATCAACCGAAATTTGGGCGGGAACATTAGGCTGTGTGACTTGGGGATCAATTATTAAATTCCTAATTTCAAATTCTGCGGGCTTAGCAGGTGGCGCCGCGGGTAATACTTGGAAAGAACCCTCTAAATTGCCTATTTTAACTGAATAGGTTCCCTCGCTTTGCTCAATAACCTCAAACAATATGCTTAACGTTTCGCCTCCGTTGACTTGACCAGTTTTTGTTTCAACTGTTGCCCCATTAATGCTAAGCGTTAAAGAATATTGTTCAGGCTGCTCTATCCGATTTGATAGTTTTATCGAAATCCCAATAGGTTCTCCTATGCTAGCTTGGGTTCGATTAATAGCTAAGTCTGACATAGTGAATTTACTTAAAACTGTGAATGGCTCCTCTAAATTGCCAACTTTAGCAATGTGGGTTCCCTCTGAAGTGTCTGTTATTACAAATTCAACTTCTTTTGTTTCTTCTGCCGATAATTGAATGGTCTGAGATTGAATAGGTGTGTCGTCAATTGTCAAGTTTGCTATGTAAGATCCTTTTCCGGTTCCAAGATTCGTGACATTAAGAGCGATTCTTATGCTCTCACCGACCGCTGCTTGTGAGGGGTTAATGGTTAATTCGGTTAATTGGATTTGCGTTGGGTCTAGGGGGGCCGAAGGAAGTGATTGAAGATAAATAAAGCCGCCTGCTGCAGCGGCAACAATGATGATGTCTATGAGAAGAATAGCTTGAAGTTTGGTAAGGGCTGATTTGGGGTGCATGGGGTTCCTACCGTTTTATTATTTATAATGTTATTGTAGATTGGTGCTTTTAATCTGATTGTTTTGTTTTTAGGGGTGTTTTTTAATTTTGGCGTGTTTTAATATTTTGGACAAGTTCTGGTTTATTGGTGTACTTTGCATTGAGTTTTTGGATAAAGGTATAGAAAAATGAGTGTTTTATAAAAATATTTTCAGATATATATGAAAACAATGAATCAATGTGGATAGTCTTATATTCGCGTATGAGATAATTGCACAAAAAATAACAAGAGAAGTCAACAAACGTTGAAAAACAAAGAGGAATGTTAAATGAGTGTAGTAGCAACATCAAATTCGGGAGACATCGCATGGGTAATAACCTCAACGGCTCTAGTTATGTTAATGACTCCAGCCTTAGGTTTCTTCTATGGAGGCCTAGTCCGAAAGAAAAACCTAGTCTCCACAATAGTCCAGTGCGTAGCAATATTTGCAGTAATCAGCATAATCTGGGCTTTATGGGGCTACAGTCTTGTTTTCGGATCCAGCATAGGTGGTCTCATAGGAGATCTTTCACTAGTAGGTCTAAACAACCTTAACATACACACAATCAACACCGTACTAGCTCCTACTATCCCTGAATTGCTATTCTTCGCTTTCCAACTCAAATTCGCAGCCATCACTCCAGCTCTAATAATAGGTGCTTGCGCTGAAAGAATCAAATTCCGCTCCCTACTGATATTCATCATTCTCTGGTCCACCCTAATTTATGTGCCAATCGCACACTGGGTGTGGAACCCCGACGGATGGCTAAGAGGATTGGGCGCAATTGACTTCGCCGGTGGCATCGTAGTCCACATTTCAGCAGGACTATCCGCTTTAGCTGCTGCGTTAATAGTAGGCAGACGAAAGGGCTGTGCTATACCCTGGAAAAACCACATGAAAGCTGTCGACAAAAAAGACCAAAACACAGAATTCAAGCCAACTAACATCCCCTATGTAATCTTAGGTGCAGCTCTACTCTGGTTCGGTTGGTTCGGATTCAACGCAGGTAGCGCTCTAGCCGCAAACGATCTTGCGGTATCAGCGCTCGTCACAACAAACTTGGGAGCCGCAGGAGCAGCAGTCAGCTGGATGTTCATGGACTGGATAATCAAAGGGAAACCCTCAGCAGTAGGCATAGCAATCGGTGCAGTCGTCGGATTAGTAGCTATAACTCCCAGTGCCGGATATGTGAGTGTAACGTCTTCTATAATCATCGGCTTAGTCGCAGGAGTAATCTCTAACCTAGTAGCAAACTGGCGCGCTGGAAGATCAAGAATCGACGACACCTTAGACGTCTTTGCATGCCACGGCGTCGGCGGTATATGGGGTTCAATAGCAACAGGTCTATTCGCATCAGGCGCAATTCAGTTAGGCGTCAACGGCCTATTCTTCGGAAACCCCGATCAGCTAGTAGCTCAGTTAATAGCAGTAGCTGTCGTCGCCAGCTTCTCCTTCGTCGGCTCGTTCCTGCTGCTTAAGTTGGTGAACATATTCTCCCCCTTACGAGTAAGTCCCGAAGCAGAAGATGCCGGTTTAGATCTAAGCGAACACGGTGAAGAAGCCTACCAACTAGACTAAAATGTCTCAAGAGGCATATACGCAAAGAATTATGCCCCTCTTGCTCCCTTTTTCTATTTTTTATGAATACAAAAATTTTTTATTTAAGAATTTTAAAAAAATAAGAACAAAAATGCCGGGTGAAGGCTTTTGATCCTTCTTTGGCAGTGATTACTTGTTTATTCTGGTTTCGCTAAATATTTTAGGTGGAACGGTTTGATTGTGACGCCTGGTTTAAGATCTGCTTGGAAGGTCTGAGTTTCGGTTATTATGTCTGCAAGTTCAGATTCTTGGGTTCTACGGAATTCTGCATATTTTGTGAAGTTTTCATGAAGTGATATGCATATTGCATCCCAGCCCATTCCTTGACCGTCTAGAACACCTATAACATTGGGTTGTTTTGCATACCATTCTTTTAGCTTGTTAAAAGCTGCCTGTTTTTCTTGACCTTTTAGATGGTTGAGTTTTGTTTTAAGGAATGTGAATGCTGCTATTTCGAATCCGATTTGTCCAAATTTTGGAATGACGGTGTATCCTTCTATGGTGTTATCTTCAAGCATAGCTCGTCTTCGGGTCACAGTCGGTTGGGATATGCCTAAGGCTTTTGCTAATTGTCTGTCGCTGCGATGAGAATCTTTCATTAACTCGAAGAGAAGCTGGTAATCGAGTGGTTTCAGTTCTTTCATTTTTATCGACCGATTATAAATTTTGATATCCTTTATGGATTTTAATAATGATATATAAACCTCGTTATAGTTTTAATGAATTTACTAACATTTTAATCCCATTTCTATAAAATTTGTATCGAAATACAAGAAACTCTTAAGAGTGATACATGGCGCATCTACATTTAAGGTACTAACATATGCAAGTAAAGCCTTTCAATGATGTAGAAGCAGAAGTTACAACTCTATTAAGTGACCTCATTAAAATAGACACAACTAACCCGCCTGGAAACGAAACTAAAGCGGCGCAGTTTCTATCGAATAACCTTAGCAGAGAAGGTTTCGAATGTGACTTGTTTGAATCAGCACCTGCTCGAGGAAGTGTTATAACTCGCCTAAAAGGAACCGGTGAAAAGCCTCGTTTATTACTGCTTTCTCATTTAGACGTAGTAGCAGCTAATGCGTCTGAGTGGAGCGTACCTCCGTTTAGCGGAGCAGTTAAGGATGGTTACGTTTGGGGTCGCGGTGCACTAGACATGAAAGGCATGACCGCTATAGAAGTTATGGTGCTTAAACTTCTAAAACGCAACAACGTAAAGCTTAGAGGGGATGTTATTTTAGCTGCAACTGCAGATGAAGAAGCCGGCGGCGCAGCAGGTGCAGAATATTTACTAAATCGATATCCTCAAAAAATTTTTGCTGAATATGTTTTAAATGAAGGTGGGGGTTCTTCCCTTTTAACTCGTGAAAAAAGTGTTTTCACCGTTAATACAGCTGAGAAAGGTTTGATGTGGTTTCGTGTAAAAGCAAAAGGAATTCCTGGTCATGGTTCTGTTCCTGATGCTGCTGATAATGCAATATTACGTATAAACAAGGTTATTGCTAAATTAAGTGAATACCAAGGAGAAATCCAGTTAGCACCGACTGTAAAGCAATTCCTTACCGAGTTAGCAAAGCAGGATGCAAGTTTACGGGATATGCTTTCTGAGTTAATGGTTAATCCTGAATCGGGTGAGTCGATTCTAAATAAATTAGCTAACTCTGCACCAACAATAGCTGATGAAATTAGTCCTCGTCTAAAGATGACTATCAGTCCGACTATTGTTAACGGGGGCATAAAAGAAAATATTATTCCATCGGACTGTGAGGCAGTGTTTGATTGTCGTATACTGCCTGGCCAATCAACAACTGACGCTCAAGCGATAATTAGGGCGTTAGTTAAGGATGTAGGGTTGGATAAGCTGACTTTTGAGAATATTCAAGTGCAAGAGCCTTCAGAATCCCCGATAAATACGCCTCTTTATGATGTAATTAAAGAGGTCTTAGGAGATTTTGAACCTGGCTGTGGTGTAGCTCCGACACTGATGACAGGTGGTACTGACAGCAGATTCTTCCGTAGAATGGGCAGCGTTGCTTACGGCTTTCATCCTCTACGAAGCGAGACGCGATATGGTGAAAAAGCAACCCGCCGTGAACACGGTATAGATGAACGAATATCAATTGAAAATCTCGTCTTTGGCACTAGTGTATTGTATGAAACCATTAAGCGTTTTATGACCTAACCCCTGATTTTCCTAACTTTTTTACAGTTATATGTTATGCTTAAATATCATTATGGTTCTCTACTATCTTGTTTTAAAAGGAGGCTAAAGACACGCCCGCAATAGAAGTTGGCAGAATATGCATGAAAACAGCTGGTCGCGAAGCTGGTAAAAAATGTGTTATAGTTGACGTCATGGACAAAAGCTTTGTCTTAGTCACTGGACCAAAAAAAATCACCGGCGTCAAACGAAAAAGAGTCAACCTAAATCATGTTATGGTTCTTGAGGACAAACTTGATCTCAAACGCGGCGCAACGGACGAAGAAATTACTTCGGCCTTAGAAGCAGCTGGTAAACTGCAAGAGATGTCGCAAGCAGTAAAATCGATCGCTCAGTAAACTAGACTCTTATACTTCCCCGTTATTCTTTTTCTACGTTCAAGGAGTACCAGTAATATATGCCTAGAACTATTCCCCCTTGGGAAATTAAACGCGAACTTCACATCAAAAATGAGGATACGACAGATCCCAAATATGGCTCTAAACCTCTTGAAAGATCTGGCGAACAATACATAAAAAATGGCGTCATAAACCTTGACAAACCTGCTGGTCCAACCAGTCATGAAGTTGCCGCTTGGACAAAGAAGATCTTGAAACTTAGCGTTATAGGTCATGGAGGAACTCTGGATCCTAAAGTTACTGGTATCCTGCCTGTTACCTTAGAGAACTCAACAAAAATTGTTCAGGCATTACTCTACAGTGGCAAAGAATACATGGGAGTTATGAAACTTCATGGCGATGTTCCTGAAGAACGTGTACGCATGGTGATGCAGGAATTTGAAGATGAAATATATCAACGGCCTCCCCTTCGTTCATCAGTTAAACGACAAATTCGAACCAGACGCATCTATTATAACGAATTTCTGGAGATGGACGGACGAAATGTGCTTTTCCGTGTTGGATGCGAAGGTGGCACGTATATCCGAAAACTCTGTTATGACATAGGTGAAATTTTAGGTATTGGTGCTCATATGCAAGAACTCCGTAGAAGCAGAGCTGGTCCCTTCAGAGAAAAAAGCTCAACTTTAGTTAATTTACACGATGTCGTATATCACTTTGGCGAATGGCAAGAAAAGAAAGATCCCTTATCACTCCATAAATTTATTCAACCTATGGAAGCTGCGTTAGAATTGCTACCGAAAATAACCGTTCGTGACTCAGCTGTTGATGCTATATGTCATGGCGCAAGTCTAACTGCTCCAGGCGTTCTTAGAGTAGAAAGTGGAATCAATAAAGACTCTCTCGTTGCTATCCTTACTCTCAAAGGCGAAGCAGTTGCTTTAGCAAAGGCCAAGCTTAACACTGAAGAAATTCTCAACCTTAATCACGGCACAATAGCTACATTAGAACGTGTTCTAATGGAACGCGGCACTTACCCCAAAGTCTGGAAAACCGGTAGCGGCGGCAAAAATGACTAATAACCCTGACCACTACTACACAGAAAATCCCAAAACACAACCTAAATTTGGTATAATTCGAACAAATCTGAGAAACAAACCTTTCGAGTTTCTCACAGCTTCAAGTGTTTTTAGCATCAAGCGCATCGATCTTGGTACTCGTATCCTAATTGAATCTATGGTTCTTCCCGAAACCGGGAACGTTTTAGATGTAGGCTGTGGATATGGAGCAGTAGGTATAGCAGCTGCTGCTTTCAACAAGAAACTGCGGGTAATTATGACGGATGTGAACCGGCGTGCAGTTATTTTATCTCGACAAAACGCAGAAAAAAATAAAATCTATAATGTAGAAGTCCGTCAGGGGGATCTATATGAACCTGTTCAGGGCTTATCCTTTAGCTGTATCTTGTCAAATCCTCCAGTAAGTGCGGGAATGCGTACTGTAGAAGCCATAATTCGCAATGCCCCCAATATAATGTCGCCTAAAGCTACCTTGCAGATGGTTGTCCGATCTAAGATTGGAAAAAAGGTTTTACCGGAGATTTTTACGGAAACCTTTGGTAACTTCCAAATTCTATCTATAGAAAGTGGTTATAGAGTTTTAGTAGGTCAAAAATAAATTGAAAATTTACTCATTTAATTTTTTAATTCTTTAACCAGTTTTATTACCTGCTCAATAATATACTCATTAATTCTTTTTCCTTTATTTTCTGAAGCACTTGCAGGGTCACCCATTACTCCACTAGGGAAGAACTTCTCTGGATTTGCAACCACTTCAAAACGCGGCATATTCGGTAGACATTTCTCGCCTTTGGCTTTAACCAATTCTGATTTTATATCCATCACTCGTGAGGTTTCAATATCTCCTGCATGTCCATCTTTGGGGTTGATTTCAAGTTTTTCTTTTATTTCATCAGCATAGTCGTAGTCGGATAAGACCATGATTCGTGCAAATGTGTTTTGTTGAATTACGGTTTGAGCCGCGAGTTTTAAAGCAGTCATATGAGACGATCCAGCATGTCCGCTGAGAACCATAATTCTCCTAAAACCATTGCGTATAAGCTCACTTAGGATGTCTTTAGTAATTTTGTAAAGTGAATCAAACTCAATTGTAAGAGTACCTGGAAAGTTGCGTCCGGCATTACATATCCCGTACTTTAATGGCGGCAAAACTAGGCATCCGGCTTTCTTAGCAACCTCAACAGCTATGTATTCAGCTTGCATGCTGTCAGTGCAAAGTGGGAGATGTTTTCCATGCTCCTCTACTGCTCCAATTGGAAAAATTACTACCGTTCCTGCATCAGCTGCTTTTTTAGCTTCAACAGTACTTAACTCATCAAACCAGAAATGATTTAGTTTTCTGGAGGCAGGGCTTTTTGCTTTTTTCATAGGGCTCTCTTTCCTTGGTTGTTGTATTCAATATTGATTTCGAATTTATAAAAACACACCCAATTTGTTATATTTTTTCGTAAAGGTTTAAGTTAACTGGAAAAACTATAATAAAACCACTTAAGAATCAATAAGCAACAATAAAGCCGGGGTCTCCTAGCCAGGCAGGGAGCAAGCCTGGAGATGGCAATGCAAACGCAAGCACCATATAGCTTGTGGCCTCTCGGGGCCGCGGGGGTTCAAATCCCTCTCCCGGCGCCAAATTTTAATGATATAAAAGCAGTATTTTCAGACTTAGGTTAAGTTTGAAGATTACGAATTTATTCAAAACAAACTCCGAAGGATGCCATTTGCATCATCTGGTTTAGACGCATTTCTTCATATTTACCCTATAAAATTTTTCTTAATTAATCTGTTGAGATTGATAGCCATTAGTATTTTCTTTATTTTTCGTTTCTTTGCCTGAAAATACCACTTTCGGATAAATAAGAGCTAAGCATCAGTATGATTTGATATTAATACCAGCCTAGTGTTCCCTCGCGTTTTGATCTATTTACGCCCCACCAGAACACTTTGTATCCTAATGGTAGTAAAAAGGCCGCGAATCCTGCTCCAATCATGAATTGTACCATTATGAATGGATCTGTAAGATTTACGTTAGTTAACATCGATAGTCTGCAGAGGTGGTATACCCAGGTTTGAGGTAAAAACCAAGAGACTATAGAAGCACCTGAGAAGAGGATTGTGTCAAGATAGATTACTGGGAATGCTACTCCTGAAAAGAGGCTTTGTAGGACATTTACAATCCAGGTTATCGGGTCTGTTGATTTTGTTAATATTCTCAGCCCGGTAGAGATCATGGCTAGTCCCATCATGATGGCTGCTGAGATGATAAGAGCTAATGCTATTGCTACTATGTTTGGTTGAATTGTTGCATGAAAGTATAAAGTACCTATGACAAGGTATGGTATGAAGCTGAGAATTGAGAAGATGTAGTGCCACATGATGTTTCCGAGTACGAAGATTGGTGTGCTTACGCCGGTCATCATTATTGTTTCGATAGTCCAGGGGTTGAGCTGGTTTTGCACCCCTAGAACTAATGGCATGATTAGGTTGCTAACTGCCATTCCAACTAATAGAAATGAGATATAATCACTTCCGTACATTTCTTGTACGGGTTTTTGAACATATGCGGCTCCGATGCCCCAACTGAAGACAGCGATTAAAATGCCTACTACCTGAGTTATTGCAGCTGTACGGTAAGTAGTCCAGCTGAAGAAGTCCCTTTTTGTGAAGGCGAAAATCTGTCTGAGCGCTAATTTGAAATCTATGCTATCATTTTCCTCCATCGGGTCCTTCTGCGAGCTTATTGTTTTGATTAATAATTACATTGAATGCTTCTTCTAGATTTAGTTCTTTAGTGTCAACAGCTTTAATTCCAAGACCACTCTCTGTTAATCGTCTAAGAATTTCTGTGAAATCACTGTCTTTTTCAACTCGTAACGTCAAACCATTAAATCTATGGTTTTTGTCTACTTCAGTGTTAACATTGTGAACACCTTGCGCAGCTTTTAGGTCCATGACAAGTTTTTCTTCCTTTGCACCGAAGAGAGCATTATTGAAAACTACTTTTAGGTATCTGTCTTCCATGGCGAGGTATCTTAAGTTATCTGGTGTGTCAAGCGCGATTAATTTTCCTCTTTGTAGGATAGCGAGTCTATCACAGAGATCTTGTGCTTCTATAAGATTATGAGTACTCAACAGTATTGTTTTTCCCTCCTCCTTTACGAGCCTGTCAATAATCATATTTCTAAATTCCTCAGCGGATTTTGGGTCTAAACCTGTTGTGGGCTCGTCGAAGACTATGATGGGTGTATTTCTGAGGAGGGCTCTGCAGAGAAGTAATTTTCTTTGCATTCCTGTTGAATAACGTTGGTATCCGTCATCGGCGCGGTCTGTGAGATTGGTGAAGTCAAGAAGATAGTTAATTCTCTCCTTTGCTTGCGCATCACTAAGACCATACAGAAGGGCATAGAATTCAAGATTCTGGCGGCCACTTAATCGCCAGTTGAATCCGCGGCTTTCAGGAAGAACTGCTTGTAGATTCTTTAAAACTTTTCCTGGTTCTCTTTTTGGGTCAAAACCATTAACATAAACTTCTCCTTCATCATGAATAACGAGGGTACAGAGAATTTTAATCAAGGTTGTTTTTCCTGCGCCGTTAGGACCCAGGATACCCACTATTTCTCCCTTCTTAATTTTTAAGGTAACCCCTTTGAGGGCTTCTATGAACGGACCTCTGTATCCCTTAATAACCTGAAGGAGGGCGTCTATATTACCTACGTTTTCTCGTGAACCTCTGCCATGTCTAGTACCTAAACTGTCTCTTTTCAGGGTTGTAGGATACCTTTTCACAAGGTTCGAGGTTTCAATAGCATATTCCATATTCATCAGTTCTAAATAGGAATAGTAAGATTAATCATCGTATAATTTGAAAGTTTGGCAAAAACTATAGACTAATTAACGTAGCTTTTTTATAAAATGAACATCTAAAAAAGAAAAGACGCTTTAATCGAACTCTGTATTTTCCATCTGCTGGTTACATGTTTCTATTTATTCATAAAGAACTCGGCTTATTTTTGGCTTTCTCGGGTTTATTCGCTAATTGAATTTAACCTTTTTACTTTGATTTTTACTACCTTCTGAGGTAAATTAGAAACAAAGAAAAACTTATACTCGCAATTATCATCAAATTCATAAAAAATAGTTAAAAATTATGACACTGAGAAAAAATTTAGATGCGATATATCAATATAAGGGAACCAATTTTTTCATTTAAAATTAGCCAAAAATGAAGTTTAAGTATATGGTTACGTATATTATTGTTGAGGTTGTTTTATGGGAGCAGTTAAGGATTTAAAAAAATCGTTCCCAAGCGTCCTCGACAGTGCATATGCGCAATATAAACGAGACCTTTTGAGATATAGACAAGTAGAACAGATAATGACTCGAGAAGTTGTTACTATTGGTCTTGAAGCAACAATGCGTGAAGCTGCCGTAATAATGGGTAAAAAACACATTGGAAGCATAATTGTTGAAAAATTCAAGACCCCCGTTGGCATCGTTACTGAGAGGGACCTTTTAACTAGGGTTTTGGCAACTGGAAAAGATCCCAAGAGCGAAAAAGTTGAAAATTCAATGAGTTACCCTCTTATCACTATTGCATCTTCAGCTAAGATAAAAGAAGCTGCTCAAATGATGTATTTGAAGAAGGGGCGTCTTGTAGTTTTTGATGGTGGAAAAATGCGGGGCATTGTGACTGCTTCAGATTTGATTCGAAGTTTGCCTGAAGTTCCTGAAACGCAGGTTCAAGTTGATGACTACATGACTAAAATAGTTGTGACTGCAGATGAAAAGACCCCTGTTACAAAAATAGTGAAAACTATGGGCGAAGAACGCATCGGTAGCGTCCTAATCACTCATGAAGACAAACCCTTCGGCATTTTCACCGAAAGAGATCTGCTTAGCAAGTTCATTGCAAAAGATATCTCCATAGAAGATGCTGAAGTAGGCACTGCGGCTACATCACCCTTGATTACAACCCCCGCTGGCACAAGTGTTCATGACGTAGCAGTAACTATGACCATGAAACATGTTAGAAGAATGCCCGTAGTTGCCGCAGATGAAACCATCGTCGGGGTCGTAACGGCGCGTGACCTTGTGGAAGCATACGCAAAATAACTTCGATATTACGCTTCAATCTTCCAGGTGCGTAAGAATCACTCTTAACTCTATCTATTTTTGAAGAGTTAGTCATGCTGACATTAAAGGTAGTTGTGTATTTCTAAATCTGGTTCTGTTTTCCCAATCGGGCAATTATCCATTTCGATTTTACCATTATAATTTACGAAAAGGATTTTTTATTCTGCAAAAAACTATCCTACAAACATCTTGCCTAATTGTTATGTGTCGTCAATAACGCCTAAAAATTGCTTTATTTTTCCCATGATTTCTTTCAATGCCTTTGTGGTCAATGGGGGGTTATATACAATTCTGAGAACTTCCCAACCCTGCAGTTCCAGTAAATCGTCGATTTCTTCGTCGCGTTCCCTCGCTTTATCTTTCTTATGGACCTGGACACCGTCTAGGTATACTATTTTTCGTTTTTCAGGCCAGCAGAAATCAGGTATTGTTGATTTTAGAATTATGGGTTTTTGGGTTAACATGCCACTTGTTAGTCCTTGGGCGCTTAGAGCTTTGAAAAGTTCTAGTTCTGCGTTGCTGACTTTGGGGTGCATGCGGTCTTTGTAACTCACTTAATCATCCTCAGATTATCTTAGGCAAGGCTTTACTGCTTATTAAATTACCTTCTATATTATCGAATTAGCCTTTGAACGCGCACTTAAAAAAATGGTAAATCCGCTTCACTAAATTCAACAATAAAGTCAACATTTGTTTCGCTCTGAATCACCCTAAACACTTATATCAACAAAACATCTTGCTCAGGTTAGGCAATTCGCCATGACACAAAAATCCGATAATTATTCATGGGACGCCACAGACTATGCAAAAAATTCTTCCAATCAATTTGAATGGGCTAAAGAACTGATTCCCAAACTTAACCTTCAAGGTAATGAGTGTCTCCTTGACATTGGTTGCGGTCATGGAAAAGTTACGGCGTTATTATCTACCTATCTGCCTCATGGGCAGGTCGTAGGTGTTGATAGTTCCCATGAAATGATTCTTCTAGCACGTAGGTCTTACCCCCAAATTCGCTATCCCAACATATCCTTCCTCAAGATGGACGCTAGAGAATTAACATTTAAAGGAGAATTCGATGTTGCCTTCTCTAATGCGACTCTGCACTGGATAATTGAACATAGGCTCGTATTGCAGGGTGTATACAATAGTTTAGATACTAACGGTCGATTGCTATTCCAAATGGCTGGTAAAGGTAACGCCCAGGATGTTTTATCTGTCATCCAAGAATTAATCAGCGAAGACTGCTGTAAATCATACTTTAAGAATTTCACTTTCCCCTACGGCTTCTATGGACCGGATGAATATAATATATGGCTAAAGGAAGCAGGATTTAAAATCGATCGCATAGAACTCATACCCAAAGATATGAAATTAAAGGGCAAAGAAGGGCTTGCAGGCTGGATAAGAACAACTTGGTTACCCTTCACCGAACGAATTCCTACTTCACTTAGAGATTCTTTCATAAATGATATCGCTGAAAGATACATCGCTGCTTATCCACTTGACGAAAAAGGTTTAGCGCATGTGAACATGGTGCGCTTGGAAGTTCAAGCAACAAAAAACTAAATTCTACCTATTTTTGCTGTTTTAAATTTATAAAAGATTTTAAAATTTCTTCATTTCTGACTTCTGGGCAAAATGATATGCCGTAGATAGCTTTGTGTTTATGTTTTATAGCTTGAATACATTGAGAAGATTCAGCTAAAACTTCGAATTCCTCAGATGGTGCTACCGTGAAATTATGAAGAGAGAAAGCTTTGAAAGTAGATGAAAAAAGCGGGTTATCTTTAATTGAGGTTATTTGTATCATACCGATTTCTAGACATGGTATTAAACGAAGGCCAAAAACCACACCTATCATATTCAAACCTGTGCCGATACCCAAAACCGTTTTTTCTACATCTTTAATCCAATAGAATTTTTCTGTTTCCTTTAATGCAGTTGTGTCCTTTAGGGTAGTGCCTGAAAGAACGATTTTGTTGCATTCTACTAAGTCCCTACTGTGCAATTCACTATAATGCTTTACAATAACTTTGTCAAGCTTTTTGATGACTGCCACAAGAGGCATAACAGACTCATATTGTGCTAGCGAGTCCTTTTTCCAGTTCATGTCTACTATTAGAATCATTTAGCAATCAGCCTAGCCTGTTCTATTTTAAAGACTCCCCAGTTGCCTTTAGCTGTTATTGAATGATTAATAATCTCGATTTTCTTTTTGAATAAAGGTGCGTCTAAGACGGTTGTTTCTATTTCCCCGCCTTCCCCTGACGGGCTTAATCCAATTTCTCTCTGAAGAGTAACTAGTCTTGAAATCATAGTAGGGGTTATCTGTTTTCCTAGCCAGGTTTCATCAAGAGGATATGCGAAGATGCCTGAAATTATGGTCTGAAATTGTCTTTCAAGTAGTTCTTCTAGAAGCTTTTCTTGATTTATTTTCCATAACGGATTGAAGCACCATAGGTTTAGGTGATTACATATTCTTTGAATCCGTTCAGCTTGATATACTGACTCAACGGCGCCAGTTACTATCCCCTCTATGTTAAATTGCTCTACCGATTGAATTATTGCCTGCTCTAAATCTACAAGTTCTGTTTCTTTTTTTCCTTCGGTTATCTTCGTAATTAAAGGGTATTCCAACGCTTCTGCTTGTAATCTTGTTACATCGATATTTGGAGTATGGAACATGTAACTCTCAGGATTTCTTGAATGCACAGTGATTAGACAACCTATCTGCTCTTTTTCTGCTGCTTTATGTAATGCAAGGGTTGAATCCTTGCCACCTGAAAATAAAACTGCAAGCTTCATTGATACCTTTAAAATAAACGTCGCGCTTATAGAGTCTTCTTTTTTAAATAAAAAATCCAGAATTAAATTAAAAATTTAGAAAAAAGGATGTTTTGAGGTTCAGTTTCTTTAATTAGGTTTTGACATCGCAGACGTTCTCGATTTGTTTAAGGCTTTCAATGATTTTCGGTTCTACTATTTGGTGGATGACATATACTGATATGGCGTAGCCACTTTTGCCGATTTGTCGGGAGTAGTTCGCTCGAATATTTATGTTGTTTTCCGCTAGGACTTTATCTACATTTGCAAATACTCCGGGCACGTCACGGTGGTGGACAAATAAGGTGTGGATTGGTTTTTCTTCTAGATCGATGCTTTCTCCTGCGTTGACGGCGTTGGTGAAGTCTCCGTTTAGGAGATAATTGACTACTACTCGAGCCATCTCGATGGCGGTTTCACGTTGGGCTTCAATTGTTGAGGCGCCTAAGTGTGCGGTGAAGACCACATTGTCAAGGTCAAGAAACTGGCTCTTGAATTCTTCCCCTTCTCCTTTGGGCTCTTTTGCGTAAACGTCTATACCTGCACCTGCGATTTTCTTTTCCTTAAGCGCGTTATACAGGGCGTTATCGTCAACGTTTTGGCCTCTAGATGTATTAATTAGAAAGGCGGTTGGTTTCATCAAAGCGAGTTCTTTTTCCCCTATTATAATTTCTTTTCCGCCTGTATGGATGCTAATGTAATCTGCCTTTTGGAGAACTTCTTCTTTAGATACAAAGGCAATTCCTGATTCAACAGAGGGTTTTATGTCATAACCAATAACATCCATTTCAAAACCGCGATGAGCAATATTAGCAAGTCTTTGTCCAATCCTGCCGCAGCCTAGTAATCCAAGGGTCTTGTATCTTAGTTCAGTTCCCTTAAGTTTTGATTTGGACCACACGCAACCTTTCAATGTGGTGTGGCACTGGGGAACATTTCGTGACAAGCTAAGCATTAATGCCAAAGCGAGTTCTGCTACGGCATTGGTATTTCCTGAAGGTGCAGATTTAACAACTATGCCAAATTCAGAGGCTGCTTCCAAATCGATGTTGTCAATACCTACTCCTGCTCTACCGATGATTTTGAGTTTTCCTTTAGCACCTGCTTCAATAACTTCACGAGTTACTTTAGTTGCGCTTCTCACAACAAGAGCATCAAATCCCGCTATTTCAGCAACTAAAGCTGCAGGGTCCCGTTTCTGTTTGTCTGTTTCTATTCCCGCTTCTTGGAATAGTTGTAAGCCTTCTTTTTCTAAACCGTCATTCAATAATACTTTCACATTCAGCGACTCCTTGAATAGCCAAATATACAAATTAGTATGTATTAATCTGAATTATAAATTAATCTACCCAGTTCAAAAATTTCTTATGCGGTCACTTATTGGCTAATTCTATTCTTTTCTTAATTTTGTTGCAACTATATCGTAAATTGCTTGTTCATGGCAATATGGGCAACGCAAGCGTCGCAGTTTTCCGGAGCGAAAATTTAGAAAAGACCCTCCGGGAAGCCAATGAAACGTAAATTGCTTTTTACATTTTGGGCAAGTAAGCCTTGATTTATAGTGGGGACCATATCTCGGAAGTAGAAAGAGTATAAGAATGGAAATCATTCCGACTAAAAGAACGGTAATAAGGAATAAGTCCGCCATGCAATATCAATTTCAAAAAGAAACTGAATGCTTATTAATCTTTACTATTTCCGTCTAATCTTTTAAATCAGAAGAAATTAAATCATAAAAAAACTTTTAAAAATGAAGAATTTTTGGTTTAGGCTTTTTTAATGTATTTTAAAGCTTCTTCAAGGTTTTGGAAGCAATATTTGATTTGGTTAAATTCTTTTCTGAGTGCCATGACGTCGGGCTTTACTTGGGCAGGTGTGCGTTTGCCTTTTATTATACATAGCATAAGGTCGCAAAGATGTTTAACATCGTTTTCTTTGAAGCCTCGTCGGGTTATTTCTTGGAAGCCGATGCGTAAACCAGAGGGGTTTTCTCGGTTGCTTTGGTCATCATAGGGAAGTAAATTTTTATTGAGTATAATATTTGCATCTTCTAGTTCTTGCGCGATTTTATTTCCGCCACCGAAGTCTCTGATGTCCACTGCTATTTGGTGCGAGCGTGTGAAGCCTTTTTTCTCTGCCAAGACCTTAACGCCGTTCTCGTGTAGATATTGTCCTGCGGTTTGGGCGTTTTTGACTATTTGCTGTGCCAAATTTGCCCCGAATTCTTTCATTTCAAGTGCGGCAATGCCTAATGCAGGTAATCGACCCAGATGGGTACTTGAAGCGGTAAGTGGGAATACCGAATATTGGATTTTTTTGATTGCTTTTTCCTGTTTTAGGCTTGAGGCATTGCCCATTATGACGCCGCCTTGGGGACCTGGGAAGGTCTTGTGAGTTGACGAAGTAATGAAGTCTGCACCTTCGCGAAGAGGATTTTGGAAGACACCGCCTGCAACTAAGCCTAAAACATGAGAGGAATCATAAGCAACATAGGCGCCTACCTCATCACAGACCTCTTTTAGTTCTTTAATTGGGTGAGGGAACAAAAAGAGGCTGCCGCCGAAGGTAACAATGCCGGGTTTAGCGGCTCGGATAACATCTTTTGATCGTTGGGGGTCGATATTGAACTCATCTATGTCGTAGACGTGGTTTATGTCGTCTAATCCAAGAATAGATCCGGCTAACCCAGTGTAGTCATGCGATATGTGGGCACCACAGCTTAATGGGGTGACAACCATTTTCCGGTTACCTGTTGCCATGGATAATCCTTTGAAGGTAGCAAGATTAGCATGAGTACCTGAGACTAAACGTACATCAGCCCAATCGCATTTGAATAAATCTTTCATAAGGTCTGTGGTGTAGTCCTCGATTTGGGACATAAATTTTTGACCTTGATAGTATCTTTTCTTAACATGACCTTGTATGTCATTTTCACCTTCTGCATATCTGCCTTCAAGGTCAGAGGCAAAATCTTGCATCTGCTTCACAGCAGGTGATTTGATGCCCTCACTGGCAATCATGTTTATACATTCAAGGCTGCGGTACTGTTCATGGTTACGAGTAGCTTGGGTTAATTTGAAAAATAAGTCTGCATAGTCTTCCATCCAAATAGTCCCCTCTAATAGTTATCAACCGAAAATAGATTAGCCCTATTTAGCCTTACTGGAAAAGATACCTGTAATCTACATTTTACAGACAAAATTGCCCTACTCTTGGAGATTAAAAGCAGATTAAGTTAATAGGCTAATGGTCATATACCCTAGTTTGATAATTCGATAGGTTGTCTAAATGGTAGATACGTGGCGCAAACCATATCATGTAGTTTTGGAAGTTGAAAACCGAAAATGTAGTATACTTAAACGCTTAACTGCTCTTGGCCTTAAGCATTTCAAAGTTGTCGATATCCGAAGCTCAAATAGTAAAATTGTAAAACACCTCATAGAGCTTGATCCTGAAGAAGTGCGAAAGGTGAAAAACAAGCCTGAGGAACTTAAATCCTTCAGCTTGAACGAAAAAAGTCCGCAGAAAGCTTCAATTTGGTTTGAAAGCGAAGGATGCGAAATCTGTAACACTATATTATCTAGTGATGCTTTTCTTGTCTCAGGCAAGAGTATGGCTGACTTCACGATAATGTACAGTTTTATGGTGCCTAGTTTTGAAGCCTATAAGCAGATTGTTGCTACCATGGAAGCTAATGGGCTAAAAGTAAACGTCCTTAAAATGGGTAAATTCGAACCTCGCGCAGGAGTTTTAACTGAGAAACAGGAACGCATATTCTGGCTAGCCCTTAAAGGTGGATTTTTTGATTATCCAAGGAAGATTGATACCGTAGAATTAGCTGCTAAACTTGGTATAAGCCCTTCAACGCTATCAGAAATAACTCGGAGAGGTATGCGCCGTCTATTAGAGAGCTATTTTAAAAATGAAGCGTAGTCTTAAATTAATCCGCTATTTTCCTGTTATTTTAATCTAAGTGTAAAGAAACGTAGAAAAATTTAACCTAACAGTTATGAAGACTATACTGGCGGATAGTCATAACTTACTAAGTATTGTTGATAACAAGTAATCAAATGTGACTGACTAACTGTTTTCTGGCATTTCAAGTTGGCGGATGACCTTATTATTTTTTTGGAAAAGATGGAAAACAAAAGTGTTAAATTTGCTGAAGCGTCTTTATTATTGGGCAAGCTTGCTGTTATAATCAAATTATCGGTGTTACTTCTCGTAAATCCCTTAAATATTCGGGGCAACACCTATGTGCGCCCTTAACGAGAGTATAATCAAGGTGCAATAATATGAGCCAAACTCAAATGTTCTGTTATCAATGTGAACAGACTCTTAAAGGTCAAGGATGCTCGACTTTTGGTGTCTGCGGTAAAAGTCCAGAAGTATCTAATCTCCAAGACCTGCTGATATATACTCTTAGAGGTCTATCTCAATTAGTATTGGAAGCTCGAAAACTTGGAATTAAAGATGAAAAAACTGACCTTTTCATAAGTGAAGCAGCCTTTGCTACTTTAACAAATGTTAACTTTGACTCTGAAGATATAATCAAATACATCAAATGTACTGTAGCCACACGTGACGAATTTAAAAAGAAGATTGCTGCTGCAGGTGGAAAAACTGATTTTGGAACTGCGACTGAATTGGTTTTAGAGCAAACTAAAGAAGGCATGGTCCAGCAAGGAAAACAGTTCGGTATTCTAAATGATCCAGCGCCAAATGAAGACGTACGCGGGCTTCATTGGCTTGTAACCTACGGTATAAAAGGTGTAGCAGCATACGCATATCATGCCTATCGTTTAGGCAAAAAAGACGATAAAGTCTTTGAGTACATAGAGCAAGGTCTAGCTGCGGCACTTGATCAATCCTTAGGCGTAAACGATTTTGTTGGTTTAGCCTTAAAATGTGGTGAAATCAACATTCGTGCTATGGAACTTCTAGACGAAGGAAACACAGAAGCTTACGGTCATCCAACACCAACTAAAGTTCCCTTGGGCGCTAAAAAAGGTAAAGCAATCCTCGTTTCAGGTCATGATCTTAAAGACTTAGACGAACTATTAAAGCAAACTCAGGGTAAAGGTATAATCGTCTATACTCATGGCGAAATGCTTCCTGCTCATGGTTATCCTAAACTAAAACAGTATCCACATTTCTATGGACATTATGGAACCGCATGGCAAAACCAACTAAAAGAATTTGCTGCTTTCCCAGGTGCAATCCTCATGACTACTAACTGTATCCAAAAACCTGCTGAAAACTACAAAGGCAACATCTTCACCTCAGGTCCAGTCGGCTGGCCAGGTGTAACCCATATCGCAGGCGAAGACTTTTCACCAGTAATCAACAAAGCTTTAGCTCTACCTGGATTCACCGAAGATACAGAAGGAAAAACCGTAATGGTCGGATTTGCACGTAACGCTGTCCTATCCGTAGCAGGCGCCGTAATTGAAGCTGTTAAAAAAGGTCAAATTAAGCACTTCTTCCTCGTTGGTGGCTGTGATGGAGCCAAACCTGGACGTAGTTACTACACCGAATTCGTAGAAAAAGCACCTAAAGATACAATTATACTCACTTTAGCCTGCGGCAAATTCCGCTTCTTCGACAAAGACCTAGGCGATATCGGAGGCATACCTAGACTCCTCGACATTGGACAATGCAACGATGCCTACTCCGCAATAGTAATCGCTCAAGCTCTCTCCAAAGCATTCGGAGTCGGCTTAAACGAATTGCCGCTCTCTATGATCCTGTCATGGTACGAGCAAAAAGCCGTTTCAATCCTGCTTTCACTGTTCTACTTAGGGGTCAAAAACATCCGCTTAGGACCAAGCTTGCCCGCCTTCATCACACCAAACGTACTAAAGGTCTTAGTCGACAACTTCAATATCATGCCAATCAAAACAGCTGAAGAAGACCTAAAAGCAATCCTAGGCTAAAACAATAAACAAAAATCAACACCTTTCTCCTATTTTTAACCCTGAAGGAATTTAAAAAACCTTTTTTAGATTATTTTCTTTAATGAAGTTATGTCAAAAATTTAGACTTTTCGTTATGTTATTCTGCCACAGGCTTACAGAATGATCATACCTCCTTGGACAATTGAGTTCTATTCTTTAATAAAAAGTACCGAGTTGTTATCATTTATAGGAATTCTTGATTTGTTAGGTACAGTTCGTTCAATCTTAATTATTAATATGAAAATTTTGTCTGTTTAGATTATTGTAGCGATAATTTATTTTGTTTGGATTGCTGGATTTTCAAAAATGGTGGATATAATTTATGAGAAAAATAAGATGACTGGTGTAGATCTTATAATGCAATCATAGCTTAGGCTTTTATTTTCTTTATTAGCCATGCTATATTGTGCCCCAAAGTATCCATTGTCCGTAGGGCTTCTGTGTCTTTTTCTACTTCGCCTTTGTTTCTGCCTATGCCGATGTTCCAATATGAAGCGCCGGGGACAATCATTTGGCTTATGAGGAAAAAGTTGTTTATAGCATCAAAGGTTAGGATGGCGCCTGCCCTTCTAACTGCTACAACTGCAGCCCCAACTTTGTGTTTAAACATGTCATCATTTGCCTTGGCAACATAACCTGCCCGATCAATTAGCGCCTTCAATTCTGGGGTCATCATCGAAAAGTACACAGGGGACCCTAAAATTATACAGTCAGCTTCTACCATTTTGGTTATATACTCATTGACCTTATCGTTCTCAATTATGCAAAGTTTATTTTTTGTTTCGTAACAGGTTCGGCAAGTGTTACATCCGCGAATCTGCTGACCTGCTAGCTGGATAAGCTCTGTATCAAATCCTTCTGCTTTAAGAACCTCAAGAACTCGTTTTAAGAGTAAAGCAGTGTTTCCATCTTTTCTTGCGCTTCCGTTAAAAGCAACAGCCTTCATGCTCAATTCATTCCCATGGAATATAGAATAATCAATAGTTTATCAAGATTCTCCAGTTCATCAAGATGTTTTTCTATACCTTTAGGCATAATCTGTAATGATTTTTCAGAACATACTTCAAGTAATATTTTCTTCGGATTTCCTAACCTATTTTGAGACGTGCTTAGCTGCTGATTCCTACACCTTCGCTATACCTTTTTGTTTTACAAGGTATGTATTTGAATGATTTCTGCGAGGAATTTGAAAATTTGATGAATTTTCCCTCTTAAATATTTTTAATCAAAATTCTTATCCAAATAGCTAAACTTTGAATTTACTTGCCTTAAGCGAAAGTTTATAACTCTTCTGTTGGCTGAACTATCCAAAACAGAGGAAATGCTATGCACATTATGGAGGGCTTCTTACCTCACCCATGGTGGGAAATCTGGTTCATAATATCTATCCCCGTTATAGCTTATGGAGTCTATAAGCTTACAAAAGTTACTAAAATAACGCCCGAATCTAAACCTCTTCTAGCCTTAATGGGCGCATTCATCTTTGTACTTTCCGCGCTTAAACTTCCCTCAGTAACAGGTAGCTGTTCGCATCCTACTGGCGCGGGTTTGGCCGCGGTCGTAGTTGGACCGGGAATAACATCTGTTCTTTCCCTTATTGTATTGGTATTTCAAGCATTGCTTTTGGCACATGGTGGATTAACAACGTTGGGTGCTAATGTTTTTTCAATGGGTATTGCAGGCCCCTTCTTGGCCTATTCTATTTGGGTAATCTGCAAAAAAGTCAATTTATCAAACTCAATAGGAATATTTCTAGCTGCTAGTTTAGGTAATTTGTTCACTTATGTTATAACTTCAATTCAACTCGCACTAGCTTTTCCGACTGCGGCAGGTTTCTTTGATGCTCTTCTGAAGTTCGGCGCAATTTTTGCAGTAACTCAAATTCCTTTAGCAATCGGTGAAGGCATTTTAGCAGTTATAATGTTTGACTTTTTAGCCAAATATAAGGGGCAACTTTTAGCCGCTATGAAAGTTATTAAATTGCCTAGAATTAATGGGCAGGATGCACAAAAACTATGAAAAGCAAATATTACCTGGTTTTAGTTGTAATTATGATTGCCCTTTTTGTTGCTCCTTTGATTATCTCGCCCTCGGCTGAATATGGTGGCGCAGACGGTGCTGCTGAAGATGCAATTTCTGAAACTGGATATGAACCTTGGTTCACTCCAATTTGGGAGCCACCTAGCGGGGAAATAGAAAGTCTATTATTTGCTTTACAGGCGGCTATTGGGGCAATTATAATTGGGTACTTCGTTGGATACGAAAAGGGAAAACGAGCAAACAAATAAGAGCTTACAAAGCAGTAATTATTCGGATGAAAATAAAGGATGGCTCATAGCGATTCATATGCGCAAATTGATCGATATGCTTACACTAATGGTTTTGCTAAGAACAGCCCGATAACAAAAGTTTTTTTTGCCCTCTCTGCACTCACACTCTGCGTCTGTTCGCAGTCATTTATTTTGCCTATGATTATGTTTGTAATAAACGCTGTTTTGCTGTTGGGTTTCGCTAAGATAAAAGCACATTTTTATCTTAATTTGCTGGTTTATCCTACTTTGATGGTTGGTTTAAGTTGCCTTTTTATCGCATTGTTTTTTGGTTTTGGTGAACCGTTTTCGGAACTGGCTTTACCTTGGTTCAAATGGACAATTTTCAAAAATGGAATTGCTATGGGTGTAACAACTTTTTTACGAGTTGAAGGTGCCCTTTCCTGTCTCTATTTTCTAGTACTAACAACCTCAATAACTGACCTTTGTATACTTCTTCGTCGAGTTCATGTTCCTAAGGTCCTAGTGGAAATGTCCTTGTTGATTTACCGATACATATTCGTTTTCTTGGAAGTCTCCGCGCAAATGAGTACTGCCCAAAAAATGAGACTTGGTAACTCAGGATGGATAAAAAAAATTCGTTCTCTCTCTTTACTTGCAGGTAACTTGTTCATAAGAACTTTAGAACAAGGCGAGCGCACGCTTGTAGCTATGAATGCGCGAGGATATGACGGTGATATTCGAGTTCTGGAAGACTTGCCCCACCCCAAAAAAATAGCCCTGCTCTCTATCGCGCTTTTTGACGCGTTGTTTGTGATTGCAATCTTTTTAACAACCAACATTGGAGTTGTATAACTGAAATGTTATTCCGATTAGAAAATCTGTCTCATCGCTATTCCGATGGAACCATAGCGTTAAGCGAAGTTTCACTAAGTTTTGAAAAAGGGGAGAGCATCGCGCTTTTAGGTACCAATGGTTCTGGAAAAACGACTCTGCTTAACCACCTAAATGGAATTTTACGACCAACTTCAGGTCAAATATTCTTTGAAGATAAACCCTTAGAGTATGACTCGAAGTCTCTGCTTAATCTTCGGAAGAGAGTCGGATTCGTTTTTCAAGATCCTAATGATCAACTTTTTGCATCTACTGTAAAGCAAGACGTAGCCTTTGGACCACTAAATTTGGGTTTTCCAGCAGATCAAGTGAAAAAACTGGTTAATGAATCGCTTAAGATAGTCGGGATGGAGGAATTCATGGAGAAACCTCCTCATTTCTTAAGTTTAGGCCAAAAAAAACGAGTTGCGTTAGCAGGGGTCTTAGCTATGCAGCCAGAAGTCATAATAATGGATGAGCCCACTGCAAATCTTGATCCTTTAGCCACTAGTGAAATTTTGAATTTACTTTTAAATCTTAATAAAGAACAAAGAATTACTCTGCTGTTAGCTACTCATGATGTTGATATGGTTCCCTTATTTGCAAACAAACTATGTATATTAAATAAAGGCAGATTAGCTTCTGTAGGCACACCTAAAGAGATTTTTTCAAATACTGAATTGGTTCGAAATGTTAACCTTCGTTCCCCTAGAATAACTAACCTTTTTGAAGTGCTGAAAAGAGAAGATAATCTGCCTATTACTGACCAGTTGCCTCTTACAATCAGTGAAGCTCGAAAAGAAATACTTAATCTTCTAAAGATCAAATCCGACTAACTAAAAAACCCAAAGGCCTTTTCAAAGGTCAGGTGAAACTCTGCGGTTCTATAATTACGCTATCTTATTTATGAAAGTACTTAAGTTAAAATATGGGTAAATTCTTCCTTGTTGTAACCGATGAAAGCGTTTTTCACAATATTAGCATATCTGCTTCTTTAATGGGAGGTTTTTCGAATTTGCTTTCTTATCTGCATTCTATTGTATCGGAAATAGGAGTGAATTTTGGAGTGCACAACAATTAAATTTCACCTGAAAAAATGATAACTGATAATTGAGGTAATCACTTTGACAGATGATAATAAACCAACTTTCAGTAGCGCTGTTTTGTTGGTCAATGATATTAAAAAATCTAAATATTTTTACAATATTATTCTCGGCCAAAAAATTATAATGGATTTTGGAAGAAACGTCGGTTTTGAAGGGGGATTGGCTATTTGGGACCGCGATTATGCTTTAGATTTGATTTTCAAAGATAAAAAACGGGATCTACCGATTGCAGGTAACAACCTTGAAATCTATTTTGAATGCAAAGATATAGATGCCTTATACAAACGATTGATGAACGAAGGCTTGGTGTTTATTCATCCCATACAGGAACAACCTTGGGGTCAAAGAGTCTTTAGGTTATATGATCCAGATAATACTGTTATTGAATTTGCAGAATCAATGGAAAGCGTTATCCTGCGATTGGACAAGCAAGGTTTGAGTTATAAGGATATAGCCAAAAAATCAGAAATGCCTATAGATTTTATAAAAAAGGTGCTTAAAGAATAAAATAATATTGTTAAATCTGGGATTTGCCGAGAGTAGGTGCACTTTAGGAAATATTATTATATCTAAATCACTGCTTTTTCAATTTAAACTGGGGAGAAGAGTTTAGCAATGGATGTTGTGGCCGTCGCTTTCGGGGTCGTTGGTGGTCTTGCATTATTCCTCTACGGGTTATATCTGTTAAGCGATGGTCTGAAGAAAGTCGTTGGAGAAAAAATTAAACAAATCCTAGCTAAAGTGACAAATAATCCCCTAAAAGGCTGTTGTGTTGGTGCCTTAACAGCAGCAACTGTACATAGCGGTCTAACAATGGTGATTTTAATCGGTCTAATCAATGCAGGCGTCCTAACTTTAACTCAAGGCATAGGTGTTATGCTTGGAAGTGAAATTGGCACTACAATAACTGCTCAAATAGTAGCTTCTGATATTGGAATAATTTTTTACCCCTTAATCGCAATTGGATTTTTACTTACATTTCTGTCTAAAAATAAAAAACACAAAAGCGTAGGCCAAGTAATTCTAAGTCTTGGTCTGGTTTATTTGGGAATGAACATAATGTCTGGCAGTGTTAAACCCGTTCAAAATGAACCTGCTCTGCTAGATTTTCTTTATAGCCTTGGGCAATTTCCGTTGTATGGTTTACTCGCGGGTGCGATACTGACTGGTGTTTTAAACAGCAGTACCGCTATGATGGGGCTTGTGTTATCACTGGGAATGAATAATCTTATCACTTTAGAAGCGGCAATAGCGGTCATCCTTGGAGCCAACATAGGGTCATGTGTCACTGGATTAATGGCTACTGTTGGGTCATCTCTCTCATCTAAAAGGCTGTCTCTAACTCAAATAATTATTAACATACTTGGAGCCTTGCTATTTTTTCCATTCATAGCTAATTTTGCTGGACTCATCACATTAACCTCTGTTGATTTGCCCAGACAAATAGCAAATGCGCACTCTATTTTTAATGTTAGTGTTTCTTTTATTATGCTGCCCCTGGTGGGAATTTTAGCTGCTTTGGCGAAGAGAATTTTGCCCGGTGAGGATACTAAAATCAAGAGTGGGACTGAGTTTATTGATGACAAACTTTTAGCTTCTCCCTCTATTGCTCTGTCTCAAGCTGAAAAAGAAGTTTTCAGAATGGGTCATCTAACATATGAAATGCTAGAGAAAGCAATGTTTGCTTTACAGGAGAATAAAAAGGAGGCAATAGCAAAAGTTGTCGAGCTGGAGGGAATAGTGGATGAAATTTATCATGCTATTGACAAATTCTTGGATGATAGTCGATTTGTTAACCTAAATGAGAACGAGCTGAAAAAACTGGCATATCTCAAGCACAGTGCGTCTGATATTGAAAGAATTGGGGATCATGCGAATAATTTGGCTGAACTGGCAGAAAGAAAATTGAAGAAGAACTTTTCATTCTCCGAAGATGCTAAAAATGAATTGATTGTTATGACTGAGAAAACAAAGTTGATTTATGAAAAAGCCCTGATTGCTCTTCAAGGTGAAAATGAGGAAATAGTTATCGAGGTTAATGAATTGGAGGATGACATCGATCGTCTGGAGAAAATATTTGAGGCGAACCATATCCGAAGATTGAAGTACAAAGCATGCGATCCGCTTGTTGGAATAATATTTGTTGATGTCCTTAGGAACTTGGAACATGTGGCTAATCATTCAAATGACATCGCAAATGCTACTCGATTAGGTTTCTAACCTTTCGTTAGTGAAGAATTTTAGGTGGAACTGCCGCTGCGCTTAATGGGTATTAATTGTGCTGAGGTCGTAATTAGCTATATATCCTTTAATCGCGGGTTTTTATGGGGGTTTTTGTTAGGGCTGTTTTATCTTTTTTTAATGCTGATGTGTTGTATCAAAAATAACATATATGGCTCTAATTGTTACATAAAAGTCACAATATTTAAAAGACATCTCCACAATAACAAGGCATTCAAAAAAGGAGACAAGCAATGATTAAAACCATACAATCAAATTTACGAAGTAACCTTAACAAAACCACATGCCCCGTATGCGAATCAGAAATCGATGTTCCTTTTGACGTACAAAAGGGAAACATACTGAGTTGCCCAGGATGTGGAATTGAACTTGAAGTAAAAGAAACCGAAAACGGAGGCGATTGTTTAGAGCTCACAGAATTTATTATCGAAGGCGAAGATTGGGGCGAATAAACCTATTCAACACACTCAACACTTTTTTTATTTAATATTTACAGTCTAAAGATACAGGTAGAAGTAAGATAACCAAAATTCTCGGTTATCGAATTTTTCTTTCAATACTCTCTGATTTCTTTTTATTAAAATGTAGGCACATGTTTCGGTTCGAGTTACCACGTGTCGAAATGTGTGGTTTATTGTTATCTTATGAAAAATTATAGAGCAATATTCGAGGTCTCTCTTGTTGTTTAGCTGAATTACTCTGGAATAGCGGTTATTCGAATAGGAATATAAAAAACTATTTTATTCCCTGATAATTAATCACCGATAAGTACTAAATACCGCTTTCCGTCTGAAAATAGGGGTGTTGCTTTGGAAGAGGCGTTATTGAACAAGGATGTGTATTCGACCAAGCGAACGCTGATTCTGTCTGATGGCCGGCAAATTGGGTATCTAAAGGTTGGTGATGGAAAACCAGTTATTTATTTTCATGGCACAGCTAGCAGTAGTCTTGAAATTTTACTGCTTAAAGATTTTGCATTTTCCTCAAAGATTCAAATAATCGGAATAGACCGTCCAGGTTTTGGTTTATCGAGTTATACGCCGAGAAGAAACCTTACTGATTTTGCCAAAGACGTTGATTTTCTAATCGACCATTTAGGTCTAAAAGAGTTTGGGATTCTTGGTTGGTCTGGAGGAGGACCGTTTGCTCTAACTTATGCTGCGCTTTTTCCTAAAAAAGTCAAGCGTGTAGTAGTTGTAGGTGCTCCTGCGTTGCCCTTTGATGTTTCTACTGCTCATAATATGCCTTTTGCTCGTTTTATCATGAAAATCCCTTATGCCGGATTTTTGGCTATGAAGAGACTGCGTTCTCAGGTGCTGAGGGCTAACGCTGATATCGACGCATTTTTAGAATCAAAAAATGGAAAAAAAATGCTCAGCGGATTATCTAAAGATGATGAGAAGTTCTTTTCTAATAGGGCTTGGTTAAGATTGATGTATGCTTCTATGGCAGAGGCGTTTCGTCAAAATAATGACGGCATTAAGGCTTTAATTCAGGAACATCAGCTTTTCATGAAACCTTGGACGATTTCTTTTTCTAATTTGTCATCTGAGAAGGTTTTTGTTTGGCAGGGTGCGGAAGATAAAACCTGCCGGATTGAAAATGCATATCGTCTTGTTCAAACAATTCCTAATGCTAATCTAGTAGTTTTTAAGGGTAAGGGGCATTGTGTTATGTTTGATAATTTAAAGAAGCTATCGACGCTTTTTTGTAGTTATTGAATTGTGAAATTTTATGCGAGTTTATTCTAAATTGTTTGTGTTTGTATTTTATTTAACCATCATTCCTCAGCTTGTAATTGATTTAAGTGAGGCTAAAAATTATATTACTTGTCGGATAATCCATCCTAAAAAAGGGGCAATATTACGCAAAGTGGGAAAAATATGAGGATATGCCTGAATGAATCTAATGGGGAAAATTAACGTTGAGGAAAAGTTGAATATGCCACAAGAAAATACTATACAACGGGAAAGGAAACTCGAACTTTCATTAGAAGATATCGAAGCCAAAATCGTGTATCATACCTACAGCGGTTTTTATATGAACACTTTGGTACTTAGTTTTGGAGAAAAACGTCGGGTTCTTTCAACCTTGGATGGGTATGTTGAGGTACCTTTTGTCGGAAACTCTTATACGCCTTTACCATTGTCTCAGGATACAATGAAGAATTATGGTAAATTCAAGCGTAATCTTCCTCTAGCAATTGGTATAACTCCTAAATTATTTTCTTTTTTGAGTACTGGGGTAGATATGGAGCAATTAGTAATTTGCGAGAAGTCATATGATACACTCCAAGTATGTTGTATAGCGACTGCTGGAGCCAAAGGCAATGCTTTGCGAGCAGGCGTAGATGTTGGAAATTATTTTGAATGCAATGGGAATTTTAGATTTATAAGTGGAACAATTAACGTTATTCTTTTAACAAATTACACTCTAAGCATAGGAGCTATGGCGAGAGCAATAATTACCATAACTGAGGCTAAAACTGCGGCGCTACAAGATTTGGATATAAAAAGTATCTACTCGCCAAAATATCAAGCAACTGGCACGGGAACAGACAACATTATTGTGGTTTCAGGAAAAACAGGCAAACCTCTAATGTTAACGAGCGGGCACACTAAGATAGGAGAATTAATTGGGTGCACAACAAAGGCCGCAATTACGGAAGCGCTGAAGAAACATGATGCGTCATAAAAACTAGAGCTAAATAAAATGTGCAAAAACGTATGCCTTACCGTTTATTCTTTGGCATTTATTTACCGTTAATTAGGAGTGTAAAAGTAGGGTTACAGGTAGAATCGTTTATTCTTGCTGAAAAATTCAATAAAAGTTTGGCTCTGTTAAAGCAGTAAACAATTTGAATCTTGAATTGACGCAGGAGAAATTTTTGGTTTACTACTTTAGTAATTGACTCACATCATATTTTGAGCACTTTTACCACTGTAGTAATCTTGCCCATGACTTTCTTATCTGGGCCTTTCTTCTCTTTGGCGGCATTTCCTGATTTAACTAAAGCAATTTGGCATATTTTACCTCTAACAAATTCAAGTCAATGTTTGAAAGATGCTGATCTGGGGCAAGTTTTCCAGTTGTTATCCTCTTTTAGCTCTTTTAGGGTTTAGTCTGACTTTTTCTGACCCATCATTTGTCAAAAAGAAAAAAAGGCGCTAAAAATTCAACTTTTACATTTTTTTAATCGGTATTATTAGTTGCATAAAGTGGCAATAGAAAAGGTAATTACAATAGCGAAAAATTAGAAACAATAGAAAAATCGTTTTTCTTTTATTTAAAAAATTCCCACGCAATATTAAATCGCCAGGGGTCGCCTTTCTCAGATAAGCGTATTTCGTTGTTTTCTTCTTTTATCAGGCCTTTACGCGTTAATTCTTCAAGAGCTTTGGGAAACGCCTCTTCTGGAAATTTGCCAAATTTCTCTTTAAAGCTGTCACGGTTAACTGGAAGGCGGACATAAATCATCATCATGGCTTTGCGCATTTCCTCTTCCTGAGTTAATGTTGCAAGTCTTGCGATAGGAAATGATTGATTTTCTACTGTTGTTATGTACTGTTTTACGTCTTCGACATCTGAATAATGAAAACTCCCGATATGTCCCATGAAAAAGCCTGCGCCGGATCCTACTACTTCTACAGATGGTGGCTCTAGGTCCTGTTTAATTCTCGAAAACCTGTTATGACAAGTTGGGAAATATCCATGATTCTTAAACAGCCCGTATGCTTTTAGATACATTTGTAGTTCCTTCTTATAATCACCCGATGCAGGTAACTGACCTGATGAAATTCTTCTAGCCAGAGGTGTATCTGAATACAAATCCAACGGGTAACAATCTACACTTTCTACTTCTAATTCTAAAGCCTGTTTTAGATCCTTTTCCCATTGCTCTAAAGTTTGTCCTGGCAGATTGTAAAGCAAATCGATGCTAACACATAGATTATTCTTCTTAGCTTCTTTAAGCTTAGACAAAGCATCTTTGCCACTATCTCGAAGCATGAGCATTTTTCGGAAATCTTCATTGAAGCTTTGAATTCCAATATCCAACTGAAAAACATTCTCTTTGGATAACAGCTGAATTTTTTTAGAAGAAAGACCATTTGTGCACGCAGTAAATTTGGTCACGCACTCTTTGCTAAGATTGAAATTGGTCCGGCAGAAACCTAGAACATCAATTATTTGTTCCTCATTAAGAACTGAAGGGCTTCCACCACCTACATACAACTCAGTAAAAATACTTGATTTTACATACTTACTATGCGAATAAGCCTTCATTACTTTTTTCAGAGCTTTGATATATGAGTTGTAGATTTGTTTTTCGCAATTAACTGGGAAATAACAAAATGAACATCTTCCTTCACAGAAAGGAATCCAAGGCTGAAGCTCTTTAGGTCCTGTTATGGTATTTTCCATATTAAGCTGATTAGTAAAAGCAACCATCCCTTCTTGTGAGGGTGATAAATTGTTTCTATAAGTCATCGGCGGCCAATGAGCAAGCGAATCATAGGGTAATACTTTAGATTCTATCTGTAACACCTGTTTTTATTGTTATTATTAGGTTAAATGAAACATTTTTAAATCTATCTAAAATCTGAAAAAGAGACGGTCTGATTAATTCTTATATTACTGTTTTCGATGGGTCAAGTGTTAAAAGCATACTTCCTGTTTTGTAGCCTTCTAAGTCAATGGTTACGTATTTGAAACCAAGCTGCTTTAATTTGCTATTTATCTTGTCCAAGATTTCTACATTATTAAAAAGTTCTCTTTGGTCTTTGCTGACTTCTATTCTTGCTAAGTCATTGTGGTCCCTAACGCGGAGCTGATTGACTTTTACTATACTTTTTATTACTTGCTCTGCTTTTTGGATTCTGTCTAATTTATCAACTGTTATGGTCTGATTGTATGGTATTCTTGATGCTAAACAGGATAGAGCTGGTTTATTTTGTACTGATAACCCAAGTTTTTTGGCAAGAGATCGTATTTCGTTTTTAGTAATTTTTTTCTCAACCCAAGGGCTATACACGTTAGGTAGTTCTTTAATTGCTTTATAGCCTGGTCGATGTTCGCCTAAATCATCGTAATTTGTTCCCTCGAAAACTGTCTTAAAACCCATTGCTTTTGCCAATTTTATTAATTGGGTCAGAAGTTCTTTCTTACAGTAGTAGCACCGATTTTCGGGATTCTTGTTAAAATACTCGTTTAGCATCTCTTGAGTTTCTATTACAAAAATTTTGATGCCTATTTCTTTTGCTACCTGCTTTGCTTGACTTAACTCTTCTAAAGGATAAGTTGGCGACTTGGCAACCACTGCTACCACTTTTTCCCCCAAAACTTGGCGGCAAACCGATGCTAAGGTTGCGCTGTCTACTCCTCCCGAAAAAGCAATCACAACGCCCTCTTTACCTTTCTCTACAATGAACTGTTTTAATTCCGAAAGTTTCTCGTCTAAACTTCTCGTCATCATTTCTTTCATCTTTTGAGAAAAATTTCCCTAGCTCTAATTGTTGCGATTTGCATTATTTCCTTTAACGGTTTATGGGTCTTCTCAGCTATCCGTTTAAGATCGTCATACTCTGGTTTTATACTCAGAATTGTGCCTTTTTTGTCTTTTACGACTTTTACGTTTACGCGTTCTTTTGATTCATTAATGAATATGTCCACCTGGTGAAGTTCCCGGTTAAGGATGTGTCTTTCGCAGGTGAGGATTCTAACTCCCAGCGTGCCTGTTTCCTCCATAATGATGCGAGAGAGATGTTCGCTGTCTTTTTTGGATGCTACTACTCGGAGGATTTGTCCAGGGCGGTTCTTCTTTGTGAAAATAGGAATTATGCTCACATCTTTGGCTCCTTCAGCTAGTAATTTATCAACTGAATATCCGACAATTTCTCCTGTAACATCATCAAGATTGGTCTCTAAAACAGTAATTTCCTCTTCTAATAATACTCCTTCTTCGGGTTTACCAATGATTATCCGCAGACAGTTGGGCATTTGAGGGAATTCTTTAGTTCCTGCTCCATAGCCCACTTTTATCGGAGTCATTTGAGGATAAAAGCTGCTGACTTCATCTGCTAAGTTGACTAGTATTGCTGCTCCAGTAGGTGTAGCTAATTCTGCTTCAATAGGTCCGCCTTTAAATGGATAGTTATTTGATTTCAGTATCGCTAAGGTCGCCGGAGCAGGACAGGGAACAATGCCGTGCGAGAACTTTATGGTTCCCCCGCCCACGGCAACGGGAGTAGCATAAATTTTTCCTTCAAATAGTCCGAGGCTTTCAAGCGCAACCGCTACACCTATTATCTCAGCTGGTGTATCGATTAATCCTACTTCATGTAAATGTGCATCAATTAACCTGTTTCCATGTAGTTCTGCCTCAGCATTAACTAGAGAACGAATAGCATTTGACGCGAACTGTTTTGCTTTCTCAGAAAGCTGTAATCTTTCCACTGTTTTGTTTACCGAATCAATGAGTTGTTGACCGTTTACTTTAGCTAAAGCTTTGGCTGTAACGTCGATTTGGGTAGCTTTGAATTCTCCTCGCATAACCTGATTAATCGTTATTTTTACATCGCTGTAGTTGCCAATCGGTTGTTCAAGATTTTTTATAGCAGAGCTTATTTTTTCAATATCTGCTCCCGCATCAATTAGCGCTCCAAGAATGATATCTCCGGCAATCCCAACGGTTTGGCAATCAATTACAGCGATTATGTTAGAATTTGTTGCTTTTTCCCTGAACATAAATGTCATATGAAAAGTAACATTATATGTAATATATTACTTATGTCTGAAAAGAGTATGACTCTAGTATGCCAACGTTAAGAGATGTATTGCAAAAAATTGCTAAACATGAGCTATCTATTGAGGAAGCTGAGCGATTGCTAAGCTTTTTTGCTATTGAAGAAATAAGCAACTATGCTAAAATTGATGTTAACCGTGACCTCAGAAATGGTTTACCCGAAATAATACTTGCTGAAGGAAAGGCAATTTCTGATCTTTTAGAGATTTCTCTAAGAATGTTATCTACATGTGGGCGAGTCGTAATTAGTCGATGCTCTATTGAACAAATTAACGCTTTACAAACCGAAGTTTCCAAAGATGCAGTTTTACAGGTCCACAAAAAAGCGCGAATGGTTGTAATCAAGAAAGGTGATGCTGTCCTTGAAGCCTCTGGAGGTAAAGTTGGCATTTTAACCGCTGGGACCTCTGATGTTCCAATTGCTGAAGAAGCAAAAATCATAGCTCAAGAAATGGGGTGCCAAGTTTTTTCATCATACGATGTAGGAGTCGCTGGGATTCACAGATTATTAGAGCCATTGAAAAACTTGATTTTAAAAGATATCGATGTTGTCTTAGTGGTAGCAGGTCGAGAAGGCGCATTAGCCTCAGTAGTAGCAGGATTAGTAGATATTCCAGTTATTGGAGTTCCTACTTCAAACAGCTTTGGCTTTGGAGAAAAAGGATTAAGTGCTTTAATGTCTATGCTTCAATCCTGCAGTTTAGGTCTCTCTGTAGTTAATATTGATGGGGGTGTAGCGGCTGGAGCGGCAGCTGGTTCTATTGCTAATCGTGCTGCAAAATTCAGAAATAACCTAAAAAATTGATTATGATTCAATTTAGTAAAACGCTGACGGGTTTTTGTTTTTAACTTGTAGCTTTCCAATGGCCCTCCACTTTAAATTTATCAAGATTAAAAAGTATTCCTTATACTTGGAGAAAATAATATTCGCCTCAAACTCCGAAAAATTTTCTGCTTTCTTTTTGAAAATTGTTAGTACATAAAATATGCATCAAGCTTTATAATCCTTGAACGATAATAGAGCATACACTTGCCCCTGTGAGGATCATGATTAATGGCAGCTAGCGGAACAGCCCAAATACCAAGCGTACTACCTAAAATTAAGCCTGAAAAAATTGTTGGTTTGATTTCAGATACTCACGTGCCTGCTCGTGCAAGATGTATCCCTAAAGAGGTTTTGAAAGCTTTTGAAAATGTAGATTACATAGTGCATGCAGGGGATCTTGTTGAATTATCTGTAATTGATGAATTGGAGCAGGTCGCACCTGTTCTCGCGGTTCAGGGTAACATGGATTGTGTTGAAGTGTGCAAAGCATTCCCCAAACTTAATTCTTTAAAGCTTTTCAATTGGAAAATTGGTGTAGCTCATGACCCGAGCACAATTAATGGGATGGGGAAAGTACGAGATATTATCAAACAAAATGACTTTAACGCATTCGTTTATGGGCACACTCACAGCTCTAGCATCAAATGGGAAGGAAAAACACTTTTCATTAATCCTGGTAGTCCAATAACCCCTGAAACACCATTCAATAAACCTACTGTTGCTTTGCTTAAAATAACTAAAGAAGCCATTAATCCCGAGATAATCCAGTTATAATTTAACATTTTAATTCTACGCTGCAAAGTCCAATTAATAACCTTGAAGTAGGGCTATTTTGCAAAAAAGAAGGAGAAGTAATTCTTTTACTCAAATGATTTGGGCAATTTTTAGATAAAGAACAATACCTAAGACTATTGATACTGTCCAAAGCACAAATGTGATGTCCATTATTCTCTTATTTTTAAAGCAAGTTTTAATGTCAGTTTTCAAATGCCACTCTGCTACTAGCCAGACTCCAAGTCCAGCAGCCAAAATTCCTGTAATTACATGGACTATTGTTAAAATGACAAATAAGTCTGTGTAATTGATTAATTCAGGGGCTGCGAAAAATCCTGAAAAGGATGGCGTCATAACGGCAAATATCGATACTAAATGAAGCACAACTGCAATAAGCACCGCTATCCCATGTTGTCGAAATCTTTTTTGATTTTTCAACATTATGGCGATAATTAAAATCGCGAGAACAACTAGCTGAATAATCATGCTAACTGTCGATGCGGTAAAATCAACCATAATTAACCCTTAAGCTTAATTGCAAGCTTTTACGTATAAATTTTTTCACTTTAACCTACCTCTCTCCACTGTAATAATCGTATCGTTAAGACCTGACCTTAAAAGCAACATATGCTGATGCAAAACATGGATATGTGGAGGTCAAAAAATTGGAACACTGTGAAAATCCTTGGAATAACAAATGCGAAAGCGAAAACATCAAACTGTATATAATGATGAAAGGCGAAAAATTGCCTATCTGCAAACAATGCTGGAGCAATATAGCCGAGAAAGAAATAAACTGGGGCGAATGAACCGATGGACAGCTTCAGTTTAAACAGCGCAAAATCATTCATAGGAAAAAACGTAAATCTACATCTAAAAGACGGGTCAGTGATCGTAAACGTACTCTTGACAGGCATTCGAAAAGATGATTTCGGAAAAGGTAACTTCATCGAATACTCTCCATATCAACGACAAAAATTAACGCGAATACCCCTTCGCAACATCCTATACGCGGAGATGCTAAATCTTAGCTTAATGAAAACAGCATGCTAATATCTTCATCTTCTCGTTCTAATTCGGATAGAGCAGGAGAAATCGCATTTGCAAAAAGTAATCATTCATAACTCCATAAGCTTAGATGGCTCTCTGACTGGATTTGAACCCAACATGGAATTGCACTACCAGATTGTAGACTCTTACAAACCCGACATTTATTTCGTTGGTTCAAACACAGTTAAAGTTGGCGCCACAATGTACGGAGAAATTCCTGCTGAAAACGAAAGCGATTTTAAGAAACCCAATAAAGATTCTTCGCTTTCTTATTGGGTAATTCCTGACACCAAAGGTTCTCTGAGAGGGCTTCTTCATTTCTGCAGAAGATACAAATACTGCAAAGATGTGATCGTACTTATCTCCAAACAAACCCCTTCAGAATATTTAAAATATCTAAAGGAAAGAGAATATGATTTTCATATTGTTGGCGAAAATGAAGTAGATTTACCTGCCGCATTAGCGCTTCTATCGACTAAGTATGATGGAAAACGAATTCTGGCTGACACAGGAAGAATACTGAGTAATCTACTTTTAGAAAAAAATCTTGTTTCAGAAATTAGTTTACTTATACATCCAATTATAGTGGGAGTTAGAGCGTACAATATTTTTAGTAATATCAATAGAACTCCTGCGCTTAAACTTCGTAAAAAACAAGTATTTCCAAAAGGCTATGTTTGGCTTGTTTATGATGTTATTTAATCTGATATTCCCCGTTATATCAGATTTAACACAATTTTACATTTTTTAAATAACATAGATATAGCTGTACGGTAGATGGGTGTTTATGCGTTGTCTTCATTGTGGTGTTTGCTGTACTGAGACCGAGATGTTGCTTTCGAATCAGGATATTGCTCGATTAGAAAAGAAAGGTTTTTCCGTAGAGTCTTTTGTCCGTTTTGATAACAGCGGTTATGCAATATTGCGGAATCGACGCGGGCACTGCTTTTTCTATAATCTTAAACAACGCCGATGTACTGTTTATGCAGACCGACCATCTGGATGTCGTGTTTATCCAGTTATTCTTGATGAAGATATTGGCATAGTGACAGATTACATTTGCAGTGCGAGAGAATCAATAACGGAACAAGAGAAAATCCGAAAAGGCAAGCAAGTGATTAGACTTTTAGATAAAATTGACCGTGAAGCCGAGCATAGACGGTTAAAACAACAATAACCTTCTAAATGCCCGAGGCATTTTTTATTGCTT
This sequence comes from uncultured Candidatus Bathyarchaeia archaeon, assembly GCA_964636425.1. GTDB lineage: Archaea > Thermoproteota > Bathyarchaeia > Bathyarchaeales > Bathycorpusculaceae > JADGNF01. Next base: position 50,895 of record CAZWRU010000012.1, read on the forward strand.
AATTTTTTGTTTGCTATTTATTATTGGATTTTATTGTTCGGCTACACCTTTAAATAATTCTTGCTAAACTCTTGAAGTGTGAACTAATATGCCTTGCACTGTTATTGTTGGCGCCTTTTGGGGCGACGAGGGAAAAGGAAAAATAATTAGTTACCTTGCATTGAAAGATAACATCGATTTTTGTGTCAGAACAGGTTCTGTTAATGCTGCTCATACGGTTTTGCATGAAGGACAAAAGTATGCTCTGCATATGGTCCCAGCTGGTTTCATTAATCCTAAATGTCGTTTACTTATCGCGCCTGGTGCAAATGTGCATGTTGGCCAGTTTTTTAAAGAAGTCGAATTAACAAAGGTAGGTACTCGGGTTGGCATTGATTTTCAAGCTTCCATAATTGAGGCTAAGCATAGTGAACAGGATAAGGCAAGTGCTCATAATCGAGGTATTGGGACTACTGGGTGGGGAGTTGGGCCTGCTCTTGAAGAACGCGTTAGAAGAAGCGCAAAATTAGCCAAAGATCTGCCTGAACTTAAGCCCTTCCTTGCTGATGCAATAACTGAAGTTAATGATGGTATAGATCAGGGCAAACAGGTTCTGCTCGAGGGTACTCAGGGTTTTATGTTATCACTGTTCTTAGGTGGTGACTACCCCTACGTGACTGGACGCGATACTGGAGCCTCCGCCATAGCTTCAGAAGCTGGAGTTGGTCCCACGCGAGTCGACGATGTTATAATCGTTTTTAAGAGCTTTATTACCCGAGTTGGTGGTGGTCCCCTGCCTGGCGAAATTACGAAAGAAGAAGCTCAAAAGCGTGGATGGTTTGAGGTTGCGGCTGGTACTGGACGTGAGAGACGAAGTGCTCCTTTCGATTTCGATTTAGCAAAAAAGACTGCGAGAATTAACGGCGCCACACAAGCTGCATTGACAAAACTTGATTGTATATTCCCTGCTTGCGCTGGTAAGCGAAGCTTCGATGATTTATCTATTGAGGCTAAGCAATTCATCAAGGAAGTTGAAACTCGTACTGGTGTTCCAATTACTATAATCGGCACTGGACCAGATGCTTTAGACATAATCGATTTACGAAAATAACTTTTTTCTTAATTTGGGAATACTTTTATCTATTTCTTTTACGGGATAAAAATTCGAGGAAAAAATATGATGCGTTTCACAGACAATTCGCGTAAGGCATCCGCAAGCCTTATCGTTCTATTGTTCGCGGTCGGATTGCTTGTCGGCGGATTAGGAATGTATTACTTGAACTCTCGCGCGATTAGTAACCTTAACACCCAAGTTTCGCATCTTAAAAGTCAGGTTGACCACCTTATTGATTCCCAAGTATATTATAGTAGTAATCAAACCGTTCACATAACTAATCAAACTATAACGCTTTATCAGAATGCTAGTTATTTGCCCGATCTTTACGATAATGTAAGTAACTCTGTTGTGCTGATTGAGGGAGAAACTCGCACTGGTAGCGTTCAAGGCTCAGGATTTGTTTATAATCATTCAGGGCAGATTGTTGTGATTACCAATTATCACGTTGTCGAAGGTACCTCTGAGTTAAGTGTTACCTTTGCTAATGGTCATGCCTTTGCCGCTGAAATTTTAGGTTCTGATCCTTACGCTGATTTATCAATACTTTCGGTAGATGCCCCTGATGAAGAATTAAAACCGATAACTATGGTCAGTTCCTCAAGTTTGCGTGTTGGTGACCAAGTTATAGCAATAGGCAGTCCATACCGTTTGGTAGGTTCATTAACCACTGGTGTAGTAAGTGCGCTTCATCGATCAGAGCAAGCTGATTTTACAGCTAATTTTTCAATCGCCGACCTAATCCAAACTAGTGCATTAATCAATCCGGGCAACTCTGGTGGTCCATTATTGAACGCCGCTGGAAATGTTATAGGTATAACGAATTCCATAATCTCTGACTCGCAGGGTTTGGGTTTTGCGGTTCCCTCTGACACTATCCTTCGAGAAATAGGCGATTTGATTCATACTGGAAGCTATAATAGACATCCCTACTTGGGAATTAGCAGTGCTGATATGAGCTATTCCTTAGCAAAAGAATACGATTTGGATGTAACCTACGGCGTATATGTTGGCTCAGTTGTATCTGGTGGTCCTTCTGATGGAAAAATTCAGGAAGGCGATGTTATAATTGCATTAAATGGAACAACTATAATCGGTTCTGATCAATTATTAAGCTACTATGAAGCTAACAGTCTACCAGGTGACGTGCTTCTGTTAACTATAATACGGAATAATTCAACAATGGACGTGGCTGTAACTTTAGGAACCAAGCCTCCTGCGCCTACATGATTTTCCTTTTTTTAAGCTATTGGGGAAGTTTCACATGAAAGTGGCGTATATTGATCCGGCTAAATGTATCAAATGTAAAGATTGTGCTGCCGCTAGAGGTTGTCCGCTGAAAATTATCTTTAAAATAGACATAGAAGAACCTTCAATAATCGAATCTGCTGATTGTCATGGCTGTGGAGATTGTATCCCTAAATGCCCTGCTGAAGCAATAGTTCTCAGAGATTTTAGTTAGTCTTTTTGGTTTTTTGTTTCGGCAAACTTGGGGTATAAGGTATCGGGCAAACAAAACTTATACGGTGAACTTTAATCGATTAGTTAGTGTTAGTTAAATGGGTTACTTCTCCTAATATGATTAGTTCGTCTCTGTTTAGAACTGAAACCGCCCCGTGGCCGCTGCAGATTAGGCATTTTCTATTTTGTGTTTTTAGTGAGTCATTAGCTTTCTTTACAATTGAGATGAGGCCATCTCGCTCTTTCTTAGCTGTCTGTGAATCCACGTTGACAGTGGTCATTAATAGTTTAGCTAATGTGTTGTATCTTTCTCTTTCAGGTGTAAGAGATGCGAAGTTTATCAGACTGTCTGCGGTAAATAGTAGTCCTTCGCTCTCGCAGAAGAAAAAGACTTGACCATTAACATGACCTCCAAGTCCATTAAGTACCTGAAGTTTTAATTTACTTATACTCACTTCATCTATAACCTCAAAAATACCTTGTTTAGAATAGGCAGTTGTTTGGAAGGTTTCAGTTTGTTTAGGCGGATTGTATTTGGAAAAAATATTGATTAACTGAGTGTAAACGGCTTCCAATATAGAACCTTGGCTTTTAGAACCGTACGCTCGATTAGTTTTCTGTAACATTTTTTTGGTTTCTGGATGTAAATAAGTTTTAATGTGGAAATATCCTGCGCCGCCCGCATGATCTGCATCTGCATGGGTAAGTAGAATACGTGTTATGTCTTTTTTTCTTATACCCAGTGTATGTAATAGTTTTTCTAGATTTTGATTGTAAATGCCGTATCCAGTGTCGATGAGTACTTTCTCGTTTTCAAAGCTGAGAATATAGATGTTGCCTCCGCATGGCATTTGTAGGCAAATTAATTCGCCGTTTCGGAGTTTAATCCATTGTAAATCTACGTAAAAGTTTGATTCTGTTGTTTGATTGAGAGTTCTTCCTGTTTCCAGAATAGAGTCAAACGCGTATTTTGGTTCTATACCTATGTTAGTTAGTTCTTGAACTATGTGATCGATATCCGCTAAAAGTTTCATCAAGAATTTGTCATCTTGGGTGCCTATGAGTGCACGTAATTGCTGAGCAAAACGGATGTAGAAAACAGTTTCATCCAAATGTTGCCCAGTAGTATCGTATTCGACGATTTCAATGCGGTAATGCGAAACTAATTGATCGAGCAAGTTTTCTACAGCAGTGCTCTCAGCAACTATAAGGCTCATCGTTAACATGTTTGGTTTATCACGTTGATCATCAAAGTCCATATATGCAATATTTGCCCTCGCGGCAGTTGTATAATTTAATAACTCATGTAGGGCTCCTGCTCGATTTTCCAAGAATACATTAAATTTTATGAATGAAAGATTTTCTAATGAAGTAGCTAAGTAATTAATGGCTTTGAGTTCTTCGCTAATCTTCTGATACTGCTCCCCATCGCAAGTAACTTCAAAAAAAACCATGCAGGAGTCGATTCTGCGATCATAATGAACACGTTCAATATTTCCCTGATGTAGCTTTACAATAGCTGCTACCTTTTCCATGCTGCCAGGTCTATCAGGCATACGAGCCGCGAATGAATACTTACCCATATTGTTCATCTTCAGAAAAGGATTAGTCAGATAAACATTTTCCTAACCAATATCCTTGAATTAGTCATTTAATCCCAAGTGTAAGCCTTGTATAATCTTCCAGAGCTAAGCATTTTTACAAATCCAAAAAGCCATAATTAACCAAAAATAACTTTAAAAATCTTTTTGGCGGGTCAACTTTGTTAATACTCCTAAAAGATAAGTGCGCGAAGCGCTTAAGGTGTATCCCCCGCCTATTTAGAAGTTCCAAAAATCAAATATTTGTTTCTTGTGGCAATTGGCGCATCTAAGAGTACCTTTGCTATTTGATATTAAAAGCGCAGGGTTTCCACAAAAACACATTCTTCTTTTCTTTGTTCGGTTGATATAAAAAAATAGGGTAGTTTTGTTTTTAAGGTTTGTTACTGCTCGGTACGCGCGCTAAATTTCGGATATCAAGCGGTTCTGTTTCCTGAAGTTTGGAAAGCAGTCAGCTATG
>CAZWRU010000013.1:0-50570 GCA_964636425.1 uncultured Candidatus Bathyarchaeia archaeon
CACGCATCTTTGCATAGTCGTTGTAAGCATAGCAAGCAATAATCTTGTGTCCATTGCACCATTCCTTCCGTCTTGCGATATAGAGTTTGACTTCTTCAGGGTCTTCAAGATTTACGTTGTCTCTAAGCATCACTTTGAGAACTTTGTATTTGGTCTTGATTGTTGCCTCTTCCATTGCTTGCTTCTGACAGTACATTATAAAATCAGAGATTGTACCGTTCAGAAGAGGCGGGTTCCGCTGTGGGCTGGTGTGTTGGACGTAACCCGCCTTTTGTTTATTTGTGGCATTTGGCTAATCGGGCTACCCGCGCTTTCAGGTAGAGACTTCATCAGCGACTGTTTGCCCTTTCCACTTGCAGGACGGCCGTTTCATCGTTCTTTCCTAGCGCACTCGACATTATTCATGTCTCATCGCCAAGTCTAGGTAGACGTGTCGTTTCTGCTCCGTTGCCAAGACTCTCGTCTTCCCCAGAAGGGTGCAATTCTACACGTGGGCGGAGTTTCCTCAGACCTCAAATTAGAGATCCGAAAGCCACACGCCAACTCGCCAGCCCAGTAGAAAAATCGCAGACCTAACCAATAAAGATACCCGCACTAAAATGTCAAACTTGAAAGAAATGATATGGTGTTAGAGTAATTTTCCGTGGGCGATGGGTATTACTTTTCCGCCTACTTGGATCTGTATTTCTCTTTGCGTAGGTTGGGCTCGGAGTAAGAGTAGAGAGGGCCGTTTTAGCTCGCATCCCTGCTCAACACGAACGTTGACTGTTTGCGTGCCGAAGTATTGATATTGGGATAGATAGGCGGCAAGACAGCCGTTACCTGATCCTGTTGCGGGATCTTCAGGTATGCCAAAGAGGTCAACAAACACGCGCACGTTCAAGTCATTGGCCTTGTTGTAGGTTTCGGAAGCAAAAATCAGGATGCCCCCATGCACTCCGCTGGCTATTTCTTGGAGAGTATTGAAGTTGACATACGCTTTTTTTACTGCATCCAGTGTCTTTAAAGCTACAATGATAAAGGGCATTCCCGTGGAAACCTCCTGAATAGGATATCGATCATCAAAAGCGTCTTCAGGAAGTTGAAGCACCGAAGCTAATTGCTTTATGGAAAAAGTGTTTCCGAATGCAGGTGGCTTTTGCTTCATCCAAACTATTTCCTCACCCAGAGAGTTTTTCTCAAAGGCCACCGGGATTTGTCCAATCTTTAAATTAAGTATCAAATAATCAAGGTAATGTTTTGCTACAAAATGCTTGATAACATAAGCCGTACCTAATGTTGGGTGACCAGCAAAGGGGACCTCCGCAAAGGGAGTAAATATTCTCACATCATAGCCGCCATTTCGAGGTAGATTTGACTGAATAAAGGTGGTTTCAGAAAAATGCATCTCATTAGCGATTCGCTGCATTTGCTCACTTGATAAATCAGCCCCATTAAGGATAACAGCAAGCTGATTGCCCGCAAACTTTTCCTCCGCAAAAACATCAACAAAGTAAAACACTAAATCAGCCAACCAACACCCCAACCCTACCTCATCCAAACCGCTTATAACATTAAATATGAGTTAACCTAAAAATATTAGCGGTAATTCCAATTACAAACTATTACTCTTTATATTATTTGTAGAAGAACAACAAATGAATTTTTCTGGCTGTTGTTCTTTTAAAGCAGAAAATATCGTTCTTTTATGAATTTAAAGCATCAAATCGATACTAAGTCGGAGTGTAGGGGGAAATTTTTGTTGATTGACAAATTAAACGCAGCCTTTAATGCCGAAATCCAGGCGCAAGCAATAATTATTTCCTCTAATCTCACTAGTGTCCATGAGCAAACGTGTTATACTTATCACGGGCACGCCGTGTGTTGGAAAAACTACCCTCGCTCAAAAACTCGCTCAGACTTTAAACGCGCAATACATTAACCTAACAGACCTTGCAGAAAAAGAAAACTTGACTCTATGCAGAGATGAAGAACGCGACACCACCATAATCGATGAAGTGAAGATGCGCCGAAAACTCAAACAGATAATACAAAAAAACCTTCAGGCCGATTGGGTAATAGATGGACATTACGCCGCTGCAGTCACCCCAAAAATGCTCACGACCCATATCTTTGTTCTTAGACGTCACCCAGCTGAACTCCAAACGCTTATGCAAAAACGCGGCTACAGTAAACTTAAGCAATCGGAAAATCTTTCAGCAGAAATTTTAGACGTCTGCTTAGTTGAAGCTATACAAAAACAGACCTCAGAGAAAATCTGCGAACTAAACGTAACAGGAAAAACTGTGCAAGAGACTTTAACACAGGTTCTTAAGGTTCTTGAGGGAAAACAGAAAGGTTATGTAGGTTGTGTAGATTGGCTTGGTTTACTTGAACGTGAAGGGAAAATTGACGATTACTTAAACTCCTAACAGTCTTTTTATCGAAGGCTCGTGGTTAATTTCTGCCTTGTAAGAAGCATAATTTTTCGTCTATTAGAATAAGACTTTGCGTGATCACTGAATTTTTCACCGATCATTATAGGATTGGATAAGCCTACATCCGCTGAAGCCGTATCTAAATTGATAATCACGTTAACTCCAATAGTTCGATTCCAATCGCGTAACCATACAACTTGTTCGTCGCGTCCTTTTTGAACCACAAAATCGAACTTTCTAGTAATACCGCTAAAGCCATCCATAATAGCGGCTTCAGTTTTCATTTTATAACCTTCCTTCTTGAAATAACTAAGTGCTATATCTACTAAACGTGAACCCTGCTTTGGTCTTGCTTGTCCGCTCAAAGTATACCTCTTCCCAATAGCGTTATTGAATTATATGTGGAAAAGTCTTTCTGTTCTTTTTTTCAGTGTTTTATTCTTACTCCAAATATTTTAAATTGCCTCGTTGCATGCTATGCGTTTTGGAGTTGATTTGGATACAAAAGAATGTAGTTGCTATGGATAGGTGTGATATGTGCGGGAAATATTTCGCGGCGTAAAGTTTGCTGGGGCTCTGGTGCAAGACATTAAGGAGATGAGTTTGTAGAACCAAATGGAGAGATGGAGGATTCGCCAAAGCCCTTTCAGCTCATTATTTAGGGATTAAAGAAAAAAGAAAAAGGGGGTTTTGTGTTACTTACTTTTGCGAAGGAATAATGCTACAACCGCAATAAGAACGACTGCGACTAGCGCTATGATTATGTAGAGAAGCGTGTTTAGTGCGTTATTTGATTCTATATTGGAGCTTGAGTCAGACGTAGCGGCTACAACGGATAAGTGTGTTGTCTCGCTTGATGGCCAGTAGGAGTTTGTTCCATCAAAAGTAGCTGTTATAGTGTACATGCTTTCAGATGTTGGTTTCCATGAGATGGCGTAGTCACCATTTATGTCGCTTGTTACTGTTCCAATGTCGTGGCTATTGCCGTTTGAGTCAGTGGCGGTTAGTTTAACTTGGACTCCGACAGCGTCTGCTGGTTTCGCCTGCTGCATGTAGATGTATTCCATCCATTTTTGCATGTATTGGTCAGCAATAGCGGGGGTACCAGGTGCACCTGGAGACTGGTCAGTAACTGTGCCTTCAATTAAGATAGAACCAGCAGTGGTAGTAATTTTTGGTGTTGTTGTAACTGTAATAGCTGATTTTCCTTTGCCGTAGCACTCAATCATGTTGTTATATGCATTGCCGGATACTAAGAAGCCGTCTGCGACTGCAAGACCCATGTTATAGTCATTGATTACCCAAAGTTCTTTACCTGTATAAGCGTCGATAGCTCGCACCATTGACCCGCGCCATAATGGTTTTGTTGGTGAGTGTTCAGTTGAGTATAAGAATACTTTTCCATCTGCAACTGTGCCAATATTAAGTGGATAATTGCCATATGGAGTTTCATAGCCAATACCTGAAGCGGTATATGTCCATTTTAGGTTACCGTTGGCGATGTCATAACAGTAGAGCACTCCACCGTACCCAGCAGTGTAGAGGTTACCATAAGCTACCGCAGTATCATCACCATACATATTCCATGCTACTTCAGGTTGAGTTGGACCCCAAGCTAGGCTGCCGTCACTGATTTTATACCCATACCATTGCGCTGTTTCTTTTGCGAAGATTGTGAAGATTCCGCTATTGTAGTCAATTGGACCCATGCTCCAAGTTATGTTGCCTGCTAATGGACCAGTATAGTTTTTGTTAAAGAGTACAGAAGCACTGTATCCGAGGTTAGTGTTTTGTGTAAAGGTTTTTTCGGGGTATGGACTATAGGGAGCTGCGCCATAATTGATTTGTACACACCACACACTAAAGGTTCCACTACCACCACTTACTGCTCTGTCCGCGTCCCAGTTTCTAAAGCCTACAATATATCTTGGAACTCGCCCATCGTCTTGAACAACAGTTATGCTACCTTGTCCAACTGATTGTAAACCATCGGTAAGAGAAGGCGGAGCTACAGCTAGACCTCTATCAATTGTCACGTTCATGGTGTATCCAGATCGGGGTGCAATATCTATAACGTCCCATTGATTTACAACTGGTCCAACTTTTGTCCATGAGGTGTCGTTAACTGCGTCAATAATTGCGCCTACACGAGGTTTCCATTGTTGCTGAGAAGTTCCTGTTGGTCCTGCAGGTGGAATTGCTTGACTTGAGTTCCAGCATAGTAAATTACCTGTATTAGGATTGTAGCTGTATCGTAGTAAACTTCCGTCTTGATCTACAACTGCAGTGCCGCCAGGCACGTTTTTGAGGGTCATTATCCAGTTTCCGGTTTCCGCGTCAAGCATGTACCAGTTGCTTCCTTGAGTCATCCACAGGTAAGAGGCGATCCCGTGTCCGTTCACTGAGTAATATTGATATATTTGACCAAATGACAGCAGAGGGAAAGTTTGGCTAAGTCTAGGCGCTTGATTTAGACCGCTTGCATATCCAGTTAAACTTACTGGGTTGTTAAGACCGTTATCTGTTCCGTTCTTGTACCAGATCTGTTCGCCGGTTTGCAGATCTAAGCAGTAGTAACCGTATTTGGTTTTGTCAGCGGTAACCGGCATGTTAACGTATATTCTGCCGTTCATAATTATTGGAGTACTCCAAGGACTGTCATAGTCGTTGACATTGTAAGGTATACCTGGCCATTGTGCATCTGCGATACCCCCCGCGGTTATGTGTCTTTGCCATACTATGTGGGGTGTGTTTGGTGCTTGACCAGCTCGTTGGAATTTATTATTTAGCCAAGCACCGTTGAGCCAGTTGCTGGCAAGACTTGACCATTCTCTGTTCATAGCGTTTATTGGTCGGCTCCAGTATTCAGTTGGAAGAGCTGGCTCTTGCCATTTTTCGATTGGGTTTTGAGTCACAGTAAGTGTAATCGGAGCACTCTGAGAAGGCATGAAATAGTCGTTGACCCATGCTAATCCGCGGAAGTTGGGTACTCCTGTGCCGTTAGTTAGTATTTGTCCAGGCCAGTAGAAAACCAAAGTGTATGTACCAACTTGGTCAGGAGTGAATGTGGTAAAGGTGGTACCAACTGCCCCGCTTGTGAATGGACCTAGTGTCGTTTGGGATCCGTCAGGAGCGGTTACGTTGATGAAGAAGTTGCGCCATGCATCTCCGCCTGTACCGCCTGCTGTTGGCACTACAGTGTTAAGCCACATGATTAGCAAAGTATACTCACCAACACCCACAGTGTCTGGTGAAGCAGCAAGGTAAGCATATGTTGGAACGTCCCAAGGTGGAGTGTGAGCACTAGCAGATTGGAGAACAGCAAAAGAACTAACACTCAACAAAATAACGAAAACAATCGTAGTTAAAATTTTTCTAGGATTTTTAATATTTTTTTCCTCCAAAAGTCGATACTTATTAAATTAAAGCCAATTGTTTATAAGAAATTGTGGTTTCACGTATACTACCACTTAATGACTTTGGTCAAAAAACACAAACATAACAACGTATCTGAATCTAAAAGAGAAAAAAGATTTTAGACAAATCAATACTATAACTAAAATTCCTCAATCCAACCAAATTTAAAAAAAGAAAACGTAATTGTGCATATAGAGAACAAAATAATTAACAGCTAAATGAAGTCTTGTTCATATAAAATTAAGAAGGCTCCAAGAAAAGAAAAAGGATATTATGAGGGAGAAGTGAAATGGAGATGCGAAGTAAATTCTTTCGGAAAAGGGGCTTACGATGACGGTAACTTTGATAATAGAATGTACTCAGTGTAGCGGTTTAATGCTAGCCGCGATGGATCAAAAAACGCGGGTTTGTGCTTTTTGTGGAATAAGAGTAAATTTGCTTAGGGCAAAGAGATTAGCTTCAGCAGAGAACAGTATGATGGCTTCAGAAATGTTGCGAAAGATAAAGAGTGATCGGCAAATAAACACTAAAAAAGTCAAAGGAAAATACGCGAAAAAATCTGGTCTACCCAGCTTTTACAAGTAATTATAAGAAGCAAGAATTTGTAAAGGATAAGCGATTGTTAATTTGATTTGAGCTATGAAATCAGGTATTATATTTTGCTAAGAAGGTGTTCTTTTCTTTATAAAAAAGAAGAAAGCGAAATTATCGGATAGTTTCTAATAATATTCTTTTTAGAATGCCCACGCCGTGCTTAATTTTCAGCTTTTTCTCTCCGAGTCGTTGTCTGTATTTGATTGGTACTTCGGCTATCTTGAATCCTTTTCTTTCGATTTGACGATTCAGCTCTACTTCAATATCAAAACCGTCAGATTTTATATCCCAATCCCTCACTGCCTCCGCGCGAATTACACGTAAACCAGTTAACGGATCACGCATATTTACCCCATTAAGTAAGGTGTGCGCAAAGGAGAGCATTTTGTTTCCGAAGTAGAATCGGGTTCGTAATGCTTTTCCATCAACATCTCCGTTGAATCTGTTCCCGCAAACCATGCCGATATCTGGATTGTGCTTTAATATCTCAATCATTTGAGGTACATATTCAGCTGGATAAGTGTAATCTGCGTCGGTAAGTACAATATACTCTACATCTTCTTCGGTGTATCTAAGTGCTTTTTCAATAGCATCACCTTTCCCTTTGCCATCTTGGGAAAGTATGTCTACTCCTAAGTCTTTAGCAACTTCAACGGTACGATCTGTACTATTACCATCAACTACAAGGACTCTTGAAGGTCCCAGACTTTCCTGCATTTCGGAGATGGTAAGACCTATGCCTTGTTCTTCATTTAACGCGGCAATTATAACTTGAGTTAATTTTGAATCCTCAAATGATTGTTGTATTAACTGCAACCCATTACACTTCCTAACTGTTGTATAGTATCTGATGTATCACGAAACTGGTTATAAGGGAGATTTCGAATCTAAAATAGTATAATCGAAGAATAAATCGGGATTTGACATATTAAAAAAACGTATTAAATATAACCAAGAGAGTGATGAAGATGTTTCAATTGGGGCAATTATCCTAATATACTCAAATGTATTATAATAACGCCTGTCGGGATTCTTCAAGAAAGAGACAAATTTCCGTTAGGCAAATTGCTTTTTCAAGACCGAATCTGGCAAAAACTGGATAAGGGGATAAAATGAAACAAAAAAAGACTACAATAGGCGAACAACTTGCGTCTCTTTCAGTTAAATATAACGTCTACCCCACTGAACTCTTCAACTCGTTAGTTGCAGCAAAAGAAAATGGAAAATCTAAATGCGGGGATCTTTCAGTTGAATATCGCGGCAGCATACATGCTGAAGCCATCTTTCTGATTAAAAAAGAAAATAACGTCGTAGTTCAGTTTAGAGTTGAAGAAGAACTTCTTACTAGAAAGGACATCCGATTTGAACATTGGATGGATACAGACAAAATAAGAAAACAAATAGCAAAACAGAATCCCGCTGAACCAACATCTACTCTCATTAAAGACCTTCGGATTGGAATGAAAAAAGTCAATCTTGATGCACAGGTATTAGAAGTACCGAAACCCCAAATGGTTCACACCCAATTTGGCAATAGCGCTTTACTAACTAATGCATGGATAGAAGACCAAACTGGAAAAATTAAACTCTCCCTTTGGGATCAACAAGTTAATGCTATAGTCGCAGGAGATTCAATTCAAATAAAAAATGCCACAGTGGCCGCGTTCAAAGGAGAACCACAGCTACGCTTAGGAAAAAATGCTACTATAACTGTTAATCAGGAAAATCCGGCAAATGCTGAAAAAGCACCTAAAACAACGTCAACAAAAAAAGTGGTTTGCGCAGTAAATAGCAATCCAAAACAATCAAATCCTTAAGCAATAAACTCTTTTTTGTAGATTAGAGATTTTCTCATCTTTTTCCTGGTAATTAATGGACACCAGCAATAAATATAAGTGCGTTATATTAAAACTCGATTAATAATGGTTACGCGATGTGAAACCGTTGGCAAATACATAATGCCAGTTTTAAGATCACTAATCGCAAAAGAACTGGTTTTCTCGTATAATTTAACCCAGTTTGAAACGGCACAAAAACTTGGAACAACTCAAGCAGCGGTAAGTCAGTATGTTAACTCAAAGCGCGCTTTTAAAAGCACAGAACAATTTGGCGACATTATGCCTAAAATAGAAAGGTTAGCTAAAGAAACTGCCAAGCGCCTAGCCAAGGCTGACTTGTCATCAGATGAAGCTGCCATAGACTTCTGTAAAATATGTTCAAGTCTTTACGAAGAAAAACCAAGTCAAACTGGAGACAACTATAGCATATAAAATTGTATGAATACAAAAGCTAAAAGAGTATTTTGTCAGATTGTTCAAGCACAGTAAAGTTTAATAAAACATTATCACCATAACGCTGTTATAACACAAGTGAAATTACATGACTCGCATATTTAACTCAGTCACTGAAATCATAGGAAAAACACCGCTAATCAAACTAAACAAGTTAAAAGCAAATTCTAAAGCCACAATCTTAGTTAAACTTGAATCACGCAACCCAAGCGGAAGCATAAAAGACCGCATCAGCCTCAACATGATAAATGAAGCGGAAAAACTAAACCTCATTAACGAAGACACAATAATCATCGAACCAACCAGCGGAAACACAGGCATTGGTTTAGCTATGGTTGCCGCAGTCAAAGGATATCGACTCATATTAACTATGCCTGAAACAATGAGCATAGAAAGACTTAAGCTGCTTAAAGCATACGGAGCAGAAATTGTACTCACACCCGGATCAGAAGGCATGAGTGGGGCAATAAGAAAAGCCGAAGCAATAGCTGCTGAAATTCCAAACTCATTTATTCCACAGCAGTTCAAAAATCCCGCTAACCCACAAATTCATCGAGAAACAACAGGACCGGAAATCTGGTCGGATACAGATGGAAAAGTGGATATAGTAATTGCAGGCGTAGGGACAGGCGGAACTATCACGGGCATAGCAGAATACATTAAGACAAAAAAAGCAAATTTTAGAGCTATCGCCGTAGAACCCGCGACTTCACCAGTACTCAGCGGAGGAACAAGAGGTCCACATAACATACAAGGCATAGGCGCTGGTTTTATTCCCCAGACATTTAGAAAAGCCTTAGTAGACGAAATAATTAAAGTCAAGGATAACGACGCCTTTGAAACTTCTCGCTTGCTTACAAAAAAAGAAGGAATATTAGCAGGCATCTCCTCAGGCGCCGCAACGTGGGCAGCTTTAGAAGTAGCAAAAAGACCAGAAAACGCAGGCAAACTTATAGTTGTCATTTTGCCCGATACAGGAGAACGATACTTAAGCACTGCTCTATTCCAAGAATTAAATCAATCTGAAATTTAATCTGCCCTTTTTATAGCGAAATTTTCCGATTTAATACTCTTACTTCATTCGTTTAAACGCCCAAGTTCCAACAATAATCATTGCTACATCAAAAACCGCTATCACAACTAAATCAACAAGCAAAGGTTGAAGCTGCAGAGAAGCGGTCCAAGTAGTTCCCAGAATGACATGTCTTAATGCGTCAACCCCATAACTTAGCGGATTCAATCTGGAGAGAATCTGCATCCAATCAGGCATGCTCGATATCGGAAATAACGCACCGCTTAAGAAGAATAAGGGCAAATTAATGAAGCTCTGGATAGCCCCAAAACTTTCCAAGCTACCCATAAAACTTGCAACGATTAAACCTATACTAACCAATCCAAACGTGATAAGTAGCATAACTGGTAAAGCGGTTAAGAAGGCAACAGGACTTATACTTATACCTAAGAGAAGACCAAGAGCAAGAACAATTACGCCCTGAATGAGCGCACTTATGCTGTCACCTACCATTTTACCTAAAAAGACAGTCATCCGGGATATAGGCGCCACGAGGATTTCTTTCATAAAACCAAATTCCCTGTCCCAAATTACCGAGATACCAATAAACATGGCTGTGAAAAGTAAGGTCTGCCCAATAATTCCAGGAAAAATAAGCTCCTGATAGGTTAATCCAGGAATATCCATGCCACCCCGAAGGGCAGATCCGATTCCTAAACCAAAAATCACTAACCAAAGCAGTGGCTGCATGAAACTGCTAATGATGCGAATTCGGTCCCGTAAATATCTTTTAAATTCACGCAGACAGAGGGTATAAAATCCTCTAAGTTCGGTCACTTTATCTGCCTCCTACGTATAGCCGAAAATCCCTGAAGCTCTTTAGTAGTATCAGCACGGATCACTCGACCGGTATAATGCAGAAAAACATCCTCGAGATTTGGCTCACGGAGAACAATACTCTCAATAAAGACATTATTTTGAGCCGCTAATTCCATTATTCTTGGCATGACCCGTTTACCTTGTTGCACAGTGATTTCTAAAGTACCATCAACTATTTGCTGCTTATCAAAACCAAGCCTTTCACTGATCAATCTAGAAAAAGCATCAAGATTACTTGTCTTAACAACGATAACATCACCCTCTAAGGTTTCTTTTAATTTGGAGGGTGTATCAAGTTTTATGAGCTTACCGTAATCTATGATACCGATACGGTCGCTTAATCGGTCGGCTTCATCCATATAATGAGTGGTTAAAACAATGGTTATGTCATTATTTTCCTTAAGCTCTTTTATGTAATTCCAAATATGATCACGAGTCTGAGGATCAAGCCCAACAGTCGGCTCATCTAAGAAAAGAACCTTCGGATAATGGAGTAGCCCCCTTCCTAACTCTAACCTACGTCGCATACCTCCAGAATAAGTTCGAAGAAGATCATCCGCTCGATCTTCAAGTTCGATTAATTTTAGTATTCGGTCAATCCGGGTTTTCTGCTGACTTGCCGGTACACCATAAAGGTTGGCGTGCATGTACAGATTTTCTTTGCCTGTTAGACGATCATCTATACTGGGATCTTGAAAGACGATACCAATAGACTTGCGTACCAAATTTGCCTCTTTAACTATATCAAAACCGTTGACTTTTGCAGTGCCAGAAGTAGGTTTGAGGATAGTGCATAGCATACTAATGGTGGTTGTTTTACCTGCGCCATTCGGTCCTAATAACCCAAAAATTTCACCTGACTCTACAGAAAAATCAAGTTTATCTACTGCTGATAGAGAACCATAGGATTTAGTTAACTGATTAGTTTCAATTACGTTTACCATTACGAGTCACTGCAATTTAATTCAAATCATTGAAAGGTCAGATTGATTCCAAGTTTCAACGTTTAAAAGTTGAAAGCATAAAAGCTTGCATATGCCCAACTATAAGCGCTATTTTATAGAGCGGTATTAACTTTGTTTTTAACTGTATCGGCTGAAATTTGACTTAAAAAACATACTTCCAACGTACTCCACAGCTTTATCACGCAAATTCAAAAAAATCAAGAGAGAAAGAACAACAATACTGAAAGAGGGGTAAAACAAAAAATTAGGAGTTAGAGGTTAGTTCAGTAACTAACTCTTTTGCGCGATCCATTCGGATTTTTTTCTCCTTAATCATCCGTTCAACGACTGCATCAACCATCATGCCAGAAGCCCCTGCCGCTACAGCAATGTTTCGGGCGTGAAGCGACATGTGACCTCTCTGAATCCCCTCGTCTGCTAATGCACGCAAAGCACCCAAATTTTGAGCTAAACCAACTGCAGCGCAAACTTCGGCATATTCATTAGCTGTCTTTACCCCAAGAATCTTAAGTGCGATTTTTGCAACAGGATGAGTACGCACAGCTCCTCCAATTAGACCTACAGCCATTGGCAACTCAATAGAACCTACTAAATCTCCGTTATCATTAATTTCCCAGCTAGAAAGAGAAGTATAAGCACCATTTCTTGCGGCATAAGCATGAGCACCTGCTTCTATGGCTCGATGATCGTTTCCTGTCGCAACTATAGCCGCAATTATACCGTTTAATGCCCCCTTATTATGAGTCGCTGCGCGATAAGGATCAGCCGCTGCAAAAGCGGAGGCATTCGCAATTCCCTCGACAACTTCTGCGCCGCCTACGGATTCTTTAGGGACAACGCAACGAGCTCTTGCTAATCGTTCAGTCGCCAAATTGGTAAGTATACGCAAATAGACTCGCCCACCAGTTAGGTTACCAATCATGGGTGCGATCGATTCAGTCATCGTGTTAACTGCATTTGCCCCCATGGCATCTCGACAATCAACATGTAACTCAGCAATCAACATATCTCCACGCGTAGTTTGTATGACGCGTGCGGAAACGTCTCTTGCACCTCCTCCAAGTGAAACCAGAAGAGAGTCTTGATCGTTTGCTTTCTTTAACAACTCATTTTTAGCTTCAAGAACACGTAATCTAGCACCATACGGATCCTTCATGCCCATAATTTGAATCTGCCCAATCATCACAGGTGAGGTACTACTTGTGAAAAAACCACCGCCGTCTCTAGCCATTTTAGCAGCGTAACTTGCGGCAGCAACTACTGAAGGCTCCTCAATCGCCATAGGAACCAAATAATCACGTCCATTAATTAGAAAATTTACTCCTATACCCAGAGGCAAAGGAAAGGCGCCAATAACATTTTCTATCATGCCATCAGCAACACCCAAAGGCAAAGAACCAGTATTAAGTAATTGAGAACATTCTTCTTCAGTTAATTCTGCGAACTCTTTGACTAACGCCAAACGGTCTTTTGGACTAAGCTTGTAAAAGCCTGAAATTGCGGAAGATTTAATCATACGATTTGCACCACACGTCTAACAGTACAAACATATGCTTTTAAGTCTTAAGAATTACTTTTGAGAATTCTGTCAAGTTGTCGAGTGGAGGAGGATTTTGAGTGAATAGTGTCAAAAGTCGGTCGACGTGACTTAGACCAAAAATCTTTATCTTTCAAGCCAAACGTAAGTGACACTTGAAGACCAGATGAATGTTACAGCAAAATAAAAGGCGACATGAAATACTTATTTGCTATATAGATGACCAAACGCGTTTTTGGATAGCTCAAGAAGTACCAGAGAGCAAAGACAAACACAGTTCCTGTAAATTGTTTATCCAAACAAGGCGAATAATTGGTAAGCAACCTAAAAGCAATATTACCGATGGTTTACCTACCTAATCAGTAGCTAGCAAGTGTAGCTTCCCCAAGCAGTACGCATACGCCACATCACAATAAAAGACGATAGAAGCAACAACAAAATCGAACGCATTAACGGTGAAATCCGAGACCGAGAAAAGACCATGAGAGAACTAAAAAATAAAACAACAATTCTGCAAGGCTAACAACTATTTCGCAATTATATAAGACCCCCGTGAAGCTATAGCAGGAAAAATGCCGCTCAGGTATGCCGTATAACTGTTGACGATAAAAACAGAAGCCTTACTTTGATTCAAAATGCGATGAATTGCCAACAAAGTTACTAATAATAGTAGCATTTTATTTATTATAAATTACATTTTCAAGCGTCCAAACTACTTATATATTCAGAAACTGGTTATAGGTGTTTTAACACCAGAGGTGCAGTTACCTACTTGGCCAAGAAAAAAGCGCCTGATGAAGTAAGAGCATCGACAGAATTTAACATATATTATCAAGGATTAAAGAAAATAAGTGAAGAATACAAACGAATCACTACTTGTATAGACTCTGTAAAAGAAAATTGGCAAGTTGGCGATAAAGTTGGCAGAGGGAAGTTCCCGAAATATTACGTTGATAAGTATAATATTACTAATTTGTATAGGTTAGAAATTGGTGATTGCAGACTATCTTATACAATAATTGCTGATGGTTGTAAACTAATAGTGTGTATACTAGAATATTTTGAATCGCATAAAGAATATAGTGAAAGATTTGGGTATGGCAGTTAAAGCTTTGCACTAGTGTCTAATAGCTGTTTTAGCTTTGGGTTATCTGGGAATATCCAGATTATTTTTTTTGTGTTGAAGGTTATTTTATTTGAGCATTCTAGGTATTGCAGTACTCTACTGAATGTTTGGTATTGAATGCGTTTAGGTAATGATTTCCATAATTGTGTCTTTGTTTGGTACGTATCGCTTGATTTTATTGCATTTTCCACCATTAGTATAGTCTGCAGGTTTGGTTCATGTAATACTTTAGTTATTTTTATTTTCCTCCAATTAAAGAAACTATACTAACTTTTTGACTAAATCGCTATTAGTTATACAAGTTTATATAATTTGTGTAAGACTAATAAACGATTGTCTTTGGTACAACGCATACTAAAGCGTATTATATTGCTCATTTCACTTATTGTGTTAAAATAATATTTACTTTTCATGCTCCTAAACTACAATTAACAGCAGGAGGGGAGATTGATTAAAGGCAAAAATGACGCTATCCTGATTTTTCCAGAATCATTTTCTCCAGTATTCACCTAATCCTATAATTTATCTGAAAGAAGATTGAACTCTTTCTCAGCGGATTTTTTTTATCTCGCTCATCTTCTTTTAGTCGCTTCTAAAACGTAGTAGATATTACTAGAATTATGACAAGAGAAATAATGCTTACAGCAAGGTAAGAGCAGGATAAATTATCATATCGCACAAGCGTTATCCCTTCAAAAACAGCGTAGGAGACTTGTACAAAAAAATTATCGGCTAATCCAAGAATCAAGCCAAGTGCAATGCCTTTTGCAAACTCAATTCTTCTGTCATAATCCCTTATTTTAACATCTTACGTTTTATCGACTTGCTCTGAAGCTTGTTCTAGATTAGCATTAGCTTCAATTAGCCAATCAACCTCAGTTTTAGAATTTTCTTTGCCTTTGTTACTTAAATTATCCCGAAAATCAATAGTTGATAGTCAATAAAAGATTTTGTAATACTTTATCAACCGATTTTTGACATGAGAGAGATTAATGACAACTACAGAGCTCTCTTGATATTTGCCGTGTATTTTCTAAGTAAAAGTCGATTGATAATTTTTGCAGGGCATAGCAATGGCGGAAATTCCTAGTCTTTTTATGATTTCTTTCGCTAAAGCTTCACCATGACCACCGTTGTGATTGTCAGTAATTACTCGTTTGGGTTTTGCTTGACGTACGTATTCAATAAGACCATTAAAATCCGAATGATCACTTAAAGCAATTAAATATTCTTTTTCACCTATTCTTCTACATGGTGAACGAAATTCCCAGCCACTAACGCAAATACGCTCATCCAGCAACCCAACGCGCTGTCTACTGTTCATATGATAAAAAGCTACACATGGAAGATTTTCTTCAAGCAATATTTTGCCCTCCCTTTGTGTTGATTGGGTTAAGCAGCCCAAATTCATTCCATGATTTTCACAAACTTTAGAAATCTGATATACTTTTTCAGGCATAACATAAGGAACAGAGACGTCTGCTTTATTTAAAATCTGCATAATTTCTTGTAGTTTGCCATGGTAACCAAAAATGTACACGGTACCTTTCTTGAGTCGGTCCTCGACCATTTGAACTAAAAGATTGCGCACGTCAATATCGAATGAACGGTTACATGATGGACTACCGTAAGTAGATTCAACAACTAAAGTATCACATTTTAAAACAGGTGTGCCATCCAGCTTGAAATCACCTGTCCAAACCACTCGTTCGCCTTCGGCTGTTTCAACCAGGACTTGTGCTGCACCTAAAATATGCTCAGCCTTATGTAATGTTATACGTTCGTTATTGTAATGCAGAGGGGTTTCATAAGCTAGAGTTTCAATGTTTTTTATTTTTGATCCCATAGGACCTTCGAGAATATCTATTAAATCACGTGTAGCTGGGGTCATTATAACTTTTTCACAGTCTCTTAGACTCCATCGTAAGCCCCCTGTATGATCCGCATGGGCATGGGTGACTATTCTTAAAGGGCGATTTTCATGATAGGCATCACAAGTAACAGAGTCACCTAATAATACCGCGCCTCTTCGGGTTACGATGGCTTTTCCAGTCACACTTACTCACTCAAGGTTTGCTGGCTCGAGGGGCAAGCCAATTTATAAGTTCCATAGGATCATCACATTCAATTTGGACTTTTATAGGGCCAAGAGGAGACTCCGCTTCTGGCTCAGAGAAAGAAGCATGACCCGCAAAAGCAACTTGCTTATTCAAATAAAAGGTAAGAGATTGACTTCTCATTCCATCACGTAGAGCTTTTCGGGCGGAATCTCGAATACGATCTCTGGCTAAAACATTTCGAAGCGTGCTTAAAGATTCTTGATCTTTGGCCTGAGCTATTAGAAGACTGCCTTTTTGTAGGGGTTTAATTTCTATTGTCAAGTCGTTAAATAGATTAAATAAAGCTTTTTTTACTTTTTCTTCACTCTCAGTAGGATTAATTTCAATTTCAATTTGAGTCGCTATTTGCATTTTTGTTCGACTCTCCGAAGAAGTTGTTTAGCTCGAGAATTGAGAACAGTTAAGCTTGAATCGTTTATTATAATATATTCTGATAAAGCGATAGCTTTTCCTATACCAACTCCTAATTCTCGCATATCGCGCTCATGAAATACCTCCCAGGTTTTCGGGTCGTCACTTCTGCCTCGTGTAGAAAGACGGGAAAATCGTATTTGGGGTTGAGCATGAACTGCTACAAGAACAAAATTAGAGAAGTTTTTCTGGAATACTTCTGCCTCATTGTAACTACGTAAACCATCTATGATTATTTTTTGTTCTTCTTTTTCAGCGATTTTTGGCACACATTTTTCCGCAACCACATTATCTCCTCCGACTGCTCTGAGTTCAAGCATTACTTTACCCATATTCTCGGGATTTAGCTCTAGTCCTCTTTTCGCAGTTTCCTCTCGAATAACATCCCCCATGGTGACAACATTATAGCCTGCTTTTTGGGCGTAGTTTACAACGGAAGATTTACCAGCTCCAGGCATCCCTGTTAAGCCAATAACTAATTTATCAGTATTCAATACAAACACCAATTCTTGCCTTTTACAGAAGCAGCATTCAGAATTAAAAAGCATTCGCAAATAGGATAAATAAATAATCAAAAGCAATTATTGCGCAATAGAAACTTTAAATTTCAATATTATACACATTCAAGCGGTATTTTTAATCGAATATTACCCACTAATCTTTGTCTTTATCGAATAAGGATTTTTAGAAAATGAATCAGTAATCAGGCACCTTCCGTTTAAGGCAGTTTATTAACGATTAAAACCTATCTTGGAACACAGAAAAAAATGCGCTCTCACACCAAGAGGCAATGCAGTCCATAATTATGTATAGATTATTGACTTCACAGAGATACGTATCTTATTTTTTATAAAAAGGATTTATGAGGAGGAAAATGCAGAAAGTATCTAAGGAACCTAAAATGTCCGAGTCCGTGAGAGCCTTTTTGGCTTTTGATATCGAGAATGCACAGCTGAAGAAAAAGCTAACGGATACACAAAAACTATTAGCCCAAACTGGTGCCGACCTCAAACTTGTAGAGTCGGACAATATTCATATGACAATCCGTTTTCTTGGCAATATTACTCTTAAAATTGCGAATAATATTTTTGAGGAAATGAAAAAAGTTCAATTTAAACCCTTCAAAGTGAATATTTTTGGTGTAGGTGTTTTCCCCAGTTTGAGTTATCCAAAGGTCGTATGGGTAGGAATAACAGAAGGCGCAGATCAATTACAAAATGTATTTAGTCAATTAGAACCTAACCTTCAAAGATTAGGGTTTGCTCCCGATCATAAGGGATTTAGTCCCCATCTAACAATTGCTCGCGTACGCTCAGGAAATAATAAATTACAATTAATCGATTTTATTAAGAAAAATACCGCATATGATTTTGGATCCGTCGATGTGAATTGTTTACGATTAAAACAAAGTGAATTAACACCACGAGGCCCAATTTACTCAACTATTAAAGAGTACTGTCCACAGTAACAGTAGTAAAAGGAAAAAAAGATGCAGCAAGAAAATACCGAATTACTCCGAGAAGTCCTGCAGAAAATTATCCCCGAGCAGAAAGAAAAAGAAAAAATGGAAAAAATAGCTGCGTCTATGGAGCAAAAAGTATCGTTAATCTGTGAGCAAAATAGAATTGAAGCAATAATACGAGTAGAAGGGTCTGTGGCAAAAAACACTTGGCTTAGCGGCGATCCAGACATCGATATTTTTATCCGTTTGCCAACTACGGTACCACGTGAGGATTTAGATAAAATCGGTCTTAAAATTGCCAGAGAAGCTACTGAAGGCCTAAAACAAATAGAGCGATTCGCTGAACATCCATACTTAGAAGCATTTATAGATGGAATTCGTTTAAACATTGTACCATGTTATAGTGCATCCCCAGAAAATTGGTTAAGCGCTACTGACCGAACACCATTCCACACAGACTACATAAACAAGCATATGAATCTAAAAATGCAAAATGAAGTTCGATTATTAAAGAAATTCATGAAAGGAATTAATGTATACGGTGCAGAGATAAAAGTGGGCGGATTCAGTGGTTACCTCTGCGAACTATTAACGCTTCATTATGGATCGTTTAATTCCACTCTTCAAGCGTTTGCTCAACATGTGTCTAAACGTGTTGTAGATATTGAAGGTTATTATAAACAAAGATCAAGAGAAATCGAATTGCTATTTCCTGAACCATTGGTGATAATTGATCCCGTTGATAAGAGAAGAAACGTAGCTTCTGCAGTCCAACCTGGTAAATTATATGAGTTTGTTGCTGCAAGTAGAGCCTTCTTACAATCACCGAGTGATAAATTTTTTTATCCGCCAAAGACTATTCCTTTGTCACCCAATGAATTAAAACTTAAAATGGGAAAAAATGGCGTCTCAATAATTTTTCTAATATTTAATGGAGTTAAAGCGGTTCCTGATATTTTATGGGGACAGTTATATAGAACAAAGCGAAGCCTACGTAAACTCTTGGAGCTAAATAACTTTAAAGTAACAAGAGATGCAGTATGGAATAATGAGGAACAGGAACAAACAGTAATGATTTTTGAAATAGAACAGAATATAATACCTCTTGTCAAAAAGCATTTAGGACCACCAATTGGGCATGAAAAAGAGTGCGAAAAGTTTGTATCAAAATATAAGAATTGCAGCGAGGTAATCGCTGGACCGTATCTAGAAGACGGACGATGGATAGTGCAAATACCCCGCAAATATACTAACGCAAAAGAATTACTAAAAATTAAGCTCGAGACAGGAGGCAAAGACTTAGGTGTACCTGAATTAATTTCTAAGACATTGAATAAAAAATTTGAGATTAAAGAAGACACCGAAATAAGTCCAGTTTATATTAAAAACCGAGACTTTTCAGAATTCTTAACAGATTTTCTTTCAGCAACCCCGTTCTGGCTGTAACGTCCTAAGTAATTTCTTATGTTCGCGTTTTAGAAAATACTAAAAAGCTTCAATGATACTTTTACAATAATAAGGGTAAGCTAATGAATTATAATGAACTGAGAAAGGATTACCTTTTGGATCGATGGGTCGTTATTGCGACCGAACGCGCTCGAAGGCCCATGGATTTTGTTAAAAATAATGCCTCACAGAATCAAAATACAGCCGATTGTCCGCTATGCCCAAACAATGAACATATGACACCTCCGGCAACACTTGTTTATTTACCTGCAACAGAGGGTAAGATTAAGAAAGATAAAGAGCAAGGAAATTTTAGACATAAGAATTGGCTTATACGCTCTATCCCTAATCTCTATCCCGCTTTTACACCCTTAAAAGATTCAACCATAAAAACAGAAATATTTAGCAGTAATAATTTCGGTTACGCAATCGGGTATCATGAAGTCCTGATAGAATCGCCAAATCATAACGATCACCCCTCAAATGCGCAGCTTACTCAAATTAAGCTTCTAATTGAAGCCTATAAGGATCGATTAATAGACTTATCTAAAAAGGCTAAAGTTGAATATGTTCAGATTTTCCGAAACCACGGCTTAGAGGCTGGGGCTTCCCAATCGCATGCGCATAGCCAGATAATTGCCACACCATTTATACCTAGTAATATTTCTCTGGAGTTGGCTGCAAGCAAAAAATATTGGGATAACAATAAGCAATGCTTATTCTGTGATATTATTAAGAGCGAAGCAAAGAGCCCTCGTTTTGTGATGCAAAACGAACATTTCTTAGTGATTACTCCTTATGCAAGCACCCATCCCATGGAATTTTGGATAATCCCCCATCGACACGCTCCAAGCCTTATAGATATAACAGAATCAGAAGGTGAAGCACTTTCAAGAGTCATGAAAACATCTTTTGAAGCCCTAAAAGACCTAATTAATGATCCTCCATACAATTACGGCTTTCACTTAGCTCTTAATAAAGAAGCAGAAAACTATTATCATTGGCACCTTGAAGTGTATCCTGCCTTATCTAAATGGGCAGGTTTTGAAAAAAGCACAGGTATATACATAAACACCATTAAACCAGAAATCGCCGCATTAGAACTCAGAAAAGCACTCAAACAGTAGGTTCTAAAACCACTTTTTCAAATTTTGGCCTAATCTTAAGCACATCTTCAACATAAGCTCTTAAAGGTTCTGCTACGCTCCATGCTTGCGATATACACCCTCGAGGTTTATGAGGAAAATCACCATCAAAAATTTCGTTGATTGTTCCTAAACCGTTTTCATGGATTTGTTTTTCAAAAAATCCCTGAATAATAGTCGCCATCGCAAAGTTTGGACTTTGATCATTTGATTGCTTTGCTTTTAGAAAACCTGTTACAAAGGGGCCCAATAGCCAAGGCCAAACAATCCCGTTGTGGTAGGCTTGATCTCTTTCACGAAAAGATCCTTTGTATACGCTTTTATATCGAGAATCGTTAGGAGAAAGCGTGCGAAGGCCACAAAGCGTTAGAAGTTCTTTTTGGACTACATCGATTATGTTTTTTCTTTTTTCATTGTCTATCATTGTAAAGTCTAGGGAAGTGGTAAAAATCTGGTTAGGACGTAAAGTCCAATCAGATCCAAAAGCGTCTATTACATCATTCAGATACTTCTTCTGCGGGTTCCAGAACTTTTCGTTAAAACTCTTCTTTGCTTTACTAGCCAAAATCAAATATTTTTCTGCCAAAGCAGTCTCTTTAAATTGATTTGCCAATAGAATCATAATTCTTAGTGCATTATACCATAAGGCTTGGATTTCAACTGCCTTTCCAGAGCGAGGCGTTATCGCTTTTCCGTCTACGCTGGCGTCCATCCAGGTAAGTTGTGGACCATGAGCGAGTAAACCATCAACGTCTAATCTTATGTCAAAGTCTGTTCCTTGCTCGTGATTTTGAATTATTGCTTTAAGCGTTTTCCATATTTGTTCTTGAATAAATTTGAAGTCAGCAGTGTATTTTAGGTACTGTAAAACTGCGTTAACATACCAAAGAGTAGCGTCTACAGTGTTATACAAAGGCTGGCCTGTGGCGTCTATTATCATATTTGGAATAAGCCCTTTTTTGCAGTAGCGAGCATAATTCTGCAAAACCTGTTTTGCCTCAGTATGTTTACCTGTAACCAACAGTAGACCAGGTAGAGAAATGAAAGCGTCTCTTCCCCAACTTTCGAACCAATAATAACCTGCAATTATAGACTTACGATAAGTGTTATCTTGAGTTACAAAAGAGTTGGCAGCTAAGAGAATCCAGTCAAACCATGAAGTAGAAGGAAAATTTTTTTGTGAGTTGTAAAAGGTTTTCAAAAAACTTTTTTCTTCTTCAATGGTCTTTGTGAAGAGTGCATCAAAATCAGCGGTAGAGGACCCGAGGTTATTTGATAATTCAATTGCTTCTTGACTCCTTGAACTTGCAGCGGTGGCTAAGGCAAATCTAGTTTCTTTATTGGGTGCAATTAAAAATTCGTAATATCCTGGTTGATAGCAATTATCAATATCAGATTCACCACGTGCGCGTTCTTCTCGATAATGCATCGCTTTTACCCAGTTTGGTTTTTCAATTAATGCCCCTGTGGAAGCTGTGGTTATGACAGCGACATTTGGATTAGTAAAAAATAGCTTTACTTTTCGGTCTATGAGCTCTTGACGAAAAT
This sequence comes from uncultured Candidatus Bathyarchaeia archaeon, assembly GCA_964636425.1. Classification (GTDB taxonomy): domain Archaea; phylum Thermoproteota; class Bathyarchaeia; order Bathyarchaeales; family Bathycorpusculaceae; genus JADGNF01. Next base: position 22,371 of record CAZWRU010000013.1, read on the forward strand.
TTAATGGACTCTTTTGTAAGTCAACAATCGTATGAAAGTGTCTGCAAGTTATTAAAGGGAAAATTTTGATTGTAGCCGCATTGCCGCCTTTATTTGTCACATTATAAATTGCTACTACAACATTTTTTCTTTGAGGTAAAAAAAGTGTTTTTTCGACTGTTAAATTTTCCACTTGATAGGTAAAGGTTGGAAACGGATTGAGAGAAAAAGCTCTTAAGAATTGATACCCTTGAGGAAAAATTGTATTCTCAAACTCGTTCGTACCTAATCTATAAGTTTTATTGCCTAAAATAACATCTTCATCCAACTTGGATAGACACACTGTGCGATCAGCGGGAGGATTTAAGGCGGCTATTAGTAAACCATGATATTTTCGGGTGTTTAACCCTAAAACAGACGATGCGGCATAACCCCCTAAACCATTAGTTATTAGCCATTCTTTTTGAATTGCTTTATTGAAGTCTGACAAAACTGCTGAGGACAACGTCATTGCGGGCAAATTCATAGAAAATCACTTATCGCTTGATTGCCACATTTATTAAAATACAATAATTCTGGATCAGGACTGAACTGATTAAAAGAAGTAGTAAAACCAATGATAATAAGCAATTGCGCAGGATATTTAAAAGCGCTCATAGGTATCAAGTCATATTCTGCAATTAATATCTTTTAGCTAATCCGATAGAGAAACTAAAGTAATCCTAAAAATTAAAACGAAACGAAAAACACGAAAAAATTATGTATAAAAAATAAGGTATATTAGGGAAGGAGTTTTGCCACGTTTTTGTTCCGAGGAACAGAGAAATAGTTGGCTACTGGTTCACATTTAGTTCGGAACATTAGGAAATGGGGCTTTTTAAGCTCGTACTCTGTGAGAGTTTCCGCATATCCCATTCCTTTGGCGAAAACGAGTTTAGCTTGATTGTAGACTTTTAAGAATTCAGGAGAAACAAGTTTTAATTGTAATCCTACAGCATCTGCTCCCGTGGTTATGACTTGGTCTGCAATCTTATCCATGCCGCTAAATTCAACATCTTCCATTGTAGCGTCATTGATTACTGGACCAGATTTAACAGCATAAGTTACGTGAATACCCATGTTTTTAAGTTGCCCAACCAAAACGGTGTCAAATACAATTTCACCAGCATTATCAGCTAGATATAGAACTTTCCGAGTTTTGTTGGCAAGACTATAAGCCTTTTCGATGTCATCAATGACTAAATCTTTGGCTGCGTCTTTAATGACTTTTCTAAGATCGCGTAGAGTAAAATTATGGCCTGGGATATCAAACTCCATAATATTACCGACTATAGCAACAAGGCAAGCTTTTTTGAATCTATCTTCTTGATTGTATCCTTCATCAACAAAATTTTGCGCGAATGGAAGAAGAGCTTTGGCTTTTTCATTACTCTGTTTTTTAGTTCGATGATATGGATCTCGATTGCCCGTAAGTTCACGTATTATTTTATCACGGCGGGTGCCTAATTCAGCAGAGCAAGCGCTTGGTTTGAATTCTTTATTTAGAAGTTTTATTACTTCAGACACTGACCTGTAGCGTAGAGCAGGGTTGGTTGTTGCCATGTATATTTCTGCAGTTCCTCTGGATAGTAAGCATCCAGCGCATTCTGGTTGAACTTTCACGCATAAATCCCAACAATGATTTTATTTTGCTGATGTACCAAATTCCTTTAGCATCAGGTATGGATCTTTTGCTTTTATGATACCACTCGCTACAAGCACACCCTGTGTACCTAACTTAAGTGCGACCGCCACATCTTCACCACGACTAATTCCAGCACCACACAAGACTGTTGCACCAGGCTTGACGCTATGGACAAGTTTAACAGTGTCTGTCACGACTTCAGGTTGAGCTTTAGATACAGGTATACCACTGCCAATAAGTTCTGGAGGCTCTACACTGATTATGTCAGGATTAAGAGCGGCTATAGCAGCACTAGTAACAGGATTATTACCGCATACACAAGAGATTAAATCTTGTTCTGAAGCACGTTTTATTATGGCATCAATTTCTGAAAGCTTTAGTTGCCGTTCGGAATGATTAATAAGAGTTCCAACAGCCCCCGCTTCTTTAACTGCTTCAACAAGAATATGCCCTGTTGAATTACCCGGTTTTATTGGATCAATATGCTGTGAGAAAACAGGAAGCTCAACCGCCTCAGCGATTGTTTTCAAATCACAGAACTGAGGAACCACAACAATCGTAATGCCCGTTTCCTTACTTGCTTTCTCAGCCTGTTTAGCAAGTTCCACAGCACGTTTTCCAGTAGATTCAAGATAAGTTTTAAAGTTCACAATAACTAAAGGTGTTTGAAGCTTAAACTTCACAGCAGATTCACCGCCCTTAAGTTGAATTTATAACTAATAACAGTTTGCCCCAGCTAATAGACAAATATTCGCCAAAGTTGTTTATGCATAATGGGAAAGTTAAAAAGAGGTTTTGAAGTAAGCTAACAGTTATCATTGCTAATAGCTTAAGGATTGAGGGAAGAGATGAAAATTATTCTTGGTCCTGCATCGCAGGAGTTAGGCGAAGAAGTTTCACGTTTATCAGGTTATGAAAAAGTAAATGTTGCGTTGAGAATTTTTCCCGATGGCGAATCATACGTCCGCCTAGAGGGAAATGTGGAAAATCAGCATGTAGCAATTATACAAACTACTTGCGCTCCTCAGGATACTCGACTCATGCAACTTGCCTTTATTGCGTCAGCCGCTAAACGAAATAAAGCTAATAAAGTAACAGCTATTGTTCCATACCTTGCTTATGCACGTCAAGACAAAATCTTCCTACAAGGCGAAAATATCAGCATTGAAACCATAGGCAAAATGTTAGCCGCTTGTGGAATTGATCAACTTTTCACGATTAATGTACATGAAGCAAATGCGCTGAAACTTTTTCCGTTTCCAGCTAAAACCATAAGCGCTATCCCTCTTTTAGCAGAATATTTTATTAAAAAAGGTGTAAAAAGTGCCTTCGCTCTTTCACCTGACAAAGGCGCCATGTACATAGCTGACCAAGCAAAGCAAACTTTAGGCGGAGAAAGCGGGCATCTTGAAAAAACCCGTGACCGCTATACAGGCCAAACTACCCAAACAGCCGCACATCTAAACGTAAAAGGACAATCGGTTATAATTTTTGACGACATCATTAGTACGGGCGGTACAATAGTGGGTGCAGCAAAAATCCTCAAAGAACAAGGTGCAGCACATATCTATACTGCTTGCGTTCATGGACTATTTATTGGCGATGCTGAGAAACGAATTCTTGATGCAGGTGTAGAAGAAATAGTTTCTACTGATAGTGTGCCAAGTAAAAACAGTAAAGTATCATTAGCACCGCTGATATCTGAAGAGTTAAAGGCGCAAATTTAGTGACTAATCTTTTCTTTTTAATAAGCGGCGAATTTGAGAACCTTTCCTTTTCAGAACTTAAAGCGATTCTGGAAACTGAAAAATTTTCTTATGAACTTGTAGAGAAATTGGACCAAACTGTGCGCCTAAAAACCGCGCTTGAAAGTATCAAGGAAATCGTGCGTAGAAGTGCATATACCCGAATATGCAGTCAAGAACTATTCTGCTGTGAAGCAACCGACCAAGCAATCGCTGAAGCCGCGAAGAATGCAGGTTTCCACAGCATCTTAGCGAAAGATGAAAGTTTTCAAGTACGAATAAGACGCATAAAAGAATACAGCACTAAAGAGGACACAATGCGTCTAGAAAGACAGCTTGGAAAACTTATTTTGGAAAATGCACCATCTGCAAAAGTCAACTTAAGTAAACCAGACAAAACTTTCTTTGGCATTTTAACTAATGGTAAATTGGTGTTCGGCATCAAGCTCGCAGAAATCGAACCAAAACCATTTGTTGAGCGTCGAGCTAGAAAAAAACCCTACTTTCATCCCTCAGCCATGAACGCCAAGCTTGCCAGGTGCATGTTAAATCTTGCCCACGCTAAATCAGGCAGTTTTGTTCTTGATCCATTTGTAGGTACCGGGAGTATAGTAATCGAAGCGACACTTATCGGCTGTAAGGCCATAGGCATAGATATTCAATGCAAAATGTCCAATGGCGCACTTCGAAATATCCGTCACTTCAGATTGGATCCATATGGAATAATTTTAGCGGACTCACGAAAGCTTCCACTAACTAAAATTGACTGTCTAGTCACTGATCCTCCATATGGCAGAAGTGCAACTACAATGAAATCCAACACAAAAGCCATAGTTGAAGGCGTCCTAATTTCGACCTATCCACTTCTAGGGAAGGGACAACGAATTAGTATCGCGCTTCCCATAAAGGTGAACGAATCGGGAAAAACTGAACAGCTATCAGAGCAATTAAGCGGTTTTATACAGGGATTAGGTTTCAAAATGCTAGAATCTCATAAGCTTTTTGTCCATCGGACATTAACCAGAGAAGTTATGATTTACGAAAAAGAGACTTGAAAAAATTAACTGAGAAGCTCCACCACTCAACAGCCATTTCTACAAGATACTTTAGCCTTTTGCTAATTGCTCACTCAGTTCAAACTGGATAGTCAGATATTTGTTTATTTAATTTTAAGACCTCTTGGATAAAACCGTTTTTCAATTTCTTTTTACTTCAAAGTAAGTTAGAAATCCGTTTAACTAAAAAATTAAAAGGACAAAAAATCAGTGTAAAATATAAATAAAAACTGGTTTACCAGTCTCAAACCTACGAAGAATGCCCATTGTTAATGGTTCGAATTAAAATGTGTTCACCAGTAAGTTCACACATTTTTACATTAGGTCATTAATATTACAGGTTTCTATCAGCTATCGCATGCTTTTGATTAATCCTTGAATAGGCAGGCCATTAGCCCGTATTTTTGTTGAATCTTTCTTTGTTGCAAGCCATAAATTCTCGTAATATTCCTTGGCAAGTGATATTAGGCTAAAATTATTTGACCAAAGAGCAGATGATTCATTCAATCCAACAGATGGATTTTCTATAATGAAGACTTCTTTGTAATCATATAATCCCAGTATAGTCTTAGGTGGAAAAACAAGAAATCTGATATAGCATGGACTTTTTTTAAAAATAATTGACTGCGGTATAAAATTTTCCTGCGGGTAATCAGTTAATATTCTGCAAGTTACGTTTCTATTCCAAGCCTTTCTTAAGGCGTCTTTGAAAAAATAAATTCCAAAACTGAGCCGTTTCCAAGACAAAAGTAAATCAATATGCTGCGTAGATCCATTTATGGCTGATACTATTTTTCCAACCACCCTATTAGGCTGAACTAAAACAAATTTTGGCTTCACATCAAAGTTATGCTCAGGGCTTTTTTCTGAAAATTCTTTGCGTAATTTTGCTGCTCTGTTGAGCAAATCAAAGCTTTGACGGGTTCGAGCTTGAATTAAAAGATCCAGGCATTCATTTATTGATATTGCTTTAAACTCTATTGGGTTAGATATAATTCGTTCAACCAGGCCTTTTTTTTCTAATTCATGTAAAACCCTATAGAGGTCGGTTCGGGGAACTTTAGAGGATTCTGATATTGAAGCAATACTTTTGGGCAATGTAGAAAGCGCCAAGTACACTTTTGCCTGAACAAACGTTAAACCAAGATCTTTTAGGGTTTCTACCGCTTCGTCCAAAGGATTAACCCCAATATTAAATCGCTAAACTTCTCCAAAAATCCTATTATTTATCTATAGATGTAAGTGACTTTTAAATTTTTGTAAGTGTAACGCAAACTGATCTAATTATGTACCTCTAAGTGAGTTTAAAATTAATTTTCGAGGATTTTGGCACGCTTGTAGGTAGGTGTGCTACCTAATAGTTGTTAAATACAAAAAATATCTAACATCATTTATCGACTTTTGGAGAAATAAAATATGAATTTTAAAAAAGCCAAAGCAATAAGTACAATAACTATAATTCTGATGATGGCTTTTAGTTTAGTCACCATAAGCATACCTATCGCTGAGGCAAAGACTACAATAACTCTATCAATAGTAGTCCAAAATCAACTAGGGGTTAACTCCGCTGCGGAGATAAGTGTCCTACCTCAACCTACAGCCTCAAATCCTTTGCTATCTTCACCCGAATACAAAGGAAAGACTTCGGTTTGGCCTAATGCGGTAGCTACTTTCATAAGACCAGACGGAACAAAAGACGTTGTACAAGGACCCTTCAAAACAAGACCAGCTATTCTAGCGGGACGTCAACCAGATATTGAAATAATCTATACGCCTAACATGATGGGTAACTGGAGCATTAACTTCTACTGGCCTGGGGACGAGAACTATAATGCTGTTAACACAACGGAACCATTTCCATATCCTGTCGGGGAAAATTTTCCTAAACGAGAGACTTGGGCTTACCTGTCCTTGCGGCCTTACCCTGCTGTAGGACTTGGCCAACAATTACTGGTAAATGCTTGGGTTTCACCTCCGCCGACTAATGCACGAGACTATTTTGAGGGCTATTTGTTTACATTCACAAGTCCCAGTGGAACAAGCTTTACTGTTGGTCCTATGGATTCGGAAGGACCAGCAACAGTTTGGTTTGATCTACCGCTAACTGAACTCGGCACATGGAACATCAAATTCGAATGGCCTGGAGATCACCAAAGTCTACCTTGCAGCGTAACACGATCAATACTTGTGCAACAGGACTGGTTACCTACATACGAAGACACACCGCTTCCCACTGAAGAATGGACTTTTCCCATAAACGTTGAGAACAGAGAATGGCGAAACATTGCAGGTCCATGGTATCAAAGCTATTATAACGCCTCTGCAGGATCCTGGAATCCATATACTGAAGCCCCAAAGACTGCTCATATACTATGGAAACTCGACTCAACTGGTCAAATAGGAGGGTACATGGGTTTGCCACATAGTATACAAACTGGAAGCGGAGTGGAAGCATACGGAGCTGGAGATGCAGGAATATTTACCAGTAGCCCACCAAATATTAGAACAGTAATGGCTGGGCGGGGATACTACACCGCAGGCGGAAACATCAATTGTGTAGATATGCGAACAGGAGAAATGCTATGGAGCACACCTGGAACCTTCAATGTTGGCGCACGTGAAGGCAGAACAGCCTACCTGTACAGCTTTGGCACAAGATTCATCAAATATGACGCAATAAACGGAGCAATAACCCTTAACGTTACAGGGCTATCAAGCGCTATGTATGTTCATCCGCATGTCTATAGCGTAAGTGGCGATCGCATCATCAAATGGAGTGTAGAAGGGACTTCAACTAATTTCAATTCAAGAATAGTCTGGAACATAACCAATCTCATGCCTACAACATCAAGCAGCTACTCTACTATTTCAAGTAATGACATGTGGGTTGCTCGTTACACAACTCCATACTCCGCTGCAACTGCATTAACCAACATTGTAATGGGTCTTAACTTAACTTCAGGAACATACCAATACGCTCACAATCCGCCCTACGTAGCATCAGATCCAGATTCATGGATATACCGTCAAGGACCAGCCATAGGCGCAGGATACGGACTAGTTTATTTTGCCGCGATTCCTTATGAGACCCAAGGTCTAGGATACCAAGCTATCAATGCTTCAACAGGTAAACTAGCGTGGACAAGTGAAGCAGCAGATTATCCATGGGGCAACTTCTGGGCTTACATGCCCCAAGCTTCCGCATACGGAATGAATTTTGGTCTAAGTTACGCGGGAGTGTACGCTTTCAACATGACCAATGGCGAAAGAATCTGGCATTACGTTGCAACAGACGCTTACAATGAAGAGCCATACTCTTCAAATATAGACGCAATAACAGGTGAAACTTATGCATCGTACTCATTTGGTTCCACTGGACCCGTTGTTGGAGGTGGCATCGTCTTTGCGCCAAACACTGAACATAGTCCAACATTCATCTATAGAGGCCAGCAATTACACGCCATCGATGCTTTCACAGGCAACAAAGTATGGAGCATATTAGGTACCTATACACCAACTGCCATTGCATATGGTGTCCTGCTAGCTTCAGATAGCTACAATGGCTACACATACGCTTTTGGCAAAGGCTCAACCGAAACCACAATCTCCACATCATCGAAGGTCATAACAAAAGGCTCAAGCGTACTGTTAGAAGGCACTGTTCTTGACGCTTCTCCAGCTCAGAAGGGCACTGCCGCAGTTTCTGACGATAGCCAGACAGCATGGATGGAATATCTACACATGCAACAGCCAATCCCAGGAAATACCACAGGTGTTCCAGTGAAATTAACAGCTATTGACTCGAACGGCAAAACGCAGGAAATCGGCATAGTGACAAGCGACATGAGCGGTGCTTTCATGAAAATGTGGACTCCGCCGGTTGAAGGCGAATACACAATCATAGCAACCTTCGAAGGCTCAGAATCCTACTATGCATCATATGCACAAACTGCAATAGGCGTAGACGTCGCGACACCTTCAGCGGCACCAACACAAACTCCAGCACCGACCACAACACCGACAGCAACAGTGACTCCAACTGCATCTGCTTCACCTACAGTTGCTCCAACTCCAGGCACAGGCATAACCACTGAAACCTTGATAATTGCCACTGCAGCAGTCGTCATCATCATTGCAGTTATCGCAGCAGCACTAATACTGAAAAAACGCAAATAGCATACAACACCCCTTTTTTCTTTTTTTGTTAACATAAATCCAAAGAGAATTACGTGAGCTGATAGGGCTTTGGCGGTTAAGACTCTTAATGTGGTAGCAGCAAGGGTTTTTCATTATTTCTCTCCTATAATGTTCGCCCGCCCAGAGCCCCAGCATACCCTATGTTAAAAAATATTTTCCACACACAACAAGTAACTCAGATAGCCAAGTTTTGTTGTACCCAAATCAATTCAAGGCAAAGAGCTTACAAAAGGCGAACTTGCCGCTTGAGTAATAATCCAACCCAGCAAATTGGACAGCCACAAGCCTAACAAGAAGAACTCAAATTAACAGGCGCTCTATTTGTATAGCATCACCTAAAACATTAAACGTCAAGCAAGTGGGTGAAAAATACGGCTACAAAAACATAGAAGCCCGCTTTGCCTATGTAAATCTAACCCTAACATGGGAAGTAGCTGTCTTAGAAGAGGAGTTGAACAGAATGAGTATATCTATAACCTTCCTAGGTACAGGAGCAGCTGTTCCGACAGCAGACCGCAGTCTACCCGCAGTGCTTCTTTCACGAAATGGGGAACAAATTATGTTTGATTGTGGTGAAGGCTTACAACGCCAGATGATTCGAGCTAAATCTGGTCTGCATAGACCCCTTAAAATTTTCATTACCCACATGCATGGGGACCATGTTCTGGGTTTACCTGGTTTACTTCAAACTATGGCGTTGATGGATAGGCAAAAATCAGTTGACATTTACGGTCCTCAAGGATTAACCCATTTCTTTGAGTGTCTTCGCGAGACACTTCAATTCCAATTAAGTTTTCAAGTTAACATTCACGAAATTTCAAATTCAGGCATTATTTGCGATGAAGAGCAATACTATGTTAGCGCACAACAGTCTAATCATGCAGTTAAAAGCTTCGCTTATGCCTTTATAGAGAAGCCTCGTCCTGGACGATTCAATGCTAAAAAAGCGATTGAGCTTGGTATACCAGAAGGTGCAGCTTGGGGTAACCTTCAGCGTGGGCAAGATTATATTTTACCTAACGGTCAAGTGGTAATTTCGTCGGATGTATCGGGTCCAATAAGGAAGGGCAGAAAGATAGTCTATACGGGCGATACAAAACCTTTTGTGGAATTTGCCGAATTTGCTGAAAACGCAGACTTATTAATTCATGAGGCAACATTCGATGATACCTTAACTGAGAAGGCAGAAATAGATGGGCACTCTACTCCCTTTCAAGCAGCTACCCAAGCTAAAGCTTCAAATGCAAAAAGGCTGGTGTTAACCCATATTAGTGCTAGATATTCTGATGTAACCCTTCTGTTAAGTCAAGCACAGAGAGTATTTGAAAATACTCAGATAGCATCAGATTTTATGGAAATAACTCTTCCATTAAGCGAATAGGTGCTGCATTGTTTCAATGCTTTCTTCAATATGATCGCCTGACTCTATAATTACCGTTCCAGAATAGCCTATTTGTAGGAGGGTTTTAGCAATTTTTTGAAAATCGATTTTTCCATGGCCTATACCAAAATGGTTGTCTACTTCACCCATATTATCACTTACGTGCACATGCGCAATATTTTTTGGTAGTTTTTGTAAGAAGGATTCAACTTGACCTTCTAAGTATGCATGAGCTACGTCTAGAACAATTCCAGTGTCTAAACCTGTTTCTTCATAGAAGCGTGAGAAATCAGCGGGAGTATTCATAATAAACCAATACTTTCCAGGCAAATTCTCAACAGCCACTTTTAAGCCTAAACCATTAGCAGTCTTCACGAGCTGTTTTATGCTTGCTATATTTTGTTTCCATTCTGCATCTGGATAGAAATTGCTTATTCCTGTTTTCTGCCCGGGATGTAAGACCCATAATTTAGCATCCAAAGCAGAAGCATAATTAATTGATTGATAAAGTCGTTTCATTGAGGCTTTAAGCAGAGACTTAGAGGGAGATGCAATATTGATGTCTGCAAATGGTGCATGTACAGAATATTGAACGTTCGCGGAGTTAGCAACTTCTTCAAGAGCAGCAACTCTTTTTTTATTAAGTGTATGCCATCCATCATCGACAATTTCAATATACTTTGTTTTCACATTGCTTATGCGTTCAACCATTTTTCCAAACGGTTCGCCAAGACAATAAAGCATCGAAAGACCAACTTTTGGCTGCTTCATCACAATTCCCACTCGAAGGTATTTATTCTGTAATTATGGCTTAAACTTCAGACTAAGTAATAACGTTATTCTATAGATTTCAAAATTCGCGCCAATAATATTTAAAGTGACAGAATAGAACTTATTTTAATTATTTATAACCGAAAATAATAGGCTTGATTTCAGAATTATAGAGTTAAGGTTTTAATGCTAAAAGTTGCTTATAATAAATTCAATTGTGGAGGTCCGCGTGGTGATGGAGCGTGGATAAAAAACTTAAGGTTGTCCCCCAACCGCAACCAGATACTATAACCTTGCTGATTCCTAAACCCCAAGAAGCCTTACCGCTAATAAAATGCAATGCTGATTTGAATCTTATATGTGGTAATTGCGGTGCGACACTTGTCGAGGGTATAATAGAAGATGAGATAAAAAACATAGTAATCCGCTGCCCCATCTGTAAGCAATACAACGAAATAACATAGCCTTCTAAAAGTAAGCGTATTAGTTAAGACAGCATAGAATAGTATATTCAACATAGATGGTATTTTATCAGATTTGACTCCAAATAGGGCAATATTAATTTGTAGCAAACGACGAATAAATTTGAGAATTTGTGAATAAACTATTTTATTTAGTTAACTAATGAGGTTAATACGAAAATTATAGACAGATTTTATTAGAATTTGTAAATAATATTATTATAGCTGAATATCATATTCTATATTTCGATAGTAAATGGCCTCCGATGAAATAACTGCAACAGGCGATAAAGCTTTGGAAATCGCTGAAGCCTTAACTACAACAACTATGAAAATCCTCCAACTGCTATCAAATGAAAAATTAGACGTTTCAACTATAGGCTTAAGATTAAAGTTAAGTGAAGCATATATTAGTGAACAAATACGAATTTTAGAAGAATTAGAATTGGTTAAAGTTAATTACCAACGCGGAAAAAGAGGAATCAGAAAAGTCTGCGAAACCGCCATTAAAAAAGTAACTATAGTAATTAAAGAATAACAAAAAACGAAGTATAAATAACAACCCTAAAAAATCTACAAGCTAAAATAATTTAAAAATTAATAGGCTAGAGAATAAAGAAATCGAAATTGTCCTCTGTCTGAACACTTCAATTTTTACTTTTTTGCATCTAACTTTCAGTCTTCTTTTTTTGCCCTCAATATTTTCAAATTTTGATAAAAACAAGAAACAGTACAATTTAATAATGAAAATACCAAAATGTAAAACATTAAAAAAGCAGGCAGATCCAGAACCGAAGAAAAAGAATTAGTCCATAAACACTATCCAACTTAATCAAAAAAAATATGCATTATAAAAAAGTGTTTATCATATTGATCCTATTGTAGTTACTAAGAACAATAAGTATATTGAAAGGAATATTACGCCCTCTCTCCAGGTTATTTTCTCTCTGGATAAGAAATACCAAAAGAAAAGGTTGGATATAATCGAGAAAGTCACTAGGTTTCTGAAAACGTCCACATCTAAAACGAAACCTGAACCAACGATTGAGGGAACACAAAATGTTATCCCTAAAATTAATGTTGTATTAAAGAAGCTGGCGCCTATGATATTTCCAAATGCAAGACCTGAATGTCCTTTGAGTATAGATTTTAGCCCTATTGTTAATTCTGGCAAACTTGTACCAAATGAAACTATAGTAGCACCTATTACGGTTTGAGGGATGTTAAATGATTCAGCAATTGATACTGCAGAATCTACAAGAAAATTTGCACTTATAACAACGCCTAATGCACCAATTATGGTAAAAAGCATATAACGTTTAAGTTTGCTTTTTTCTTCTAAAGAAACAGGCTCATCTTCATCTAATGGGATTCTTACACTAATCAATTTGTAAAGATATCCAACAAAAACGAATAGTAGAATTAAACCAACTAACCATATTGCATTTGAAACGTAAATTAGAATCAAAGGAATTAGCGAAGATACAAAAAGACCAAACTCAATGCTGCTAAGCTCAGATTTAGCTAGTTGAGGAAGAACATTAAGATTGTTTAATCCAGCAGTAGAGCCATTACGTTTAGACCTACGTAGTTGTGTGAAATATAAAACCAAAGCAGATAGTCCGATGATTGCTGTGATATTAAATATGTTTGAGCCTAAAACGTTGCCAACAGAGAGCGCCGCCCCTCCAGATATCGCGGCGATTAGAGCTACGGTTAATTCGGGTAACGTAGTGGACATGGCAACTAGTGTAAAACCTACAGAAGTCTTTCCTAAGCGACTGATCGTAGCAACTTTTATTGCATTGTTTATCGCAACGTTGCTAGCCCAATTTAAAGCCGCAAATGAGATACAAATAATCAATACATCAATGACTAATTCTGTAGTTAACATGTCCATTTTCCCTCCTTCGCCAGTTCATTTTTATAAATGATAGAGTATGAATTGTATAGCAGACTTGATATAAATATTGCCATTTGGCAATTATAATTGCAAGGTTGAAAATCGCTTAAAATCTAATAACAAAGAAGCAGGACAGATTCTAAATAAACCCTAAAAGTGGCTGAGCCCTTACAAGAACATTATGAAAATCGCTAAAAGTAAAAACATATAAACAATTTAACACATAAATCGAAACCAAGCCATTCAGAGGTGACATTAATGGATTTTGATCAAGAAAATATAACTAGAATACACGATTTTAGCATGAACTTTAACTATATGAATAATAAACTCAAAGAATTAAACGAGAAATATCCCTCTGGAATAATAATTCCGGTCCTTGAGGAAGATGCAGAAAAACCTGCATTCCAGCAAATCGTACAATCTCTTAACGAATGTACATACCTCAACAAAATATTCATCGCTTTCTCTGGAAACCAAGATACATATGAAAAAACCCATAAACAGTTATACAAACTCAAAATTCCATATGACCTCATCTGGTGTAACAAACCTGAAGTTAATGACTTACTAAAAGAATTAAAAGAAAAAGGCCTTGACGTAACACAAACAAGAGGCAAAGGAAAAGACTTGTGGTTAGCCACAGGAATAGCTTCCCTCGAACTTTATGCGTTCGCACTACATGATTCAGACATACTTTCATATAACGCGACGCTACCAACACGACTCTTATATACGGTAGTAGAACCGCGGCTGGATTTCTTCTTTTCCAAAGGCTACTATGCTCGAATTAACTTTGAAAGCAAGAGAATGTATGGTCGAATATACCGATTATTCATAAGCCCACTATTAGATGCTTTACAGAAAAAAATACCTCATAAATCACCATTTATCCAATATTTACAGTCATTTAGATACCCATTATCAGGCGAAATAGCAATCTATAGCGACATAGCTTTAAACCTGCGAACACCTGGCGGCTGGGGCCTTGAACTAGGCACCTTGGCGGAGATTTATCGAAACATTTCAATCAATCGAACCTGCGAAGTGGACCTAGGCTTTTTTGAACATAAACATAAAGAATTAAGTCCAGACGCATTACTAAAAACTGCTGGAGACGCCTTCATTACACTATTAAGAACGCTAACAGAGAGCGAAGGAATAAACGTTTCAAAATCCTTCCTCTTGAGTCTACAAGTTATTTATAGAAAAGTTGCTCAAGATAAAATTCGCCAATATTACGCCGATACAGTTTGTAACAACCTAAATTATGATAGACATGAGGAGGAAACTAGCGTAGAAAAACTATCAAACGTAATATATGAAGCGGGCAAACAATATCTTAAGGATCCGACAACCTCTCAGATGCCTGATTGGCTAAGAACCATTTCAGCAATGCCCGACGCTAGAGAAAAATTAAGGAAAGCAGCCATTGAAAGGTAAAGCAACAAATGAAAACAATAATTTTTTCAGACATTGACGGAACACTCATAGATGAGCATTACAGCTTCAAAAAGACAAAGCCAATAGTCAAACAATTATTATCTTTAGAAATCCCCATAATTTTATGCAGTAGCAAAACACGATCCGAAATTGAATACTATCGTAAAGAATATGGAATATTTGACCCATTTATTTCAGAAAATGGCGCTGCTCTTTTTATCCCAAAAGGATACTTTGAAAAATCCACTCCAAACAGGAAGCAACCAGTAGTCTATGAGGCAACTATTATCGGAAAGCCATACTCAGAGATCAGAGAAAAAATTCAGAGAATAAAAACACTAGCAAAATTAGAAATAATTGGATTTGCAGACATGACCGCAGAAGAAATTGCAAAGGATAGTCAATTACCGCCCGAATTGGTTTGGATGGCAAAACAAAGAGAGTATGATGAACCCTTCAAGTTACTATCTGGAGATGAGCAAATACTCGTTGATGAGGCAAAGAAAGAGGGCCTCAAAGCAGTGAAAGGTGATCGATATTGGCATTTAAGTGGCAACCACAATAAAGGAACAGCAGTAGCCTTAATGATTAAGTGTTTTATTGAAAGATATGGATTAGTTAAAACAATTGGTGTAGGAAACGGACAAAACGATGTCCCTATGCTTGAATTGATGGATAAGCCGATTTTAACAGAAAAAGACGAGAAGATAGAGATGTTATGGCAAAAAGTACTAACATCCGCAATTAACTTCGATTTTGACAACGGGAACTGTTAAAAGACAAAATTTTTCCTATTAGTTTGTGAAAACTTGATAAGGCTTAATAGAAGCTTATAACGTGTCTTGTCATATAACGTGTGATGCCGTTATGGTCGATGTATGGCTACCTTATGGAAAAACCGACGTTTGTGTACGAGTCCCCGCTCGAAGCCTATTAGGCTCCATTACACCAAACGAACAACCAGCTTGCCCAGATGCAAAAGCCGAAGTAGAACGTGCACTAATTGAACCCTATCCTGTAGGTACTAGGCGTCTAAGTGAGATTGCTATGCCAGAAAGCAAAGTAGCAATCGTAGTTGATGATGCTACCCGAAAAGCACCAAGCGACATTATGCTTTTGCCTGTACTCGCCGAGCTGAATCGCGCAGGTGTTAAAGATGAAAACGTTACAGTGATTTTTGGCACAGGTATTCATCGAGCGGTTGAGCCCAAAGAAGCTCTTTCGATTTTAGGAGAAGAAGTGCTAAAACGAGTAAAAATAGTCAGCCATGATAGCAGAGCACCTGACTTAGTCAACATAGGTACAACTAAACATGGAAACAAAGTTTTCCTAAATAGAATCTTTGTTGAAGCAGACGTAAAAGTCCTATTAGGAGATGTATGTTTTCACTATTTCGCGGGATATGGAGGTGGAAGAAAAAGTGTTGTGCCCGCCATCGCCGGTGAAGAAACCATCAAACATAATCATGCTCTAATGTTTAATGCAAACGCCAGCACTGGTGTTTTAGAAGGCAATCCAGTCCACGAAGACATGGAGCAAGCCGCCAAGTTGGCAAAAGTAGATTTCGCCGTAAACGTTGTTACAAACAGTAAATGCGAAGTGGTCAAAGCATTCGCTGGGGAACTTGAATCGGTATTTCAGGAGGGCGTTAAGCTCGTAGATGAGATGTTTCGTATAACGGTTGATCGTCGAGCAGATATTGTGGTAACTAGCTGCGGAGGAAACCCTGCGGATATAAACCTGTTTCAAGCACATAAAGCCATTAACAGCGCACTAGAAGTTGTGAAACGAAACGGAGTTATAATCTTGGTAGCTGAATGTCCAGAGGGGCATGGAAATCAGACATTCTATGATTGGATGGCAAAATTCTCAGATGTTAAATCAGTAGAAAAAGAAATCAAACGCAATTTTGTGTTAGGCGGACATAAAGCATACTATTTACTCAAAGCACTCCAAAATCACCAAATTATATTGGTGAGTTCACTTCCAGATTACTATGCAACAAGCATCTTTAAATTGAAAACTGCACGCGCGATAAATGACGCATTAAATGAAGCATTCAATATTATGGGTAAAGCAGCACGCGTATGGACAATTTCATATGGCAATTATTTAATGCCTGAAATCAAAGCACCAACTGAAGAAGCTTCAAACTAATCTTAAAGAACCAGTCGGATTTAGACGCAAACTTTAAGTGAAACATGAAAATTGGTGTAAAGAAGGAAGAAGATAATGCAACAAACATTCAAACTAAAAAAATTCATACCCGACAACTTACAAGAAGTCATGCAAATTAACCGCATCTGCTTACCCGAAAATTACACCGATATGTTCTTCATAGATCTTTACGAACGTTTCCCCCAAACGTTTATAGTTGCAGAAGAAGAGGGCAAAATTTTAGGATATATAATGAGCCGCATTGAAGTAGGCATTAGTAACTTTGGATTAGGCGGATTAGTAAAAAAAGGTCATGTCGTATCGATTGCGGTTTTGCCGCAAGGTAGACGTAAAGGAATAGCATCTGCACTTATAAAAGCAGCCATGGAAGGCATGGTATATTATAAAGCTAAACAAATCTATTTAGAAGTCCGAGTAACTAACGAACCAGGAATAAAACTATATAAAAACCTTGGACTTGAAATAACACGAACAATATCAGGCTATTACTCAGACGGCGAAGACGCCTACGTAATGACAAAAAAACTATAAAAAATTTTTTATCTTCTTAAAAATAAGAAACTTCAATTGATGCCAATTTCCATTTTCAGACTTTAACTGACACGAAAGGATTATTTTTTATATAAAACCGCCAGGGCATATCTTTCCAATCGGCAGCATAATCTACACCAATCCTTGATGTCTCAACAATGTTTGCTGAATCTACCATAGAATTATCCTCTATATAGAATGGGGGTTTACAGACATCAATTCCGTTGTGAGTTTTAGAAATACCCATCGCTATACATAGTCTGCCTGGGCCACTGGCTATATTTTTCCTTTGACCTGTTGGTCCTCTTCGCTTCATCATAAGGTCCAATCCTTTGAGAGGTTCTACTGCCCTGATGAGTGTGGCTTCAGGTTTTCCAATAACCGCTCCGCTAGTAACGTTAAAACAGCAGTATAAACCGTAAATCAAGTAGATGTATGCGTGTCCTTTGGGGCCAAACATCGTTTCAGTCCTGGGCGTACGCTTATTACCATAGGAATGCGAGGCTTGATCCTCAGGACCTTTGTAAGCTTCAGTTTCAACTATCTTACCTGCAGTAATGCCTTCAGATGTCTCATTAACAAGGATTTTACCTAACAGCTCCTTAGCTACAACTACTGAATCACGAATATAGAATTCTCTTTTGAGAATCATAGCAACAAACTATCAAGAAATACAAAATAAACTTATTTGGAAAAGAAACAAATCTTCTTATCTTTTTCTGAAAACTAATTAACGAACAAAAAAAGGAATAAACTCTTAGGTATATTATGCATTTTCCAACTACATTTTTTGTTTCCTTGGATGCCGTATTCTTTGTCAAGTTTAAAGCGCATCGGTAATTTGGGATAAACTTAAAAAAAAGAACAGTTATAGAATAAGATAGCAACTTCTTTAAAAGTAATTGATTATAGTAGTGAATGAGGAATCACTAGCCTATGCAAGTTGAAAAGTTACCCCCAAAAAATAGCGTGTATTTTGTTTGGCTTAATAGTTATGCCGGTGTACAAATTAGAACGCCATCGAAGACTTTATTGATTGACCCAGTTGATGTAAAAGCGCGCAGCTTCCCTCAGTTGGATGCAATTCTGATCACTCATGAACACTACGATCATTTGGATCAGCGGTTGATAACTGAGATACAGAAAGCTACTGGATGTATAGTAATTGCAGATGTCGCTTCTGCACAAAAATTAAAAATGCACATTCCAGCAGGAAAATTATTAACCGCCCGCCCCGGAGACGAAACTAACATCGGGGAGGTAAAAATAAAAGCAGAAAAATGCCGCCATCCAGCTAGTGCCCCAGTAACTTTCATAATAACAAGCGAAGATGGTCTAAAAATATTCCACACTGCAGACAGTCTGCCTTATCCTGAGATGGCGGTAAAAGGACAAAAAGAAGAAGTAGATCTTGTCTTCTGCACTGTCGGGATTGCACCTGGAGCATCACCTGAAACAGGTAGTGAAATAGCTTGGCTACTTAAACCGAAAGTTGCAGTGCCGTATCATACCAATTCTGTAGAAAGCCAAAAGAAATTTGCTGATATCCTGCGTAAAGAGCTTCCCAAGACAGCATGTCTAATACCAGAGATAAATAAAATTTATCAAGTTTCAAAGGGGGAAAAGAAATCTGAATAACGAAGATAAAAAAATTGAGATGGCAAAAATTCTCACTAAAATAGACGCCTTAAAATTCGGCTTATTCAAACTTTCTAGCGGAAAAGTTAGCCCCTACTATGTTGATTTAAGAATTGTCCCCAGTTTTCCGGACGCTTTTAGAGACATATGTGATTTCTATGCCCAAATTATAACCTCAGAAATAGGCCTCAAAAATTTTGATCGCATAGCAGGAATCCCTATCGCAGGCATCCCATTCGCAACCCAAATAGCATACAACCTAAAAAAACCCTTCCTCTATGTACTTAAAGATGCTAAGATGCATGGAAGAGAAAGACGCGTTGAAGGTATCCTAACATCAGGTGACCGAGTACTAATTATAGATGATTTAATCACCACAGGTTTAACTCTTAAAAATGCAGTAGATGCAGTCCGTGCAGAAGGAGGCGTTGTAACAGAAGCCGTTGCATTTTTAGACCGAGAGGAAGGAGGAAAAGAAATTCTTCAAAACAATGATACGAAACTTCACGCGCTACTCAAAATTAGCGAGATAGCAAATACGTTATACGAGTTAGGTGCAGTTGATGATGAAAATTTTAAGACTATTACAAAACAAGTAAAAAAGGTAAAACCAGTTAAAAAACTAAAGACGGCAAAACCGGTTAAATCTGTTAAGAAAAGTAAAAAGTAGAAAGCCTACATGCTATACGCATCTATTCATAGAAAATTAAGTTAGTTTCTTCAAGCAGCGCATGCAGTTGATCTACAGCAACATATACATCTTCTTCTTTTTTAGCTCCTGTGCAGACAAGTTTTCCACTTGCAAACAAAAGAATAACAACTTTTGGTTGCTCCATGCGATAAATTAATCCGGGAAATTGCTCAGGCTCATACATAGTCCTACTTAAAGTGTATGCAGCTTTTTCTAAATCGATCATACCACCAAGAATCCCAGAGGCAACAATATTTTGTATTTTCACTTCGGGCTTACTGATTATAATTATGCCCCCTTTCTTAAGTTCCTTGACAACCTTCATGACTGCTCTACGTGACTCTTTTTCAGATTTTGCACCAGTACAAACCATTTTGCCTGAGCTAAAAATTAAGGTTGCAGTTTTTGGTCGTTTTAACCTAAAAACCAATCCTGGAAACTGTTCAGGTCTGTATTCAACTCCAGGATATCCTTTCACTACGGCGTTGAGGTCCACTTTTTGGTTTAACGTAGCAGAAGCAACTACATTTTCAAGGCTCACTATAGCTTTAACTTTAGGCATGGACGTCACGTCTTGCTAATTACTCATTTATTAAATCCGCTTTCTTTATAAATACACCTGATTTTAATTGTGCGATAAAATTTAACTAATTAATAATAAAATAACTAAGGTTGGAAATCAAGAAATAAAAATCTGAATTCAAAACCATAATAAGTACTTGGTAATACCTTTTATTATTGAATCCGAAGGCAATGAAGACTATTATGTTTGCTCTCTATTGGCTTCTGATTCAGGAGATTTTTTTCTAAGTTTAAGAAGAGGAATAACGAATTCAATAGCTACAAGCAGAATTATAATCAGTACAATTATGGGAATTATAATATAAGAAATGTTTACGCCTAGTTCATTTGATGTGTTCTGAATCAGATATGGAAGATATCCAATCCAAGGTATGCGCATCACTACTTTCCCATATATCATATCCTGGGGTATTGGGCTCCAAGGATCATATTCTAAAGTTGCAGGGGCAGTTGGCCATTTGTTATACCCGTTTCCATCTCCCTTTGTGAAGAAGTATAATGTACCGTTAATTTCTTCTTTAGTTACAATCCGATGTACGATTTTTTGGGTTGGATCGTTCGGATACCGCGGATCCTGATAGACGATTATATCGCTATTCGGATAATCAACATTAAGTGAACCAGCATCAACACCTTGGATGATAATCAAATCCCCTTTATGCAACGTTCGTTCAAAGGGATGACCAACCGAGAGCCAATCATTACAAGTATAACCATAAGGAACACACATACTACCGCTTATTACTGCAAGTGCAGGAGTGATTTTTGTGTTCATTACCAATTGAGAACCAAACCATAAGCCAAATACAACCGAAGCAATCAAAATAAGAACCAAAGCAGTCTGAAAATATTCATTTTTCCAAAGCCGTCTAATTGTCGCAGCCAAATCATATTGCCTCTTGAGTTCAAAGGTTCTTATTTCATTTAGCATTTGCCGTTATAATACTTACCGATGAACATAGAAAAACTGCAAACATAAATCCCCTTCCATTGAGTAAAATGATGGGAATTGCCTTTAGCGGTAAGATGAGGCTATAGTAGAGACTCTTTTTGTAGATTATTTTCAGCCTGTGTTGCTTTCCGTTTAACAATAGGAATAACGACTTGCATTATCAAGAGTAAAATTATGAGAACAAAAATTACAGGTAAAATAGCTAAAGGATTACTACCTATCATTGCTTGAACGAACATTGGAATATAGCCAATTAACGGTATACGCAGTATAACTTTACCTATAACCAGGTCCTGACTTACCGCCCCTAAAGGAACAGCTTCTTCACTATTGTACCATTTATCATACATGTTTTCTTGAAAATATGGCCAAATAACTGGAGGGTTCCCATCGCCTTTTGTAAAAAAGAACAATTTCCCGTCAATTGTAATTTCACTAACAATCCGGTGAACGATTAATTCACGGGGATTATCAGGTCGATGAAAGACAATAATGTCACTATTTGGATAATCCACATTAAGAGAATTAGCATCCACACCTTGAATGATAATTAAATCTCCTATCTGAAGAGTGGGAGAAAATGGATCGGCCCCACCCTGATTCTGCCCATATGATGTCATATCCATGCTTCCGCTAACCACGGCTAATGCTGGAGGAATATTGGTATTGAGGACTATCTGTGAACCATACCAAATACTAAAAACTACGACAATAACAAGAAGCATAGCCAAAAGGGTCTGCAAATATTCGTTTTTAGTTAAGCGGTTAATAATCGCACTCAAAATCTACGTTCCCTTCAGAATTTTATTAATCCTTTCGCTTGTGTAAATTGATATTTTAATACCTATCGCTTAAAGCTAATTCTATAACTGATAAAAATGAAAAAGGGTGGGGTAAGATTTTGTTAGCGGAAAGTCCCAATTAAATTTTCTTTTTACTGAGAACTTCGCGGAAGGTTGCTTTACATTTTGGACATTCAAAGAGACCGATTTCTAGTTGCATTCTTTTGCCTGCTTTGTCTGGTCGGCCTGCCATTTTCCAAGTCTTCTTTGGTTTTGCAGATTCAACTCCACATTTTGGACATTTAGCCATACAATCTCCTCCATAATATTACGTTCTCCATGCTTTCTTACGATGATGGATAAATAACTTTCCATTATGTTCAAATAGAAAACCAACATCACGAAACCAATATTATACACTTTTATGTAAAAGAACATTGAATCAGGCTGAAAACAGGTAAATATAATGTAAACATAATGCAAGCAAAATCTAAAAGAGAATAACGCTATTTATAGGTCAAATAGACTCAATTCACAGCATTAAAATTATTCAAAATAAATAAAACCCCACGCTTTCTAATCAACCCAATAATTTGCCCATTTCACCTAAAGAAAAATAGACCTTAGTTCAATAATTTTCAACACAGCAACTGAACTCAAAAAAGCGATAAAGACAAATAACTCCAAAATACTTTTACACCTGTTTTTCTGATTATCCAATCAAACCCCAAAGGATCAATATAGTTTGCAAGAAATTTCTGAAAACGCTTTTGAATTACTTGTAAAGCCCGTTCGAAGGCTTATAGAAAAGAAAGGATTCTCTAAACCTACTG
Organism: uncultured Candidatus Bathyarchaeia archaeon; assembly: GCA_964636425.1. Classification (GTDB taxonomy): domain Archaea; phylum Thermoproteota; class Bathyarchaeia; order Bathyarchaeales; family Bathycorpusculaceae; genus JADGNF01. Next base: position 45,177 of record CAZWRU010000013.1, read on the forward strand.
AACCACAACAAAAAACTATACCCCGAATCCTTGAAGGAAAAAATGTTCTACTGATTTCACCCACCGCTACAGGTAAAACAGAATCCGCCTTCTTACCCGTGTTAAGTATGCTATTACAGGCACCGAAAACACCAGGAATCAAAGCATTATACATTACACCTTTGAGAGCTTTGAACCGCGACATGATGGAAAGACTGGAGTGGTGGTGTAATAATCTAGACATCGGATTAGCTGTGAGACATGGTGATACTGAAACAAAAGAAAGAAGCCGCCAATCCAGAAGCCCACCAGATATTCTGATAACAACTCCAGAGACGCTCCAATCCATACTTTCAGGTTGGTTGCTTCGACAACACCTACAAAGCCTAAGGTGGATTATAATCGATGAGGTGCATGAACTTTCGGATAGCAAACGTGGCAGTCAACTATCACTAGCGCTAGAGCGTATACGATTTTTATTAGGAAGAGATTTTCAGATGATCGGCTTATCTGCAACTATAGGGACACCAGATAAAGTCGCACAATTCTTAGTCGGTACACAATGTCCAGTAGAAATTATCCGTGTCTCGGTCGCTAAAATGGTAAAAATCGAAGTTATCTACCCTAAACCAACTGAAGAAGATATACAGTTGTCAGGAAAACTCTTTACACACCCAGAAGTAGCTGCAAGACTTAGAATTATCCGAGACCACATGCTAAAACACAAGTCAGTGCTTCTATTCACAAATACGCGGTCCATCTCGGAGGTTTTAGCAAGCAGATTAAAAGTATGGGACATGAATTTCCCAGTTTCAATCCACCATGGAAGCCTAGCTAAACCAAGTAGAATCGCGGCTGAAACAGGCTTAAAAAGCGGAGAGCTTAGAGGGTTAATTGCCACAAGCAGCTTAGAACTAGGAATAGATGTAGGTCGTATAGATTTTGTAATACAATACATGAGCCCAAGACAAGTAACACGACTAATCCAACGGGTAGGAAGAGCAGGACACACTTATGGCAATGTAGCACAAGGAATAATCATCGGCATGGATTCCGATGACACCTTAGAAGCTCTAGTCATCGCCAGAAGAGCCTTAAAAGAGGAATTAGAACCAGTACAAATCCCACCCAAACCATATGATGCATTAACCCACCAAATTGCAGGATTACTGCTTAAGACCCGCCGCCTAGAATTTAGCCAAATTTTAAACCTCGCCCAAAAAGCATACCCTTATGCAAACTTGACAATGGAAGATATTGAAAAAATCTTAAAATATATGCATAATCGATTCCCTAGACTTGCATGGGCAAGCATTGAAGATAAAGTAGTACTCAAACCCTCACGAAGTAAAGCGTTATTTGAATATTATTTTGATAACCTGAGCATGATTCCTGAAGAAAAACAATTCTTAGTGATTGACCAAACCACCAATACCAGCATTGGTGTTTTAGATGAGGCTTTCATGGCTGAATATGGTAAGACAGCCACTAAATTCATCATAAGAGGTAGCGCTTGGCAAATCATTCACCTAACCGAAGATAAGGTCTATGTAAAACCCGTGGATGACCCTTCAGGCGCCATACCAAGTTGGATAGGCGAAGAAATTCCAGTACCCTATGAAATAGCGCAAGAACTGGCGTCGATTAGAGGTTTAGTTGAGGAGAAAATTAAAGCTGGCAATTCAATTGAACAAGTAAGTGTGTTGCTTAGTGAACGTTATCCTGCAAATAAAACAACCATTATGAATGCTTTAAGTGAAACCATTGAGCAAATCAATTCAGGTATTTTGGTACCCACGTCGAAGAGAATAATACTAGAAAATTGGATTGAATTTGTAATTATTCACTCCAACTTTGGCTCGCTTATAAATCGCGCCTTTGGTCAGCTTCTGGGACAAATATTATCAGATAAATTGGGTTTCAGCATTGTGGTTCAGCATGATCCTTATCGCATTTTTGTTCAGACAATGAATCGCGCAAATGCAACCTACATAATGCAATTACTTAATGAAATCCGAAACATGAATACAGCCGCGATAAAAGAAACCCTAATGAAATCGGCGGTAAAGACAGGACTTTTTAAACGAAGAGTAATTCATGTTGCGAGAAGATTTGGAGCACTTAAAAAATGGGCAGATTTTAGTAATGTAAGTATACAAAAACTTATTCAGAGTTTTGAAGGTAGCCCCATTTATGATGAGGGGTTAAAGGAGATTTTAAACAAAGACCTCGATGCGGAAGGTCTAGTAAGAGTTTTGCATCAAATACGAGATGGGGATATCCAACTTGAGATTGTTGATACAAACGCAAATCCCACACCTGTAGCCCGAACAGGAATCGAACGCGTCAGCATGAAAACCGATCTTATCCCTCCAGAAAGAATGCGAGCGGTACTCATTGAATCCGCAAAAGCAAGATTGCTAAATGAAACTGGAAATTTCGTTTGCACAAGTTGTTGGGACTATTTAGAGATGGTTCGCATTAATGACTTGCCTGATAAAATTATGTGCCCAAGATGCGGCAGCCCAGCAGTTGGACTACTTAAAATTGAAGAAGAAAAGGCATATCCACTTATTGAAAAGAAAGGCCAAAAACTCACTAAAGAAGAAGAACATCTAAAGACTATTGCCGAACAAACGGCACAATTAATTGAGAAATATGGAAAATCAGCCGCAGTTGGACTAAGCGCCAGAAAAGTGTATTCCTCAGAAATAAAGACAGCTTTAGATAAAGAACACAGACTTACTGACGAATTTTACGAATTGATTCTTGAAGCGGAACGTAAAGCACTCAGCAAAAGATTCGCATAGATAGTTGCCCACAAACATAATCCAAAACTACTAAGGCCTAATACAACAACTATTTAAGTGAAAAACCAACTAATGATGATAAGCGCATACCACGAGGGGAAAATGATGGAGATAAGCCGAAAAAAGCTTCGAAAAGAAGTGCTTGACCGCGTAAAATATGTTAAAACGTGTGTCATGGCAAGAGAACTATGTCTACTTGTGCGTACTAATCGAGCTGTTCTCGAGCCAAAAGATGTCCAAGATATTTGTAAATATATCGCCGGTCTTTGTAAAGAAGAAGGATGCAACGAACCTAGCGGTCTTTGCCAAAAAGCTGCCTCTGCAATCGGTTCAGGAGATGAAGAGAAGTACTTAGAACTCTGTGCACAAAGTTGCGTAAAATGCGGTGAGGCAAAAAGACCAACTCAGAAGAAAGACGCTTATGTAGCCTAATTATGTATACACAAAAGCTTTAAAGATAAAGATTATAAAATCAACGGAGATCCAAAAAATTGTTTATTGCGCCTTTCGTTCCAAGCCCAATACCAGTTGTTCAACACATGTTAAAGACGGCTGACCTTAAACCTGGCGAGGTTTTTTTTGATTTGGGCGCAGGAGACGGAAGAACAGTGATAATGGCCGCTAAAGCATTTGGAGCCAGAGCGGTGGGCATAGAGATGCGTGAGGATTTAGCCAAAAGAGCGATGAACGTAATCCATGAAAATCGATTAACCGACCGAGTAACGATAGTAAACGGGGATATATTCAAAGTAGACCTAACCTCAGCCGATGTTGTGTTCCTATATTTAACCACAAGTGCCAATGAGAAAGTGAAACCAAAGATGGAAGCCGAACTCAAATCTGGCGTGAGAATAGTAAGTCATGACTACGAAATAGTCGGCTGGAAACCAATAAAAGTCGAAAATTTTGTAGAAAATCCTTCATTAGGATATCCTTCACATACAATATACCTTTACAAGAAACCATAACTTGTTCCGGCGAAAGTTTTTAACTGGCAAAGAATAAATTTTGATATGCCACTTCTAAGGTTTATTCCTTGGCGTCAAATTGCGACTTGGCGCTGTACTGCTTGCGGAAATTGTTGCAAGGATTACAGCGTTGTTCTGAATTTTCCAGAGTGGCTTACATTAGCTCAAACTTTTGGATCGATTAATATAGTTAGAGGGCTAGATAAAATTTTTATTCGCCGTATGGCTGATGGAAGCTGTGCTTTTTTATGTAAGATGGCAAACACTCCTTTATGTGGGCTTCAAAACATGAAGCCAAACGCATGCAAATTATGGCCGTTTAAAGTCTTGTTAGAACCGAAATATGGTGACCCTAACCAAGCAGCATTCAATTATGCAGGAAAAAGATTGTATATTTACGCAGATAGCAATTGTGAGGGGATTAGATACGGAAATCCCACTTGGGAATTCACGAACCTAACCTTAAGAGAGTTTGCGGATATTGCATTGGGGATCTGCAGAACACAACATAATTCGACACGCAGCTCAAGCAATTATTATGCAAGAAGACTTTAACAAACTTTGTTTGCTTTAGGGCTGTGCGTTTCCAGTTCTTTTACTCTAGTTTCTATAAATGCTGCAACAAGGTCTTCGCTAAATTTTCGGTCAAATTTTTGCTTTTCCAATTGCTTTTCAATTGTAATGAGCATTTTTTCAACATCAAACGGCTTAATTATATAGGCATCTGCGCCTTGATTCACTGCTGATACTGCATTTTGCAGAGTCGGATACCCCGTTACCATAATTTTACGCATTCTCGGAATAGTGTCGTGGATTCTTGCTAGAAGCTCGGTACCGTCCATATCTGGAAGTCTGATGTCAACTAATATCAAATTATAGTGATTCTGTCCTGTCTTGATTATAGCTTCGTTTCCGCTTCCCGCTTGATCAACATCATATCCTTTATCCTCTAGAATTGCACATACAACCTTTCGAATGTTTTCATCATCATCAATTACAAGTATATGCGCTAGACTTCCACTCATGCGATGTTCCTCAAAAGATACCATGCTCAATGTAATTTAACCAGTATGATTTCATAATAAAGATTAATAAGAAACGGAAATTGATGAGGATTTAAAACAGTTAATCCCCAGATAGCTAAGGAGATAAACAGAAACTATGATTGAGGCTAACTCATTTGAATGTTTACAGTGTGCTAGTTGCTGTCGCAATCTTTTAGAAGACAAAGATGGTAAAAGCAGAGGATTAACATTAACTGAAAAAGAGACCTATCTTTTTGAATCTAAGCTTATTTCACCTAAACTTGCGATTGGATTAAAGGAGCCTCAAGTCATCATCTTATATCAACTAAATGCAAAAGTATGCCCTCATATTAATGAAGCTAACTCTTGTCAAATATATCAAAATAGACCGTTGGTTTGTCAATCATTTCCAATAATTTCTGGTGCAATATCTAATCGATGTAAAATTTTTGCCTTTAGAAAAGTCGGTTTATCCTATGATGAACCATTTTCTATGAAGACTCAATTAGAAGCAAGCGAAAAATTGGATAAATACATCCAAAATCGCATCACGAAATATTTCCATAAAGGCATAAAACTATGGGAATATGACTTAACGACTAAACAATGGAA
>CAZWRU010000013.1:50670-54067 GCA_964636425.1 uncultured Candidatus Bathyarchaeia archaeon
CCAGCCTACATAACTTAACGCAATTTGACTCATCGCCGCATTAAGTGAATAAAGCGATTTGCCTGAACCACTGGATACAACACAATCTGCAACTTTTATATCCTCAATAAGGGGTAAAAGGCTACTTTTTCTTATACTGAGAAGATTATCTCTGATTCTGTCAACATACCGATACTGCTAACTTTGCTCTTGAATTCCACCACATCCCAGTTCACAGTCATGTTTCCAAATATCTATATTATCCTTATGTTTTACAAACGATAGATAAGCGTATCATTTACTCTATTCTTTTGTTGATTATTCTAATAGTTTGTCTATCAAGGTTCTCTTTACGTTATCAAATAATTATTTGTTTGAATAATTATTACTATATTCTTATGGAAGTGTAAATCCGCCATCACACACGATGCATTGACCAGTTATGAAACTTGCTTCTTCGCTTACTAGAAAAATAACAAGATTAGCTACATCAGCGGGAACTCCCATTCGACCAATTGGTATGCCTTTAACTATTTGTTGATACATCTCTGGATTTGCCGCTATTGATCCTACATCAATTGGACCAGGTGCGATAGCATTTACATTAATGCAATTATTGGCTACTTCAAATGCTAGGCTCCTTGTAAGACCCAAGACGCCTGCCTTACTAGCTGAGTAATGTACAAGATTTGAAAAAGCAACATTAATCCCTGCAATAGAAGCTATATTTACTATTTTCCCGTAGTGCCTTTTAATCATCTGAGGAATAAAAATTCTTGTAAAATTAAACACACCATTTAGATTCGTGTTTACTACTTTTGCCCAATCTTCCACACTCATCTCAATAAAAGATTTGTATGGATAAATCCCTGCATTATTAACTAGAATGTCTACTTTCTCAAAAGATTCAAACACTTCCTTTGATATTTCTTCAACTTGCATAAAATTTGAAACGTCACATTTGAGCGGTAACGCTTTAACGTTTAATGCTTCAATTTGCTTTGAAACATCAAAAATCGTATCTTCAATATCAGTTAAAATAACATCGGACCCGTTTTTTGCAAGAGCAAAAGCTATTTCACGACCAATCCCATGTCCAGCCCCTGTAACTATCGATACTTTATCATTTAAATTTGGCAAATAATCAACCTCAAAACCTAATTATAAATAGTCTCAAAACTATTTGAATTTTGTCTGTTGATTCTACAGATAGTATATCAGAAATCATCAAAGTAAACATTTAATAGCATGCGAATTATAGAGCGTGGAAAGGAGAGATACAATGACAAATTCAGAAGGCGACTTTGATTTTCTTAGAAAACGCGCATTAGAATTGGGTGCCAAAGATGCAAAGATCATCCCCGCTAGCAAAGTTGTTGTCGAAGATCGTGTAGTTCTTAAATGTAAAGTCGGATGCAACAACTATGGAAAAACTCTAGCGTGCCCTCCCTATACACCAACTGCAGAAGAATTTAGAAAAATTGTCGGTGAATATAATTATGCACTATTTATGAAATTTGCTTCTAAGGCGGAAGCGGATTTGGATTTACAAAAGAGTCTTTCTAAAGCTAACACTGATCCTTCTTTGTCTAATAATGAGAAAGAGAAAGCGATAAAATTCTGGGCTAATTGGAAAGAAGACAAAAAAAACATGCTTACAACAGTTGTAACTCTGGAAAAGGAAGCAATGCGCAAAGGATACTCCTTGGCCATATCATTTATTTCAGGGCATTGCCAATTATGTGAAAAATGTAATTTGGAAACACGAATCTGTGCTCATCCCGAGTTAGCACGTTATAGTGAAGATGCAGTAGGGGTTAACGTACGAAAAACAGCTAAAAATGCAGGCATAGAATATGTTTTTCCCTTCCCTAAAAATCCCGAATCATTCGCGCTACTCCTAATTGACTAAAGCTTATTTCCTAGCACAGCATAATGTACCCATTAAGACGCGTGAGCTAAGTTGGACGTGTTCGAAGCTATTCAAAACCGTAGATTAAATCGCCCTTATAAGTCCACTCCAGTTCCCAATAAAACATTAGAAGTTCTCTTAGAAGCAGCGAGACTTTCACCTTCGGCTAAAAACATTCAACCCTGGCATTTTATAGTCGTAAAAGATGAAAAAAAGCGGAGGACACTCTCGAAGGGTTTTATTGCTAAGTATCTAAGGGAAGTACCTGTTGTAATAGTTTTATGTGGAGACGAAAGGGCTTCACCTGACTGGTATCTTGTTGATGTTGCTTTGGCAGGAGAGAGCATGGTACTTGCCGCTACCAGCGAAGGATTAAACACATCTTGGATTGGTGATTTTGATGAAACCATCGTCCAAGATCAACTTGGAATCCCAAAAAATCTGCGAGTGATTGCTCTTTTAGCTGTTGGATACGCACGTGAAACAGAGAGTATCAAACGCAGAATTATGGGTTTTATGCATAGACGAAAAGCACTTAACGAAATAGCCAGTTGGGAAATGTACGGAAACAAACTTCAGGGCGTATAGGGAGTCAAAAATTTGCAGTTGTTACTTGATGAAATGTATGCAGGTTTAAAAGAATATTTTGAAACTTTGGGGTACGACGTACAGACTGTCCAAGAAGCAGGATTGAAGGGTGCAAAAGACAGGGATGTAGTTGAATATGCTGGAAGGAATAATATGTTGCTCGTAACACAAGACGCAAAGCCAGCTGAATTAGCACAATTAACTAATGTAAAGTTCATCTTAATCAGTAGCGCTATGATTGCGAAAGTTGTAGATGCCACTATTAAGGAAAAATACCCATAAAAGAAAAAGATAACCACCTTGTCTAATTCAGTTTTATTTAAGATTACGCAGTATTCTTAAAGCCGTAATGCCAGTATGAATTTAATCGGTGAGTAGTAGTTATGCAGCCTGAGGATGAATTGAGCAATACCACTTTCGATATTTACTTGTATCTGGTTAAGGTGAATGCCCCTACTGGCCCAAGAGATTTAATGCGGGCAATGAACATTAATAGCCCAGGTGTTGTGCATAGACATCTACAGAAACTTGCCGACCTAGGTTGGGTAGAAAAAGACCCATATGGTCGCTATACCGTTAAAAAGAAAATAGGCTTTAGAGGATACTTGTGGTTTGGCAAACGTTTAGTTCCTTTGTCAACAATATTTGCAATCACTTTCATGGGATTAGCAATTGTCTGGATATTGGTACTTATTTTACATGTAGTAATTGGCTCATCGATAGATCAATCATACTCGATATTGACAATAGTTACAGTACTTGCAGCAATCCTTTTTGTAGTCGAAGCTTTCCGCCCAAGAAAAAGGGTACCAAAGCAACCCCAAATTGAGAATAAACCAAACTGAGTAATGCAATAATTATAGATTAGCCGAACAACAATTGGCAAAAAATTGAAAATCTTTCTAATTTTTTTAAAAA
>CAZWRU010000014.1:0-53560 GCA_964636425.1 uncultured Candidatus Bathyarchaeia archaeon
AATCCTCTACAACAGTATAGCTAACTAATCTTTAATCCTAAAAAACATTACCAAAGAGTATGAGTATCCAGGACTTTTCTTCGCGGTAATATCTCTTAATTAAACATTCTAACTCCAATTAAGGACTAGCTTATTATTTATTAATAATAGCTAGCATATTTTTAGTGTTTATACTAATAGAATCGGGGACCATACAGGTTTGGTTGGCTTCGGCAGTAGCGAGAAAAACTTCGAAGTGGCGTTCCTACTAGTTTTTTCGGGGTTAATATTTGCGCTATTCTTTTCTATAATAGGAGCTAATGGCCTGATAGTGGGTAATGACTCGGCAACTCTAATGTCAAAAGCTCTGTCATATCTGTCAACAGGCAACATCACGATTAGTGACGTAGGAAGTTATCCACCATTTTACCATATTCTGCTTGACACGTTTATTGCGTTTACAGGAATAACATCTGCATATCAACTACTCACACTAACAAAAGCCATAACAGCCCTGATTGATTTATTCCTAATTTTTTCGATCTATTTAGTTGCTTCAAAATTCTTCAGCAAAAAAACTGCAATTCTTGCCGCTGGATTACTATTGCTATGTTTTCCCATATATGAAATAAACGCTTACGGGGGATACTCAAGTCTACTATCTATTGTATTTTTGATGCTGACGTTTTTGTATTTGGCAACACCAGACAAAGGTTCTGGATACACTATCGTAGCTTTTATTTTCGCTTTTTCTGTTGCATTATCACATCAGCTTACTACTTTCTTAGCTGTTTTTATCTTACCTCCCTTCATAATTGCAGTACTCTTCAGATCCAAAGGACAGGTTCCTAGAGCCTTGATAGCTGCGTTAATAGGAGGTGCAATAGCCATTGGCATTTACTATTTAATACCTATGCTGCCATTCATGAACGATATATTATTCGCTCTCTTTCAAATGTCGCTTTACCAGTCTCAAATTGCATCTGTTTCAGCACCAATGTTTGTAGTTAACTTTGGATTTGTGTTTCTATTTGCACTTCCAGGATTGATTATAGGATTTTTTGAATTACGTAAAAAGAAGACTTTAAACTTCTATTTGCTCTTGATAACAGCATTTCTAGTTCCTTTATTCTTCTCTCAATTTTATCTAATAGGCATCTTTCTGCCATTTCAACGATTCTTATATTATTTGTTACCCCCGATGGTAATTTTTGCAGGAATAACATTATCCTTCTTAATCGATAGAATTCTAGTAGGTTTCTGTAATGACCAAAAAGGCCGACAAAGACACCTCTTAAAAGTATTCTCTATTGCCATAATTTGCTGTCTAATTGCGGTTATGGCGGTGCGCTTTGATACCCTTTCTGGAAAAATTAGTGAAAGCGTAGTGTTTTATTCAACTTCTGATTCGAGTGCATACCAGGCAGCGACATGGGTTAGAGAAAATTATGCGGATCGAGACATTAAGGTTATTGTTTCGGAAAAACCAGGAACTTGGTTTGGTATATATGCAGATAAACCAGTAATAGCCCAAACTAATCATGCTGTAGACTGGATTGTGGAGGCTGAAACAGTCTTAGATTTATCCTACGAATTGCTACAACCTGTGACCTTCTTAAGGGTATATGAATCAGGAGGAAAAATCGCTGAAGAAAAGTATATTTATGCTAACATGGTTTGGACGCGTGCTTCATATTTCGATGCAAACTCAGCTATGATTACCTTCCGTGATTCTCAGAATAATTATCACTCATATGCTCTTTCTGATTTAAAACAGACCATCACAATGAACGAAGCAGATTATCCCAAGAGTATTAGCACAGAATATGTAGGTGAAGAATTTGTTTTAACCCAAAAGATAGAGGCGCCAAACAACAGCTACTCGATGATTGCCAATTGGCAATTTGTAGCACTACATGAAGACCTAAATAGTGTAATACTTTCACTCAACTATAATTTTGACCCTTCCTTTGCATTTAACAAGACCTATGTGCCTGGAGTTCTAAATTGGGCTAATCCATGGGAAAATTACTCAAGAAGTGAAGATGGTTGGGCAATTGCATCTTTCTCAGAAGCTAACTTAGCCCAAAATAATTGTGTAAGCGTTTATGCTGATACAAATCATACTGCATTTGGAATAAAATTTAATGACTTGCCAATCGCGGGAAATGTAGGAGCGCTATCAAGTGGAAAAGTTGACGCGATAAGATTTGATTATCAATTTCCTCAAGTCAAGGTTGGAAATACGATAACAAAAACGTACCAGATGCTCACTTTCTCAAAGACCAGCATACCCGAACTAACAAATCTATCTGAAATGAACACATTATTCGATTATGTAACAACCGAAGAGATGGAAGTGAAAAGCAGAGACTTTGCATCGATTATCCAAGATAATAAAATCGCTTTTGTAGTTTATGATAAGCAAAAATTCAACCCGTACATGCTCAACTCACAATGGCTCCAACTAGTCTATGCTAATGACAATTTTGTAGTATGCAAAATTAATCCGAAACTATAAACTTAGTTTCTAGCGCAGCTATACATTTCTTGAAATTATTTTGTTTGTCTCGGATGGATTATTTTTCCATTTATAATGGTCATTTCAACGGATATATCCTGAATTTTATTGATGGGCACATCAAATGGACTTTGGGAAAGGACGGTAAAGTCTGCTATCTTGCCTTCTTCTATCGTGCCTTTAGTATTTTCTTCACGGCTTGCATAAGCAGCGTTTGTTGTGTACATTTGAAGGGCTTCTTCAACGCTGATTTGCTCCTCAGGAAAAGCTTGCCGGTTCACAGCAGACTGAATCGCCAGCAATGGATTAAGTGGCTCCATTGGGCAGTCACTACCACTACAGACGCGTATATTCTTACGGAAAAGCGTCTTTAATGGATAAAGCCACCGCGCTCGCTCTTCGCCTAAGTGCTCAATTGCAGAGTAAACAGTAAATTCTGAAGCCGCCACTAAAGGTTGTACAGATACTATTACCTTAGAAGCTTTGACACGCTTGATTAATTCTTCGTTAAATAACGCTGCCTGATCTATGCGATACCGATTCTTGGTAGGCAACTTTTTAATCGCGTTTAAAGCCGCATCAATAGCTTTATCGCCCATTGCATGAAAAATAACTTGAAAACCATCGTTAGTTATACGGCTTGCAGATGTGCTCATATCTTTAGACGCGCAGAGAAGTTTCCCATTTGTTGTCTGTGCATCGTTGAATGGATGGAAAAGAGCAGCGGTTTTTGATGCTAAATAACCGTCTACGAGAATTTCAACTGCACCGATTTTCGCGAATTCACCATCTAATCCATCTGTTAAAGCTTGATCGGCCAATAGATGTTCAGGGATAACCATAAAAACACGAAAAGGAAGTTTGCCTGAAGACTGAAGTTTCTTAAGTATAGCTACATCAACTTGAGATTCGGCTAACCAATTTACACCTGTAATGCCAGCTTCAACGATTTTTTCGCATGCGAGAGCAGTGACTTCAGCAAGTTCTTCCACGCTGGATTCGGAAATTTTTCGCCAAACCAAATCCGTAGCAGTTTCCCGTAAAATGCCAGTAGGAATCCCTGTTTTAGGATCCTTCTCTATTATGCCTCCCAATGGCGAGTTAGTTTCACTTGTAATGTCTGCTACCTCGAGGGCTTTACTATTAACTACACAAACTAAACCAGCAGCATGGTAGAAAAGCACAGGGTTATTGGGAGAGATAACGTCTAAATCATATCGTGTTGGCATTCTTCGTTCCAAAAACCGGTTTTCGTCCCAACCTCTGCCGACTACCCACTTATCTGGAGACATTTTTTCAAGGCGTCGAGCTAACAAGTTTAACATCTGTATAATCGAATTGGCGTCTGTAAGATTGAGCCACATTAAAAATCTGCCAAAGTCTGCTACATGAATATGAGTATCGATAAAACCAGGCAAAACAGCCCGATAATCCAAATAAACGATTTTGGTTTCCTTACCAATAAATTGACTAATTTCTTCAGTGGTTCCCACTTTAAGAATACTATTACCCTTGACGGCGATTGCCTCTGCATAAGGCTTAGCCTTACTCATCGTTAATATTTTTCCGTCAATTAGAGCCAAATCCGCCGACGTTTCAAGTGTCCCCTTTAGAGCTGAGTATGGTATATTTGAGGAGAGTACGTGCTTTAAAAAACATTCTACGTTAACGCTCATAGGGATAGTGTATTTCTGGAGATTAGACTAGTTTACAAAACACATAATAGCGTGTCCCACGTGAAAAATCACACATTAACCTTTATGGGGAACTGTTGTGAAGGCGAAGGTAGCACTAGTAAATCCGCATTACCCGCGTGGCGCTCCAAAATCCATTTTCATTCCGCTAGGTCTTGGCTATTTAGCAGCCGTTTTAGAAGAAAATCAGTACGAAGTTGACGTGCTGGATCTTCAAATGATAGACCCAACTGTCCAGCAAATTGAATCAGATTTATCAAAAACCGATGCAGACATCTTGGGAGTAACAACATCGACTCTCACATATTGGCCAGCCATAGAAGTTGTGAAAGCAGCTAAGAAAGCACTCCCTGACACGCTTACTCTTGTAGGTGGACCTCATGTTACTGCTCTACCTGAGCAAACTCTTAACGAGTCACCTGAAGTGGACATTGTAGTTCGAGGGGAAGGCGAGAGAACAATGCTGGAACTCGCAAATCTTGTTAGTAAAGGCGACCTGAAAAATTTAGATAAGATTGATGGCGTAACGTTTAGAAAAAATGGACAAATAGTACAAACAAATAATCGTGCTTTCATAGAGAACCTCGACGAGTTGCCTCATCCAGCCTACAAACATTTTCAATTAGAAAAATATCGCATGGAAGGAAAAAATTATCTACCTATCATTACAAGCCGAGGATGCCCCTTTGAATGCACCTTCTGCCTAGCCTCTAGCATGTGCGGCACTCGATTCCGAACGCGCAGTCCTAAGAAAGTGCTCGATGAATTAGAGTGGATGCGTGATGTTCATCATGCCGATATTTTCGCGCTCTATGATGACACATTTACCTTTGATAAGAAACGCGCAAATGCTATATGTGATGAAATGAAAGCGCGCAAATTTGACTTACCATGGGATTGCCGGACCAGAGTAGATCAGATTACAACTGAAATTTTAACAAAACTAAGAAATGCAAATTGCCAGCTTGTGCACTTCGGCGTTGAATCAGGCAATCAAAAAATGCTAGATGCAATGAAGAAACACACAACGGTCGAAAAAAACGCATGGGCTATTAAACTGTCCAAAGAAGTAGGAATTTCCGTTGCCATCTCAGTTGTAGTAGGATACCCAGGTGAAACACCTGAGATGCTTAAAGAGACCTTTGATTTTATCAAGAAGACTAAGCCCGACTTTGTTTATGTCTGCCAAGCCATACCCTACCCAGGCACTGAATTACTAGAAATACTTCGAACCCTTAACTGGGAAGTCTCTACGGATTGGAACAAGTTTGATGAACAATCACCTGTCTTTAAGAATCCATTTTTATCATCTGAGCAAATAGATAAGATGCGAGGAGAATTCTACGATGACTTCCTTTCGCCAACCTACTTCATCCAAAAATCACGCAAAAAAGACTTTTATAGCAAAATTATGGCGAGGACCGCCCGTAACCATCTATTATGGCGTATGAAAGTCCCAAAACTTCTCGCTGCGACAAGAAGCATATCTGGATCGAATAAGAATAAAACAAAGACGAATTAACTTTGGACTATTTCGATTGCTTCACGATATACTGTCAACATTTTTTTGGCACAAACATGCCAAGAAAGCTCGCTAAGAACAAAATCGCGTCCCCGCTGACCCATTTTTTCTCTTAAAGAAGCATCAGATAAAAGCGTCAAAATAGCATTAGCTAATTCGTTTGCACTCGGAGTAACCAGTAAACCGGTTTCTTTATCGCGTACGGCTTCGGTGATTCCGCTTACTTTAAAAGCTACTACGGGTTTTGCAGATGCTTGAGCTTCTAGTAGAACTATGCCTTGCCCTTCTTGAATTGAGGGGAAAGCAAATACATCTGCACAACGATAAATTTGAGGCAAAGCTTCTTCACTCACGTCTCCTAAAAAGGCAAAGTTTTGGAGCAAACCAGCTGAGGTTACATTATTTATTAATTGACTTCGAAGAGGCCCATTACCGACCAACACGAACAAGGTATCACTACGTTCTTTGATAACTTGTTTAGCCGCTTCAACGAGATAGTTTACTCCTTTTCTGGGTATTAGACGCCCCACAAAAAGGACTATTTTTCTATTTTCCAAATTTATTTGTCGCTTCATTTTTTTATAGTCGCCAATTGGAGTGAATCTTTCAGTGTCAACACCGTTTGGCGCAAGTCGAATTTTTGAGGAGTCTACATCGTAATGTTGAATTATCTTTTTTTGCGAATACTTGCTTATAGTCACAATTAATGTCGCGTTCTTTGCGGATTGCTCTTCATATTTGGCAAGCTTCCACATTAGAAGATTAGCAAGCTTCTGTCTAAGGGTTAATCCTCCGCGTAGGATTGCTTGGTCGTATTCATCTGCTAGAACGCCGTGAATAATTTGTACTGAGGGCTTTTTTATACCGCGTTTCTTGTATGCGTTTAAAAGAGCATATCCACTAGCAGTATGCACTTCGTATAGGTCAGCCTGAATTGAATTAAAGTTTCGTGATAAAGTCTGGTTAAAAGTCCAATTATCAAGGGGAAAAATTGTGTCGGTACTAAAACAAGGAACTACCGTTAATCCGTTTATACTCATAACCTTAGATAGACCTGCTTTAGTCCCGCTATAAACTACTGTATCTACTTCGCCTTGGAGATGTCTAGCGGTTTCTAATATTCGGCGCTCTACACCACCAAGGAATAATGGAGGTTGCGTATTAAATACGGCTAGACTAAGCTTTTTCATGAATTAAATCAACTTGTTCCTATGCAGTGCCAAGTTTTTTTATTTTTCTAATGGCGTATTTATGATTAAGGCTAATTTCTGCTTGCTTTTCCAGTTTTCATGTTTCTAATATATACTGAGCCGGTAACCGCGATTAATCCAATTAGTATGGCGATAATTGCGAGATATAGGTAAGTAAGAGGTATACCTGCGAAGGTTTGTTGATCCCAAGGTGTTGGAGATGGTGTTGGGGAAGGCGTTGGTGAAGGAGTAACTTCGGGTGTAGGCGTGGGTGTGGGGGTAGGTGTTGGAGGGATATTGACGCTTATTTCTACAGGCTCACTCACGGAGGAGGTATAGTAGCTTTTATCAACAATCCACTGAGCAGTTACAGTCCAGTTTCCTTCTGTTTGAGGGGTAAAAGTGAAACTGTATTCACCGTTATCGGCAGTGACTACGTTAATTTTGGTTGAAGCTCCATGAGGGTTAGTTAACGTTAACGTTAAAGTTGCGTTGCTTATTTTTGGTGTAAGTTGCCCATATCCGGTAACTAGCTCACCTAATGAGACTTGAGAAGCAGACACTCCTAAGGTGATATTGCTGTCTAATGCAGGATATTGAGAAAAGCAGTAAACATTCCAATCATTGTTACCTACGTATATTTTACCTTCATAAACGGTTGGTGAAGACCAGCTATTAGAGCTAAAGGTGTAAAAAGAAAGTCTTTGCCCATCAGAAGCGTTAAGAACATAGAGATGACGCTGATCTGTAGCAATGTAAAGTTTGCCATCAGCATATGTGGGGGAAACGTAAAGCTCATCACCAATAAATGAGCCCCAGAGAGTGTCGCCTGTCTTAGCATTGAGCGCGATTATTGAGAATTTGTTAATGATGTATAGGACGCCGTCTTTGTAAACAGTTGAGCAAATTATAAATTCTTCAGAAGAAGGATCCAGCACTGTCCATATCTTTTCTCCAGTTTCTACATCGATTCCATAGTAAGCAGAGGTTGAGGAGGAGGCAAAAACCATACCTTCAGCTACAGTTGGAGATCCGTGCATATCAAATCCGCCCATAAAAGTTGGAAAATATGGAAGCGATTGCTTCCAAATTTGCTCACCGTTGGTAGCATTAAGCTTGTAAAGGGCACCTGAATCGGGTTCTTGTGATGAAACATATACGGCGTCATCAACAACTGCAGGGGAGGAGGTTATGTATCCTGAGGTATTGAAATACCAACGTATAACGCCAGTGTCTGCATTTATGCAGTATGTTTTGTTATCTAATGCTCCAACATAGACGTGACCATTATAGATTGTTGGAGAAGAACGTAACATAACTGAAGCGGCAAGGTTAGCATTTACATATCCACCTGTATAAGCAGTCCAGATTGCAGTACCATTGTAAGCGTTAAGACAGTAAACATTACCATCATCTGTTCCCGTGTAAACTCTTCCGTTATATACTGCTGGGGAAGATCCGATTCGCGCTTGGGTTACGAATTTCCAAATAAGACTGCCGTCTCGTGCATTAACTGCGTAAATATGTTTATCCTGGGAACCAAAGTATGCAATGCCGTCGACTACACTTGGGGAAGAGATAACTGAGCCACTGGTCTTAAAACTCCAGCGTAAGGTGAGATTTTGTGGACCAGATTGACCAACAGCAGTGTGGGCAGCGTCATGACGATACATGGACCACGAAGTTGTTCGAATTGCCCAGACTTGATTGACTGTGGAGTATTCGTTTCCGGATATTGAATCAACTGATTGAGTAACGTCTCCTGGGATAAGGTATAATGTTCCGTAGGCTATAGCAACAGATTCGCGAGGAGCAAAAGCTTCAATCGGAAGGTCCCAAATTACCTGCCCGGTAAAAGCATCGAGACAGGCAAATTCAGAAAATCCTTCTATGCCACCATAAGCAGCTTCTTGACCAGTTGTCGCGTAGACTTTACCATCGGCTACTGTAGGTGCACCAGGGAACATTAAAGATCCAGGCCCAGTGTATTTCCATACTAGCTCGCCTGTATCTTGATCTAAAGCGTAGAGAGAACCGTCTTTGTTGACAGCATAAACCATTCCGTAAGCGGCTGCTGTTCCGCTACACCAGTAACCGTCTGGTGTTTGAGGATTAAAAGTCCACAAAATTTTGCCAGTGTTCGCATCGAAGGCATAAAAAACGTTGTCATGTGTTCCCCCTCTGAAGAATTTGCCATTTGCGTAGGTTCCAGAGAAAAGCATAGGTCCAGTAGTATCTGTATCCCAAATAACTAATCCATTTCGGGCGTCGAGAGCCATCTGATGTGATTCAAAAGCACCGGGGAATACTTTTCCGTCTCCGTATTGAATGCCTGAACCTGTAATTCCGCTGCCTGAAATGTAAGTTGTCCAAACTGGGGCGGGGGGTTGATTAGGATTGGAGAAATCCCAGCCTGTTACGAATGAACCTTCTTTAGTGAAGAACATTTTTTCTTCCGGACTGTATACGTTAAAAGTGAAAAGAGGGGCAGAGGTGGCCGCGAATATATCGCTGACCCATATAATTTCGCCGGTTTCTGGGTTGAGACAAGTGTTTCCAACCACTAAGTGATTAGCGTCAATTTTGTAAACTGAAGGCCAATTTCCTGGTTTAGCGATAACTGTACTCCAGAGAATGTCACCTGAACTATGATCTAAGGCATATACTGTTGTGTGTGTACAAACGTAAACCTTATCGTTAAAAACGGATAGATGACTTTGAATACCAGTAATGTTTGTTTTCCACAAAATATCAGGAGCTTCAGGAGCAGGACCAGCGGAAAACCGACTGGATGCAGAATCACCAGATATTTGGGTCCACTCATATTCTGACAAATCAACAGAAACAGAAGACGTAAAATCATTAGCAATCGTTGTTAATGCTTTGTCAGGTGAATTATAATTAAAATCGGTTATGGCCTGTCCGAAGTTAATCGGAATTGTAAAGTTAGAAATGACTAATAACAAAATTAAACTAGTTATTGTTAATAGACCTGAAGCCTTCACGTCCTTTATTAAGAATGAATTATGATAGGCCATGCTGCATCTCCTTCCTTTAATGTGAAGTAACATAGGTTTAGACATAAACCTTTTGCAAAAATCAAAATTTTTCAAGACGAACACGAGCATCATAGAAAAACAATAAAGGATTGTATAATAAATTAGGATTGAAATAGCGCATAATCTTTTTTAGGATGTCCTTCGTGTTGGTAAACATCGAATAAATTCAGGACATTCGAATTTAAAAGGGGACTTTCTGATTGACAGATACCGAAACCAATAAGGGTCCATTATTAATGACTTCGTGGCGCTCAACTGGTGCCTGCAACGCACGATGCATATACTGCAATGTTGACGCTACCGGAGCAAAAGCGCCCAATGAACTGACAACTCAAGAAGCATTTCACCTAGTTGATGAAGTGCACAAGTTTGGTGTACGTTGGTTTGGTATAAAAGGCGGTGAACCCCTAACAAGACCGGATATTTTTGAGATTGTAACGTATGCCAAAAGTAAAGGTCTTAATGTGTGTCTGCTTACTAACGGCTGCTTTGTCGACGGAACTATTTACGATAACTTAGTCAAGAATCAAGTTTGGACAAGCGTAAGTATTGATGGTCCTGAAGAAATCAACGATCAGCTACGTGGTAAAGGTAGCTATGCGAAGGCTTTAGCAGCTATCAAAAAGCTTTCCGAGGGGAAAATCCTCAACGGGGTATGTGCAGCTATTACTAAAATTAACTATCAACATTTGGATCATGTCGCAGAATTAGCAGATAAATATCATGCAAATTTTGTTTGGTATAATCATTTAGTACCAAGCGGTAGAGCCAAAGAGAGCGAGGATCTTTCACCGACACCTGAACAGCTTGAATGGACCTTAAATCATATTTGGGATTTAACAGTAAAGTATGAGGGTAAATTCGAAATTCATGTGCATTGCCCTCATTATGCACGAGTAGTAAAACAGCGCAACATTCCTAACTTTGATGAATGGTACGAACATAAATTCCATGGTAAATGTACCTTCTTTGCCTTCGGTGGATATGTCAGTGTAACAGAAAACGGTGACTTAATTCCATGTTTCTATACTGATCTTTCACCAACTGAACATATGCAACTTGGCAACATCCGAAATAAAACCTTACAAGAGGCTTGGAAAGAGGTTAAAAAATCAACGTTCTATAGCAGTTTCCAAAACCGTAACCTCCTAAAAGGCAAATGCGGCGTTTGCGAATACCGTGAAATCTGCGGCGGCTGTAGAAATAGAGCTTATGCGTACACAGGAGACATGTATGGAGAAGACCAAGCATGTGCTTATATTCCAGAAAAATTACGGGAAAAACAAAAATGATCAATCTTTTTCTTTAAACTTAATTTCTATAATTGAATCGTGTATTCTTTGGTTTTAAGCATCTTCTCGAAACATTTTTTACTAAAACTTTTCATATGAGCAAGCCATGAGTAAGTCTAAGGCTAAGCGTTTTTTAATTATTATTTTCTCGATGTTTCTGATCGTGTCTTTTTTTGTAGCTATCGCCATAAGCACTTACTTCAATGCCGACCCTGCGGCGTCTAACTCGATTGATGTTTTTGTGGGCGTAGATGCTGCTTTTGGAACAGTAGAAGAAATGATAAGCATCATCGACGAAGTTAAAACGTATACTAATCTGTTTGTAATTGGTAGTACGGCAATAACCAATGATTTAGATAACATTACCCAAGTTTGTCAGTACCTTAATGACAGCGGGCTATATTTTATGACTTTTGCGCATCCAGCAGTTTATCTTAATTTTTCTCAGGTTGAATGGTTTAAAGAAGCTAGACAGGTTTGGAGCCCTTATTTTATAGGACTTTATGCCTATGACGAACCTGGAGGACATCAAATTGATCAAGATCTCTATACGGTGATAACTCAAGCAGACAATTACACCGATGCTTATGAAAAGTATATAAAAAATTTAACACTTTTTTTAAGCGGCATTAAAGATGGCTGGGAAATTGGTGATTTTCCATTTTATACCTCAGAATACGCGCTTCATGAGTTTGATTATCGTGTGGGGTATAGCGCTATTTTCACTGAATTCGCATGGAACCACAGTAGAAGCATAAGTATTGCACTATGCAGAGGCGCTGCAACTGTTCATAACAAAGACTGGGGCATTATGATAACTAGAAGTCATAACGACTCTAAACCTGAACCAGGACAAAAAATGTATGAAGACATGTTATTAGCCTATCAGAACGGCGCCAAATATATCCTTCTTTTTGATTACCCAAGTTTTTCAGACGGCATCTTAGGGCAGGAGCACTTTGACGCATTAAAACAGTTTTGGCAATACATACAAACCCACCCCCGGACAGACAATACCTCAGAAAAGAGAGTGGCATATGTTGTCCCAGCGAACTATGGTTATGGATTCCGAGGACCAAATGACAAAATCTGGGGTCTATGGGAAGCCGACGAATTGTCAACTAAGGTATGGAATGATGCTAACAATTTAATACAAGAATACGAAACAAACTTTGATATTATCTATGAAGATACCCTACAACTTAACATTACGGCTTATAATAAGTTGATATTCTGGAACGGGACACAACAAATAGTTGGTTAATATTTCTTGAATATTTCAGCATTAAATCCCTAAAAGTCATTAAAGAATTAGGTATCATGTAAATTTCTGGAGTTCTGACCGCACGCTAAACATAAGGAGAGACTCATTCTTGTGATAAGTATTTCTTGAAGGCCTTACCAGAGCTCGTTCAGCCCAGTTCAATTCAAAATTATTCTTATCCAAAAAAAGGAAAAGGGAATTTTTTGATCCCTGTTTATTTTCGTTTACGTAGTACGAGTGCTACGGCGATGGCTGCGATGATGATGGCTGCTGCGGCACCTGCGATTAGTAAAGTTTCAGTAGACATTCCTGTGCCTGGAGTCGGAGCTACTGTAGGTGAAGCAGATATTGTTGCGGTTGGCGTTGATGTAGGTGCTACGGTTATGGTTGGAGCTATTGTGGGGGTAATTGCTGCGCTCGCTGGACAAACTGTTAAGTAGGCTGTTGAGAACGAGCTTCCATAAGAGTTGCTTCCGCAAAATGTCGCTATTATTTGATAGCTACCTTCTGCTGATGGAGTCCATGCAAATCCATAGTTGCCTGCCATATCGCTAGTTGCGGTTCCAATATCGACTGATTGACCATTTGAGTCAATTGCGGTTAGTATTACTGGAACTCCGGTTGCATCGCCAGGAATTACTTTTTGCATATGTAGGTATTCCATCCAAGCGCCCATGCTAGCGTCTGAAATTGCGGGGGTGTCTTTGTTTGCAGGAGTCTGATCTGTGACTGTGCCTGTGATCATTACTGCTGTTCCTTTAGGTACTGCGACTTGTGGTGCTGAAACTGTGGTTTTGCTTGGACCTTTACCGAATGCGTATACTTGACCGTCGTATGAGTTGAGTGCGATTAGTACTCCGTCTGAAACTACTGGGTGTCGATACATGCCGTTGACTTTCCAGGCTAATTCGCCTGTTTCTATGTCAATTGCCCACAGTGATGCGCCTCTCCACAAGACACCGTCCGAGGAGTGTTCATCAGCTGTAGTGTAGACCATGCCATCAGCTATGCAAAAGCCTGCATATTCAGGATAGGTACCATAAGCGTTTTCAAAGCCTGCACTACCCTTGTCAAATGCCCAAAGCAGATTACCGTTTGTTATGTCATAAGCACGGATTATACCGTCGAAGCCGCTGGTAATGAGTTTGTTATATCCGAACTCATAGTTTCTGGCGAATAGCGCCCAAGCATTGTTTATTGGGGTAGTCTTCCAGAGTTGGGCTCCGTTTTGCATACTGAATGCGTAGTAGACTTCTTCGCCTTCATCGTATCTTACATACATGCCATATTTGATGTGGTTACTTATACGGTCGTGAATGTCGTGAATCATGGTTCTGTTTGCAGCGAATGTGTGAGTGATTGATGTTGGGTATTTCCCGCTGGCATCTTTTGTAATTTGTGCAATATTGTATCCTACATCAGAGTACACGTATGGATAGTCTGAGCTGTCAGTTGCAGTTGCTAGTAGCCAACCTTCTTGATAATTGACTTCTCGTACTGACTGTGATACACCATCTATGTCAGCTAATGTTACGTTCCATTCTATACCGACATATGCTGAGTGACTAGCGTCTATTGCGGATTGCAGATCTGCAGCTAGTACTGGGTTAGGGGCTTGGCTGGGTAAACGTGAGGCGTTTATTGTGCCGCTGGGGCTCCAAACATCTATACCGCTGTATCGAAGACCTAAAACTGCTCTGGATGCATTGAACATGGTCATGTATCGGTGTGTGGCATTTCCTGCGATTCTGAAGCTGAGTATTTCACCTTTTGGACCAAAGACTGTTGTGCCAGTAAGGCCGCTCATGCCCGAGAGGGTGAATTGTAGTCTTGGGGGTTGTTGCATATCAGGTAGAGCCTCATAGAAGTACCAGTTATCACCAGCTGATACTACTAGGTATTGGAGTACTCCGTGTTCGTTAGGTGTGTCCACGTTTAGCTTTTGTGCGAATTGGATGTTTGTATTGTTTAGGTACATTAATGGGTAGTCTTCGCCGGTTTTGAGGTCAAAGAATCGAGTGCCATAACTTTGTCCTGTACCTGTTAAGCCGTGCTCAGTATAGAAAACCATGCCGTTGAGAACCATTGCTTCGAAGTGTTGCTCATAGGATATGCCTGTGTAGTAGGATGTGTCTCCGAACTTTCCTCCAGCAATACCGCCTGGAATTATAGGTTTACTGTATAGTACGTGAGGACTCTGTGGACCTGAAGTGTATGGGGCAAATGCGGGTGTACCTGCGAATGATCTGCTTGTTTTGTCATATCCGCGCATTAGCCAGTCGTCAGCGATTTGCCACCAACCTTTATTTTCAGCATTTATTGGACGAGCCCAATAATCTGATGGTAGAGGCGGAGAATTTGAGTAACCCTGTATGGGGTCTTGTTGAACAATTAACGGGATTTTTTCGCTGGTATCTGCTTTATAGGTATAGAAGTCTTGGTTTTGAGTTGTGTTAATCCAGTATTGTTGTTGAGGGAAATTCATCTGGAAATAGTAGGTACCGACAACGGTAGGGGTGTACATGAACCATCCTGAGCTTGTAGAGTCAAGTGTTATAGGACCCTTAGTTTCGGTTGTTCCGTCGGGTCGGGTGATTGTAACGGTGGTACCATTAGCAAGACCTGATCTAACCTGAGCACCAGCTAAAGGTTGGTCAATTCGGAAGGTTACTATTGCATCCTGACCAACACCTATTGGGCTGGGATTCGCACTAATATACGCAAAGGTATCGTAGGGCGTTCTAATTCTGACTGCAGCATTAACAAACGGAGCCATAACCATTAACATGGAAACAGCTAATAAAAAAACCAAGATTGCAACAGCTGCTTTTTGATTCGCGAATTTCTTCATTTCGTTTTCTCCTGAAAATCCTGCTCATCCCCTTATACGAATATATTTATAAAAGTTTACTAAGAAACCCATCAAGAAACCAAAGCTAATACCATAATACACTCGTTAATATTTATCAAAGGTTAACATTTCGATTTTAATTCTCCTGTTGACAACAGCGATTCAAGCCAAATACGAAATACAAATACGATGCGCTCAATACTTATAAATGAGTTCAATATCAGAAATTGTAAACCGCACCGCAGTTAACAATATACTTCGGGATGGTAAACTTAAATTATAACTAAGCGGGAAAAAAAATGAACCGAAAACCAAAAATCGCATTAATAAATTCACCACACCTGGAAGGTGAGTATCATCATCCTCTTTTTCCACCTGTGGGTTTAGCATATTTGGCAGCCGTACTTGACCAGAATGGCTATGAGGTTAAAGCCTATGACTGCCCTGCTTGCGGATTTACTCAAGAAAATTTAAAGTCAGAACTTGCCTCGTTTTCTCCTGATTTAGTTGGCATTGCATCTATGACTGCTACTATTCCAGCAGCTCTTGAGTCCGCCCGAATTGCGAAAGAAACACTTCCAGACAGCAAAATAATCATGGGTGGTCCACATGCTACATTTGCTGATGATCAAATTCTCACTGAAGAAAAAGCAGTGGATATTGTTGTGCGAGGTGAGGGCGAAATGACTATGCTTGAACTTGCACAGACTAATGCAGACTCTAAAAGCCTGCCAGATGTTCAAGGTATAACATTTAGAAATAATGATCAAATCGTTCGTACAGGTATCCGCGCTTTTATTGAAGATTTAGATGCTTTACCTCGTCCAGCCTACAAGTTCTTTCCCATGGATAAATATAGGATTACAGGAAAAGTGCATCTCCCGATTATGAGTAGCAGAGGATGCCCCTTTCAATGTAGTTTTTGTGTTGCAAGCCAAATGTTTGGAGCAAAATTCAGAGCTAGAAGCCCAAAAAACGTTGTAGATGAACTCGTTTGGCTTAGAGATGAATACGGTGCTGAAGGCATATCATTCCATGATGATACCTTAACACTCGATAAAAAAAGGATGATGGATATATGCGACGAAATGATTAACCGAAAAGCGGTTATCCCATGGGGTTGCCAAACCCGAGTTGACACCGTTTCTAAAGATATATTAGCAAAAATGAAGAAAGCCGGCTGTAACGAAGTATCCTTTGGTGTTGAATCTGGATGCCAAACTATCTTGGATGCAGTACATAAGAAAGTTACAATTAACCAAGCTGAAACGGCCATTAAGTGGGCTAAAGAAGAAGGATTATTCGTTGCGGTATCTACGATTATAGGTTATCCAGGTGAAACAGTAGAATCGATGCAGCAGACAATGGACCTTATGCGTAGAATTGAACCAGATGATGCTTGGGTATGTATTGCTACACCCTATCCGGGCACGGAACTTCGCGCATTAGTAGAGAAAAATGGTTGGAAAATGACCAATGATTGGACCAAATATAATACAATGAATCCAATTTTTGATAATCCGAACATCAACTCTGAAGAGTATAACAAAATGCGGAAGAAATTTTACGATAGCTTCTATACCCCAAAGTATGTTCTTCGACAAATCTCTAAGGGCTATTTCCACGGCAACTTTTACAGCAAAATTATGGCACGCACTGCAGCTAACTATATTCTCTGGCGCATAATGTCCAGAGGTCGCAACTAAATTCTTTTTTCTATTTTATCTCTTTAATAATCTATTTTTTGGTTTTTGAAGAAAATATAAGTGGCAGTCCCACTAAAGGCAGAGAGGCCATCCAAATATCAGCATTATGTTCAACATAAAAAGTAGGCCATACGGTTAATGCGTTGCCCGCATCTGGAAATAGAATCCAAAGGAACAAAAGTACATCAAAGTATAACCCGAAAGCAGTTATGATTACCCCCGCTTTTCGCAGGCTAAGTTTTTCGATTCTATTTATCTCAGTAAATTCTTTAGTGTAATTTGCAGTGTAGAATGCTATTAATAGAAGCCCGCCAACTGTCAAGGCAAATTCAAAAGCGAATAAACCTGATTTTAGCATGAAATTTAGTCCGCCTACGAAAATTTCGCTCCACCACTGCGAAGTGTAGTTAAACCAAAACACCAAGAGGTATGCGGTAGATGCAATTAGACTCCACTTGATTAGTTCTTGCAGCGGTTTTTTTGAATGTATCTTGATTAACAGAATTCCAAGCATTGTCGGAATAACTATTGAAGCTACTGTGCAGGGTAAACCAGCTTCTAAAATGAAAAATTCACGAGAGTATAATATATTGCTATATTGAAAACCCCATAAACCAGAGGGCAGGAACAAAAGCCAGTACAAAGCCTCGAAAAGGATGATTATTTTGATGGAGCTTGCGGTATTTGTAAAGGAGAAATGGGTTTTACCCAAGAAACGTATGGAAGTTACTAATGCAACAAGACTAGCAGCTATTCTAAAACCTAACCCGAATGTCGCGGGCAAATCGGTAAAAGGAACAAATATTCCATAAAGTAGTACTGTACTAAGCTTGTATAATGTTAGAATAAGCCAAAAAAAACTTACAAAGAACAAGCCAATTTTTAATGTCATCCAAGACTTGTTCTCCATTTATCATTCACCTGTAAGAAATAGTTTGTTTCTGCTTAGTGCTACTTAAGCTTATTCAATAGATTCTAAAGTAAAGGAGAGCCAAAGTAGAAAACAGCTGTTCTATCGTTGTTTTTAGCGATTTTTTTGGTTTTTTACGGAAACTTTATTATCTCTACAATCGTTTTCAACTCGTATCATTTGAGGGGTCAATATCGTGAAAAAAGCAGTGCCCAATCAGGATAAAACTGAAGCTTATGATCAAAGATCTAACTGGCCACCCTATACATATAGGGATTACCCAGACATTAAACCTGAAACATATAAAGCGTTTATGGAGTTCTTGAATACTGAGAACACCACTGGAAGACTAATGGAGTTACAACCTTGGATTTCAGTATGCGACTCTAAATGTGCTTTTTGCTATTTTCCAACAACCGCCAGCGCTAAGGTCCAGATTGAACCATACCTTGAATTGCTTAAGAAAGAACTCGATGTGTACGCTAAAACCAAATATGTAAAAACTAGTGTTTTTGATGAAATAGTTCTCGGGGGAGGAACTCCCAGCGTACTTTCCGCTGAACAAATGATTGACCTTTTTGATTTCTGTAAGAAACGATTCAACATAAATAAAGAGTATTTCATCAAGGTTAGCGGGTCCTCAAAAACTTTATCGCTTGATAAAATTAAAAAACTTGCCGATTATGGTACATATCAATTAGATATGGGCGCTCAAACTTTTGATGACTCACTCAGAAAAGCCATGTGTTTACCAGACTCCGCGGCTGACGTACAGAAAGCCATAGAATATTCCAGAAAACTTGGGTTAGTGGTCTGTGTTGATCTCATGTATAACTTCCCAGGGCAAACCATGGAAAGCTGGATTAGCACACTTAAGAAAGCAATCGAGTTAGATGTAGAAATCGACGCTTATTCGTTACACGTTGATCCGGGTACTCCTCTTGAAAAAATGATTAAAACAGGTGTTTCCCCACCACAAGGAGACGCTGAATACGAGAAACAGATGTACATTACAGCGTACAATATCTTAACTGAAGCAGGTTATAAAGCAGTTGGACACGACCGATATAGCCGAGTAGAATGGCACATGCGTGAAAACTGTCTTAACGGCTGGCCATGGGGGGGAATTCTTACGACGGGAGCAGGTTGCTTTATGGGATATATGCAACGTTTCTCTTACAGCAACGTTGAAGATGTAAATGATTATATGAAAATTGTTAGCTCCGGTAAATTACCTATACAAAGACTTTCCGAATCCACTGATGATGATATGATGCGACGTGAAATGAGTCGATTGTACTTGCGTCTACCGGTGAGCAAAATAGAGTTTAAAGAGAAATTTGGCTTAATTCCAGAAGACGTATTTCCGCAACAACTTAAAAATCTCAAAGAAAAGGGTCTAATCGAAAGTGATGATAAAGAAATCCGCATAACCAAACAGGGCGAAGTCTGGAAAAGCAACATAGCGTGGGAATTTGCGCCTAAACAATCCAACTAAATTTTTTTATTTTTATTTTTATCAAAGTTTTCTCAGTAGCTAAATTTAACGATATTTTTCAATGTTTACATTAGAGGATAATCGCAGAGAATTTTTTACAATTCTAAAATTTATTTAAAAAAGAAAAGAAAAGAAAGGTTGGTGGTTTAATACTTCTTTGATGGCGTTAACCCGTACCAAGTCATTACTTTTGCAATGATTGGCATCAGTACACCAACTGCGATTTGTGGCACTATGACTAGGAAGAATGCGTACGCTGGGTCTCCGAGAGTCATTTGGCGGTTGACATCAACTGCGAAGTAATAGTTAACCATGAATTGCATTAAACCAGTAGCGATTGCAGCAACAAGACCTGCACCGAGCATTCGTTTGAAGTTGAATGAACCATTGTTTAGTGCGCCTGCTATGTACCCAATTAGGACACCGTCCACGATATACATAAGAAGACTTGGATCAGCAAAGAAGTTCACTGTCATGCCATATTGTAGGTAAGTTAAAGTTGAGTAGCCAGCCATAGATAGGTAGTATGCTGTGCCAAGTAAGAAACCTGCAGCGCCTCCAGCCCATTTATTCCAAACCAATCCTAAAATGAGCGGAATGCCGAAGATGAGCATTTGTGCAAAGCCGAAAGAGAGTATGTGTGGAATCGGTGATTGGTCGCCGAATATACCGATTGCGCCTGGTCGAATGATGGTTGGGAATGCTATGATTAACAAGCCGACAATGATGGGTATCACTAAGCCATAAAGAAGATCCTTTAGCTTAAATTTTTCTGCTTCCATTGTTATTCACTCTTTGTTTCATTTATTACATTTGGGCGAGTTTATAAATTTAATCCTTAAACTTAGAATCCGTAGCACTAATTCACGTATTTTCAAAGAAATCAGCATAAATTATATTTAGACCAAATAACATGGATAATAAAACATAGAAAAGAATAATTTGTGGATAAAGTAATAAATAAAAATTTATCATTTATAAACAATACAAAAAACAGAATTATTTAACAACTTTCATCTAGTGAAATAAATAAAGAGCGAAAATGGAAAAAAGCATTAAAAAGACCGGATAAGTCTGCATTAAAAAATTTTTTAATATATAAAAAAGAAATAAGACACATGGAAAACCATGTGTGATTTCTCAGACTGTTTACGCTTATTTGGGTATTATTGCTTGGATGCAATTATAGTACTAGCTAAAGGTAGTCTTGAGGGACAAACGTACGAGCAAGTTCCGCAGCCTATGCAGTCTTTCAGGTATAGTTTTTCTGCTTTGTCAAAGTTTCCTTTTGTGATAGCATCGTAAATCAATACGGGGTGTAAGCGTACAGGGCAAGATGAAATACAAGCTGAGCAGTGAATGCAAGCTGTTGTTGGTTGATCAGGTTTTCGCTTCTTGGAGAAAACAATGATGCTTGAGGTTCTCTTATTAATTGGTGTATCAAGCGTAGGTACTGCATGACCCATCATTACTCCGGCAACGACGAGTTTGTTTATGTCATTTGTATCGATGTTATTTTGGTTGATTATGTTGCTTATTGGTGTTCCGATTTTTACAAGCAGGTTCTTTGGTTGCGCAATATCGCCGTTAAGAGTTGTTACTCTGGATATGAGCGGTTCGCCTTCGAAAATTGCGTTGGCAACTGCGTTGATGGTTGCTACGTTTTGTACGATGGTACCCATTTCGTGTGAGCGTTTTCCTGGTGGTGTTTCGTAACCTAGTATTGCTTTTTGTAGTAGACTTGCGTCACCTTGTTGGTAAGTATAGTGTCCAGCAACTATTTCGGTTTCGGGTTCGCTTCCAAAGACTTCTTGGATTTTAGGTATGGCGGCTACTTTGGTTGCTTTTGTTGCGATGATTACTTTGGGGTTGCCTAATATTTTACGGATGATTTTTACGCCTTTTAGTATGTTTGCTGTCTTTTCGATTAGAAGTCTTTCGTCTGCGCAATCGTAGGGTTCGCCTTCTGTTGCGTTTACAATAAGGTGCTTTATTGTGCTTGTTGTTGGGGGTGAAAGTTTTACGTGTGTTGGGAATCCTGCGCCTCCCAAACCTATGATGCCTGCTTCACGTATTTTTTTGATGAGAATTTCGTTGGAGGTTGTTGATAATTCAGATTCGGATATGGGAGTTAGAGTTTTGTCTTTGGTTTTCTTTCCGTCGTTTTCGATCCATATTGCCTGAGAGGTAGTGTCGTTGCAGCTGTTGAATACGTCATCGATTTTTATTACTTTACCGCAGATTGGACTATGTACAGGTGCGCTTACTCGTTCTTTTGAGTCTGCAATTTTCTGTCCGATGATTACGCTATCGCCTACATTTACTGAGGGGATGTTTGGTGCCCCAGCATGTTGGTAGGTTAGAACCATTGCGATTTTGGGATCAGGGAAGACTTCTATTGGTGCGATTCGAGCTTGTTCTTTTACTTCTGGTATTTTTACAAGATTTGCCATTTTTTTCATCTCCCGAAGGATTTGTGGATACCTACACGATCAAGCAGAGGTACTGTCAGGTTCATGATTAACAATGCCAGCAGTGAGCCTCCGAAGAAGTTCATATAGGTTTGTATCAGGACCGTAAGGACCGCTAATCCAATTCCGAATATTATTTGACCAGTGCCGGTATATGGTGTTGTTGCAGGGTCAGTTGCCATGAAGAAGCCTAAGAATATTGAGCTACCGATGAATAGTGTAAACATGAGTCTCACTAGTAGGTCAGCATCTCCGTAAACGGTAGACATTAGTATTGACATAACAGCAGCGCCGATAAAGTATGAAGCGGTGATTCTCCATTTGAAATATTTGCGACCAATTGCGAATAAAGCGATACCGACCATGATAACAGCTATGCTTGAAGCGCCACCTACCCATCCGTGGTATTTGTTTAGCATCATCATAGAGAATATGCTTTCGATAGTTGGATCTGGAGGTATAACTAACGGATTAGCAAAACAACCTGTCATGTATGTAGCGAAGGAAGCCATTCCATTAGCACCTACTGGCGCTATTCCTGCTCCTAATGGACCAGCCAAAGAGGGGACACCTAAAATGCTTGTTGGCAGGTGCTCGATGGCTAGAAATGACCCACCAATGATTGGAAGCAAGACAAGGAATTTAGCGGCTGCAGCTGGATTAACAAATTTTCTTCCTGCAATACCCTGTAATTTCTTGAAGACAACCAAACCGATAAGCGAGATTAAAGCTACGAAAATAAACGCTGCGGGTGCTTCAACAGGGGGCCCCATTGACATGTTCATTGTAGGTAAACCTAATGTGTATGAATCAGTCACTATCAGACCAAAGACGGCGGCGGACCAAATGTTTAGTTCGCTGTCAGAGACAAGTTTATGCAGTAAAAAGTCAGCACCTATGGCGACACCGACTGCGATAAGAGCACAAATAACAACGGTTAAGCCGAGGTTCCAGCCTGTTGCTCCTGACATATAATTTGTTACTGTGACTTCGGACCAGAGCGCAGCGCTAACAGCGGTGATTATCAGAAGAGCGAAGAAGGTAAATTTCATCATGCGGTTTTTTGACATCGGACCTGATATGTGTGGTGCAGATTTTACAACTAGTTCACTAGAGGATTCGTTACTCATAATTGAAACCTTCTCAAATGAAGATTTGTATTTAAGTCTAGGGCTATTAAACTCTTTCGGAATATGGGTTTCACCGATTTTTTTGTTAAATTTTCGTTACTTTTTACTCTAATTTACATGATAAAAGCAAAAAGTAACAACAAAAAATGAAGCCGCAGGCTAATTATTACATATTAAGGTAGATTGTGTTAAGACAAAATAATCCTTGTAAGGTTGATTTTGCTTGTAAATATATGAAAAAGAAGGGGAAAAAAGAAGGAAGGGCAGCTATTGCTTATTGAGCCGTTCTAGGAATTTGGGGTCTTCACGTAAAACTTTGGGGACATAATTGCAAGCGGGATCAGATTCAAAGAGGTCGCCTGTGTAGTATTCTGCTCGTGTCCTGCATCCACCGCATATTTCACGGTATTCGCATATGCCACATTTACCTTTAAGGTTACTTTTATCGCGGAGCTTAAGATGTAATTCGTTGGTCTGAAGTTCATTCCATACGTCGACTAGTTTCTTATCTTTTATGTTTCCAAGACGGTAGCCTTCGTGGAAGCCACATGGACGATAATCGCCGTTTTCAGTAACGCTAACATAGTTTCCGCCTATGGTACATTTTCCGAGAAACCCATTTTCGAACCAGTCCCAAAAGTCAACTGGGTTTTTTTGTTTTACTATTCTGGCATAGAAAGGAGAGTATACATTAACCTTTACTTTGTTCATGTATTTCAATTGCAGGTCGTATATTTCGTTGAAAGCTACTTCATATTGATCTGCGGTAGGTGCCAAATCTAGCATATTAGGTCCAGCTCTGCCAACTGGAACAGTGTTGTGATAAACAATCATTCTTGCATTGTATTCAGCGCCTAGTTCAGTTGGATGCGCCATGTCTTGGATGTTGTATTTTGTCATTGTTGTAACTACACAATCTAAGAGATTATGTTCGGACAACCTTTTCATCGCGTATACAGCTTTATCGTAACTTCCCTTGCCCCTTATTTTATCGTTAGATTCTCTAGTTCCGTCAATGCTAACTGCGGTGTGAACATTAAGACGAGCAAGTTCGTTAAGACGTCTTTCATCAAAAGCAAAACCGCTGGTGATGAGACTAGTTTCCATACCATAGGTCTTTTGGGCGTATTCGATAACTTCAAAAATATCTTGACGCACGAGAGGTTCTCCGCCACTAATACCTAACCACTTGCAGCCAAAATCGTGGAGTTCATCAACAATTTTCTTGGCGGTTTTTGTATCTACTTCGGTATCTTTTGCGTATTCGGGTATGTAGCTACAGTATAAGCAACTGCCTACACATCTTCGGGTACATCTCCAGGTTACCATGAACACTGGAGGTTTATTATTGGGCATTGCGTTAGCCATCAAACTCACAAAGCAAATAGACGAACCCTTGCGATATAAAATTTCCGCTATAACATGTTGTTTTTCTGCTCAATAATAAAAAGGATAATGTAAAAGACCGTAAAAATAACTGCTAAAAAGTATCACATAAGAATCAAGACAGAATGATACTACAAAAGAAGCAGCTACTATTAACTGAAAAAAGCTAAAGGATTGAAACATGAAACTTATTTGGTTCTTTTTCGGAATTTTGCAAATTGTTTTTCAGCAGTTTCTAACTCTGTCAGAGTATTGATATTTATTGCCACTTGGGGTAAATCAAGTATGTAAACTGCTTGATCGAGTTCAGGTTCATTAATTCGTGTGCCATCGTTAACGTTAATTCCAGCTGGAACAACAACTTTTCCTTCGAATTCAAAGGAGTAACTTAGACTCATGGCAAATTTTTGTTTCGTTTTTAATGGAACTGCGACCGCTAAAGCAGGTTTACCACATTTAACGTATTGTGTTATTACATCGTCAATAATTTTTCCCGTGAGAAGGGGCATATCTGCAGGAATTGTGATGATTGTCTGTAATTTTAGCGTTCTAATAGCGTAGGCCATATCGGAAACGTATTCTTTTCCGGGTGTTTTGAGAATTATTACGGGAAACGCTTCGAGATGTTTGGCGGTTTTAGGCGTAGAACTGCTTACTGCAACTACTATCGAATCTACTTTTTTTGCTTCGTTTAATGCCTTTATGACATGCTCTATTACAGGTTTTCCGCCAACAAGTAAAAGAGGCTTCTCTTCAGGAATAACCATCCGCGTGCCTTTTCCGCCGGCCATGATAAGTGCTGTAACAGTCATTAAATCATCGCCAACAGAACAAGTATGCAAACCATTCGGGTAATCTCATTAGTTGCACCTAAAACATCTCCGGTGACGCCGCCAAAGTGTCTATGTGCGATTACCACCATAAGAAGACCAGAAAGTATGGAGGCAAGCAATACTGCGAATCCCGCTAAGGGGTATCCGGACAACCATAAAATTGGCACAGCAATTATGAAGGATAATAAGATTGCGAGTAATAATCTTAGAGTGCCGGTTTTGTTATGCATCGCATCCATGAAAGGTGAATTCATGCCTTTATGTATAGCTCGACCTGCCCAAGTGCCGATAACCATGGATAACTTTGCACACGTCTCAATGACAATTAAACTTTGGATTATCAGATTTTGGTTAAACTGACCGATGGCTAAAGCGGTGATTAAATAAGTCGTTATTCCGAGCCCTAAGGCACCTGCGCCTGTCAACTGATCGTGCATTATTTCGATTTTTCGTTGTGTTGTTCCATGGTACATAACCGCGTCGCCGAAATCCAGCAGCCCATCGGTATGATGAAGCCCAGTTAAAAGAAGTAACACCCCAAACGCTAACGCTCCCGCGACCAAAGCAGGAAGAAAAATCGAAAAAACCCAGCCAAACCCCCCTGCGATTAGACCGAGCAAAGCTCCGATTATCGGAAATAGAAACATGAATTTTGCTGAATCATTTAAGCAATCCATGTCCATACGCACGGGTAATACAGTCAAAAAAGCTAGGAGATTTTTAAGTTGCTTTAGCATGTGCACCAGTATCCAAATCAACAATATTTATTGTGTTTAAAGTCTACTTTGATGTATAAAAAATCATAGTTGACAGCGGGGTTTCTTTTGATTAATGGTGAATTCTGTAATGTCTAAATGACCATATCCGTTTTGAATAGATTTTTTGGTTTTAGTTAGATTAATACGGTTTATGAAGTTCGGGCCGTCAGTTACTATAGTGTGATATTCGCCGCCTTCCCCGCAGGGGTCAACTTTTGGAAGCTTCAGTATGTCAGCTAAAAATGCTTCATCAAGTTCTCTGCCTAACCATTGCTCACCTAGAAATTCAAGATTAGTTTTTACCACGGTTGCTTTAAAACCTGAACTGACGAAGTCTTTGAAGATTTTAATAGTGTCTGCTTGCCATAGGGGACGAATCGGTGTTAAGCCGATTTCTTTACAGATACGTTCGAGCCACCCTTGTTCATGCATTGCAACCTCATAAATATCGCCCGTAACAAACCCTTCAACACCTTTAGCTTTAAACTTCAAAAGTGACTCTTTGAATTGCTGCTCATATAAGTTCGGCAAGGTAACTTGCTTGGCTAAAGGTAAATTTAGGGCGTTAGATTGCGCATCTAAAAGCGCAGTTTTTATTTTATGAAAATTAGAAATATCCTCACTTTGCATAAAAGTCAAGAGGCTAACTACATCTAAGCCTTCTTGTACTGCTTTATAGTGAGCAAAGCAACTGTCTTTTCCTCCACTCCATGAAGCTACAACTTTCACACTTTATTCTCCTTCGACTAAAATTTATTTTTTATTTATTTTTTCGTTAATTCGTTAATTTTCTTTAATTCTTCGGTTTTAAAATGTTTGCTAACTGGAGCAGATGCGTAGGTGCTGATCTTTGCATTTTCTTCAGAGACATTAAGCAGAGTTAGAAGCTCATTTTGGTTTTGTACAAAAATTGCGCCCATATTTTTCATTTCTACGAATAGTGCTTTGGCTTTTCCATGAGTGAAGTCACGCATTTCAATCGGAACCTCATCAAGTATGTATGTCGGAATGCCGTTCTTTAAAGCCTCTTTAGCAGCTTCCAAGTTCTGCATATTACCCTGTCCAAATGGAACAGAAGTTAACACTACAATACTGGCTTTTTTTATCATTTCTAGATTTGCTTTTTCGGCATCTTCAGTTATGGGAGAAAATGGCTTTTCAGTAATTACGGGGATTTTTAGGTATTCTGCCGTCACAAAGTCAGTGTCAAGTTCATTCAGAACTCCAGTGGTTACACTGTAACCTTTATCGGTTAAAATCTTCATCAGTGTGCTTCCTGTTCCAGCTCCGCTAATTACGTGCACAGATAGTTTCTTGTGTTGTTGGTCTTTGGGTTTAGAAATTGGAATAACGTAAGGTAAATCCGTGACTGGATGCCGATTGACTATGGCATCTATTCCAAAGACGTTTTTGATGTTTTCAGCAGTTAATGTATCTGCTGATTTTCCGGCAGAGACTATTTTACCATTTTTTAATAGTATGACTGAATCACAGTATCGGGCAGCTAAATTAAAGTCGTGAAATACTCCAATGATTAAAAGTTTCTTTTCGAGGCATAATTGTTTAAGAAGATCCATTATTTCTAGTTGGTTACTTATGTCCAGGTGACTTGTGGGTTCATCAAGCAGCAATATTTTTGGTTGCTGTGTTAGGGCTCGTGCAATAATTACGCGTTGCCGTTCGCCTCCACTTAGTTCAGTAACTAGTCGATTAGCGAGGTACCATGTTCCCGTGTATTCCATGGCTTGTTTTGCGATGTCTAAATCTTTCGTACCTTCTCTTTGAAGCCTTGTTAAGTGCGGAGTTCTCCCCATAAGTACGATGTCTAAAGCCGTAAAACTGAATGATATTGAGCTGTCCTGAGGAACTACAGCCATATTTTTAGCTACGTCAGTGGTTTTCATTTGGTAAATATTGGTTTCGTCAAGAATAATTGTGCCCTTATGTGGTTTAAGCACTCTACTGATGCTCTTTAGCAGGGTTGTTTTTCCTGAGCCATTTGGACCTAGAATACCTAAGAAAGTGCCCGTTTTAACTGAAAAACAGACATTTTCCAATATCTTTGTTGAGTCGTAATAACAGTCGACATCTTCAATTGTTAAAGTAACTTTGCTTTTACTACTCAAAATGCATCTACCCTTTTTTTCTTTCTCATGAGATATAAGAAGAATGTTACTCCAGAAATTGCGGTGATAACTCCAACGGGTACTTCGCTTGGTGAAGATAGAACTCTTGCTAAACCGTCACAAAGAACCAAAAAAGAACCCCCTAAAAGTACAGAAGCGGGCAATAGTATTCTGTGGTCTGGACCGACAATTAGTCGGGTAACGTGAGGAATCATTAATCCGATAAAACCTATTAGTCCGCTGATGGAGACTGCAGCTCCAGTTAAGAAGGCTCCTGAAATCATTAAAATTATTTTTGAGCGTTCCAAGTTAACACCTAAATGCTGGGCTTGATCTTCGCCTAAAGTGAAGAGATTCAGGTCTCTCGAGTACAAATATGTTATTACTACACCGATAACTACGAAAGGTATGACAGTAATTACGCCGAACCAATTTACACGTGAAGAGCTTAAACTTCCAATAAGCCAGAAGGTTAAGTGCCCAAGTTTTTCTCCGGAGATTGTCTGTAAATAGGTTACTAATGCTAACTCAAAAATACCTACAGCTATACCGGAAAGAAGCAAAGTTGATATGGGAACTTTTGAGCCTACACGGGAAATTGAGTAGACTAATAAAACGGATATGATGCATCCTACGAATGCGAAAATCGATATGGCACCGGTTCCAAATAATTCTACCCCCAATCCGAGAACAATTGCGAGTGCGGCGCCTAAGGCAGCTCCTTGTGAAGCGCTTATTGTGTAAGGATCGGCCATTGGATTTCTAAATAGTCCTTGGTAGACTGTTCCTGAAGCGGCTAGTGCAGCACCAACTAGTGCGCCTATTATTATACGGGGCATTCGAATTAGAGTTATTATGGGTTCATTGTTCAGTTGAGAAGGCGATAATTCAATAAAGCCGCCTAACCAAGGGACATTTTTTAGAAGAATTGTAAGGGTATCACCTAAAGGAATTTGGATGAAACCTAAGTTAAGGGAAATAAAAATGGTAACCATTAGAAGCAGAACAAGCAGTAGGAGACGTGTCCTCCAATGGGATACGCGTTTAAAGGAAATTGATTTTTGTTCTTTCACTTCCAATAGGATGGTCTCCAAGGTACAAAAAAGAAGGAAGGAGATATTTATGGTTGGTAGGTGTATTGACCGAATATTTCAGGATGAATTATTTTTGCGAGCGCTTCAAGAGCGTCTACTTGTCGTGGACCAGGCTGATTTAGGGCATCTGCGATGACGATGTATAATGAATCGTTCTGAATTGCGGTCACTCCGGTGAATCCTTCTCTTTGTTTAATTCCTGCAAAGCTGCCCAGCAAATCCAATCCCATTGAATCAGGGAATATTATGATGTCGGGGTTTTGGGCGATTATAAATTCTAGTTGTGCTCTAGGGTATGCTGTTGTAGAATTTTCGAATATGTTTTGGCCGCCTGCGAGATTGATTAATGTATTGATGAAGGTTCCGTTACCAATGCTCGTGTATGGGTCGCTGTAGAGTTCAACGTAGACTTTGGGTCGAGTTGTTGATGCTGCAACAGAGTTTACTAAATTATCTACTCTTTGTTCAAGAGAAGCAACCAATGTTGTGGCTTGATCTTCGTGCCCTGTTGCTTTGCCGACTAAGATTACATTTTGGAAAACATTTTCTAAACTATCAGGGTCGAGAAGGATAACATTGTAGCCTAAGCTGCGGAGTTGACTTGCTGCATCTTCACTTCCTCGAGCAGCGACAACTAAATCGGGATTAAGCGCAACTATGGGTTCGATGGCTGGACCATAATAGCTACCTATGCTCGTCATGTTGTTTGCTTCTATCCAAGCTGAAAAGTTATAGGGGTATCTACAATAATTGGTTACACCGATAACTTGATCCCCAGCGCCTACTGCAAATAGTATCTGGGTATTACCTGGAGCTAGTGAAACAATTCTTTTAGGATATTGATTTAACGTTAAAGTATAGCCTGTATCGTCAGTTACCGTTACAGATATTGGTGTAGGGCTGGAAGTAACGATAGGAGTAGGAGAGGGACTGGGAGAGGGGGTTGTATTGTTTTGTCCCTGATAATATAAAGCTACACCAACCGAAGCAATGATTATAACGATTATTGCAGCTATAGCAATTATATAGAACTGATTGTTTTTTGCCAAAGTATACACATCTCTTTTGGTTAGATGGATAATCCATCCAACTCCAACATTTAAGGTTTTCCACAAAACCAACCCACCACACGCAAACAGGCATAAAAAGAATAGATGAAGCATTACCTACATAATGCTTAAGAAAAACCTCTGTATTGTGGTGGTTGATAACCATGAATCCCAAATCACCACCAGCTTTACTAAAATTCTTAGAAGAGAAAGGCATCACTCTCAGAGACCTTATAGACACAGCCCTTGAATTTTATGTTCCGCACCCAGGAGTCGAGACAAAGCAGAAAGCCACAAAAATTCTAACAAACGAATTTCTAGATGTACTACAAGACGCGAACATAGCCACATTAGAATATGCTGCTTTTAAATTACAAGAAGATGCAGAAGCAGGACTCATACCAGGATTAACGCAGGAAATATTCCGCGGTAGACCAGGATTAGTAGCAGATGAATTAATTGGGTTAGCAATTGCCACTTACATCGCAGGGGCCAGAGGCGTATTTGAATTTACACGATTTGACCAAGTCAAACCAGGAATATTAAAAAAACTAGGAGCAATCACAAATGATGCCATCGGCGGATTAATCGCAGGAGTCTCTTCAAATATGTACACACAAGCAATGAAAAGCATCAACAAAAAATAATTTTTTCATAATTCCCCTAAAAAATATCAAGTATAACCGTATCTTTACTACTTACTGATGACCCAAGAACAAGAAAATAAGTTATAATGGAAAATTTTTAAAAATTTAAGCAGTCATAAGTCTGACCATAAAGTTATATAGGTTATTAAGTGAGGAGAATTAAGCGTGGGGACCCGATGAATAAAAACAAATTATGCATTGTGACTCATACTTTTCTTCCCCACGTAGGCGGTATTGAAAGGGTTGTTTTTGAACAAAGTAAAAGGCTTCTTGAGCGTCAGCGATATGAGCCTACTATACTGACTCATAAAAACTATAATTGTAATCGATATTCCTATCAAGGAATAAATGTTCAATGCTATCCTGCATTAAATATAGGATTTAGATTAGGAATACCTTATCCGATTCCTAACATTACAAGTTATAAGACCTTTCTAGAGCATATTAAGAATAGTAAAATAATTCATGCTCATGGACATCCATATCCATCATCACTTATGGCCGCTAAACTTGCAGAAAAATACTCAAAACCCTTCATACTCACTCAACATAACACATTTATCGAATATAATGGCCTTTGGGATCATGTAGAAATTCTAAATGATTTTATCATCGGTAAACGAACACTTAAAAAAGCGAAAAAAATAATCACTGTAAGTAATGCAACTAGAGACTATGTTTTAAATTTAGGAGCCGATCCTGAAAAGGTAGAGACCATCTATAACGGTGTGGATTTAAATCGATTCAGGATTGCACCTAAAGAAAGAACTGAAATTAGAAAAAAACTCGGAATTCCACAGGATGCAATAGTTAATACAACAGTAAGAAGACTGGTTTACAAAAACGGAATAGATACCTTATTGGAA
This sequence comes from uncultured Candidatus Bathyarchaeia archaeon, assembly GCA_964636425.1. GTDB lineage: Archaea > Thermoproteota > Bathyarchaeia > Bathyarchaeales > Bathycorpusculaceae > JADGNF01. The sequence continues at coordinate 31,847 of CAZWRU010000014.1, forward strand.
AGCGCAAAAATAGCATTACAAAAAAATCCTAAAATCATCTATCTGGTAGTAGGCGAAGGCCCTGATTTTGAGGAAGTAAAAACAAGAGTGGATAAGTCAAGCATAGGGAAAAATTTTATACTCACGGGGTTTATACAGGATAATGAGCTGCCTTCTTACTATAACGCCGCAGATTTTTCCATTTTGCCCAGCAAATCTGGGGAGGGTCTACCGTTAGTCGGTTTGGAGGCAATGGCTTGCGGATTACCCCTAATATCCACAGATGTGGGAGGAATAAGAGAAATCATGAATAAAAGCTATGGAAAAATTATCCCCCCTAATAACCCCGAAGCTATGGCCTGCACTACGCTTGACTTCGCGAATACTGAGTTGTCAAAGCTCAAAGACAGACTCAGACAAGAAATGGTCAAAAGGTATAGTTGGGAGAAAAATGTCGATAGACTTACAGAAATATATCAGGAAATTATTTAAACCTAATAGAAATTATAATAACCTTCACATATGAGGACTGCGGCTCAATGACAACCAAAGTAGATATGGTATCGGTTATAATTCCTACCCTTAATGAAGCCGGGAATATACGAGAAGCGCTTGATACCATAGAAAAGAGTTTAGCTTATCCAAAAGAGATAATCATTGTTGATGGAAATTCTACTGATGGAACCTTAGAAATTGTTAAGGATTCAAATTGCAGGCTCATAATTGAACCGCGACGGGGTTACGGATTAGCTCTTCGCACTGGGATGAAACATGCAAAAGGCGACGTTGTTGTAATGGTTGACGGCGACGGAACCTATGAAATTGAACAGATTAATAGACTTATAGAAAAAATGACCGAAACCGATGCAGAAATGTGCATGGCCACGCGAATGTATGATCCAAACAAAGCCATGGGCTTTATGAACTTTCTCGGTAACAAAATTATCACTTTCTGCTTCAATATGCTGTATAAACAGAATATTAGCGATACTCAATCAGGTTTTAGAGCAATAAGTCTATCAGCTATAGAAAAAGTCGAATTCCACGAAAACGACATGCCATTTGCTACTGAAATGCTGATAAAGTTTACTAAAAAAGGATTCAAAGTGGTAGAAGTGCCCACATCCTATAGAATCAGAAAATACGGAAAACCAAAGCTTAAACCGTTTAATGCAGGCATTGAAATATTAGCAACTCTGCTCAAAGGTCTACGGGCGTGAGAAAATCTCGAACGCCATACGACGACTTAGGCTGAGCCTAAAGACGGACAATGGCGGATATGTCATTTCTGTTGCTATTGCACTATTAATTGCATCTATTCTTCTTGGATACTATTATATTGCGCTCAGGCCTGCTCAGGAAGGCTATATGAGCATTAGTTTGCTTGACTCTCAGAAAAAAGCGTCTAACTACCCAAAATTTCTCGTTAATGGAGTAAATAATACTTTCAGCGTCTATGTTGAAGTTGAAAATCATATGGAAAAAACCATTAACGCCCAGATTTTGGTAAAAGTCACTGAGAATAAAATTTATTCTGTTCCGATACTTTCTATCACTCCTCTAGCAAGTTATAATGCTACGATGGATACGAAAGCAACTTGGGAGGAGATAGCAACTATTACGTTGGATAATCCTGGGAATTATTTGATTTTTTTTGAGCTTTGGATTTCTGATCAAGATATGGAGAGGTATCAGTTCTCGAATAATTATTCTGTTCTGAACATCCAAGTAGTATAAGAATGGGAAAAAGGGGATTTATTGCGCCTTAGTTGCGTATTGTTCTTCGGTGCCTATTCTGTGAACATTGTTATATGCGCAGAAAGGTATCACATGAAGGTTGGGGGTAACATAATGAATTACGCATCGTCGAACACGATTAACATCGAAGGTATATTGATCCATAAATGCCATGCACCCGAGTAAGAAAACTCTTCTTCGAATTGGACCAAGAGAGGGATAGCTTGGAGAAACAAACATCTTCAAGATGGCTTTCATTAATGTGAAGATTCCGACCTCTTTTGTCACCAACAACATATTTAAGGAGAGGGTAGCAGACATAAATAATGCCGCGAGCAACGACAACTTGTTTTGTTTTTCCACATTCTGGGATGTTTTAAGTATACCTCTAAAGAATTTGTTGAAGTCCACGAAATGGTTAATTGGAATCATTTTGCCACTTTTAGAGACATAAATCCAGTTAACGACCCCGCAATGAGGACTACAAGAGAATAGTGGCCAAGGTTTTTTCATAAATTTACGCATTATTTTTATGGGCGAAGTCATTACGGGCAGCGGAAACAAATCTTTAGCTAATACTTCACCGTTTGTTTGGTTTTCAACATCTTCTGCGAAACGCCAGTCACGCCAAGTATCTATTGGAGTATCGGTTGCTCGCCCAGTAAAAGCGATAGGCTGGAAAATCAAGCCCCTTACAATGTCAGAATTTTTAGCGGCGAATCGGGTAATATCACCAACTTCACTATCGTTGAATCCTTGCATCAAGGTAGTGACTAAGATAATTTCCATGTCCAGTTTGCGACAAACTTCTATAGCTTTGAATTTTTCTGGGAGTAAATTCTTTCCCCTGATTTTCTTGTAAACGTCCTCTTTGAAAGTATCAAACTGTAGATAAACGATGTTCAATCCGTTTTGTTTGAGCTTTGCAGCTAGTTCTGGGCTCTCAGATAAACGTAGACCGTTTGTTGCCAGTATGGTCATGAATTTTAGTTTATGAGCTACTCCGATGATTTCAGGCATATCTTCGCGTTGAAGGGGTTCTCCTCCAGAAAACAGTATTGCAGGAGGTTTAGGAGTGCGCTCGCTTAGGAAAGTTAACATTTTTACGAGATCTTCTTTGGTTGGTTCATAATCGACTATATGATCGTTGAATGTTGAAAAACAAATTGGGCATCGAAGGTCGCATTTTTTTGTTACGTCAATAACGCCTATGACAGTGTCTGATACGTGTTTGTTGCAAGTTTTACATACATCTGGGCAACCTTGGGGATTTGTTGGGCTGTTTGGATCGTCAAAATATTTGAAGTAATCGTGAGTTTCCGAGTAGTTGTAGACAGCAGGACTTTGCCAATGTGTAACTGTGAAATCACCGTGGTCTTTGCAGTGTTTGGTCATTAGGACTTTGCCATCTTTCTCGATTAACTCAGCGTCGATTTTTTTATTACATACTGGACAGAGACTTTTTGTTTTTGTCATTATATTAACCCCCCGATTAAGGAAGAGAGTGCCTCAATTATCAAAGATAGAGGCAGAAGAATCATTGACATAGTTACTAATCTTTCGTATTTTCTTACATTAGCAATTGTTGAAGGTGAGGTTACTAGGCGCGCTGAGGAATATAGGAGCAGAGCACTCCATATCAAGATAAGGGGGAGATAATTGAGGCTGAATTTGCCTATGAAAAAGGGAAGGGGAGCAAGTATTCCGCAGATGGTGAAGAAAAGGGCTCCAACTTTGACTGCTTTAGAACTGCCGATTTGCATAGGTAGGGTAGGATAACCCACTTTTTGGTCTCCTTCAAGGCTTAGGACATCACGCAAAACGTTGCCTCCGATTGTGCCGAAAGCTATGGGGTATAAGCTTATTGAAACTAAACTTATTGTGTTGAAGACTGCCGTTTCACCATAAAGAAAAGCAGTTCCGGTTAGAACACCCATTAATGCATTTGCGACTAAGCCAGATTTCTTTTTCACCAATGCAGAGTATATTATAAGCAGGACAGAGTCGATTAGTAGAAGACCAAAACTTAACAAGTTAATTAGAGAAGCCAAAACAAGACCTGCTGCGAAAAGGATTGCAGATATTGCAATTACTTGTTTTAGTGACAGGGCGCCTGAGGGTATAGGTCGTTTAGGTTTTATTATCGCGTCGCTTTCTTTATCAAAATAATCATTCAAAGAGAATCCTGCGGAAGCGATGAAAGCCATCGAAAAAAAAGTCAATAATAAGGTCTCAATCGAAACATTACCTTTTGTAATCGCTAAAGAGGTTAAAATTGCCAATCCGCCAGTCATTAGCCAGTAGGGAAGACGAAGAAGGGCAACTAGACCTTTAGCAACAGAGGGATAGCTCATTGGAGCTTTATCCTCTCCGCAATTAGAGTACGCAGATGTTCTTCTAAACGAACTTTAGGAGTCCAATTGAGCTCCTTTTTAGCTTTAGTTATGTCAAACCAAATAGTAGTAACATCGCCTTGCCAAGAAACATTAGTAGTTGTTACCTTGGTTTTATCCGTTAAATTCAATATCTTGAGCATCATCTTCGCAAGGTCGATAATTTTAATGGTTTCTCCAATACCTAAATTGTAGGTTTTGCCTATCGCTTTTTTGTCAGTGGCTAATACTAAGGCTTCAGCTATATCTGAAACGTGAACAAAATCTCTGGATTGCTGCCCAGTTCCAATAATTTCAAGTTTCTCAGGATGCTTCTTGAGTTTATCCAAAAAATCGCTGATTACGCCATGACATCGCGAACCATAAACGTTAGCAAATCTTAGAATTGTAATGTCTAAACCGTATTGCTGCATGTATACTTGGCAGTACTCTTCACCGACTACTTTAGATAAGCCATAACAGGAAAATGGGTGAAATCCATATTCTTCCTTTGTTGGAAAGCTATCTGGGTTACCGTAAACTGCAGCGCTCGAAGCAAAAATTAGTTGGGTATGGTCTTTACGTGCTTTCTCTAATACATTTATTGTACCGTGAGCGTTTGTCTCAAAATCTTCAGTCGGATTCTCCATAGAGTAGGGAACGACAACTTGCGCCGCAAGATGATAAATAAGATCGAATTTCTCTAAATTAAGAAGATGGGAAAGGTCAAGGATATCTCCTTTGATGAATTTTGCCTTCGGGACATCTTTGACATTTTCCATCATGCCACTAGATAAATTATCGTAAATTGTAACATCTGCGCCTAATTCGGTAAGTTTAGTGCAGAGGTGAAAGCCTATGAATCCTGCTCCCCCAGTAACTAAGATTTTCTTTCCCTTAAGAGATTGTATCATGTGGCTCACGATAAAGCTATATCCTATTATGGAACACTGATTAGGGTATATGTCGAAGGCGAATGCTATAAAAACTTTTAGGGATTTGCTATCCTTCCTTACGATTATTCCCTTAGCGGAGACTGAAGATTTCGTAGCTACATCAGCGCGAAATATGTATCTATTTCCGGTAATGGGCGCGCTGATTGGAGTAATTGGCGCAGGTTATTTCTTACTTTCAGGATTCATTGTTTCATATTTGCTTTTGGCGATTAATTATTTGGTGCAAATTTCGACTGGATTATTACTTCAGGCCATACCAGCGGTTATGACTTTGGCGTTTCTTTTAGTATTTACGGGTTTTCAGCATTTTGATGGTTTAGTGGATTTAGGCAACGCAATTGGCCTTAAGAAAGTTGAGGATCGTCGAGAGATAGCACACCGCTGGGTAGTGACCTACAAAGGAGGCTTTTTAGCGATTTTTGTTGAATTTTCGGCAATCGTAGGATTGTTTCTACTTAGTGGCAATGTTGCAGTGCGAGCTTTGATTGTAGCTGAAGTTACTGCAAAACTTGCAATGGTTACAATTGTATGGCGGGGTAAGCCATCTCATCAAGGATTAGGCTCAAGATTTATTGGAAACGCTAAAAGAACCCTCAATTATGTAGCCTACGGCGTCTCCTTCGTTATTGGATATGTACTATTAGGTTATATCGGATTGGCGCTGGTTTTAATCTCTATTCTGTTTGGATTATTTATGGAGCAGGTAGGAAACAATGTTTTTGGTGGTGTATCCGGGGATATGATTGGGGCGACAAACGAGGGGGCTAGAGCGTTAACTTTGGTTCTGATTGCATTAATTCTAACAATGGGTTTGCCGACTCTTAGTGGAGCGTTGATTTAATGAAAATTCCCGCTTTAATCATGGTGGGTGGGAAAGGTAAACGTATTGAATCTTCGCTTGAGAAGCCGCTGATTCCGTTTCTTGGCAAGCCTTTAGTTGATTGGGTAGTAGAAGCAGTTAAGTCGTCGAAGAAAATCTCTGAATTCTATATGGTTACAAGTTGCAATGCTCCTGAAACAGAGAAAAAACTCCAAAAAGAAGGTCTTACAATCTTAAGAACCGAGGGCAAAAGCTATCATGATGATTTAAAGCAAGCTGTTTTAAAAGCAAAATTAACTGGTCCCATATTGACTATGCCTGCAGATTTACCTGCGATAACAGGAAAAGCCCTTGATAAAATAATCACAACCCATCAAAAAAGCGGCAAAGATTACTTAGCAGTTTTTGTACCCATCGAAAAACGCGAAGCGCTCAATCTATCAGTTTCATCCACAGACGAATACCAAGGAATCTGGTACGCCGTTTCTGGAGTAAACATAATTGACGGATCAAAAATCAACGTAGAAGGAAAAATAGAAACTGCGGCCATCATAACCGACGAAATCGAAGTCCTCCTAAACATCAACACCCTAAAAGACTTAGAAATTGCCCAAAAAATCATACAACAAACAAGAAAATAATGAATTAACGAAAAAGAAACATAAAGTCTAACAGATTGGCCTATAGAGAGAGCACATACTAAAAATAGTCTACTGATAAATTCGTTCTTAAATGTGTGTTCTAAATTTTGAACATGCTGTTCAAATGCATTGAATTAAATTTCGGGATGGTATAATATGGACTTAAAAAGAGGGATGTTAAATGGCAATCAACAGGAAAAAAACAATCACCTACACAGGTATCGGAATTTTATTGGCAGTCATTATCATCGCGGGGATTTTTGCCTCAACAAATTTCCCAAGTGATTCAACATTAGAAAACCTACAATTAGGCACTTTGTTTGTTTACTTAACAGATGCTCCAGTCGAATTGGTGAATCTTAATGTTACTTTAGATGCGCTTTACGTTCATAATCAAGACGAGTCCTCTTGGATTAAACTTGAGTTCACTGAGGGAACTGAGGAAATTTATTTTGATTTACTCTCTTTAAGAAATATAAACAAAGAGATCGCCGCCGCCGAGATTCCAGCGGGTAACTACTCAAAGATTCGGCTCCACATAAAAGAAGCAAACGCCTCGCTTACTGATGATTCGACTATAGACTTAACTGTACCTCCGGAGCATATTGACATTATTATTAAATTCGAAATTGAACCAGAAATAGCAAGAGAACTTTTAATCGACATGCAACCAGACTCAGTTTCGGTAAACAAAAACAACCACTTAAAACCTATACTTAAAGCCTCAATACTAAGTTAACAGTGAGTTTGAGGCTATTGACCTCTTTTTCTTTTAGGAAGAAATGGAACTTTTCAAAGAAGGGTGAGCCATATGAATAATCGGATTAAAGCAACAGAAGATAACTTAGCTGATATGCTTGAACAGATTAATCGACATATAATAGAATTGAACAGAAAAATGGATGTTTTTATTGAAGACTACAATGCAGAAAAAAAGTACGCTCTTATTTAGGCCTATTATACCAAGTTCGGATAGTCTCATACCATAAAATGCCTGCCCCAAGAAACCCAAAAACGAATGCGAACATACTATAGAAATTGAAGTCTTTGAATTGAGTTAAGAAGAAAACAAAAAGAGTCGTCCAAAGGGAGGCATAGAACATTTGCCTAGGAAAAATAAATCCTCCAAACCGGCTAAATTGCCTCAGAACAGCCACATCAACAGTTTTGATTAGTCGATATTCACCTAAACTTTTTTCCGCCAACCCTAACTCAACAAGCTTATCTAAATGATAAACCGCTAAAGAAGGACTGGAAAAATCCAGCTTTCGCTGAACATCCCTAACACCAACAGTGGAGTTTGAAGATTGCAACGCATACAAGTAAACCCGCAGGGTATTACCTTTCAATTCGTTAATAGAGTCAGCCTTACTCATAAGATTGCCATTCCAATTGCTTTTTCATATACAACTTTAGACTTAAAACATATGTATAAAGTTAACAAATATCTGCATCATGCCCTAGATAGATTCAAATCAACATGCAAAAAAGCTAACTTCTATTTGAAGACTTGGAAGAACAACAAGTGATTTTTTCCAAAAGTTGTTCTTTTAGAAAGGACCCAATATTTTATTGGCCGATAAGAGAGGAAAAAATTTGTCTACGGGGAAAAACGAGTTTTTATTCTAGAGATTCGCATAAAGCCAACAGCTTGTTAGTATCACATAGCGTAAATGGGGTCATTTAGAGAAATCTTTAACATTATCACGCGTTCATTTTAGTAACATCACAAATTCCATGCTTCAGGGGTACTTTCATGAGTCTACTTAGCCACGACAGTTTCTGGAACGCCTTGATTAGTATGCCTACTACTAAAAAGATGCTACAGTTATCTTTGAAAAATTGCTCTAAATGCGGTAGAACCATCCTTGAAGCTGCATTAGATGATTATGTAGGCAAAGCAGATAAGAAGTGTGCTAAGTGCAGCAAATTATATTCCCCGATTATTGGATTTTGGATAGAGTTTGTTCGGCGGACTTTGAATATTAAACGTGAAAAAGTCGAAAAATTGCTAGCTGATCCCTATGCTCGTAAAGCAGTTCTTAATCTTGTAAAATCATTTAATTACTTTGGAATTCGTAAGCCCCTTAGTATTTATACGCCGTTTCTTGTGGTTTGGGATTTTACGCATAGTTGTAATTTAAAATGTAAACATTGCTACTCCGATTCTGGTACTATGCGCGAAAAAGAACTTACCACCCAAGAAGCCCTAGCTATAGTGGATCAGTTGGCGGATGCAGGGATAATCGCCTTAGCCTTTTCCGGTGGTGAACCACTCACCAGAAAGGATTTCTTCGAAGTTGCCAGGCATGCAGCAGACCGCGGGTTATATGTTTCTCTTGCCACAAACGGCACGCTGCTAAACAAAGAAAATGTGGCAAAACTCAAAGAGGCAAAAGTTAACTATGTGGACATTAGCATCGATGGATCCACAGCAAAAACACACGACGAATTTCGAGGTGTTCAAGGCGCATTTGATAAAGCTTTAACAGGCTTGAAGAATTGCGTGGAAGCAGATTTATGCGTATGTATAGCCACCACAGCAACTAAGAACAATTATAATGAGATGCCCGCAATCATCGACTTAGCCGAAGAAATTGGCGCAGAACGATTCACCTACTTCAACTTTATTCCGGCGGGAAGGGGTAAAGAACATTATGACCAGGATTTGGGCGCTGAAGAGCGGGAAAAACTCATGCGATACCTGTTAGCTAGAATGTCTAAAGGCTGCAAATCCACCATTCTAACTACTGCGCCTCAGCTAGCGCGGGTAGGATTACAGTGCCAAGGACCACAAGGAACTGGAGAAGTTATGATGTCGATGGCGCATTTGCAGACGATAAAAGTAACTAAAAAAGCAGTTCCTCTAGCGGATTTCATTGGAGGATGTGGAGCAGGCAGATTGTACTGTTCAATTTCACCTCAAGGTGACGTGCATCCGTGCGTCTTTCTCCCAATTAAAGTTGGAAACTTAAAAACAGAAAAATTCACCGACATCTGGTTAAACAGCGAACTCTTTAATGCCTTCCGAAACCGAGATAATCTAAAAGGAACCTGCGGAAGTTGCACTTACAAATACATCTGCGGAGGATGTAGAGCGAGAGCAAAATCATATTATAACGACCCTTTGGCCTCAGATGTTGGGTGCATAATGGCACAAAAGCCAGGAGCCCCTAAGCAATGAATTCAAATGTGAGTATCTATCGAGTCAAACAAGACATAAATGAAATTCTAAAAGAAGCTGTGAAAAAATCAGGGTTACGTGGAAAAAAGAAAATCTTCATAAAACCTAACTTAAGTCATCCCGAATATTTACCGGGTGTTGTAACTAGCCCTGAATTAACCTATGAACTCATAGGTCTTCTAAGGGATGGGGCAAATGAAGTAATCGTAGGGGAATCTAACGGCTATAATTATCCCTGTCGAAAGGCATTTGAGAAAACCGGTATGGAAGCAGCAGTTAAAAAAGCAGGTGGTACAGTCATTAATCTTTCCGAAGATAAGGTTGTTGAAGTCAAATTTTCAGACAGCTGCTCTGTAAAGCACTTGTTTATGGCTAAAACGTTGATGGATGCGGACGCAGTTGTTGATTTGCCACTTATGAAGACCCATGAGTTTATGATGTATAGCGGGGCCATCAAGAACCTGTTTGGCTGCATCCCTAGCGATAGACGCATATACCTGCATCCTTACCTTCCCGAAGTATTCTACAGACTCTATACACTATTTAAGCCGCAGTTGACTATAATGGATGCCCGCATAGGCATCGAGGGAAATGGCCCCACTAAGGGTAAACCAGTCAAAATGGATTTAATCCTAACAAGCAATGATGCATTAGCTATCGATATTGTCGCCGCCCAGATTATGGGTCTAAACTGGAAAGACATCTATCTTAATTATATAGCCCAAAAAGTCGATTTTCAAGAAAAAGACCTCACCATCGAAGGCTTACAAATCGCCGACGTTATGCATCAATTTGAACCGCCCAGAATCGATTTGCCAGTTAAAGCACAGATGATGATCTATAAACATGAAGCTTTAACAAAATTCTTCTTCTGCTCCTTAGATGTGGTGAAGCTTTTCCAGCGAGTAACCAAAGCCTATAGGGGCGAATCCACAGAAATCGGTTAAGCGTTACATAGAGCTTCTTGATAAACTGCAAGCGCTTTCTTTACAAGTATTCGCCAGTCATAGTTCGCCTCGATGGTTTTGCGAGCTAATCGACCCATCTCTGAAGCCTCAGAAGGATGCTCCAACAGGTACAATATGCGTTCAGAAAACTCTTTAGAGTTGAAAGGTTCACACATGAACCCATTTTTGCCATTCTGGATTGTTTCAGGTATCCCACCTACTTTAGTAGTTACTACTGGTAAACCGGTTGAAAGCGCTTCTAAGATTGCAAATGGATGATGCTCATAGAAGGTAGAAAACGCGAAAATATCCGCTGCTTGATAGAGTTTAGGCAATTTCTTGTCTGGAAAGTATCCAGTAAAGATGATGTTATCTTTTACATTCAAGCGTTCTGCGTGCGCAATGAGTTTTTTCATTTCATCGCTTTGCCCTTTCCCAGAAATAATAAACTTGGCATTTCTAAATTTCTTAACCACAGAAGGCATGCTTTCGATGAGGGTGAACAGACCTTTACGAGCGTATAATCGTCCAACCGAAAGGATGGTTACGTCGTTGGGATTGAAGCCCAGTTCCTCTTTGACCTTACGCTTATCTGATGCAGGTTTAAATTTGTCGATATCAACACCGTTGTGGATTACTCGGATTTTGGCATCTTTGATTTTATAATATTGAACCAGTTCTCGGCGTGTAAAGTCACTTACCGCGATGAGCCGGTAGGAACGGTTAAGCATTTTTTCCTCAAATATCCGTAAGAACCAGTTAAAGCTGACTAGGAATTTCTCGTTCGCGTTCAGCCTGCTGTATGGTTCGCCTCTGATGGCTTCTGCTTCACCTTTCCATGTTGAGTGAACTGTGGAAACTAATGCTTGTCCAAAATTGGGAGGAACCGCAAAATTAGGAACCAAAGGCAAATTAACATGAGTAACGTCGATATTTGCTTTCTCTCGGACTTTATTCAGCTTTCTAAAACTATAGCCGGCAAACATGAATGATTTAACAATCGGAATTTTGGGAATCTTGAGAAAATAAATTGAATGCTGCGGACTTACCTGAACATCTTGAGCCCGCTCATATCCAGTAACTATGCTGACTTTGTGGCCCCTTCGCATTAGCTCATTAGACAGATAGTAAACGTAGGCACCAGTTCCGCCAGATAGAGGCAGGTATTCGGGTGATATAAAACAGATATTCATTTTCTGTCACCTGTAATGAACTTAACTGCAGTTATTGCTCCACCGCAAAGCCAAGCGCAAGCACGCATAAAATAGAGCACCACTAACCGCATAGCCGTCTTATCTTTGAATTTTGCAGAAATCTTCACGGCAGAATAAACGTAATAAATAAAGATTGTAGCTAAAAGTGCTCCTGAAACATACCACAACGGGCGCAGAATTTCTATGATTCCAAGCAGAAACAGACCAAGTACGGATAAAAGCAAGACAGGCTGAATATTCATACCAAAATCCGTTATTTCGTCCCCCTTAGCCAGATGGGAATGCTTAAAGTACAGTTTAAGGGTGTTTTTGCCGTACTGAAGTTGCTGGCGCCAATACGCCTTAAGGGTCGCACGATTATAGTGATAACATTTGGCAGTTGGCTCATACACTATTTTATAACCTAAACTACTCATCCTAAAACCAAAGTCAGTATCATACTGGCTGGGCAAATTCTCATCCCAACCACCCACTTCGTCTATAACACTTTTCTTCAGCAATAAATTCATAGTTGCAATGCGCCCAGTATACTTACTTAATCGACTGTACCGATTTTTAAGTTCGTATCCAATAATTTTCGCCCAAGGATTCTCGATATTCCAAGTTTCAATAGATCCGCTTACTCCGGCAACCTTCGGATCATTAAGGTGGACTACTAGTTTTTTTAGCCAATCCTTCTCTACTTTGGCATCAGAGTCAACAAAACCTAAAATATCATAAGTAGCGGTTTTCTGGGCATAATTGTAAGCTGCAGCAGCGTTAAGAGGTAAAGAAATAACTCGCGCAGGAAACTTTTGTGCAATATTAACGGTAGCGTCAGTAGAGCAACCGTCAATTACGAGAACCTCAAAAGCGTCTTGTGGATAATCTAAGTCAAATAATGCTTGCAGACAGCCTTCGATTGTTGTTTGGTTATTACGAGAGGCAACAATTATTGAAATTTGAGGAGGTTGATTGTCAGCAGACATTTTTAGTTAACTCCTCAAAAAAGCAATAATGATAGAGCATAGAATCTTGAAGCCATCAACAAGGGGATCAATTTGGGAACGACCATAAGTTCGCTGCTCAAAAGTTATTGGAACCTCCCGAATCCTAAAACCCTTGCGAACTGTTTTAACTAGCATCTCAGACTCAATCTCGTATTCAGCAGATATTAGAGTCATACTTTTTAGAACTTTGCTATCCATTACTCGATAACCTGATTGCGAATCAGATATAGCGTTACCCGTTAGGCGACGAATTAGTTTATTGAAGAGCCGATTTCCAGCTATGTTTCTTCGACTGGTTGCGGAAGTCGGTTTTGAAAATCTAGAACCAATAACTAGGTCTGCTTCATCTTTTAACAAGAACTCTAGCAGAAGAGGCAACTCTTCGGGACGATGTGACCCATCTGAGTCTATGGTAGCTATCCAATTGCCTTTTGCCTTTGAAAAACCAGCCCGTAAGGCATAGCCCTTGCCCATGTTCTGCTTAAAAGAATAAAGCTTCACATCATATTTTTTTGCAACTTCAAGTGACTTATCCCGTGAACAATCATCGACCACAATTATCTCATATCTAAACCCTTTTTTCTGCAACGTAGTTTCAATGCGACTGATGACGTCACCTATGGTTGGCTCCTCATTGAACACAGGAACGACTATGGAAAGTAGCGAACGGTCGGGGTGCATCTTGGCTAGAAAAGCAAAAGAAACAGTTTATAAAGTTTGGCTGTCTGTGTTATCAAATAATCTCCTATGCAGAGTTGAATTGCAGAACGGAAAGGAACATGCAAGCAAAAACTGAAAAAGAAAGAATAACTTGGTTCTCTATGTGGTTCTTAGCTTCTATTGCCACATTTGGAATTGCTTTTTTCCCCATGTTCCATCGTCTAATTGACAGCAGAAACAAACATTTCCTCAGGGAAAAAGAATTAGAAAAACAAATTACTCAATGGCTCAAACAACAAGGAAAAGAACCGACAACTGACGCAAATTTTCCTTCGGAAATGAACCCAAAAGCATGGGCAGCCTCAATTATTCTAATAATTCCAGCGGTTCTAATAACATATTATCTTTCCAGAGACTTACTTATTCATGAAAAGCATCAAGACGCATTTCTTGCAAGTGCTTTTCCAGAAAGAATGTTTATGCCACAAACAATACCAATAAGAAAATATGCATTAATCACAATTGTTACATTGGGCGTTGGCGGCATTTACTGGCTTTACAAGATCATAAATATGTACAACGCCCACTTCAAGGCACAGTGGAAAGTAGAAAAAGAAATTGCACGTTTGATGGAGGAAAAAAGAGTTGGCAAATCCATGTAAACAAAAAAGATTTGTAAGTCATGGTGGCGACGTATGGGGCTTTGCAAGAAAATTCAACATCCCCCTAGAAAAAGTGCTTGACTTCAGCGGACCTATAAACCATCTAGGACCAGCCCCAAAAGCAGTAGAAGCCGTTAAACAAAATGCTAACTTAATCCGGTTCTATCCCGATCCAAATCCGGTTAATCTAAGAAAGGAACTTGCTCAATACGTTGGACACAACGTAGACCCCGAGAACATCATACTGGGTAACGGCTCAATAGAACTTATTTACATGGTTACAGAGATTTTTACTCAACCCTTCGAAGCAGTCATACCCGTACCTTCATTCACCGAATACGAAAAAGCTGCTCTGAGAGTCCATGGACAACCTGTATACGTACAACTGCCACCTGATTTTTCGCTTAACAACAATGATATTAAAGCAGCCATCACCGATGATACACGGATAGTTTCGCTCTGCAATCCACATAGTCCTTCAGGTGCACTATATGACCGTGAAACCACCTTAGAATTAGTTGAATATTGTCAAAAGAGAAACATAATAGTCAGTATAGACGAAAATTACATCGAGTTTTCAGACAAAGGGGAAGATGCCACCTTGGTAGGCGATACCAAAAAATATGAAAACCTCTTTGTCATCCGCTCAGTAACCAAATTCTATGGAATGCCAGGAATCCGTTTTGGATACGCTATTGCTTCCGAAAGTCTTATAGATACACTTCAAGTTGTGAGGCAACCTTGGAGCATCAATGGTTTAGCAGAATGTGCAACCCTTGCAGCGATTCATGATAAAGAATTTATTGAAAACAGCAAACGCATGATCTCTAAAGAGAGAACCCAGTTCGCTGAAGCCCTAAGCGGAATCCAAGATCTCAAGGTATTCCCCTCTGAAACAAGCTTCTTACTGGTAAAAATTCTCAACCCCAAAGTTACCTCTACAGCACTGCGAGAAGAATTAGGAAAAGAAGGATTACTCATCCGTGACTGCAGCACCTTTGTCGGCTTAGATAATAGCTATTTCAGAGTAACCGTCCGATCAACTGAAGATAATTTAAGGCTCACAGAAAAAATAAAAGAAAAAATTAAAACAATAACTTAAGCACCCCCTCTATAAACGGTCCTAAAAGCGTTAATCTGAAAATATATTTCAGGCCAATATCTTTTCTATTTTTTCGAGAAATTAGAGGCAAGCAAACATGTTTATATTTTGGCTAACCTGAATATGCGTATCTCTTAGGGATGGGGAAAAAATCTAACGAGGAGTACGCGATAGTTTGATTCTATTGATGACCACCGCACCACCTGAAAATGGACCTTGGTATTTAGGCAGAAAGTTCCTCCCCTTAGGCTTGGCTTATGTTGCAGGAGCATTAGAGAAAGCAGGTTTTCAAGTACAAATCCTTGACAATTATATGCTCAAAAAACCCATCGAAGAAGTCAAACAATACGTCAAGTCTCTTAATCCCGAAATTGTCGGCATCACATGTGGCTCTGCAACTTACCATAAGTGTGTTGAAACAGCCACGGCGATAAAGCAAGTAGTACCTTCCTGCAAAATTGTCGTAGGCGGATGGCATCCCTCTTACGTGCCGGATAGTATGCTTCAGCACCCTGAAATCGATTTTGTAGTAATGGGGGAAGGCGAACGCTCCATGACCGAACTTGCCCTACATATCACTAGGGGCGAAAAAACTAAACCTCTATCTGCGGTTCCAGGCGTAGGATTCCGACAAAATGGCAAGATCGTTAAAAACGCGCCCAAACTTATCCAAGACCTAGATGAAATTCCTTATCCCGCAAGACACCTGCTTCCACTGGAATTGTACGAACGTAAAATGGAGTTTTTAGACGTAGAACCAGTCGATATCATGAGTATCATTCGAGGGTGCCCCTTCAACTGCGCATTCTGCGAAACAAAAAAGATGTGGGGACCAACATGCAGATTCTTCAGTCCCGCTCGTGTAGTTGAAGAAATCAAATTCATGATGGATAAATACGACACCAAAGGGATCTATTTCATCAATGATAACTTTACCATACGCAAAAAAGAAACCCTTGAATTCTGCAACCTTATGAAGAAAGAGAAACTGGATTTGCAGTGGATCTGTGATACCCGCGCGGACATGATTACCCGAGAATTACTGGTCAAAATGCGGGAAGCAGGATGCAAGACCATATGGTTTGGCATCGAATCGGGTTCACCTCGGGTTCTTAAGAAGATTAACAAAAATATCACTCCAGAGCAAACAGAGCACGCAGTAAGACTATGCAAGAAAGAAGGCATCCAAGTTGCAGCGTCATTCATACTGGGTATACCCGGCGAAACCATAACAGATATGGAAGAAACCCTCAAATTCGCCAAAAAAATAAACCCCGATTTATGTCAATTTAACACTTTCATCGCTTACCCAGACAGCCTACTATATGAAGAACTATTAAACAGTGGCGTATACGATCAACTAGACGAATTTTTGCTGGCAGCTAAAACTGATGAATATGACTTCAAGAAACTAATGGATATTCAGCGACGCTTCCATAGAGAATTCAATACTTCTGCTAAGCGGGTTATGTGGAGAATGCGACGCGATCCAGTGGGCGTAGCAAAAACGGGGTTAAAATTATTAACTTCACGTAAACAAACACATTAGGTGAAAGCCTATGCAGAAAAGAAGGCTAGGCAAAACTGGTCTACAAGTTTCTCAGGTAGGTTTTGGAGGAACATGGATAGCCCAGCTGAGCCATGAAGAGGCAACAAAGGTTCTTCGTAAGGCATTCGAACTGGGCATTAATTATTTTGATACAGCAAAAACGGATGGAGATAGCGAAGAAAAAATCGGCGCGGCTCTGAAAGGTTTTAGAGACCAATGCATAATAGCTACTAAAATGGGTTCTCGAACTAAACGAGAATCTGTTGAAGCGCTCAAAGATAGCCTTCGACTTCTTCAAACAGATAAGATAGACATTATTCAGCTTCATGGTATAGACGATGAGCAAACCCTAAAAAAAGCAATGGGCGAAGAGGGTGTGCTCCAAACCTGTAAGAGAGCACGACAGGAAGGAATAGTTGATTTTATTGGAATTTCAAGTCATAAACCGCGGTTACTGATGAAAGCTATTGATACTGGGGAATTTGACACCGTGCTTGTGCCTATTAATGTGGTTGCCCGGCAGGCCCTCGAAGAGCTGGTGCCTTATGCAAAAGCACACGATGTGGGAGTTGTTGCGATGAAGCCTTATTCATTAAAAACCAGCACCCTAATCACCTGTCTCTATAGCCCCTCCCTTTCGCTCCTTAGTGACGAACCAGAATTGAAAACTCTATTGGGGAATGATACAGCTTCGATGGCACAAAGTGCACTACGATTTGTTTTAAGTCAAGATATTTCGGTAGTAATCCCTGGCGTAAAGTCAACTCGAGAAGTAGAAATCGCAGCGAACACCGGTAATCAATACATAGGATTAACTGACGAAGAAAAGAAACATTTCAGCATCCAACATGATGAACCCTATTGTCGTGACTGCGGACTCTGTCTGCCATGCCCCCAGAACATAGACATCGCCGCAGTTCTCAGATTCAAAATGCTCGCAGACACATATGAACTAAAGCAGTGGGCAAAAAAACTCTATAGCGGACTCGAAAAGAAGGCAGACCAATGTACAAACTGCGGCAAATGCGAACCTAAATGCCCCTATCAGCTACCAATAGTAACAATGTTGAATGCCACAGAAAAGAAAATAGGACAAAAAACGTAGAAAAGCAACATTAGGAAAAAATCAAAATTGCCAAATCTACCCAAAAAGTGGGTTACCTACTAGAATCCTGTTTTATGCCTTATGGACAAAAACCATTTTTGTAATATTAGCATGATAAAGTTTTGGAGAAGAGAAGTCTGTTTGCTTTTTGAAGGGAAATTAGGGCATATAGGTACTCTTCTACAAAGTTAAACACTTGCAGACCAGCCGTTCCCAATCGCATTGTACCACATTATTCATCCCCCCGAACGTTTTGTCTATGAGTTAATCCAACTCATCAAAGAAATTGAGCCTTCGCGCTTCTTATCAAATAGTTATCCGCTTGGTTTTGCCAAAATAAGCCATAGATTTTTAGTTTTAATTGCATAATCTTAATCTTGTTCGACTCATAATGGTTTTTAGGGAAAGGCACTTGAAAAAGGAAGAGGCAACAGCGTTATTAAATGAATTAGGGGCTAACAAACTCGTTAATCCCAAGTTAGTTCTTATCGAGCAGAAAGAAACAGACGAATATCAATTGCAGATAAGAGGAGATTTTGACCGTCATGCAATTGCGCTATTTATAAGAAAAAAACATCTGTCATGCAAATTAAGCAACAACTACTTGACTGTTTTCACGCCATAGAATTGTATAATTTTAATCTAATCCTACCAACCAGTTTTCAGGTCTGAATAACTAAAAAAAGCTCTACTTCGTAGAATACATACTTCAACATAGGTTAAAAGAGATAGGTAATATTTTATTTAAATTGCCTTCCAACTGCATCTTAAATAGGTAAACAGAATATCATTTATCTTTCTTCTTTTTGTAATTGGAGTCTTTTTGCAGTTTCCTTAGATATCATTTCCAAACCTTCTGCCAACTCCAAACTATTAACCTCGTCGAGTTGACAGAGTCTCCCATCATCATCAATGAATACAAGTTTCAACTTTTTTCCACCCAACGCACAAACCTCCTAAAAGATCATATTTTACTATAATATTTCGGGAATAAACTGTTTTCGCTTCCAATATGTATAAGGGGCATAACTTTTTATGAGGTGCATATATCGTAGTCAATAATACTCAAATTGGCTTATTGTTTTACTCTTCCAGACCATTGTATTTTGGGCGTAGTTTTCTTTTGTCCCCTGTACCTATTGTCCCTGTACCATGGCATTAAGGGCATGTGATTTGTCAATCTTCATCGCGCTCATAATATGCTTTTGGCTTAAATTCACTTCCTTGAATACGCTGGAGCCTTCCAGCGTTTTTTTATGTATGTAAATATTTAGTTTCTTACGATATCTCCATATCGAGAATGAATCATACAAAAAACATCTGCAAAATCTGTTAACAATTATACGAAGAGAACGCTTAAAGCTTATTCAGATTGCCTAAGAATAGTAATCATATGTACACTATGCATATGACAACTTAATACCATAAGTTTATAAGTGCGTAAACATATATCAATATATGTTAATAAGTGGATAAGCGAATTGAAGTGACTAGAAAATGACGACAAAAATAAGAGCAAAATACAACGTATGGATTTTCGCTTATTGGAAATATGCTTGACACATAGGAACCGTGCATAAACTCTAAGAAAATAGGTGATAAATATGGGTCGAATCAGCGTAGATTTACCAAACGAGTTAGAAAAACAACTTAGATTGAGAACGGTAGAAAAATTTGGCGGGAAAAAAGGCGACCTATCCCGCGCTGTTGAAGAAGCAATAAAAACGTGGATAGCCAAAAAAGAATAAGACTAAACCCACGCTTCCCAATAACTACATTTTAAGTCTCCTTTCGAGGAAAGGCACTATGGGAAAGCCAGCAAGCCCCCGACACTTGAAGGTTAAGAACACGTGAAGGGCATTAGCTGAGGTCCCCCCGTTTCAGAATGCGGCATAAAAAAGTCTAAAATCCCAAAGTTCACAAAAGTAAACTATTACGAAAATTCAAGTTAAAATAAACAGGTTTTTGACGGGGGTGATATATTGGTTGATAGAAACAGAAATTTGGAGCTTGCATTTATCGACAAGGATGGAAAGTTTTACCCGCTAGACGAGGTAGACAGCGGAGAGTTAGCGAAGGGTCTTGAAAAAATCTCCAAGGAGACCGCAAAAAGACTCCAATTACAAAAAGACCAAAGATAACGAATGGAAGATTTTAATAAAAAATTGCGGTGCAAGAAACGAGTAACGAAGAAAAAAGACACCAACGAAGACAATCGAAAAAGCTAAAGCCGCAGTAATAATCTTTTTTTAGCCAAATTATTTACATATCAAAAAGTAGCATTATCGCCCAACGAAAACACAAACACGAATGCCAAAAAAATTATCCGTATTTCTTCAAGCATAATTAATCGATATTCGCAACTATACTAATTCTGCAATTTTTCATTGTTAACTACCCATTTTTTCAACTATATTATCTAAAAGTATTTTTGATGAAAAAACGCACTTTTTATGCATTCCTTTTTATTTTTTTTCCAAGTGACCAAGACCGCAGAGCTGACAATAAGCACGATAGGAATTATCCACAAAGGAAACTCAGGAATGGAAGTTGAAGGTGACAAAGTAGGCGCAGTAGTAATCGACTGGGTTGGCGTTGCATTTGGGCTAACAGTTGGGCTTTGCAAGGGGGTTAAGCTGGGAGAAGGTGCGGGTAAAGTAATGTTTGAGATATCTAATTGCTTAGTTAAAGGAAACCTATCTGTAAGATTAGGGGCAATATTTACCATATAAACTGTATCGTATATTCCTGTGTTTCCTATCTCAACTGCTTCTGGGTACTTGATTGCGTAGTTGCTCCAGTAGTTGCCTTCTTTACCATTATCCCAAGGTGGCATCACAACTGTGGTTTCGTCGCCTGGAACAGCTAAGTATGCTGTTTGAACAATATGACTTTGATTGGCAGGAATTATAAAGTTGTTATGATAAACGGCAAAAGCTCCGCCTAAATCGGTTTCGATAGCAATTTTTCCGATTGTTTCAAACACGTTAGAACTAATAATATTTCCATTATAACTGCCTTGAGAAGACTGAGAGGATATCCAAACCCCAATGCTATTTTTAATCAAATGGTTCTCATTAATTATAATGTTATTTCCTTGTGTTCGGATGCCCCATTTATTTTGAGCTATGTAGTTTTCTGTTATCTTATAATTATCTGCATAAACGGCTATTCCTTTTCCGTTACCTGTTAGGTTACAGTTTTGAATAGTGACATTATTATATACTCCAAGAATCCCAGCATCCCAATTGAGCACAGCCAAATTTCTTACTGTAACATTGCTACAAGTAATGTTTAACCCAATCAACGTTGCAGAGCCCTCTAAAGCATATCCTCTCCCATCGAAAACAATGTTATTGCTCTCCAAAACTATTGGACGGTTATACAAATTATCTGAAAGACTATAGGTAAAATCTTCACGGTGAATGGGCGCTGTTGCAGGTTCGATATTGCCATCAGGTCGTATGTATATGGTTCCATAAGTCTGCGCCAAGGAAGTATTAATACTAAACAGACTATATGTTGCAATGATTAGAATAAGGGCAAATATGAAATAGCCTCTCAAAGCGTTTCACTAAGACTACTTACGAGGCAATGACTATTAATTATCTCTGCGGAACAAACTGTTCCTTCAAAGGAACAAGCAAATATTATTTCTTTTCTAAACAGCTCTTTCCCCGTATAGTATGGAATTTCTTTGTTATGTGTGATATACATGCGGAATAGATGTGAATGAGTATGTAAAAGAATAAGAAAGAGAAAAAAGAAATTTGTAAAAATAAAAAATAATTAAAAAG
>CAZWRU010000015.1:0-38936 GCA_964636425.1 uncultured Candidatus Bathyarchaeia archaeon
GTTGGAGTAACTACTGCAGCTGCTTCATCTACGCCGAATGCGGTAGTTGCACTTGAGCCCCAATATGAGTTAGATCCTTCGAATACTGCAGTGATTGTATATGTGCCTACTTGTGGTGGAGTCCATTTGAAGAAGTACATACCGTTGTTGTCGCTTGTAACTGTAGCAATCTGTGTTGTGCTGCCGGATGAGTCAGTTGCAAATAGTATTACTGGAACACCTGTTGCGCTGTCTGGGCATGGTTTTTGCATATAGATATATTCCATCCATGCTGCTTGGTCTGCATCTGAAATTGCGGCTACGTTGCTGAATTCACCACTTGCTATTTTTGCTTTAGCACCTGCAGATTGGTCGGTAACTGTACCGCGTATCATTACACTTTGTCCTTTAGGTACACCAGCTAATGGAGCTTCAACTGTAAGCGCACTAGGACCTTTACCTACAGCGTAAATACTGTTATCGTAGTAGTTGTAGTAGACTAATACCCCATCTGCTAGAATAGCTGTTGAGCCACCTCGACCGCCTGATTGACCAGACCAACCGAGCATACTATAGATTTCTGCGCCAGTATATGCGTCAAGACAGTAGATTTTGTTACCTCTGTAGAGCGGGTCGTTCGGGGAGTGTTCATTGTTGAATGCATAGACTTTACCATCAGCTATGGCAGATAAGAAGATTGGTCTAAGACCCCATGGCGTATCTAATCCGCTGTTTGTGTCGTTAAATTTCCAGACTAGGTTTCCGTCCTTTGTGTTAATGGCTAGTATTTCTCCGCCGAAGCCTTGGATGTATAGATTGCCATAAGCCATTGTGCCTCTTTGTCCGCCACCTTCACCACTGCCGTAGTATTGATAGGCTCTTTGAGGTATGTTTGTTGGTCCCCAGATTTGGGCGCCTGTATCAAGATTATAGCCTATAAACTGCATGTTTTCTACAAAGTGCATTACAAATACTCGGTTCACTGGGTCTATTGGGAAAGTCATGAATCTCTGTGTCAAGTTACCTGTTGGAGCAGGATAGCTTTGCTTCCAAAGCAATTGACCTCTGGTTTCGGGTTTGTCGCTTATTGCCCATATTGTGAATGGGTCAGGGGTAAATTTATCTCCTACACCCGGTGCAATTGCGCTGCTTCTGCCGAGTATTATATCACCAGGGATAACTTGCACTATTGCTGGATTTGCATTTCCGACCAAGTCGGCGCTTAGGGATACGTTCCATGAGTATGCATTAGCCATGTTAACGGTTTTTCCGTTTGGTCTCCATTGCCAAGCGTTGGTTCCAGTTCCTAAACTTAGGTGTAGGCCTTGTTGTTCTGCGGTGTTGTTCCATAGAGCTAACCAACCTTGCTTTGTGTTCTGGTTGTAATTAATTACGTAACGAACAATTTCGCCTTTGTCAGTGTATATTTCAGTTCCTGAAGGTATGCGTGTTTCGTTGAATACCCATTTGCCAGTAAAAGCGTCAAAGCCCTGCCAAGTAGTTACACCGCCAGCAGATGAAGATTGCCATAGTATGCCTCCAACGCCACCGTGTTGGTTAGGCGACTCATATGCGTATATTTGAGCAAATGTCGGGCCAGCTATTGATGAAGCAGCAGAGGAGTTGGAAATTGAAGTATCCTGCGGAATACCAGTAAGCAGGGAAGTGTAAACACCCAAGTCATCTCTATGCCAAATTACTTCACCAGTCTTTAGATCAAGAGCAGTATATCCTCCACCTACGCTGGAGTGCCCAAGAGGTTCGGTATAGAATAGCATACCATGAAGGGCAAGTGCACTTGTAAATCGACCTTCATATGAACCTCCAGAATAATAGCCTGCACCAGGAATCGCGCTTTCGGTTATACCAAAGTCTTGTGACGCAGTGGATCCGATTACACCACCAGTCTCAATCGAACGTTTCCACAATATGTGTGGGCTACTAGGACCAGAGCCACCCATCCATAGATTGTACGTTCCGCTTTGAGCTCCGCCAAGCCAATTAGAGGCTACACTAGCCCATAGAATGTTGTCCGCAGAAATTGGACGCACCCAATAGCTGGTTGGAAGCGGATATTCTTCAACTGGATTCACTTGTTCTTGCTGCACCGTTAAGGTTACGGAAGCTTGACTGGGAAGGAAGGTGTCACCAATATAGACACTGTTTGAGCCAGGCAAACCGTTAGTTGGATGATATAGAGATAACACTTGACCTGGATATTTTAGTAAGAATGTATAGGTACCAAGCTGAGTAGGATTGTACAAAGCATATGTTGAACCAGTCGGGTCCGACATAAATGGTCCGAGTGTTTCTTTGTTGCCATCAGGTTTTGTTACTTCAATCATCATGTCAGTCCAACGATCACCAGCATTACCAGCGGCAGTAGGGGGAGCCATGTGAAGCCACATTACAAGAAACGCAGTTTGGCCAACACCGACAGGGTCAGGACTTGCAACTAGATACGCATAGGTTGGAATATTAATCGGAGGATTACTTGCGTTTGCTAAAGGCATTACTGCGAGCGTTACAGAGAAAGCTAGCATCAGAATTATTGCGGTAGTAGCGATAGAGTTTCGTTTATTCTTAGTTAAAACTAACTTTTTTAACATTAGAAGTTTTTCTCTCCTACCATAGATGCTTCTTAGTATCTCTTATAAGGGTTGTTAAAATTTTTGAAAACAAAAAACTAATTCAATAAAGCATAAACTTGCTTTTTATAAAAAGGGCGAAAAAAATTAGGTAAGCCTGATGCGGATTTATTTGTATATAATTTGAGCTCTGCGATAAATTTCGCTCTTTTTACCTAAGAAAGCTGTTCCTATACCTTCAACGACTATCGAAGCCGCTGATGAACCCACACAGGCACACCAGAGCAAGTCTTCTTCGCGGATAAATTCAGCTAAGAATGCCCCTATGAAAACATCGCCAGCTCCCGTGGGATCAATAACTTTTTCGGAAGGATAGGCAGCAATATTGTAAATTCTATCTTCTGCTGAAAGCACTGCCCCCTGAGCGCCCATAGTAACAATCACTATTTTTGGACCTAAGGTATGAACAGTTTTGATTGCTTGCTTGAGGTCAGATTGCCCAGTTAGAAAGACGATTTCATCATAAGCAGACTTGTAAATGTCGACTAGACCCAACAATCGTTTATCGATTGCGCCGCCATAAGTTACATTTCCATCAGCGTTAAAATGCCTAGTCATCCCTTGAGGGTCAATGGATATGCATCCGCCCCAACTCCTGAGATACTCTACTACTTCGCAAGGAATCTCACAATCAATGGGTGCGATATGTATTGCCTTGGCACAAAAGTTATGAGGTAAATCAGAGATGGAAATAGCAGAACCTTGCCGCCTCAGCTTCAGGGTACGTGAAGATAAATTCTCATCATACACAAGTTCGAAACTAGTTGTATGTTCATTATCTACTGTAATTATGCCCGAAGTGTCTACACCTTGCCTTGAGAGTTGCCCCAGATAATTAGCTGGAAAATCCGAACCAACTTTAGAAAATACTACTACTGAACTGCCTAATCTGCGGGCAATCAAAGAGAAATAAGCCACTGAACCCCCCATGATTTGGTAAGGAATCGGATTACTTGGTAGCTTAATGGAGTCAATTGAAAAATGACCGATTACCGAAAGATCAAGGAGTTGATTAGGCATCAAAATCAGCAGCAAAGATAGTTTATGCTATGTTTAGAATTGAGGTGTTAAGACTGGAGTAGCAAAATAGCTTTTGCTAAGTCACCCTCAGATTCTATAAGTGCGTTTCGGGCTTCTTCAAGACTTTTTCCTGTCTGCCCAGCTACTAATTGAGCATCTTCTTCGGATATTACAGGAGCTTTTGAAGATTTGCTTTGTGAAGCACGTTCGCTGACTTTTCCGCCTGCAACTTGGAAAATCTTTTGCCCCTGTACGTTGACTATAGCTACTTCAGGCGCTTCTATTACTATCTCTTTGCGGGGTGTACGGATGATGACTTCTTCAACCTCATCTACACCTTCCATATTCATGCCCATACGCTGCATCATTCGTTTGGCATCTCGAGGATTCATACGTCTTTGCATAAAGTTCGAACTCACCATTTATTCTACTGTAGAAATAAATATACTTAACTAACTTTCCCTTCTCTTCCATGACGAACTTTAACTGCGACACCAGTTTTAAAAGAAAGCATCTCCAAACTTGAGAGTACAGCACGACCAACCGCAATAACTTCGTCATTATTAAGAACAATAACTTCATCTTTTGCACAAATTTCTTCATCAACTTTTACTACGTGAACCGCAAAAACGTCACCACCTTCAGCTACGAACTTGGCTACATCATCACGTACAGTCACAAAGCAACGCGCAGAAGGCATATTCCTCTTAAGACTTCTAGCCGCATTAACACTAATCGATAACATCCCATCAGTTGGGCGAAGCGTCGCGATACGTTCGCCGTTCAAGATAATGTATCGAATTCTACCTGTTGCCGGAGAGTATTGAATCTCCACATTTTCCGGAAAAAGTAAATCACCTACTCCTAAGCCGTACTGATAATCTGCGATTCGCCGAATACGTTGTAGGGAGCTTTCCAATGGTTTCACCATCAATAGAGCATATTTTTATTCGACAACTATAAACATACGGATTCGATAAAAAGAATCTGGATGGATTAGCTTTGCGATGTGAAGTTTGCGGACGAAAAATTCGCGAAAATCCCATGCGAGTCATAATTGAAGGCGCAAAACTTACAGTGTGCGCTGAGTGTTCGAAACATGGTAAAGTCAGTTGGGAGGAACAACCAAAACCTAAACTGGATTCAGTAGGGCATTTTATAACTGCACCTGAATATGTACCTATTCAAGGTCCGATTCAGATTAAGAAAAGGGTCATTAGGGCAAGAGTTGACACAAGCCAAGAACTAATCGAGGATTACGCAGATGTTATTCGACACGCTAGAGAAAAACTTGGGCTAAGCCATGAAGAGTTGGGCAAGAAGATAAACGAAAAAGAATCCTTCCTTAGAAAAATCGAAACTGGAAAAACTGCGCCAAATGAATTGCTTATATCAAAACTTGAGCATTTAATGAAAATAAAATTACTCGTACCTGTTCCAGAAGAGAAGGTGACGCAGACTACTGCTAGAGCATCAAGTCGGGATTTAACACTAGGAGACTTAATGCCTGTCACAAAAAAAGGTAAGGGAGAGGAACAGACGCAACGAAAGCAATAATCGTGGAACGCCGCTTAAATCGTGAAGAAACGAGTTTGCCTGAACTTAAACGATTAGCGCAAGCTGCAGGATACACTGTAATTGATCAGATGGAGCAGACGAGGAGAGCAGACCCGCGTTATCAAATTGGCGCAGGTAAGGTAGAAGAACTAGCCAAACTTGTAAAAGAAAAAGAAATTGAAAAAATCATTTTTGATAATCCCTTAAGATCAATACAAGCCTACAATTTAGCAAAAATCACAAAAGTCGAAAACATTGATCGCTTTCAACTTATTTTAGAAATTTTTACTAAACGAGCTACTACGACTGAAGCAAATCTTCAGATACAACTAGCCATGCTAAAAAATGAGTTGAAACATGCTAGAGAAAAAGTTAGACTTACCAAACATGGGGAACAACCAGGTTTTATGGGAATAGGCGTTTACGAAGCAGAAGTTTATGTTGGCGCCATAAAAAGACAAATTCACACCATCCAAAAAAAGCTAAGAGCGATAAGAGGAAAACGCATCCTACATCGTGACCGAAGAACTGAATTAGGCTTCTCATCGATATCATTAGCTGGATACACAAATTCAGGAAAAAGTTCACTGTTCAATGCCCTAGCAAGTGAAAATGTAAAAGTTCAAAACACATTATTTACAACTCTTTCTACAACCACTCGGATAATCGAGTTTCTAAAAAGAAGATTCCTATTAACAGATACCGTAGGTTTCATCGAGAGATTACCGTTAACCCTCATTGAAGCCTTCCATTCAACGTTAGAAGAAACCATATACTCCGATCTTATCTTACTGGTTTTAGATATAAGTGAACCACTTGATAAAATCGAAAGGAAAAACAAAACATGCCAAGAGACTATTCAACGCATAGGAGCCTCAAGTGTTCCTGTGATAACAGTACTTAATAAAATCGATAAGCTAACCGAAACAGAAGCAAAAGAAAAACTCGAAAGGCTCAAAGAACTAACTAAAAATCCCATTCTTATATCGGCTCTCGAAGGAACTAATCTAGATCATTTAAGGCAGGAAATTGTAAGAAAACTCGAGGGGTATATACAAGCTAGTTTTACTGTCCCATTAGGTAATCAAATTATGCCTCTCATTTCATTGGTTCATGAAAAAACTGACGTGAAAAATATAAAGTATACCCCAAACGCTGTAGAGGTCATTTTTGAATCTGATCCCGAGTTAGCAGAGAAAATTAAAAGTCGTGTGGAAGAACTTAATGGAAAATTTGAAAAAGCAGTCAATGGAATACAATAAAACCCCATCAATAAAAGAAAGCATTAAAGAAAAGCATAAACAAGAAATTATGATCCTAAGATGGGGGCATCGACCGCAGAGAGATGCAAGACTAACAACCCATGTTGCGTTAACTGCTCGAGCATTAGGCGCATCCGGCTTTGTACTCTCTGATACTATCGATGAAAGCATCAAAAAGACTATTGGTAATATCAATGAAAATTTTGGGGGTAAATTTTCTTTTGAAATGGGAATTTCATGGAGAAAAGTGGTAAAAGACTGGAAAAACAATGATGGAATAGTTGTGCATTTAACTGCATACGGAGAAAACATTCAAAACAGTAATGTATTAGATAGATTAAGAGGAACCAGCAAAGATATTCTAATTATTGTTGGTAGCCAAAAAGTGCCCGGGGATTTTTATTCAGAGCAGGTGTCCGATTTTAATATCGCAGTCGGAAACCAACCCCATTCTGAATGTGCCGCTCTTGCAATATTCTTAGATAGATTCTTTAGAGGAGAGGCTCTTGGGAAGACTTTTGATGATGCGAAGAAGATAATAATTCCCCAAAAGAGGGGAAAGAAAGTAGAGTAACATAGGAATTTTTACTATTTTGTTTAAGAAGAGTTTTATTGAAGGATAGCACATTATTTAGTGCTAAGGAACCAGATTATGTTATCCACAATTGATGATGCAACTTTAATGAAAGTCGCTTCTTCGCTGGGGGAAGAAGAAGCAGTTACACTTATCGAGTATTTAAAAGGTTCAGACGAAATCACGGATGACGAAATAGCCAATAAAACAGGCATAAGACTGAATTCAGTACGAAAGATTCTATACAAGCTCTATGATCACTCCCTAGTGAGCCTAAGGAGAACCCGAGATCCTAAAACTGGATGGTTCATTTTTCACTGGAAACTCCAACCAGATCAGCTAGAAGGATTCATTTTAAGTCAAAAACGCAGAGTTCTCGAAAAACTCAATGTCCGTTTAGAATACGAGTCAAACCATGACTTTTATTACTGTGACACCCCCGGATGTAGGCGAGTAACTTTTGAAGAAGCAGTAGAAGCAGTTTTTCATTGCGCAGCTTGCGGTAAACCTCTTGCACATTTTGAAAATAGAACAATGACCGAAAAATTGGCTTTGAAAGTTGAGCAGTTGAGGAAGGAACTAGGTGAGTAAGAAGCTTCCTTCACGGGAGCAAGCACTTCAACTTCTTCGTGAAAATCATTGTTCGGCAAAAGTGATTGCGCATTGCAAAGGTGTAGCTGAACTTGCAAAAGAGACAGCCAAAACTTGTCAAAAGAAGGGAATAAAAGTCGATATAGCCCTGGTTGAAATAGGAGCACTCCTTCATGACATAGGTCGTTCAAGGACCCATACTGTGGATCATGCAGTTATCGGAGCCGAAATAGTAAAAACTAAAGGAGTGCCGGAACCAGTAGTATCCATTATTAAGAGACATGTGGGCGGCGGAATAACTGATGCTGAAGCAGAAAAGTTAGGTTGGCCAAAAGACAAGTATATTCCTCAAACAATTGAAGAAAAAATTGTGTCTTATGCTGACAAATTAGTTGAAACGTCTGAACGTGTACCCATAGAGCCCACAATTATTAAGCTACGCAAAGAAAAAATGTTAGAAGCAGCTGAAAGAGTTATGAACTTGCATAAAGAAATATCAGAACTTGCGGGTGAAAAACCGTGACCACACTCACACTACTTGTTAAAATTTATAACACACACCAGCTAAAGCAAATAGACACAATATTAGGCGATTTATTTAAGGACCTAAATGTGGAGGCAACAGTCACCGGCACATTAGCCGGAAAATGGGTTCAATTAGACCTATCAGGTGAAGATGAGGAAATCGCAACAAACATTTTAGCTCGAGAAGTTGGGCTCTGCCCCATAAACTTTGAGACTATAAAAAAATTCGCGACCCTAAGAGGGTATATTGTAAACCCTGAGAAAAGCAAAGATGCGTTACTCGTTGATATTGGAATTTCTCAACCCAAATTAATCTATGCTACAATATCATTCAGTCATATGCAGAAACAAATTGCAGATGGAAAGCAGCTTTCTTTAAAGAGAATATGTGAACTATGGGGAATAAATGAGAATCGCCCAATAAATATCAAAGTTATTAATGTTAATTCTGAAGAGGCGAAAATAGAAGCTGAACTTCAGTCTACCCAAATCAGGCAATTATTGTCTTGGCGGGATTCACTTTTAGACAGACTAATAGTTTTAGGCGCATCACTCTATGAGGTGAATACGGCAATAAATCAGGAGCGATTAAACAGAGATATAATAAATATCGAATCAATGGGATTGTTTGAACACGCACTGATATGCAAGTTGGGCACCGACGCAGCAGGACTAATTTCGAGAATGGGGAAGAGACTTAGAAAAGCGAAATTTACCGTTTTTAATCCGAAGAAAATTTTTTCACTATCAACTTAATTTAGAAGACCAAATGGTTGAATCAAATCAGATTTATCGAATTAACAAATGCAAAATGATTCTCATCTATCTTAGATGGTAAAAGCAAGAAATGAAAGCCAAAACTGTTTTTATAATGCAAAAAATAATAGTTAGTTACTTGTATAATATATTGAGGAATAAAAATGGTAGTTGTAAAAATTATTGAATTAGTCGGTAGCTCACCAATAAGTTGGGAAGAAGCAGTTAAAAACGCACTCGCAGATGCTGCGAAAACAATCAATAATATTAAATCAATTTATGTAAAACGTATCAATGCTAAGGTAGAAAATAACAAAATTGTTGAGTACAGGGCAGTAGTAAAAATCGCCTTTGTTGTAGAAAGACCTTAACAAATAAAACAAGCACCCCAATTCTTCTTTTTTTGCATTGAGAATTAGTAAAAATCAGGCACTAAATTTCAAAACCTAACCATTGCCTTGTAGTTGAATATGCATTTTAATTCTTAAGAGCGATTTTTATAAAATCGTCTATATCATAAGATAAAATTAAAGGCAACATTTTAGCCACTTTGTCGTCTGACCAATCCCACCATGCAATCCTAAGTAAGTCTTCAATTTGCCGAGGATTAAAACGGTATTTTATTATTTTGGCAGGATTACCCCCTACGATAGCATAAGGCGGGACATTTTTTACTACAAGTGAATTTAATGCTATTACCGAACCACTCCCAACAGTAACCCCTTGTCGAATTGTTACACCATTACCTATCCAAACATCATTTTCTATAATAACAGGAGCTGCTTTTATTTCAGATTTAACAATACGCCCATCACGAAAAGTACGAGAGTTTGAGGCATTGGTTTTCCATTTATTGTAAAAAGCAGTAAAAGGATAAGTAGTTACTAAGTCATAATCATGTTTACCAAAAAAAACAAATTTTATACCTGAACCCAAAGAACAATATTTGCCAATTTTACTTCCCTGGAAAAGATAAGTAAGCCAAGGCATTCCTCCTTCGATGATAGGCTGATCGCCATAGCTATGTTTACCAAAAGGGATAATGTATCTTGGTTCTTTTGATTGAACGAGGATATTTCGCAAATTGCGAGCTATTCTTAGCGCCATAATGCAAGCCTAAATTGAATTTTCAATTCAATATAACTTTTAAGTCTATCTGTAGAAGAGCTTAAAAACGAGCTTTTATGGATACAAAAGATAATTTTTATGAAAACAAAGATTCTGCAAATCAAAAAATATATATGAGTTTGTGGTGGGCCGAGCCGGACTCGGACCGGCGACCTTTGGCTCGTAAAGCCAACGTCCTAACCAGGCTAGACGACCGGCCCACAGTTTGAGTTTGTTTAATGGATTCGTTCTTTTTAAGTTTGATTGAGAATAAATATAAATTAGTTACCATTCCATAAAGAAACTATTTCACATGTGGATAAGTGATTTGGGGTTAAGGTGACAAAATTTGAAAAGAGTATTGTGTACAGGAGCTGGAGGTCCCGCAGGGATTAATTTTACTATGTCGCTGCGTGCCTCTCCAGAAAAAATGTTTCTAGTTGGAACTGATTCTAATTCTCATTACCTTCATTTAACAATTACAGATCAGAAGTATTTAGTACCCCGAGCCAAAGATTCAGCGTACATAGATAGACTTAACGAGATTATCGCTAAAGAGAAAATCGAGTTTTTGCATGCCCAACCAGATGTAGAGGTCGAAGTTGTTTCAGAAAACCGTGAAAAACTAAACGCGCCAATTTTTTTACCTTCAAAAGCAGCGGTTAAAGCTTGTCAAGACAAACTAGAATCGGCCAGAGTCTGGAAGAAAAAGAATGTGGAAGTTGCTCGCACAATAGAGATACGTAAAGATGAAGACATAGAAAGAGCATTTTCAGAGTTCGGAAGCCCTATTTGGATCAGGGCAAGAACAGGTGCAGGCGGAAAAGGAAGCACCCCCGCCGATAACCTAGAAACTGCTGTCTCTTGGATTAAGTATTGGAGAGGCAGAAACGTAGATTGGGAATTCATCGCCCAAGAAAACTTGCCAGGACGAAACATTGCGTTTCATAGCATCTGGAAAGAAGGCGAATTGGTTACTTCGATGGCGCGTGAAAGAGTAGAATATATTTATTCGTATCTTGCGCCTTCAGGCATTACTGGAACACCGGCGATTCAAAAAACTGTGCATGACAAAGATGTAAATAGAATCGGTACAGATGCGGTTCTATCGATTGATTCTAAATTTAGCGGAATTGCTTCGGTGGATTTAAAGGCTAACGCTTCAGGTATTCCTTGTGTAACTGAAATCAATCCAGGCAGAATGTTTACTACGTCATACTTCTTCTCTTATGCCAGCAAAATTATAAGAAAAGATTACTTTGCTAATATTCCGTACTTAGCTGTGAAGCTTGGATACAAAGAAACCATTCCGGCAGTACCCAAATACAACTGTTTACCTGCGGATGTTTATTGGATAAGACATATGGATGCACCAGCTCATTTAGTTAAAGACGGCAACGTTCTTGGAGCAATGTATTCTTGATCACTGCGGCTTTTATCTACGATCTTGATGGCACACTGATTGATTTGCCTATAAACTATTCCGCAATGTTTGCAGATTTCAAACAGATAATGGGTATTCAAGAGGTTCGTCCAATACTAAAAACCATCGCAGAAATTGAAGACCCTACAACACGCAAACGAGTTTTTGACACATGGGAAAGATACGAGATGGCAGTCGTAAATCGAGCCATTTTTCATGAGGAAGGCATAAGAATTTACAAATCACACCTAGACAGACCTA
Organism: uncultured Candidatus Bathyarchaeia archaeon; assembly: GCA_964636425.1. Lineage (GTDB taxonomy): Archaea > Thermoproteota > Bathyarchaeia > Bathyarchaeales > Bathycorpusculaceae > JADGNF01. The sequence goes on from CAZWRU010000015.1 coordinate 11,704, forward strand.
ACGCTCTAGTTACTATGCAGAGTAAAAAAACCGCTAAAACTATCATCGACAAATTAAAGTTTGAATTTAAAGCAATCATAACTCGGGAAGATTCCTTTAACCGAGCAGAGCAACTTAAAAGGGCAGCATCAAAACTTAATGTGTCAATCAAGAACATCCTTTTCATTGGAAACATGGATAACGATGCTGAAGCTGCAAAAGCAGTAGGCTGCCAATTTAAAAGAGTAAATTAGCCGAAACCCACTACATTCCAATCTAACTATTTTGCAGGTCTTACAAAAATTTAAATGGATAGGCACATAAGTAGCTCAGAAAACCTTCAGCATTAACTTCAAGGTATTTCTTCTGGGAGCGAGATTAAATCATTCAGAATGAATTATATATAACATAAACAGTTGCGTAATCCAAATTAAAAGGAGTATTTGATAGGTGGCCGGTAGAAATATTTTCAAAAAATTTTTCTATTTTTGCGAAAAGATTGGTTTTCACATTTTACCTATCAACTATGAGGATCCTATACCAGACACAAGAAAAATAAAAGAGGAAACATGGCAAAATCAATCGGAACTAATAGGCATTGACATTAATGAACAAAAGCAAATTGAGCTACTTTCAACATTTTCAAGAAACTTTAAACGTGAATACGAAACCTTCCCAAAAAACAAGACAGAAACGCCTCATCAATATTACACTGATAACAGATACTTTGGGTCGGTAGATGGAGAAATTCTGTATTGTATGATCCGATATTTTAAACCAAAAAGAATTATTGAAATTGGATCAGGTAATTCAACTTATTTAAGTGCTCAAGCGATTAGAAAAAATGTTGAGGAAGGCAGTCACGAATGCATCTTAACATCGATAGAGCCTTACCCCAATGAAGTTTTAAAAGCAGGCTTTCCAGGACTCACCAAGTTGATTACTAAAGAAGCCCAAAATATACCAATATCAGAGTTCCAAAGTTTACAGGAAAATGATATCCTTTTCATTGATTCGAGTCACGTATTGAAAATGGGCAGTGATGTCCAATATGAGCTGCTCGAAATCATTCCGAGATTAAACAAAGACGTCATAGTTCATATCCATGATATCTTTATACCTGCTGAATACCCAAAATTTCTAGCAGGAGATTTGAGGTTCTTAAATGAGCAGTATATACTTCAGGCGTTTCTGGCCTTTAATAAGAGTTATGAAGTTCTATGGGGAGGCAGCTATATGCATCTGAAACACCCCTTAAAGCTTGAAGCCGCATTTAATTCATACAATACAAACCAAATTTGGCCAGGGAGCTTTTGGATAAAAAAAATCCAATAGCCTGAACTATAAAAAAACCCTCAAATTTTTCTGTTTTGACTCTGAATTTACAATGATGCCATTTGGCAAGTATGATCAATTTTTAACTGAATTATACAAACAAATCTAAAATACACTGTATTGAAGAGAAGCAAAACCTTAAGAAGGAAGCTGAGTAAAATTCGAGGATAATATTAACAAGTATTTGAAGTTGAGCATCATGAGAGTCTGCGTAGTTGGTCTTGGACAAATTGGTTTTCCAGTTGCACAATATGCAAGTCAGAAAGGCAACGAGGTTTGGGGATATGATATCAATTCTGCTACAGTAGAAAAAGCAAACAAGACAGGAGAATTTGAAGCCAAAACTAATTGGAAGGATATCCCACAATCAGACGTCTATATCGTCTGCGTAACAACAGGTCAAAAAAATGATGCTCCTGATTTAACAGCTGTCTTTGAAGTCTCTAAAAACATTGCCTTAAAAGCCAAACCTTCTGCACTTGTGTCAATAGAAAGCACAATTCTGCCAGGCACTTCTAAAAAAATCCTCAAAGAAATTTTCTCAGAAAAAATCCATCTAGTCCATGCCCCGCATAGGTACTGGGCAGATGAACCCGAAAAATATGGCGTCAACCAGCTCAGAGTGATAGGGGCAATTAACGACGAGAGCCTTAAATTAGGCATAGAATTTTACGAAAAGAAATTAGGCATACCAATGCACAAGGTATCAACAATCGAAGTAGCTGAAATGTGCAAAATCGCCGAGAACTCACACAGATTTCTGCAAATTGCCTACGCCGAAGACCTCAAGATGCTCTGCGCGAAAATGGGCATGAATTTTGAGGAACTTCGTGAGGCAATGAACACTAAATGGAATGTTGATTTACCTGAAGCACGTGATGGAATCGGCAGACATTGCTTACCTAAGGATATTAGATATGTCACATCGCTTGCTCCAGAGAGTAGTATACTACTTAAAAGTGCAATGGATGTTGACAAAAAATACAGAGAATGGCTAATAAAAAAAGATGAACACAAAAAGTAGTGCTGATATTTACTGCACAAATAAAGTTATTTTATAATTTTGCAGTCAAAGGATTTTGTTTTTAATCGTAGAAGAATAGCTTCGAAAATGGATTCTGGTAAAACTTATAATAACAGTCCTATCCTTCCTTAGCAATAAGAAAAGGCGTCGTGATTTTACTAATCACGATAACAAATTCAGCATTGGTTGAGAAATTATGCCGGATATTTGGCTAGACACTGTTACCCCAAAAATTTCAATCACCATAAACAGCATGCTCCCTGTTTTAAAGGCTAAAGGATATTCAACTCTTGTCACAGCGAAAAACCAAACTCAAACCACTGATATGCTAGACGCATTAAAAGTTCCTTACTATAAAATAGGTGAATATGGAGAAACAAAAAAAGAAAAACTTGCTGCCGAACAAAAAAGAACGCTAGAATTTCTTGAGCTTTTTGACAAGATCGGTTATCCTAAAGTATTATGGACCCATGGAGACGTATCCGCAATTCGGACAGCTTTCGGATTAGGAATACCGATAATTTACGCTAACGATACCGTTTTCGCTTATCATGTCGCCAGACTCGTGGCTCCTTTAGTCGATTGGCTCATAGCACCGATTAGTTTTGGGAAATCATGGAGTAAATTTGGCATTTCTAAATCAAAAATTGTATTATACGATGGGTTAGAAGAGGTCGCATGGCTAAAAGATACTAAATTTGAAAAACCCAAATTTCTAGAAGAATTAGCGAAAAAGAAACCAGTAATCTTGTTCAGAGATGCTGAGTACCAGGCAAGTTACTGTAGGGATGTAAAAGTTGACACAGAGAAATTGTTGAGAGAATTAGCAAAATTAGGCACGGTAGTCTATCTTGCACGGTATGAGAAGGAAAAAGAAAGATTACGAGGTATTGATAACATCTGGGTTCCGCCTAAACCTGTATTGACCGCACAGCTTATTCCCTATCTGGATTTAATGGTAGGTAGTGGGGGTACCGCATGCAGAGAAACTGCCCTAAAGGAGATACCGACTATCAATTTTCACTTCTGGGATGTCCAAGCAAAATACCTCTACAAAAAAGGTTTTCCAGTACGGATTATTCGAAACACTCAAAAAATTATTAAGACAGCGAAATCAATTCTAAACAATCCTGAAAAATTTAAAAAAGACACAAGGATTGCTTTTGAAAAAATTGAGTCGCCAATTCCAGTGTGGGTAAAATATATTGAACGAAGCCTAAAAAGTGATAGGTAAAATACCATGGCAGGTTATGACACTGTAATTATTGCATGGAAACAACTCTCACGCCGATCAGAACTTCTTGCTATTGCTCTGAATGCTAAACTCTGGTTCTTCCCCGACAAAATTCCGTACCCGCGAGCGGCTTTTAAAACCCTTTTAAAAGTAATCAGAGAAAAACCAGATAATATCATAGTCCAATTACCTCAAGGACCTCTACTTGTAGAAGCTCTGATGTTAAAAATGGTAATCGGAGCTAAAGTCATAGCGGATGTTCACACCGGCTTTCTTTTAGCAACTGATTGGAAAGGATTATTGCTAAATAAGCCATTTGTCAAGCTTCTTCATGCTGCAGACATCATAACTGCTCATAATAAAACCCAACTGAACCTAATACCAAAAAATGCCTTAGAAAAGACTATAGTTGTTCTTGACCAATGGCAACACTCTGTGGATACTAAGAAGCATAAAGAAACAGACAGACAAGAGAAATATTTGGTATTTCCTGCATCTTTCGCCGAAGACGAACCATTAACAGAGATTATACGGAGCATAAACGAATTTAACTTAGACACAAAAATCTACATAACAGGCAATTGGAAACGCAAACCTGAAATCAAAAAGTTTGAATCTGAAAAGATAATTTTCACAGGCTTTTTATCAAGCGAAAAATTCAATAGCTTACTTTCAAATGCTGCAGCTATAATAACAGGTACAAAAAGAGAATATACCTCATTAATGTCTGCATGGGAAGCCGTAGCGTACATGAAGCCACTAGCATTAACTACAACTGTTACTTTAAAAGACAATTTCGAGGGGTACGCTATATTTTACGATTATAAAGATAGACATAGTATAGCAGACGCCATTACCGTAATCCTCAAATCGAAACCCAATTCAGTTATGCAAAAGGAACTAAAAGATAAAACAACAGAAAGCCTTCGAATCCTAAAAAGAAAATTAGTAGTTACGCCTGCTTAAAGCCAGCAAAGACGCCTCTGAGAACAGCGAACCTTATCAGGGGGTAGACGACGATTGTTTCAGGCGAATTTTTTTTTAATGCAATTTCCAAACCACGAATTGGGCTATATATGAACTGGAAAATTATTTTCTTGACGTTAACGTTCCTATTGAATAATACTGGATACAGCGTGTTAAATGAGGTCCCATACCAATAAGCATGAGATAATTCATGCATTAACCCTTTTCTTAAGTGAACTGATTGCACATTAAAATCTACTTTCCAAGTCAAATCTTTAGAAACAACGTTTTGGGCTAAAGCATTGTCTACTCCTGCAGATACCTTTAATTTTGGAAATCCCCCTAATTCCCTGATTACTTTAGTTCGATAAATGGTATTATCTAAGGTTTTACCATATAGAAACGCTTGGACATCTTTGCTTTTCTGATATCTTTCTAAGGTATATTCCTCAATTTTCCTAATCGACGAAGGCGCATCAGGCATCCGAACACCTGATACAATCGCGATTTTTTGATCTTCCAAATATTTTGGAATTTTTTGCCACCAATCTCTTGCTAATAACAGGTCTTGTTCAAAACTTACGAAATATTCTGATTCCACACTTTTTAGAGCTGTATTCGCGCCATCACTAATCCCAGAACCCTCATTTGATATCACTGACCAACCAAAAGATTTCGCGATTTCTCTAGTATTATCAGTACTTTTATCGTCAACAATTACTCGTTTATGCACTATTTCAGGAGGAATTACTTGATTAATCCGCTTTAAAACTGCTGGAAGTGTGTTTCCACCGTTCTTAGTCCACATCACCAGATCAACTTTAGTGATCAACTAACTCCTCCAGACAATTTTAGAAAAACTATCAGATGTCTAGTATATAAGCGGAAAACTGAAATATACGCAATAATCATACCTTGCGATTAGAAAATAGGCGGACAAAAGAATGCCGTTGTTAGTTTCCTTAAAAAAAAGTCTTAGGCGAGTAATGTACATTAAAGAAGAACGGAAGCTAAACTTGGTTTTTGAAAGCGTTCTAATTTTTAATGACTTTATAAAGGAATGCCAAAAAGGGAATACATATGGAGCATTCAACAAATCGAATACACGTTGGATTATGTACAACGCAAAATCAGCTTTCAGAAAAGGAGTTAGTTACATTGTGCCACCACCTGAAAAACAGATTCTGAAGCACCTCAGACAAAGACACAACAGAATTATTAATGATGCTAATTCGGAACCTTTAGTAAGTGTAGTAATACCAACATATAATAGACCAGATTTATTGTTAAACCGAGCGCTTCCGTCAGTTTTTAATCAGACATATAGGAATTTAGAGATACTTGTTATTGGAGACAATTGTACAGATAAAACTGAGAGTTTATTAAGAGAGAAAGAAAAGCAGGATTCACGACTAAAATTTATAAATCTTCCTGAACGTGGAAGATACCCCGAAGAGCCAATTTTGAGGTGGCTTGTTGCGGGTGTAGCTCCAGTAAATGAAGGTCTAAGACAAAGCAGAGGATTATTTATTGCGCATCTAGACGATGACGACGAATTTGCCACAGACCATATCGAAAAAGCAGTAACATGCTCTATTGAGCATAATTTAGAAATGGTATATGGAAAAATGGCTATGGAAAATCAAGATGGAAGTTGGATGGAAGTAGGTGATCCAGTACTTAGACTAGGCGGAATTTGCCGGAGCGCAGGACTATATCGGGGATATCTAAAGTGTTTTGAGTATAATATTAACTCGTGGAAAATAAAAGAACCTGCTGACTTCAATTTATGGAGACGAATGCAAAAATCGGGGGTAAGAATAGGATTTAGAAATGCTATAGTCGGGAGACACTATAAAGAAAGAACCCAATTAGGTCGATGAGAAATCATACTTTGGATAAAAAATACAGAAGAAAATCATTTAGAAAACGCAAATAAACCAGTTCCGTTCCTTATGAACTGGAAATGACAGAAGTGAATCGCGAGATTTTCATATTGGGTGCTGGCGGAATGGCCAGAGAAACACTTGATATTTACGTAGATTTAGGTAAAGAAAAAAACATTAAAGGCTTCTTAGAAGAAAACTGTCAAAGGAAAGGAAAAATACTAAACGGAAAAGAAATCCAGGATATTTCTTATCTAGAGAAACTTGGCAAAAAAGAGGAACACTATCTTATTGCCGCTATTGGATCTACAAAACGTAAAAGATTAATCGAGAGGTTAGAAGATAACCGATACAAGTTTGATACAGTAATTCATCCCAATGCAACTTTTTCTAAATGGGTCAAAATTGGCGAGGGCTCAATAGTTACACCCGGGACTATAATGACTTGCCAAATTGAAATCGGACGCCACGTCATATTGAATTTAGGAACACACGTATGTCACGATGCAAAGATTGGAGATTATACAACACTCTCACCAGGAGTTAAGGTAATGGGGTATGCCTCTATAGGAAAAGAAGTATATGTAGGCGCAAACGCAACAATAATAGAAAAGGTAAAAATTGCTGATGGAGCAATCGTAGCGGCAGGGGCAGTAGTAACACAAGACGTACCAGAGATGGCACTAGTAGCGGGAGTCCCAGCAAAAGTAAAAAAAGTATACAAGAGTATTGAAGAGAAACCTTGGTAAGAGAATAAGAGCATGAAATTAAGAAGTGAAAAAGTATGCGGTACACATGCAAGAAATAATGAATACAATTTGTTTTATTCAAAAATAATAAAGAAAACTTTTGGAAAACTTCGAAAAAACTCAACGTTCAAATCTAGTCTTGATGAACTAAAAATAAAAGATAATTTAAAGCTAAACATTGGCTGCGGAAAAGTCAAATTCACAGGATGGATAAATATCGATATTGATTCCAACGCCGACTTAGTGTTGGATATAAGAAGAGGTCTGCCTTTCAAAGAAAATAGTACAGAATTGATATACAGCGAACACTTTTTAGAGCACTTAACTTTTGAGGAAAGCGAGATACTTCTTAGAAATTGTTATAAATGCTTAAAAGTCGGAGGTATTATGAGAACAGCCACTCCTGATCTTGATTATATTATTTCAAAATATAATTCAGATTGGAAAAATCAAGATTGGCTTGGTTGGCCAGAATATAAATACATAAAAACGAAGGGCAGAATGATAAACATCTCTTTTCGGGAATGGGGACATAAATTCCTGTTTAATAGAGAAGATTTACAAAATCATCTTACAGCAGCAGGTTTCAAAATTATTAAAAATTGTGATTGGGGTAAGAGCGAAACAAAAGAGTTATGTAATCTAGAAACCAGAAAAGACTCTAAGCTAATTTTGGAGGCAACTAAGTAATGATAACAGTAACTAAACCTAGTCTTCCTCCGTTTGAGAAATATATCGAATATCTAAAGGAGATATGGTCATCTAAATGGCTCACTAATGATGGAAAATTCGTTAAACGCCTCGAAGAAGAACTAAAAGCTTATCTGAACCTTAAAAACCTCATATTAGTCACCAATGGTACATTAGCGCTTCAACTCATTTTAAAAGGATTGGAGCTTAAAGGAGAAATAATTACCACCCCGTTCACCTTCGTGGCAACTACAAACGCAATATTATTAGAAAAACTAACCCCTGTCTTTGCAGATATTGATCAACAAACGTTTAACATTGATCCGAAAGATGTAGAAAGAAAGATAACTAAAAAAACAAGCGCTATTTTAGCTGTCCATGTTTATGGCAATCCATGCTATATTGAAGAACTCCAGGAAATCGCCAGTAAACATAATTTAAAAGTGATTTATGACTCAGCGCATGCTTTTGGTGTTGAATATAAGAACAAATCAGTAGTGAATTATGGAGATGCTTCAACTTTAAGTTTCCACGCTACAAAGATTTTTAACACAATAGAAGGAGGCGCCATAATCACTAAAAATGAACAAATAATTGAAAACCTGGTGCTATTAAGAAATCATGGAATAAAATCTGAAGAAGAAATAATCATTCCCGGAACAAACGCAAAAATGAATGAATTCCAAGCGGCGATGGGATTATGTAATATAGAAGAAGTTAAGGGGAATATTGCAGCAAGAGAGAAAATATATATGCATTATAAAGAGGAACTAAGATGTCTACCAAATGTGCAATTCCAAAAAATTATTGCGTCTAAATATAATTATAGTTATTTTCCAATAATATTAGAAAGCAAGAAAAAGAGAGACCACGTCTATAACGAGCTCCTCAAAAAAGAAATCAAAACAAGAAAATATTTCTACCCACTTACAATAAATTCAAGATATTTTGAGAAGAAAAAGATCAGAGGATCCGAGGAAAACAGCTTGGAGGTCTCTAAATCAATATCAGATAGAGTACTATGCTTACCACTCTATCCTGATTTGGAAAAAGAGAAAATTGATTATATAATAAAAAACCTAAATGAGTTACTTGGATAAAACGAAAAAATTTTCCTAACCAATCTTACCCGTATGAAAACCCCAGTTTTTTAGGTCCAGAATAGATTTATAATCTGATTAGCTTTTTCAATTAAAGATAACTCACTGAGGGACCATGATAAAAATTAGGCTAGATGTGGATTATCCATATCCATCAAGGATTACGAGTTTCCTTTTCACGGGATTAAATATAAAGACAAGTAAAAATTATTTGAAAAACTCGAAGATAATTGCGAAAATGATTAATGAGTCTCCAGAACCTGTAATGGCGTATTGGTTTTTTACTCCTCAGACAATCCCAGACAGAGAACTTCTAGAATTGCTTGACCCTGAAAAGCACGAGGTTGCACTTCATGTTGCAACTAAACCCTATATTGAATGGAAAGAATTAGAAAAAGCAACAGGACGCAAAGTAAAGTATTATACAGTGCATGGTACAGCGCGCTTATTGGCTCGATTAATGTGGCGAAGAAAAATTTGGGAAGCCCGAGCACCAATTCCTAGGGGATTTCCGCTTAAATCATTTTATGATTTTCCTACTCTGGCCTTGGATTTGCTTTGTTACCGCAATTCAACTGCAAGTGCAGTGAAGATTGCTCAAAAGAGTATAATTAAAGGGGAGGTCTTGCATATTCATCCGGAGTGGCTTTTCAATCGAGGCACCCTTAATCACAGGGGACCGTATTATCAAACATTAAAGTCGCTACTCTGCATCGATAACGAATTTGATAATCTAATTTTGCAAAAAAGATGGTTTGGTAGAATCGCTAAATATTATGAATTAAATGAGTACATAAAAGATATTGTCCCAACAGCAAAATTTCGTAGTAAACTTGCTGAATATGGAGCTGATGTGTTCACTTTTATAGAAAGAAGATGGATTAAACCTATCGATAATCCTCAGTCTGATTGGATAAAAACCGAAGATAATATAGCACTTCTGCATATTACAAATTATTCAGATTGGCTAACTAAAGTTGGAAAAAAGACGCGGAATATGATCCGTAAATCTGAAAAAAGCGGAATAAAAACAGAAGTTGTGATTCCTTCGGATATACTAATAGATGGAATATGGAAAATTTATAATGAGACTCCTATAAGGCAGGGTAGGCCTTTTCCATATTACGGAATTAAACTGGAAGATGTAAGAGCCGAAGTTAATCAAGCACAAAACTGCACGTTCATAGGAGCCTTTTATGAAAGGGAATTAGTAGGATTTATCGAGCTATTTCATGGCGACCAAATAACAGTTACCGCCCAGATTCTTTCATTACAGAAGTTTTGGGATAAAGCCGTAAATAATGCCCTATTAGCTAAAGCGGTTGAAGTCTGTGAACTTAAAAATGTAGAGTGGTTAATGTATGGTAGAATTGGAAATCACCCTAGCTTGGATGGCTTTAAAGAAAATAATGGTTTTTCAAAATACAAGCTTAATCGATGTTATATTCCACTTACCAAAAAAGGGCGATTATTAATTAAACTAAATCTGCACAGAGAAACAAAAGACGCTCTTCCAGAGCCAATTAAAAAACTACTAATTCCCGCATATAGCTGGATTAGCAGAGTAAAAACGCGAATCCGGACAAAATAATTCTAATTTTTTATAAATGCAGCTTGTTGAAATAGAAGCGTAACAGCAGTGAATTTAGATAGGTCAATTTTTATAGCCCTTAAAGAGGACTTAGGTACACTATTATATTGTAGAAGTAAATGTCAAAAACGAGCAATACGAAACGTAAAACCAGCATAAACAGCGAAAAAACACTATTAACATGAAGCTTATTTTACGGTTAAATAATAACTAAAAATCAGTTTGATGGCGTTATAAGTGAAAATAGCCGAATTATCTATTCCCCAGCAACTAAAGGATGCCATTATCGAAGAGGGTATAACAGAATTATACCCTCCGCAAGCGGAGGCTATAGAAAGCGGAGTACTTGAAGGAAATAATCTGGTTCTGGCAAGCCCAACAGCTTCAGGTAAAACCCTTGTTGCAGAGTTATGCTGCCTAAAACATGTCATCGAGTGTAAAGGTAAAACAATTTACCTAGCACCATTAAGAGCTCTAGCTAGCGAAAAATTTGAAGATCTCCAAAGATTCGCCAAACTCCGTAAGGCAGATGGTAGAAAAGTAAGTATCGGAATTAGCACAGGCGATTTTGACAGTAACGATGTATGGCTTGAGCGCTACGATATTATCGTAACAACGAATGAGAAGGCGGATTCGCTTCTGCGACACAGAGCGAGATGGATGGAGGAAATCTCGCTGGTAATTGCTGATGAAGTTCACCTACTTAACGAAGCTGAACGTGGTCCGACTCTCGAAGTTGTTCTTGCTAGAATGCTGCAGGTTAATCCGAAAATGCAGACACTGGCTTTAAGCGCAACTATGGGTAATGTCAACGAAATCGCTGAATGGCTCAAAGCCCAATATGTCGTCACCGAATGGCGACCAGTAAACCTCAAAGAGGGGGTACTGCTTCAAGATGAAGTTCTGTTCAAAGACGGCAGTGCACGAAAAATTGAACAAAACACAAGTAACAATACGGTAAATTTGGCTATGAATGTTGTTAAAACTGGTGGACAAGCACTTGTCTTCGCTTCAACAAGAAAAAACGCGGCTGCTATAGCTAAGAAAATCGCTGACCATACAAGCGAAGTTCTAAGTAAACCTGCTAAGCGTGCTTTAAAGCTTGAAGCTGACAAAGTGCTTGCTGCTGATGAGAAAACTCGATTAAGTGAGTCACTATCGGAGCTGGTTGGTTGCGGAGTAGCATTTCATCATGCAGGGTTAGCTGGATCGCACCGTAAACTTATAGAGAATTTGTTTAAGCAAGGTAAAATCAAAGTTCTCGCTTCTACACCTACACTGGCGTTTGGAGTGAACCTTCCTGCACGAACTGTAATCGTCCAGGACTATCGACGTTATGAACCAGGCTATGGCAACTACCCTATTAGCGTTTTAGAGTACAAACAGATGGCGGGTAGAGCAGGCAGACCAAAATATGATAAAAACGGCGAATCCATACTCATAGCTAAAACAGCCGACGAATCCGATTACCTCATGGAGAACTTTATTCTCGCAAAGCCTGAACGCATTTGGTCAAGGCTAGCCGTAGAGAAAATCATCCGAGGTCATGTATTAGCAACTATTGCTTCAGATTTTGCCCATACCGAAAATGGAATCTATGACTTCTTCGGCAGAACCTTCTACGCATACCAATATGATGTTAAAGCAATTAAAAGCGTAATCGCTAAGATTCTCAAGTATCTACATGATGAAGAAATGATTTATTATATAGATGCCAGTAACATCGGCGCAACCAAATTTGGCAAGCGTATAAGTGAACTATACATAGATCCCATTACAGGAGTTGTTATTCGTGATGCATTCAAACAAAAGCCATCGCATCTAACGGATTTTAGCATGCTCCATCTCATAACCCATACACCAGATATGGCGCCGATTATGCGACCCTACAACCGAAAAGAAATCGAATATCTTGCCCTCCAAACTGAAGAACTTGTTGAAGAGCTATTCATTCAACCGCCCAACGAATGGGACGATCGCATAGCATTTGAAACGTTTCTAGGAGAAATTAAAACCGCTAAAATCCTTAAAGCATGGATAGAAGAAACCACTGAAGAGCAACTGCTGGAAAAATATAATGTGCAGCCTGGAGATTTATACCGCATAATTGAAAGCGGGAAATGGTTACTTCATGCAACCCAAGAGCTTGCCCAGCTACTTGGCGCAAAAGACTTAACGCCTTTAACATCGGAACTTGATGAGCGAGTATCCAAAGGCATAAAGAAAGAGTTATTGCCTATTGTAAAGCTGGAAGGAATTGGCAGAGTAAGAGGGCGAATGCTCTATAACGCGGGCTATAAATCAGTTGAAGACATTAAGCGCGCAGACTTGGAATACTTGGTTAAACTTTTGGGACCGGCAACAGCGAAAAAAATCAAAGAACAAATTGGCGGAAAAGTGGACAAAGAAGAATGGAAATCACTTAGCAAAGCAAAAAAAGCCGATGAAAATAGACAGAAAGCATTAACCGAATTCTAACGTTTTTAGAATTTGGTGTTTGCGAATGTTTCTGCTTGGGTAATTGCGGTTCCCAAATAACTTTTTGGATTTAAAGCTTCATTAATTTCGGACTCGGTAAGTCTGTTACTAACGAATTTGTCTTCTTGCAGGATTTGTTTGAAGCTCTTTTTTTCGACCTCGCTTTGTATAGTTAGTTTTCGGAGCATTTCATGAGCTTCCTGACGGTTTACTCCTCTATGGGTAAGGGTCATCATAACGGATTCTGACATGGTTCGTCCTTGCGTTAACTCTATGTTTTTCATCATACGTTGCTCATCAATTCGCAAGTTGGTGATTATGTTGAGCATAAGCGAAAGCAGATAGTCAGTGAGTATGCATGATTCAGGGAGTAGAAAGCGCTCTGCGGAAGATTGAGTCAAATCGCGTTCGTGCCATGTGACCATGTTTTCAGCTGCTGGAATAGTGAGGCTTCGAACGATTCTGGCTAGACCACAGATACGCTCGCATGTTTCAGGATTACGTTTATGAGGCATAGTGGAGCTTCCCACTTGCTTTTCTGCTTCAAATGACTCGAAAAGCTCACCGATTTCTGGTCGTGATAGTTCGCGAATTTCTAAAGAAAAGTTATCCAAAGAGGAAACAATCAAGGAGAATAGGTTTATGAGTTCAGCATAGCGGTCACGTTGAACAATTTGGGTGGAAATTTCTGCCGCATTAATATTGAGTCGTTTCATAACTAAAGCTTGGATTTTAGTCGCGTGTTCTCCAAGTCCCGCTTGAGTTCCAACTGCACCGCTTATTTTACCCGCTATTACGCGGTCGCGGCACTGCTGGAGCCTCCGTATGTGGCGATTGATTTCATAGCCCCAAACCGCAAACTTGAAGCCTAACGTAATTGGCAATGCATGTTGTCCATGTGTTCTACCCATCATTATGGTGTCTTTGTGATGCCCAGCTTTTTTTTGCAGTAGAGTCCTCAATGCGATTAAACGATTTTCGATAATTACTAAGGCATCTTTAAGTTGGAGCGCATTTGCTGTATCAACAATATCATAACTTGTTGACCCTAAATGAACATACGCACCACTTGATCCACACAGTTCAGATAATGCTCGTACTAGGGAAGCAATGTCATGTTTAATCTCTTTCTCTATAGCTTTTACACGTTCTACTTTTACGTATTTTGTAGAAGCCATTGCCTCAATTTTCTGAGCATCCGCTTTAGATATGTTTCCGACTTCAGCATGAGCCCAAGCCAAAGCGGCCTCGACATCCAATAGCTTCTGAACCCGTGCTTCTTCTTCGAAAACTTTGAGCATTTCGGGTGTTCCATAACGACCCGTATCTATAGGTAAGATGGGCATTCCTTTGTCCTCGCACAATCATATGCGGGTTAAACATTAATGTTTTACCAAACGCTATAGAGAACACTAAAGAACAAAATGGCGAATTAACTTGAAAACTACGATTGCAGTTCTGAATAAAAAAGGCGAGAACACCACACATGCCCTCATTAATGCTCTTAAAACAATTCATCCAGAAAAGAACACTCAATTTGGCATAATTACCCCTTCGATGAAGGTACCAGAAACAAACATAGATAAACTATGCAGACAAAACCTAAATTCGTCTACCGCATTCGGATACGCAGCATCAGCATCTAATTCTCTATTCGAATTGCACCTTGAAAAACGTGGAGATACAACTATCGCTCTTGAAGGAGCAACTTATGCACCAACAACAGAAACATCATTGAAAAAAATTATTGAATCAAAGATGGACTGCACTAAAACAGCTATAGAGTTTCTTGCTGATGCAGAAGGCGAATTTTCACTTAGAATAATTGAGTCAAACAAGATTATTGCAGCAAGAGACGCTATAGGGGTAAAACCTCTTTATTATGGTGAAAACACGGAAATTGCTGTTTTAGCCTCAAATCTGAAGTCCTTTTGGAACTTAAGAATACAGGAACCAAAATCATTTCCACCAGGACACATAGCAGTCTTAACTTCTAAGGGCTTCAAATTTGAGCCCGTAAAAACGTTAACCAATTCAAGGCCTGAACCAATAACCTTGGAAGACGCCGCTAGAAGTCTTCAAGAATTGCTCGAATACTCTGTCAAGGTTCGGGTTCACAGATCAGAAAGAGTTGGGGTAGCGTTTTCAGGCGGATTAGACAGCAGTGTGGTTGCATGTTTGGCTAAAAAGTACTGCTCTGATGTTCAATTAATCCATGTTAGTTTAGAGAATCAACCCGAAACCGAAGACGCCTGGAAAGCCGCAGAAGAATTGGATTTGCCAATACAGATTCACCTTTTCAAAGAATCAGAAGTTGAAAAAACCATTCCGAGAGTCTTAGAGATAATCGAAGACCCCGAACCTCTAAAAATAAACGTTGGTATACCCCTAAATTGGGTTGCAGAAAAAGCCGCTGAAGCTAAAATACGGATTTTGTTAGCTGGTCAAGGTGCGGATGAACTTTTTGGAGGCTATCAACGTTACGTAAAACAATATTTGCTGGAAGGAGATGAAAAAGTTAGAGAGACCTTTTTCAAAGATATCCTTTCTCTTTACGAAACAAACATTGAAAGAGACGAAAAAATTTTCGCTTTCCATGATGTTTCATTACGTTTACCCTTCGCATCCTTTGAAATCGCAGAATTCGCTTTGGGACTCCCTACAGAATTGAAGTTTGAGAATAAACCAGACTCTTTAAGAAAACTTGTACTAAGAAAAATGGCGGAGAATATAGGCGTACCAGAAATAATCGCTCAAAGACCAAAAAAAGCAGTACAATATAGCACAGGAATAAGCGATGTTCTTAAAAAAATAGCAAAAAAACATAACACTACACTTGGTCAATATTTGAATGAAATCTTTCAGAAACAAAAAGAATACATAATTTCACGGGTTAGAATAAAATAAATAAAGAAAAAAATTCCGGATACTATTGTTGCTTTAAGATGCGATGTGACTAAGTTCGAGAAAGATATTTACTTACTCGATTACTTGGATTGCGCCTACTGGACATTGAGACTCGCATGCTCTGCAGACTAGGCATTCGTCGACCTTGACTGGAACGGCTTTGCCATCTTTCATTTCGTAGACACTGACTGGGCAAGTGTTAACGCATGTTTCGCATCCGGTACATTTGGAATCGACTACGATTTTTACCATTTTTTATACCTCGTTAAATTTATCAGATGTGAAAAAGAAAGATAAAAGTGTTTAGGCTAACTAACGGATTTCTCCACGTAATCTTAATAATAATCCGTCAATTACGTTTTGAGCTTTTTCTTTGCGACTCTCTATATCTGCAAGTTGCTTCTTGTAATCTTCGAGAGATATTTCTCCGACTCTGTGGCGCGTTTCAAGGGCTACAAGTTCCTGATCAACTTCTTTAACGTCAATTTCAGCAGCATCTAATTGCCTAATTATTCCTGCATAACTTCCGCCTGAGCTTCTAAGAGTTTGCTTCAAATCAGATATTGTTTTAGATATTGCATCCATTCGAGTTTCGATACCGCCACGCTGCAATTTGTACCGTCGTCGTGGAATTCGACCTTTTTGGACTCTTGCTTCAAGAGACTTTAATTCAGCGCTGAGTTGCACCCTCTCATCGTATGCATCTACGAAAGTTCTAATCTGCTCAGAACTTAGGCCAACTGCGGCAATCGTTGGAGCAGCCATTTTCACTGGTGTAACTTTTGCTTTAGGTCTTCGAAGTATAGCAGCAACTACAACGCCTATAATTGCAATAACAAAGATCCATACAGTTGGACGGAAAGCTATCCATAAGGGGTTATAGTTGTATTTTACCTCTAGAATTGTTTGAGAACGAAAGAGTCTGTCGGTAAAGGTAATTCCTTGGCGGTTAACTGTTAAAGTTTCTTGGAAGGCAGTTCTGGTTAAGCTTGAAGATGCATCGAGCTCAGAAAGTTTAGGTGTAACAATTGTTGCGCCTTCGGGGACTGTGATGGTTGTGGATACCTGATTAACGTAGTAATTGAAGTGCGGATACAAATCGAGACCAAGAACAAAATTGGATTGCTGAGGAGTAATGTTGGGCAGATTGTATGATAGGGTTACTAAAACAGAATCACTTATTCCTAGTGGCGACACAAAGGACACATTAGCAACTTTAGTAATATCGACATTATCCAGAATTTCAACCGATAAAACCCTACCAAATTGATCTCGAGCCACTACATTAGTAGCTTTAGAGGATAGGTTAAGTTTAAAGGAGCTAATACTGCTGGTTGAATTATTAATTATTTGATATTTGTCTGCGTAAGTGACTACGCCGTTTGGGCTTATCTCAATATTACGATTTAAAGTTGGAATTGTCACTTCCTGTAAGTAACCAGTTGTTACTGTGAAAGTGGCGTTACCAGGTATATTCGTAAAAGCGGCTAGAGCATCTTTCGTAAAGAGAGTTGAGTTAGTATCACCATCACTCTTAGCTATGCTTTTTAGAGTACACCCGAAAGGCAAAGTAAGATTAGTGGTGGCTATTGCCGCACTAGATGTTAGACTTGGATAAGCTGGAAATTCTAAATAAAATCCGTTTAAAGTATGAGTAAGAAGGGCATTAGAGAAGACGAAAATAACTGTGAAGCTGTTTGAGGCACCGTTTGATAAATCTACGGTGGCGCCGTAGAACCCACTTTGACCTTGTAAGAGCGCTCCGAGGGATACAGATAATATTTTGTTATTTGAATCGTATGCTTCGCTTTCAATAATTGAAGAGCTATATTGGAAGGGAAAGCCAACTGAGAAGCTATTTGGCAATTGCCCCGAAATTTGAATGGTTTCACTTATTACAACGTGCCCAGAGTGCAGAACACGAACATCATGAATTACACTCTGTATACTGTAGCCTGTCGTTTGAGCCTCTGCTTGTGGTGTTATATTAGAAAGAGGTATGAATAGGGCTAATGATAAAACAATCAATACCAAGACTACAGCTATTTTCTTCACTTGAATTCCTCTATGTGCAAGTTTCTTTATTTTACCGTTATCTCGTTTATTTACTTTTCATGCTATGCTTCGCACATATTTAGGCTTTCGTATAAGACAGAGAAATGTAGAGAAGAAAACTTCCAAAAATAAGCAGAAAAAACAAAAAAGTCAGGTGCTCAAAGGAAAGAGACAACAGACTAAAAAGTTAACAAAGCCCACTTTCTTTGAAATAATAATCATTTTCCTTCTTTGGCCCGAAGCTACGCAATCCGTCTTTTTTAAGTTGATTCTTAAGTTCACATGCGTATTCTTCGGTTAATTCGCCTTTCTTCTTTAGAAAATCTATTATTTCTTCTGCTTGAGCATTTGTGTCACATCTGCGAATAAAATCTACAACGGTAGGATTGTAGTGTCGGAATTTGTCTGAATCAAAATCGGAATTTAATCCTTTAGTTTGTGTGGCTTCGGGTTTTAATTCTAGCTCTGCTTCTTCAGGATTTAATTCTAGCTCTGCTTCTTCAGGATTTTTCCGAATTGAGTCAATGGCAACTTTGTTTTCGCTACCTTCAAGTTCTTTTAATAGATGAGGGAACATTTTTTTAAGTGATTCTTTGCTATCCACAGCTAATCCCTAAGACATATCTTCAGTATATATTTGAAAATTCAGGTTTATGTGCCTTTTTACTTGAAGACAAGGTTTAAAGGTAAAATTTTAGAGAGGAAGGAACTTTTGCGCAGGATTAATCATAAGTGTCTTTTTTAGCTCGATGATTGTTAAACCTTTAATATCGTCGCCAAAGGTGTCACATTTTCGTTTAATCCCAAATTGATCTGCATTGCGTATAGTTATTTCTACAGGAAAATTTGATGAAGTAAGAGTGTAAATGTGAAAAGAGCTCTCTGTTTTACCATTCTTATTGACGGTGGTTCTTTCGGTTTTAGATATTTCTAATCCGATTGCTTGAATTGAGGCAATAACATCGCTTGGTTCATCGTGGTATACCGATAGGTCAATATCGCTGCTACGACGGATTGAACCTCGCCAAACGCTCCCGATCAATATGGGACGATATTCTTTTAGACGTCCCATCAGTTTTAAGGCTTCTTTGCGCATTTCAATTAATTGTTTTACCCTATTAGGACCCTCGATTTCTTCGGCTAACAAATCCAGCTCTAAGGCGATTTCAAGATTTGAGGGGAGAATTTGAACGCGCAGATTCTGAGCAGCCTTAACTTTGGCTTGCTTATATTCCTTTTCAAAACCGTAATATAGTAGAAAAGCAGCTTCACGAGCGGTTTTTTTTCTCAGAAGCTCAGAAGCATCCTTCAGGTATGTATCATTTCGAGATTTACCTATCGACGTTGTATTGTTTCGTAAAGACCGATGGTTTTTTCTGCAATTCGGGTCCATGTAAATTCCTTGAGTACTCTTTTTCTTCCGTTTTTCCCAAGCCATTTACGCCGCTCTGGATCCTCCAATGCGCTAATAATGCCCCAAGCTATATCGGAAGGATTATTTGGGTCTATATGAAAACCGCATTGCTCCTCTCCGCAACAAATGACTATTTCGCGCATTCCACTTATTCCTGCAGCGCCGACAACAACTGGTTTTTCCATAGCCATAGCTTCAAGGGCTACTATCCCGAAGGGTTCGTATAAACTTGGAAAAGCCGCAACGTCGCATGCTGCATAATGAAGGATTCTTTCTTCTTCGCTAATAAATTCAAAACGGAATCGAACATATTGTTCCAATCTCATGGTTCTGACCAGGTTTGTGAAATACTCCGAAAGCTCACCAACACCAACAATTACTAACTTGGTGTTTGGGAACTTAGGCAGAATATGAGGTAAAGCCATGATGAGTTTATCAATACCTTTTACACCAACCAACCTGCCTAAGAACAGGATCATGAGGTCGTCATCTTTTATTCCATAACGCTCCCTGATTTTCCTTTTTTGGTCGGGTGTTACGTCAGTCGGATTATATTTTTGTGGATCTACACCATTATAACTTACTTGAATTTTGTCTTTTGGAAAACCAAGTTGGATGAGTTCGTCTTTCATAGCGTATGAAACAGTCACGATTAAGTCGGCCATTTTAGCACCGCGCATCTCGATATTGCTTACAGCACTACTGCCAGTGCCCATTGTGCGCCCATGCTCTGTTGAGTGAACGTGAAAAGCTAAAGGTAATCCAGTTTCTTTTTTAACGGTGACACCCCCCATTATTGAGAGCCAATCATGTGCAACTATAACATCGTAGTTCATGCTTTCTTTCTTTATGAGTTCATTGACTAATTTTGCCGCGGTAAGGTAGTTATAAACGAGGAGTTTGCCGAAAAGGTGTATTCCTCTGCCCCATTTTCGTATGTCTTCGGCGAGAACGTCAGGTAACGAATCTGAAATGTCAAGGTGTAATGGTCTGTGAATTTCTATACCCCGCCAAATTTCTCTAATCGGTAACATACCCGCGTCATCATTCATTGTAAAGACAGTTACGTCGTGGTCCATTAATACGAACTTTCGCGTAATTTCAGCAGCGTAAGTTCCCAGACCACCCACTATTTTTGGAGGATATTCATAAACAAGAACTGCAATTTTCATCTGCTGTTCCACCTTTTCTAGTATAGCATACATAATTTGATTCTACTAATACTTTGCCCAACAAGATATGAAACAAAAGAAGTGTTTAACACATCGTTAATCGGCAGATAATTTGATTAATTTCAACTTACATTATAGTAATCGGTGCCCATTAAGATGGAGTTAACTTCGACTAAACGAGAAATACTTGAGGCCGTTTTATTGCATATTAAACCTGTTAAAGCAACAATCGTAGCCAAAGAAATGGGAAAAGACTTTCCGCCTGTTATGATGCACCTCATCGATTTAACCCGTAAAGGTTATACACAATCAATTAAGAAGGGGCACTATCTAATTACAGAAAACGGCAAAAAAGCAATTGGACTACCCATGCCAAATAAAGAAACCGCTACAAAAATTTTGACACCAGTATCTCGCGAGAACGCATTCCATTTTTATGCAGACATCGGAAAACCACTAACCATCTATGCCATGAGTCTCAGAGATTTTTGCGAAAAATTAAACAAAGTTGATACAAAATCAATAGAATTCCATATCAACCGAGGAGATTTTGAAGCTTGGTTCAAATGTTTAGGAGATGGGGAATTGGCCAAGAAGTCAGCGCTCATAAAAGATAGAAAGCTTTCAGGTGAAGAACTCAAGCTAAAACTGGTTGAAATAGTAGAAAACCAATACTTGATGCTATCTAAAATGGTTGAATAGATCCTTTTCACTGAAACTTTGCTTTTTTTAAACTTTCTTGACTTCGAAGTGTCACGGTAGAAGAGTATCAAGCGATGTTATGAAAAATGGTACCTTTGGATAGAGAAAGAACGTGGGGTATTGGCTCTATGCTCCAAAGGTTATTTTAAACTGTGCTTTATTGAGGGCATTAAGTTATTTGGCTATAAACTGGATGCCCTTTGAATCGCAGAGTTGTTTTGGATAGCTCTAATGTTCCGCTTGGAAGTCTTGTGCATATTGAACTGACTATGGCGCCATTCTGAACGAATCTCACCCCATCGAGTAATTCACCTTTGGTTACGCCAGAAGCAGCGAATATAAGTTCATTGCCCCGTGCTAACTCATCTTCAGTGTAGGTTTTTTCGCAGTCAACGCCCGCCGCCCTTAGACGGTCTAACCTGTTCGCATCATCTTTTTTGTCTTTCCAGACTTTAACTAGCATAGTTCCGCCGAGGCATTTAACAGCTGCCGCAGCAATAGTTGCTTCTGCCCCTGCACCTGCGCCTATAAGCAAATCAACCCCGGATTCAGGAATGCATGTAACTATTGAGCCGGCTATGTCACCGTCGGTGATTAGGATTATTCTTACACCCATTTTTCTAAGTCGAGAAAGTAGGTCTTGATGTCTTTCACGTTCTAACATAATTACGGTAAAATTGCTAAGCATCAGATTCTTTTGGGCAGCTACTGTTTCGACTATTTCTTCAATAGACATGTCCAGAGTTAGTTTGCCTTTAGAGTGATAGTCTGTTGCTACTTTGAAATAGTAGCCATCATCGGGAAGAACTTGTAGGCAACCAGCGGGGGCACATGCTAAAGCAGAAATAGCGTCTTTCTTTCCTTTTGAGGTTGCAGTTGTGCCATCGACTTGATCGATTATAAATTCAACTTTTGGACCTATGCCCTTTCCGACTTTCTCTTTATAGCAAAATGCGGGCGCTTGATCTTTTGCACCTTCACAGCAGATAACTTCCCCGTCAACTTCGGTTTGGTTTAAAACAGCTCGCGAAAAATCTAGAGCTGTCTGGTCTACTTTATCAGGGTCACCTTTGCCTATATGTAGAGCAGCACCAACAGCGCCAGCGATTGTGATTCTTGTTAGGGATGGAGATAGAGATCTTAAGGAGACCATGTTTATCGCTGCCCTCGTTCTTTTATCCATAAATCTGAAAAATCAACGTAGTTATGAGCTATTTTTTCAACGGCTTCTGTTCTATTTATGTTCCCAGCTTTATAGTCAACTAGTGGTTGCCAGAAGATTGTTCGACCAACAGCAAATCCGATTATTCCGGGCACTTTAGCACCTACAGCAAGCCATTTTTGTACGTGTTCTTTGGATTCTCCTCGACCAAGGGTTATTACTCCTGCTTTTCTTCCGCCTTTCTGGACCTGTTTTACGACGGCTTTTGCGTCTTCGGGCTTGTCTACGCCTTCAAGTTTCCAGATAGCGGGTTCAATTTTTGCGTCTTGAATAGCAGCGATGCTTTCAATCATCAATCGAGGGCGTACATCCAGATCGTATTTTTCTTTTGATCCATCGACTTTTGCAAGCTGGTCGGAAGTTGCTGGCACTATAAGTTCGAATAGGAAGGTTTTCTTTGCGTTTATCAGATAATCGTTAAGTTTTTTTAGTCTTTTTAGCTGGCGTTGATTCATAGTATCATCACTTGCTGGATTGTAGCGTACTAGCACTTTGACTAGAGTAGGGTCAAAATCTTGAATGTGTTTGCCAAATTCTTCCCCATATTCAAAGTCAAATTCATCTTGACCTGACTTTTCTACGGGCATTGCAAAAGTTAAGCCGCGTTTCTTGGCTTCTTTAAGGATACTGGCTCCGAATTCTTCATCAACCAGCATACCCGCTATGTCTTTAGGCACGCTCTTTGCCAAGGCGGAAATAAAACCTTCAAAAATAATTTTTTTTGCATCATCTATCTGAATTTTTTCCTCAGAAGTGGGTTTGCGGTTTTTGATTCCAAATAATTTTTCCGTAAAAGATCCACGGTGATCGAAAGCTAAAATTAATAATTGTTTTTGGGTCCAATCAGTCAACTTGGTTCGCCTATACTACTTTTTGTTCTTAATCTAAATATATTTTGTTCCTTCATCGGTGCGACTTCACGGTAAATATAATCAGTATATCGGATAGTGGGTCAAACAATAGGAATTTGCTTAGAAAACGTAGTCGATTTTTTACTAAAGATAGTTAGAAGAAAAAAGTGAAATAATAAGAACACATAATCATTGACAAGTGGTTACTTTGGACGAGGTTAGGGTTATTTCAGCTAAAGTTTCAGATGAAGTCTATAAGGAGATGCTTTTACGTATTCCAGAAGGCGACAGAAGCGATTTCATCAGGGAAGCTATAATGGAGAAGCTTCAAAAAACGCCTAAAGCGAACAAGCTCTTGGAAATGGAAGAGCGAATGAAGAAAATTGAACAAGAACTTAGCGAAATAAGAAAGTATTTGGCGGATCTTGAGTTGCTTACATATGGGCATGAAAAGGTTAACCCACACGGTTTCTGTATAGACGAAATGGACCACAAAATTGTTGATTATTTAATGCACTATAAAGGCGCCACAACACCTGAACTTGCGGAGTATTTGAAAGTTAACCGATGGCTGGTTCTGAATAGACTACGCAAAATGCAGAAAACCAGCAAGAAGCAATACGGCAGACCTGCAATAGACTATTATGGAGGAGAGAAGTCAGGTAAAAAGAAGGCATGGTGGATAAACGAAGACCTGATTCAACAAGAGTAGCGATTAACTTAAGTCTAACAGCTTTAGTTACTTTGTAGGTTTGGGCCCGTAGCCCAGCACGGATAAAGGCGTCGGCCTCCGGACGCGCCTTATGCGCGGGTGAAAGCCGAAGACCCTGGGTTCAAATCCCAGCGGGCCCGCCACCCCCCAAACGAATTTATCCTGCACACAACCTTCCCCTTCCTTTTTTCCAACGCTCTTTTGGCTAAGTTTGAGCAGTATGTAGAATGAATAAAAAAATAGTTTTTATTGCTATTAGGCGTGGAACAGCAGGGATGGTTTTGTGGCAAGTTATTTCTACTTCTACAGACTATTGTTCGGAAACATATGTCAGGCACTGCAAAAGACCAGAATTGGATCGAGCTCTTCTTCGAGATTATAGAGAAAGCATATACTGGCAGCAGGTTCACCTACAAGAATCAATCATATCAACTCAAGCCAACATTAGTCCGTCCTGCAGATTTTTATCGACGAATTAGCACTCCCAACAGTTCCTTTGCATCTCTTGTGAAGGACTTAGACGTTACGTTTAAGACGTTGGCCCGCAGCGAGGTTTATCGGGCTGAAACCGGCTGGATTGATCAAGGAATCAAGGGTTTTAACGGCAAGAAAATATTCCGAATTTCGGTTGGTAGAGACTCTTTCTTGATTCCTGACTTTGGGTCAGGCCGTTCGGTTGGTATAGATACCAGCGGCATTGGCGGCAATGAAACTGTGATAGCCATATGCTGCATACCTGATTATCTAAGTGCATACAGTTTCTTGGAGCTTCATAAGCAGTTGCCCAAAGACCATGTTAAGAATGAACTGCATTGGGTAAAACTGAACCAATCCTTCAGGGAGGCTCTTCTTAGCGATTTTGAACTTGTATTATCAGTTTGTTGTGACGGCTTACTTGTAATAAGAACCAATGCGCTTATTGACCGTAGGAATCCAGCAGAGACCTTGTTCAATAATCTGATTGAAGGCTGTTTCTCAGGCTATGAAGCAGACCCAGCTCAAGGTCAGTTAAGACCTGAACTAAGGCAAAAGTTCTTTGGCATGATAAATGGCACTGCAATCCATTGTGACAACGACTTTCGTCCGTTAGTTCCCATAAAAATAGCCAAATCAGTGGTTACAACATTGGCTAGGCGTAACGGCTTTTCAGAGCCTTGTACCCCATTGTGCGCTGCGTTGGGGTCGCACGAATCAAAGCCCATCCAGATTGCAGATATCATAGTGGGCATGATAAGAACTAAACTATCTAAAGATGAATCGGTTGACCCACTTAAGTCGCTCTATTTTGACGCCCGAAAAATGAAGAAATACAAGGGTAACCCGCCAAAAGTCTACTATTGGTTTCACAATTAATTGATGGAGAAATGTGAGGTGCCGTGTGCCTTTAGTATTTGGTTCGCGGACGTTGCCTCCTCTGGAAGCCGCGTGACCCGCTGGGCGCACGGTCTTTGGTACCTTACAGTTTCCAGATAAGTATTATTGGACTTATAAAGTATTTCTGGAAACTCTCTCCAGATGACG
Organism: uncultured Candidatus Bathyarchaeia archaeon; assembly: GCA_964636425.1. Taxonomy (GTDB): domain Archaea; phylum Thermoproteota; class Bathyarchaeia; order Bathyarchaeales; family Bathycorpusculaceae; genus JADGNF01. The sequence continues at coordinate 37,292 of CAZWRU010000015.1, forward strand.
ATGACTTGATTATGACTTATCGGGCGTTGCATGCCTTTGTTTCGCGGACGTTGCCTCCTCTGGAGACCACGCACCCCGCTGGGCATGCAATCTTAAGATGCCTTCATCACAGTAATTCATCACCATGGACTCTTATAAATTGTATCTGGAAACTAACACCAGACAGTATTTTCCTTCTTTGGACAACAAGTTTCAAAATTCAGGATGATACCGTGAGTAACGCTTTTGCGAAGGTGTTTTGGTGCAAAATAGTTATAAGGTGTGAGGGCTGTCTCGTCTGCGTTCGATTAGGGAGTTAGGGAAAGTATGAACTTTAAACATCACGCCATATTGGGTGCTCTCGTAGCTGGAGGTCTCTATTTGCTCTGCAGGTCGTCTAAAGACGAAGAATTGAGCTTAGATGAGGCAATTGTAGTCGTGCTGCTTGGGGCGTTAGCTGGTGTTGCAGCGGATTTGTTGGAGCCTGCGACGAATCCAAACCATCGAAGCATATGTCACGGCGGAACAACATTGGCGCTGATTCTGCTCTTATGCCACAGGGGGTCAAAGACAAACAAGCTGAGCGATAGCCAAAAAGCATTCATCATCCCGATTTTAGCCGCTTATGCAAGCCACTTGGTCGCCGATAGCACCTCACCAAAGAGTCTACCCTTGATAGCCTGAGAAGCAAAGCGTGAGATAGCAAGCATGAACTGAGAGCCACTAAACCCAACTTTTTTTGTGCTGAAGAGCTTTTTAAGAGGCAGAAACAACTTTTGGTCTTTCTCCATACCAATAAAGTTTAGATTCAGCGCCGCACGTCTCGCACTTATACGATATTGGAATAATTGTTCCGCTTGCTGATGCCTTAGCGTGTTTTTCTTCCAGGGAAGCTATTGGGTGAATGTCGTCTGGTGGAAAAGCCGCATATGGATGCCCATTTGGGCAGCAGAATATTTTGGCATTCTTGATTAACTCCCTCTCGCCTCCTTGTTTCTCGGCTTTTTGTTCCTTGTCCGAGTTAAGAATAATATTAACCTTAGATTGATCATGCGACATAACTTGAACGCCAGAGGACCTTTTCTGAATCTGCTTATCGTGTGAATCCGAACCGCCTTTTTCTCCCCTGCCTATACTCTCTAAAATGTGCAGCCCTAAATCACCTATTGAATCTGGTTTTACTAGACTTCCAAAACCCAAAATGCCAAAAGGTGTGGAAAAGATCGCGAAAATCCAAAACGCTGTTCCTGACGAAACAGAAGATACAGTACAATATGCTAACACTCCAAAGACAACTAAACAAACCATTCCTGCATAGTATCCATCTTTTGTCTTCTTGTTCACCCTTTTCCCTCAGGCATATTACTTATTTGCTAGTTTGAGGTTTTTGCGCTTGCTCTAATACAGCGAAACCAAAGTTCTTGCTAGGACAAAATGAGGTAGAATGTTAGAAAAAATATTTTTTTTATTCCACGTTAGTTTGCGAATGCATCACCATATAATTTGGCTGCAGTTTGGGATTGTGAAGAAAGAGGCAGCTCGATAAAAGCCCTAGTCAGCCATCTAAATGCACGACATTCACGAAGCAGCGTCACAAGCAAGAGTTTTAAAAATAGTAAATAGATAACTATTTGCAAGCAATCAGGTTGGTTACCGATAATGAGAC
>CAZWRU010000016.1:0-35800 GCA_964636425.1 uncultured Candidatus Bathyarchaeia archaeon
CTGTTGCTCCAACCGCAACTGTAGCACCGACCTTAACTGTTAGTCCATCCCCAACTGTCGCACCAACTCCAGGAACAGGCATCTCAACTGAAACCTTACTCATCGCGGGCGCCGCAGTCGTTATCATCATCGCTGTCATCGCAGCAGCTTTAGTGTTAAGAAAACGAAAATAAATAAAAAATCCCTTCTTTCTTTTTTTGTTAAATTATTTTTGAGCTTTTTCCGCGAACGGATTAGCAAAGCCTATTAGGATTACGCTTATATTGGTAAGCATCTCTTCGGATGAGTAAGTGAGAACAATGTCTTTCCCATAGTAACATGTGTTTTCGCTTACCCATACAAGAAAATAATATTGGTAAAATGTATTGCTTGAACTTTAGGTGGAATAAATTTGGGTCGTATAGATAAAGGTGTAAAATGTAGCGCTTCCGGTTGTGGCCGAGAGGCTGAGCGTTCGATTCCAACTGATAAGGCAAAATCTGCTGGTTTAAATGTTGCAAGTAACGAGAAGCGCGTCTATCTCTGTAAAGAACACTACAAAGAGTACAAGAAAAAATCAAAAAAAGATAAGACTCTAGAAAAATGGCGCTATGGGGCATAATCCGAGTAAAAAAATAAATCAAAGAGCGTGAAACAAGAATGCGAATCCTCCAACTGCACTCAAATTTTATTGTTTATACTCCTGTCGAAAAGGAAATTAATATAGCTGAAGACGCAGAAAAAAAAGAGACACGTATTGATGAAGTTGTTGTTCTCTTTACAGCTATTGAGGAAGGCGACAACTCGGCACTTGCACAAAAAGCAATCAATGACGTTCGGGCTTTTCTTGGAAAACAGAAAACCAACCGTATCTTAATTTATCCCTTTGCTCACCTCAGCAGTAACCTAAGCAATCCTAGCGAAGCATTAAAAATCATAAAAACCATGGAAGAATATGCCAAAGAAAAAACCATCGAAACATATCGTGCTCCATTTGGTTGGAATAAACAATTTACTATATCCATAAAAGGACACCCCTTAGCTGAGCAAGCCAGAGCATATGTTCCCGCTGAGTCAACTGAAGCAGAAATAATTCCAAAAGCCGAAGGTGAAGGCAAAAAGGATGAAGAAACAGTCTCTGCTGCATTAAAAGCGGAAGACAAACTGCAATCATTTTGGCATGTTCTACAACCCGATGGCTTCTTAGTGCCAGTTGAGGAATTCAGATTCAAAGGACATGGTAACCTTCAAAAATTCGCTCAATACGAAATTAAGAAAGTTAGAGCAGTTACTCAGATGCCTCCTCATGTGTCTTTAATGAAAAGGCTCGAAATCGCCGATTATGAACCTGGCAGTGATCCGGGAAACATACGCTGGTATCCAAAAGGTCGTATGATTAAATCACTGCTTGAGCAGTATGTCAGCAACAGAGTAGCTGCATATGGTGGTATGGAGGTAGAAACTCCTCTAATGTATGATTTTAACCACCCTAGCCTATCTAGTTACCTCAATCGGTTCCCCGCCCGCCAATATGTGCTCAAATCAGAAGACAAAGACCTCTTTTTACGGTTTGCAGCCTGCTTTGGCCAATTCCTTATTGCGCACGACGCGCAATTCAGCTACAAACAAATGCCCATTAAACTTTACGAGTTAACTAGATACAGTTTCCGACGTGAAAAAAGCGGGGAAGTCGTCGGATTAAAACGCCTAAGGGCATTCACTATGCCTGACTGTCACGCCTTGTGCACTGATCTTGAACAGGCTAAAAAGGAGTTCATGATTCGATTTAATCTGTGCATAGACGTTCTAAGCAACATTGGATTAGCAAAGGATGATTATGAAATAGCGATGCGCTTCACAAGAGACTTCTACGCAGAAAACAAAGACTTCTTAACTGAATTAGCCAAAAATTTTGGTAAACCCATACTGGCAGAAATATGGAATGAGCGATTCTTCTATTTTGCACTTAAATGGGATTTGAACTTTATTGATAATCAGGATAAGGCGGCTGCTCTTTCTACCGACCAAATTGATGTCGAAAACGCCAAACGTTATGAGATTACCTTTGTTGACGAGAAAGGGGAGAAACAGTATCCGCTCATTTTACACTGCTCGCCGAGCGGTGCAATAGAACGAGACATATATGCCCTCTTAGAGAAAGCCTATCGTGAGCAAATGGCTGGAAAAGCACCTATGCTGCCGCTTTGGTTATCGCCTACTCAGGTGCGGTTAATACCTCTCTCTGATAAATATCTGGAAAAAGTTGAAGAAATAGCCAATAAAATTGAGGCAAATTGTATCCGTGTAGATATCGACGATAGTGCCTCTACATTGCAGAAAAAAATCCGTGAAGCTGAACAGGAATGGGTACCTTACATAATTGTCTTGGGCGAAAAAGAGGTCACCTCTGGACTATTATCGGTCCGAGATCGTGAATCTAAAGGCACTCAACAAAACCTAACGTTAGACGAATTAAAAGCGAAAATTAAATCCAAAATTGATGGTAAACCCTTTAAGCCATTACCTCTGCCCAGAAGCTTAAGCAAGAGACCTCAATTCCATGGCTAACATATGAATCATATAATTCATTGCCACAAGCTATATCAAATCAATGCACAATATGAACGTCATTACTAGAGGGAAATTCGGTGAATAAAGAACTGCTAATCTACATAGACGGAGAATATTATCCTAAATCACAAGCTAAAGTAAGCGTCTATGACCATGGCCTGCTCTATGGCGATGGTGTTTTCGAAGGAATTCGTGCCTATAACGGAGTTGTCTTTAAGCTCAGAGAACACGTCGCTAGGCTTTACGAATCAGCACATACTATGATGCTAAAAATCCCTTTAACGCAAGAACAAATGGTGCAAGCAGTAATTGAAACGCTGCGCAAGAATGAAATGAAAGACTCCTACATCCGATTAGTTGTAACACGTGGCGTAGGTGATTTAGGTCTAGACCCGCGAAAATGCAGCGACCCTACAATAATAATCATTACTGACACAATCAAATTACATGAGGGCGTAGCTAAAACCAAAGGCATAACTACAATGGTTTCTTGGGTGAGAAGAAACCCAGTTGATGGCTCGTCTCATGAAGCAAAATCCCTGAACTATCTAAACAGCATAATGGCAAAAATTGAAGCAAATATGAGCGGTGTTGACGAAGCTATTTGCCTTAGCTCAAACGGATGTATTGCTGAGGGTGTAGGCGAAAATATCTTCCTTGTCAAAGAAGGTAAAATATTCACTCCCCCAACTTCATCTGGTGCATTGTCTGGTATAACTGCCAAAGCAGTTGTTAAGCTAGCAGAAAAATTAGGCTATAGTGTTACTGTATCAGACATTACTCTCTTTCAATTGTTTAATGCGGACGAGTTGTTCTTTACTGGGACTGCAGCTGAGATCGTGCCCATACGAGAGGTAAATTGGAGGCAAATCGCTGATGGCAATGCTGGTCCAGTGACAAAGAGGCTAGTAGAGGGGTTCCAAAAAGTTCTACATGATCCAAAAGAAGGCGTACCGATTAATTAAACAATAAAGAGAACTGCCCTGGAGGCAATTCTGCTTTTTTTATTTTCTTTTCTTAATGAACTGTTCTAGTTTATCAAAAGCTTCTGTCAGCATTTCGATAGGTGGCAGGAAAACTGCTCTAATGTGTCCTGCTCCGTAAACGGGGTCAAATCCTGAGCCATTAACGGTTAGGACGCCTGTTTCTTTAAGTAGTTCGAGGACAAATTGAGTGTCCGTTTGCCATTTTGTTCCTACTTCGTGGATTTTTGGGAAGATATAGAATGCGCCTTCAGGTTTGGTGCAGCTTACGCCTTCGATTTCATTAAGACGTTTATAAGCATAATCTCTGCGTTGTCTGAGTTTGTCAATTACGCCTTTTATATGATCCTGGGGGCCGTCTAAAGCTGCTGCGCCTGCTTTCTGAACTGGCGTGTTAGCACATAATCGTATACGGCATTGTTTTTCTACGCCTTCTCTGAGCTCTTCTAATATGGTGCCTTCGCCTTTGAAGAACATATACCCTAATCGCCACCCCGTCATCTGGTATGCTTTTGAAAAGCCATTAAACCCAATTACAGGCACATCTTTGGACAAATAAGCGGTGCTGTAGAACTTCTCAGAGTATGTTATTTGATCATAAATTTCATCGGATAAGATAGGTAAATCATATTCTCCAGCGATATCGATCATTTCCTTGACCATTTTTCTTCCATAGAGTGCACCTGTAGGATTATTAGGGTTGGTTATCACTAGAGCACGAGTTTTTTCCGAGATTTTCTTTCTAAGATCATCAAGATTAGGTTGCCAATCCTCTTTCTCGACAGTTTCGTAAGCAACTGGTGTGCCTTCATAGAATTTTGTATATGAAATGTAAGGTGGATAGGTTGGACCTGGAAATAGAATTTCATCGCCTTTTTCTACAAGCGCGGCTAGTATCATTTGAATGCCTTCAGAAATCCCTTCAGTAATTAGAACATCGTCAGCACTGATGTCAATATTGTTGACGCGTTTTTCTTTTCTAGCAACTGCTTCTCTGAGTTCAGGTAGACCTTCTGAGCTCGAATAATAATTTTCTTCTTCTTGTATAGCCTTACAGAGCGCTTCTTTGACGTGTAATGGTACATAGAAATCGAATGCTGCAGGATCACCAATGTTTAAGTAATAGATTTTTTTTCCAGCTTTCACAAGTCGTTGTGTAAAAGGGATAACATCTCGTATTGCATACTCAATATTTCTGGCTCGATTTGTTACTTTGATGTGCGCCACAGTATAGTCCTTCAATGGAAGCACACTTGCGCTCCTATAAAAATAAAGCTTGCGAAAAAAATCAACTTATTTGCTCATATTATGAAAAAATTATGATGTAAAATGATGGAAGCGGTTTGCTATTCTTAATAAGATTTTGCAAAGTATGCCATTTCAGTAGCTTTTTGTCCGCAGAGTATGCAATTTGAGTTCGGGGTTTCTTTTTGGAATGGTCGAACCCTGATAGTTGCGGTGGTGTCTTCTTTTATTTTTGTCTCGCAAGCGGCGTTTTCACACCAAGGTGCTTTGATAAATCCGCCTTTTTCTCTAAGGATTTTTTTGAATTCATCGTAGTCCTGCACGGTAGTGGTTTTTTCTTCAAGAAGTTTTTTAGCTTTAGCAAACATGTTGGTCTGAATATCTTCAAGCAACTTTTCTACTGCGCTTACTACTTCTTCCTCTTTTACTGCGGCTTTTTGACCAATATCACGTCTAACCATGGTTACCTGTTGTTGTTTTAGGTCACGGGGACCGATTTCTATGCGTATAGGTATACCTTTGAGTTCCCATTGGTTAAACTTCCATCCAGGTGTGTATTCTTCTCTATTATCTAAAATGACTACAAACCCTTTTTCTCTGAGTTTGTCTGTGATTTCTTTAGCTTTAGCTAATATGGCTACGGGGTCGGCGCCTTTGAAGGGTATTGGCACAATAACGACTTGGGTAGGTGCGATTTTGGGTGGTAATACTAGGCCTTTATCGTCGCCATGTATCATTACTAATGCTCCTATTGTTCTGGTGGTAATTCCCCAGCTAGTCTGCCAGACTTGGTGATCTTGCTTATCTTCGCCGATGTATTTTATGTCGAAAACACGGGCAAAGTGCTGTCCCAAATTATGGCTTGTTCCCATTTGTAATGCTTTGCCATCGGGCATCATGGCTTCTAGAGCGGTTGTGTAGTCGGCTCCAGCGAATTTTTCGCTTTCACTTTTTACTCCTACTATAACTGGTATCGCGAGATAGTTTTCCATGATATCTCGATATTCTTCAAGTGCGTACATGACTTCTTTTTCGGCTTCTTCTTTGGTTGCATGTGCCGTGTGACCTTCTTGCCAAAGAAACTCTCTGGTTCGTAAAAAGAGCTTAGTGGCTTTTGTTTCCCAGCGGACAATATTGCACCATTGGTTAATCTTAACTGGTAAATCTCTCCAGCTTCGAATCCACTTTGAAAAGGTCGCGTACATTATAGTTTCTGAGGTTGGTCGGATGGCAAGTTTCTCTTCCAGTGGAGTATCTCCGCCCTGAGTTATCCATGCAACTTCAGGAGTGAATCCGGCAAAGTGTTCGGCTTCTTTTTTAAGAAAACCTTCTGGTATGAACATGGGGAAATAGACATTTCTATGTCCTGTCGCCCTAATTTTTTTATTAAGAATATCCTGGATTTTTTCCCACATGGCTATGGCGTCTTCACGTATAATCATGCAACCTTTTACAGGAGCGTAATCTGCAAGACCCGACTTAAGAATGACTTCAGTATACCATTCAGAGAAGTCAACATTTTTCTTAACTGTTACCCCAATATCCGACATAACTATCTCTCCACTCTGTTCATTCTAGCTAAATATAACCATAACGCAGAAAATACCTACAAACTGGGTGAGAATCAGTTTTTTTGGCATCTTTTATTGGACCTGTATTTGGACACCCATCTGGTAATCCACTACGACCATGATATTGCCCCTAAGAGTGGCGTCTATCTCTGGGTCGCCTGTGTCCACTCTAAGTTTTCTGCCTTCTATACTGCGAAGCTTGTGCATTGTCGCTACCACAATAATGTGCTTTTTTTCCAACTTCTTTATTACCTGTGGACTGATCTGTTGGTTCCCTCTGCCTAATAATATTCCCTGATGCCCAATTGGCGATAAAATAAGCCAAGTGGTACGCCAATCCTTGATTGTTTCAAGCAAGGTTTTTTCATCAACATCAAGCATAACTTTTCCATCCTGATAAATATCTACTCCAAGTACTGTTTTGCTAATTCCTAACTTTTCCGCAATATGCTCAACAGTGGTTCCGGGGCCGAGAATAAGAGTAGCATGTGATGGTAATTGTTCAATTACATATTTTGCTATAGCCGCCTGATGCTCTTTTTCATCCGTAGTTTGAGGAGAAGCTTCCTTGTAGCCTTGCATCAGAGCAGGTACTGAAAGCCCCTTCAAATATCCATGAAGTTTCACATCAAAAATATCTCGGCGAATTGCCTCTTCGTCAGCATCCATAACTTCAGCATCTACCGTTTGAGCGCGCCCTTGAATAAATGCTATTGCTGCTTCTGCTGCGCTCACAGGATTGACGGCAAATATGCCGCTGTACATTTTTACGCCCGCAGGAACACCTAACACTGGGATGTCTTTTTTTCCATTCATCGCATCCAGAATATCTCGCGCTGTCCCGTCTCCTCCAACAAAAACCAGCAAATCTACTTTAGCCTGGATTAATTGTTTTACCGCCCCTTTGGTATCTTCTACGCTGGTTTCCTCTTCTATCTTCATAGATAGCACTTGAATTGGAAAACCTGCTTTCTTTACTTCTATTGCCCCCATCACTTCAGGGCAACTTAAAAAATTGAACTTATAATCGCCAATTTGTTGCTTTAGTTCATTAAGAAATTCTGCTGCCCGCTGAGGCGCTACGGGTAACGCCCCTCTTGCTATAGCCTCTTGTAGAACACCATCAGTGCCCTTTAATCCTACTCTGCCCCCCATACCCGCTATTGGATTAATAAGAAACCCGATAAGCATCCTCTTTCCTCCCTTGAAAGGATGAATGTTACTCTAAAAAACGTTTCAGCTCTAACATTCAACGATTAGATTATCCAGTAAATCTTTCTTTTAAAAATTTATTCATAAACAATTCAATAATGGTGATTGCAAAGACTTTTTAATTTGTTTGTAAGGAGAACTGTAAGCGAGGTAGTTCTTTGGAAGCTCCCAATTCAAACTCGGTTCCTCCATTAGAAGCATTCTTAGTGATATTTGTTACATTTTGTTTATCAGTAATTGTTGGGGCTGTTGTTCTTCTTACTGTAGGGGAATCTGTTGCATTAGTCATCGGGGAGCTTCTCATACTTTTGGTGCCTTTATTGTATCTTGCAATGAAGCGTATCGATATCAAAACTTATGTTAAAATAGATTTCAAACCATCGTACCTCTTTCTTGGTTTAGCCTTTGGAGGTCTGCTTCTTTTACTGAATATTGTTGTTTCTGGTTTGCTGACAAGTATTTTCGGAATAAGTGAAGCTGTTGAACAATCCAATGCGATTTTAACCCAACTTAGTGGTTCTACCTCGGGGCTAATCGCTGTTGTAGTTTCTTTGTCATTAGCTGGGGTATGTGAAGAATTTGCTTTCCGCGGGTTTCTGCAGAATTCGTTGGCTCGTAAATACTCCTTCTTGCCTGCGACCGTGATTTCCGCATTAGTGTTTGGGTTTTTCCATTTTGACCCACAACTGGTTTACATAATAGCAGCTTTCTCAAGCGGGTTGGCTTTAGGCTATATTTATCATCGTTGGAATTACGTTACCGCGGCTACTGCCCATTCAGTGATGAACCTAATAGTTCTGGTTTTTCTTCTGCTTGGAATATAGCAATAAAGAATTAAACGATAAAGTCGCTATGTTGCTATGATTTCTAGGCTTATATCTAGCGCTTTGACGCTGTGAGTCAATGCCCCCATACTAATCAGGTCAACTTCTGCTTTAGCAAAGTCTAACAGATTTTCTTCGTTTATGCCTCCGCTTGCTTCCAGTAGAACTTTTCCAAAAAAGCCTTCCTTTTTTAACGATTTTACGGCGTCTTTAACCTGTTTGGGATTAAAATTATCAAACATAATGATGTCTGCGCCTAACTGTGCTGCTTTTACGGCGTCGTTTGGTTGGGTGATTTCCACTTCTATTTTCTTGCTAAAAGAAGCGTTTTCTTTAGCTCTCTTCAAGGCATTCTCTAAACTACCCGCTAAAACAAGATGATTATCTTTAATCAGGATCATATCGTCTAGGTTCATTCTATGGGTGTCTCCGCCGCCTATCATGACTGCTTTCTTATCAAAATATAGAAAACCTAATGCAGTTTTCCGGGTTGCCGCAACTCTAGCTTTTAAGCCTTCTTTTTTAAGCTTCTCAGTTAGCCTTTTTGTTGTCGTTGCTATTCCGCTCATACGGGAAAGTAAATTTAGAATTGTGCGTTCGCCTGTTAGAATAGTTCGTGCATCTCCTGATAGCTGCATAAGTTTCTGTCCCGATTTAACCTCTTGACCATCAGCGATATGTGGAATTACTTTTAGCCCCAGTGTTTCTGCGAGAACAGTAGTTTCTTCTATTCCTGCCACAACACCAGTGCCTTTGGCGATGATTTTGGCTTGGGCTATTGAGCCTTGAGGAACAATCGCTGCTGCTGTGACATCTCCCTGTCCTACGTCTTCTGCAATTAATTGTGTAAGTTTATCTTCTAGAACTTTGCGTGGCATAAACATAGTTTCTATTCTCTGTTTCTGCACTTAAAACGTTTTTCTGCTCAAATAATCAAAAACTGGCAATTTATGGAAAATACTTCGCGTATTTTACAAGTATTCAACATCTACTCGTAATATTTTAGAGATAACTAAAAATAAAGCCCTTTGTGCATCTTGTTGTTATGCGACTGCTGTATAGCTGCTCTGAACTGGGCTTAGGACACGCTTCAAGAACTATTGCGCTAGGCAAAATTCTAGAGCAAAGAGGGCATGAAGTGTTTTTCTTCTCAGGTGAAAAAGCTTTTCAGTTGCTTAAAAAGGAATTTAAACATGTTTTTCCAGTCACCCCAGTTGGTTGGTATGAGAATACAAGTGGAATAATAACATCCGCTTCCATGGTCAATATGTTATTGCCATTGTCATTTTTTAATAATGAAAAAAATAAGTTTGAAACTAAGAGTTCAATTGCGATGGAAGTAATCCATCGTTACTATGATCTAAGGGCGAATATTAAAAAAATTAATCCTGATGTCCTAATCGCAGATGGAGACATTAACGCTTTACGTCTAGCCCATAAATGGAAAATTCCGGCGGTCTATATTACAAATCTGATTAGGCCAAGTCATGGCTTTTCTGCCCTATTAGGCCCCGGTGAAAGGCTACTTGAGCGGTATACAGTAAACTGTGCCAAAGTGATAGTTCCTGATAATCCTCCCCCGTATACTGTTTGTGAATACAATATAGGTGATGTTAATAGTATTGGAGTTAAGGATAAAATAGAATTTGTAGGTAGCTTTTTTGACACTGCACCGACAAAGGGGTCAGGAAATTATGTGTTTGCTCCAGTAAGCGGACCTTATGGAACACGCGCAAAACTATTGAACATGCTGGTTCCCACATTTGAGAGGCTTGGCGTGAAAGCCATAATAAGTCTAGGTGTTCCTGGCGAGAAGAAAAAAGGTAAACGAAACGGATGCTCTGTTTATTCCTGGTTGACCGCCGATGAACGAAGAGAATGTATGAAAAATGCTTCAATAGTGATTTTTAGCGGTGGGCACATAACCTGTTTTGAAACCATCAAATATGCTAAACCCAGCATCTGTATTCCGACGCAACCTGAACAGTTAGCTAATGCTGCAAAACTCAAAGATCTTCGCTGCTCGATAACTGTGAAGAATCGGCAACAACTAACTGAAGCCATTAAAGAAATGGAATCAAATTACAGTTTTTATAAAAAGAATGTTGAGCGTTTAAACAAGATTTCTAATAAATATGCTGGCGTTAATCGTGCTGCAGAAATAATTGAAGGTATTAAACATTAACTGCGTTTTCAGGCTTCATAGGCTTTTTCGCTTGATTTCTCCTAGCGGTGTTTGTTCTTCGAAGATTATAGCGGTGAACGTGTAGATTTTTGTTCCCTTTATAAGCCAGCTGTCTGGTGTTAATCCTGCTTTAATGCAGCATTGACATAGGAACTCTTCTTCTTTCCATTCCCATTCTACGGGTACTTGGGGCAGAAGTAATCCTTTGTAGCATCCTTTTTCTACTATTAAGCCGTGTTCACCGACTTTTATTTTTGTAATATATTCCTCAGGTTTTTCAACGGTTACGAGTTCGGGCGGTGTCAGGACGCTGACTTCAAAAACAACCTTATCTAACTCATTTAATGACATAGATGGGAATCTTGGATCTTGTGTGGCTGAATTAATTGCTGCATCAATTACGGCTTCTACAAGAGGATTAGTAGGGTATGGGTAGCCGATACAGCCACGGAGGTCTTTTTCTCCTTTTCTCAGTTTGCTTACAGTTACGAAAACGCCGCATTTCTCGAAAAGTTTCAGGGGGGTATCTTTGGGGGGTTTAATTGTTTTTCCTGTTTCTAAGTAGGTTTTCACTGTGTTTCTTGCTAAGTTTACGAGAAATTTTCCTTCCTCATCACTAAGTTGAAATGACACTTCTTTATCTCTCCTTTAGATAGCTAAAAGAAGCGACTATGTTGCTCTAAAGAAATAGAGGGTTTAGAATTTTATTGTTTCTTCCGTCGTGCCTTTCTTGGTTATTATCAAGAAGTCTACGCCATCGCCGCTCATTGCATCTCTGCTTATGGCCGATTTGATTGCTCTGGTGACTAGTTCTTTTGCTTCTGATACTTTCATGTCTTGGCGGTAGCCTTCTTCGATTACTGCGATTGCGATTTCCGTTCCGGATCCAACAACTGCATAATCATCTGGTAGAACTGATCCTAACACGTCTAGTACATACATCGAGGGGCCTTCGTCATCTACTCCTGCAACTATTGTTTGAGTTATTAGAGGTGCCATTCGTCGGTTGAATAGTATATTTGACATTAATTTTGATGCTGCACGGACGCTGATTTTTCTGCCGACATCCATAGTGAATAAGGTTGCGTTGGCTGCAACATCGCGGGCTAAGACTTGCATGTCTGAGACTAATCCTGCGCATGCTACACCTATGTGGTCTGTTATTTTGAAGACCTTTTTGCCATGTTTACTTGTGATTAGGTAACCGTAAGATACTCTTTTTTCAGAAGCTAGAATCACTCCGTCATGGCATACTAGGCCGATTGTTGTGGCGCCTGGGATCCATGATATTCCGTTCGGAGCTTGAGCTGGTGCTGGAGTTTGTGATCCAAATCCTTCCATGATTTTTCCACCTTTTCCTATTGGATAACACAAGACCATCTATTAAGTTTAATCTTGAATATTACAGAAAAATCGTCCCTCTTTATTTCTGCAAAAAATTAAAGAGCATAAACCGAACACAAGCTTTCTTAATTGAGGGTCTATTCGAAAGTTGTGTTTAGATTTGATTGAGGTATATGCTAATAATATTGAGGGGGTTTGGTTTGGGGTTGCTTATCAGGGGCAAACGGTTTATGCTTCCTCATTTGAGAAAACTGAAAAGACAGTTTTTAGTACCTTACTGAAAATTTTACCTTACAATTTAGCTTTCCAAATCGTTTCTGAACCGTCAGTTTTCGCAAAACAAGTTATCTTGATTATAAAAAATATTTATGATGGAAAAGAGTCACAACCCAATATTCCTTTAAGCTATGAGCATCGCTCAGCTTATACTAGTCAAGTTCTAAAAACTGTTATCCAGATTCCTATTGGTTATGTTTCTTCGTATGGTTTTATTGCTAAAGCTGCAGGTGGAGGTCCCAGAGCAGTTGGGAACGTAATGGCTGCTAACCCATTTGCGCCTATAGTTCCCTGTCATAGAGTGGTGACCTCAGATTTGCAAATGGGGGGTTACAGTGGCGGATTAGCTTCCAAGTTTGAGCTTCTAAAACGCGAAAGAAGAGGTTACCCTATGCAGCGAGAAATTAAAGTTAATGACAAACAAATCATAGTTTTTCCTGTAGAATTTGTCTTTTCTCAGCTTCAAAAAAAGTTTCCTTCTTTTCTTAGTAAGAATCCCTTTCTTTAATATCAAAATTAATACTGTGGGTTTATTTGGTTGCTTTTGGGGTTATTCTAAGTGCGCGAAATCCTCTTGCTGTTGGATTTTGCATCTCTTGGATGATGACTTTTTCTAATACGTTCTGTGTATCTTTGGCGTAGCCACTTATTTCGTGTTCTGCTTCTATTAAAGAGTGTAAATAGACTTTGCTATCAGTCTTCAAGTGTTGACACTTAAGCGGTAATCCTAAGAGTAACGGCGTTTTTTCTTCCAGCGCCTTAGTGCACGTGTATAATATTGCCTCAGCACCTGCTGTTAGCTCTGCAATTCGGACTGCTATGCTGTCTTTTCCTATGGCTAACATTTCTATGTTGTATCTTCTTGTTGTTTCTCCAGCGATTTTTCTTAGTTTTGGCAGAATTTTTAGTAGATGCTTTCTAGCGTTGATTGAGAGTTTCATATTGGATAAATGAACTGGTGAGAGTTCTTCTACCGAAATCCCGCCTAATGATGAATCAATATGCACAATGTCAGCTTTGGCGTTTTGCAGTAGTTGCAAACAGAGTTCCGCTTCGTGAACAATTATCTCGTATCCGTTATCTACTTCTTTAAAAATCGGGTCAGCTATTCGTGTTTGGGCTTCTCTATAAGGAGGCTCAACTAAGACTGCCGCTGAAGCTACATGATATATGGGCATGAATTTGTCGTTTAGTATTGCGGCTGCGGAATCGGCGGCTACAATTTTCAATTTCTTATCACACTCAGCTTGCTTTAGTTATGTTCTTGGAGAAAAATTAGATTTGCGGCTTAGGCCTCTGCTGATTTAAAATTCAATGCTAGTAGGTACATTTCGCTGCTTTTTGATCGGCTGGCCGGGGGTTTTACGAATTTGACCTCCTCAAAGTGCTGTTGTAGCGTTGCTATGTATTCTTTGAGTAAATCTCCTTCGAATACTTTCACGAAGAAATGTCCTTGTTGGCGAAGGATTTTCTTTGCGGTTTCAAGCGCTTTATTTGCTAAATCTATTTGTCGCGCATGGTCTACTTCCCATACGCCAGATATGTTAGGGGCCATATCGGAGAGTACTACGTCCGCTTTTCGGGGTATAAAAGTGAGGATTTCTTGGATTGTTTCTGGGTCTGTCATGTCGCCGATAATGGTTCTTATGTAAGGTTGCACAAAGGGGTCGATTGGTTTAAGGTCTACACCTAGCACAAAACCTTTTTTCCCAGCTATTTTTCTGGCTGCTTGAATCCAGCCGCCTGGCGCTGCACCTAAATCAACAACTACATCGCCGTATTTTATGAAATTGTACTTTGTTATGGTTTGAGATAGTTTGTATGTTGCTCGGGACCGGTAATTCTCTTCTTTGGCTTTCTTGTAATAATACTCATTTTTTCTTTCTTTGATCCAACCTTTACCTGTGGGCACTATCCTGTCCCCTGTTCGGCTGGATCGTTTTCTTCTTTATCTAAAGAAATTATCCATCCGGTTAATTTTTCGCAGCTTTTAGGTGAAATTGCTGTTGTGGGATCGCATCGTGCGTTGTCTTGGCACATAAGGCAGGGGCAATCAACGATGGTCTCAATACTAGCTGGCATACGTTTTGGGAAAAGTCTGTAGGTCCATCTTCCGCCCTCAAGTTCTTTTTCTCGGCGGATTAGCCCTTTTTCTTCAAGTTTTAGGGCAACTCTTGAGCCTTCTCTACTACTTGCACCAAGTTCTCGCCATAAATCTGATTGGAGTACACCTTGGTAGCCCGTGTTTACCACAAAATGGAGCGCCTTCTGTTCCAAGTCATTACGTTTCGGCATCTTCGATCAGTTCCAAGTTAATAGTAAATATAGCTAAGTTGGCAGATAAAAATATGTATCCTTAAAAAACTATACTTCTCCTTCGAGGAAAACACCTAATGGCAACTCGCAAATCAGGTACTCGTTACAGTTTAGGCATTGAATCTACAGCCGACGATTTCAGTGTTGGGGTAGCGGATTTTGATGGACAAATTCTGTCTAACATATCCGATAGCTATGTGCCTGAAGAAGGAGGCATCCATCCTCGAGAAGCGGCGAGACATCATGCTGAAGTTGCAAATGAAGTTCTTGAGAAAGCGTTATCAACGGCTAATTTAAAACCTAAAGATGTTGATATCGTGTCTTTTGCTCAAGGTCCTGGTCTAGGTCCGTGTCTAAGGACCGGTGCAACGGTTGCTCGTGCTCTGGCTTCGTATCTGGGTATTCCTCTTGTTGGCGTTAATCATTCTATAGGGCATATTGAGATTGGCAAACTTGAAACAGGTTTAGTTGATCCGGTTACCCTTTACGCTTCTGGGGGTAATACGATGGTGACTGCTTTTGTTTGTGGGCGGTATCGTGTTTTCGGAGAGACATTAGATATTGCGATTGGTAATTGTTTGGACGTATTTGCTCGTGATGCTGGTATAAAACCTAAGAGAGGTCTGCCTTTAGGCGCTGCTATAGAGCAGTTTGCCGCGGAAGGTAGAGAACTAATTTCGTTACCTTATGTTGTTAAAGGGATGGATTTTTCCCTGAGCGGTTTGCTTACTGCAGCTAGTACAGTTCTTAAGAAAGGTGCAAAGCTAGAGGATGTGTGTTATAGTTTACAAGAGCATGTTTTCTGTATGGTTAGCGAAGTAACAGAGCGCGCTTTAGCGCACACTGAGAAAAAAGAAGTGCTTCTGACCGGTGGGGTAGCTGCGAATAAGCGTCTTCAAAATATGTTAAGGATGATAGCTGAGGACCATGATGCGCGTTTCTGTGTAGTCCCCCAACAGTACGCGACGGATAATGGTGCTATGATTGCTTGGACAGGTGTGTTAGCGTACAGTTGTGGTTTGATTACTCCTTTAGAAGAAAGTTTTGTTAAGTTAAAGTGGCGGGTTGAAAAGGTGGATGTTCCATGGGTGAAAATCTAGCTGAGCGAAAATTGCTAAGAAAGGGCGCTGAAGCCAGTCTTTATCTTGATAACTGGCACGGTAAATCTGTGCTCATTAAAGCTCGTTTGCCTAAGGCGTATCGTCCGGAGAAACTGGACTTGACAATTAGGCGTTATCGCACAATTCATGAGCCACAATTGATGCATCAGGCAAAGCGAGCAGGAGTATCTACTCCAACAATATTTCTAGTTGATGTGGAAAATTCGACTATAATTATGGATTACATTGAAGGTAAACAAGTAAAGCAAGTCATTGAAGGATTGTCCAAGGATGAACGGTGCGCTTTATGTTTTAGAATCGGCGAGTTAGTTGGGCGTCTTCATGATTACGGTATAGTTCATGGAGATTTAACTACCTCAAACATGATTCTTGATGCTTCAGGGAGGATTTTTCTGGTTGATTTTGGTTTAGGTGAAAAGACTGATGAGCTTGAAGCTAAAGGTGTTGATTTGCATCTTTTGAGGCGGGCTTTGCAGAGTACCCATTTTAGGTTTGTGGAAGATTGCTTTAACGCCGTTTTGAAAGGGTATGCTAAAATTTTAGGTGCGGATTTTGCCAATGAGGTTATAGTTAAAACAAGGGAAATAGAACGGCGTGGTCGTTATGTTGCAGAGAGAAAACAAGATGTGTGAGGCAGTTAAGGTGGATTTTAAGTTGAGAGGGAAAATGGTTTTTTTTGTAACAGGTAATATTCATAAATTCAATGAAGTTCGTTCTATGCTCTCCGAGTATGAGATTACGGTCGGTATGTTAAAGACTAAAGGTATCGAAATTCAAAGTGATGATTTGACAGAAATCGCTGTGGCCAGCGCAACTGATGCGTTTAGACGATGTCGTTTGCCTTTGATTGTTGAGGATGCTGGGCTTTTTGTAGAATCATTAAACGGTTTTCCGGGGCCATACTCGGCCTATGTATACAAAACTTTAGGCAATGCAGGTTTGCTGAAACTGTTAGAGAACGTGAAAAACAGGAAGGCTGCCTTCAAATCCACAATAACGTATATTGACGGGTACGATGGTGAGGTTTGCTGCTTTGAAGGTCAAGTTAATGGTCTAATATCGATAGGAGAAAAAAAGAAAGCTTCCGCCTTAGCCTTCGGTTTTGATCCTATCTTTATCCCTGACGGCGATAAAAGAACGTTTGCGCAAATGAGTATCACTGACAAGAACAATTATTCTCACCGTGCAAAAGCCATAAACAAATTTGCCAACTGGTATAAAACCAAAAGACAATAGAAACCAAGCCTTCATTATACTCTTCCATATACTTAAAGCAAAATGTTATATAGACAATTCTCTTATTGGCTAGATGCGAAAAAAGGAACGGAGAATGAAACCTGAGCAATTTTCAATTGCTACCACTATAACCACCTAAAAACATTTTTTAAAACATTTTTCTTTTTCCTTTTTTTGTAATTTTTAAATTATCTAAAAAAGGATTTTTAATGATGAGGGTAAGAACGATTTGTTATCCGCTGCCCGACTGGAAAAAGTTAGGTTCTTGGCTTAAGCTTTCTTCGTATTTTATGGTAATTTTTTCTAACATTTGGCAGCTGTTAAGGACAAGTCTTTTAAAGGCGCCTAAATCGTTGCTCTGAGCGTAATCCTTCTTTTTCCAAAGTCGTCAAGTTCGGATTAACCCGATTATAAGTACTATTTACTTTTCTTCCACGGTCCTACCAAAGTATTCACCTCTTGAAGGTTTTAAAATTTTGTTCCTGTAAAATGATGAAATATTTGTCCTTCTAGGTTCAGCTAGTTTTAAATATTCGTGTAATGTGGGTGTAAGGTGCAGAGTTAAGGTGTAGAGATGCCAAAACAGGAAAAAGGTAAATCACATTCAATTCGCCCAGTCAGTAGGCGTCCTCCAAACTGGTGTAAGTACGAGCCAGAAGAAGTAGAGGCTTTCATAATTAAGCTCGCTAAGGAAGGTCATTCTCTAAGTGGTATAGGCACGATTCTCAGAGATCAATATGCTATTCCATTGGTTAAGCCGATAACCGGTAAAAGCATAAGTGCTACACTCAAGGCAGCCAATTTGTCACCTTCTATGCCTGAGGATCTTTCTAACTTGATGAAGAAGGCTCAGGCTATGGCTGTTCACATGGAAAAATTCAAAAAAGATAGCCACAACAAACGCAACATGCAACTAATCGAAGCAAAAATCCACAAACTATCACGCTATTATAAACGTGAAGGCGTGTTGCAGAAGAACTGGAAGTACGTACCAAAAATCGCTTCCATCACCTAATCCCCATTCATAATACTTCTTTTAGCAGATTTAGTCACACAAAACATATTGCCTACGTCACAGTACATTTTCAGAATCATCATTTACACGAGTGAAACCTATGACGTTAGAGAAGACCCAAATAGATTCGTTCCTACAATCAGCTGATCAAGCTGCCAAAACAATCAAGGAAGCTGTAGCCAATGATGGTTTCATTCATGTTTTCTCTCACCTTGACGCCGACGGAATTTCCGCGGCTGGAGTAATAGGAAAAGCTCTTTTCCGACTTGGGGCTCGCTTTAGAATAAGGATTACCCAATGGGTTGACGAGAAAATAATCGGCGAAATCGTAGCCGACAAACCCGACCTAGTAATCATGACCGATTTTGGAAGCGGCTATCTGGACTTACTTAACGAGAAAATCCCCTCGGTCAAAGTGGTCATTTTGGATCATCATCAAGTTACCGCAACAAATCAGAATCCTAACTTCATCCAAGTAAACCCCCATTTACACGGAATGGATGGCGCAAATGACGTAAGCGGATCAGGCGTAGCCTACTTTGCTGCCCGCGCAGTAGATTCACGAAATGTAGACTTATCACCCGTAGCATTAGTGGGCGCCTTAGGCGATATGCAAGACCGTTATGACCAAAGAAAACTAGGCGGACTAAACACCCTGATTGTGGAAGATGCGCTAAATACAAAGTTACTCGTGATTGAGAAAGATCTAATGTTCTTCGGCAGAGAAACCCGCCCAATCCACCGCACATTAGCAAGCACCACAACCCCATTCCTGCCTGGAATCAGCGGAGAAGAAGACAAAAGCCTCGAATTTCTCTCCAACCTAAATATCCCCCTTAAAGAAGGCGACAAGTTTCGTGCATTACGCGATTTAACCGCAGAAGAACGCAAACGCCTATGCAGCGCATTAGCTGATCATCTGCTTTCAAAAGGTATGCATTATGGCATAGCAGCGCTAATAGGCAACATCTATATTTTGGCCGCAGAATCCCCTGGAACCGCGCTTAGAGATGCCCGCGAATACGCCGTCCTTCTAAACTCAACAGGACGCATGGACCGCGCCAGCTTAGGCATAGCCATATGCATGGGCGATCGCACCGCTGCACTTGAAGAAGCCAACAAGGTCCTTGAGACTTACCGAAAAAGCATAAACAAATACCTCTTCTGGGTCATGGAAAAACCTGAACGCCTCAAAGAACTAGAAAACATCTATGTGGTTAACGGCGAGGACTTTGTGAACGAAAAAATCATAGGTACCATATCATCAATACTCATATCCAGTTTACCTAACATTGAGAAACCTCTTATTGCATATGCCCAAGTTCCAGACGAGGGCGTAGTCAAATTCTCTTCTCGAACAACGGATATGGCTGTTCACAAAGGCATCAATTTAGGCGAAGTGATGCGTCTATCCAGTGAGAAATACGACGGTAAAGGTGGAGGCCACAACATCGCTGCAGGCGCCCAAGTTGCTCTAGATAAAGTTGATGACTTCGTAAAGTTAGCTGATGAACTAGTAGGCAGACAATTAAAAGGGGAAAAAATTGGAAGCGACAATAAAACTTGAATACGACGACGCTAAAACAGCGCAATCAATCGCGAAAGCCGTTTCTCCCGATAACCTCAACGCACCGCCGGGTTTAGAAGTTCTAACCGAAACAAACGGCAACCAAGTCCTCACAAAAATATCCCTTGATGGCAAACTTGCATCATTTATCGCCACCATCGACGATTTGCTCGAAAGCATATCTACAGCCGAAAAAACCCTGCGTGTAGTCCGAAGAAAATAATTTTATCCAACTCGCCCTGCCCAAAGGTGCCTATTTGACTTGGCTTTCTAAAAGTTAATATTACAACTTCTCGTTGAGAAGGTTATGTCATTTCATGTTCGACGCAAGGACCGCGAAATAGTTGACTTAGCTGTTCTAAAACAAGTTCTCAAAACAACCAACTACATGACCATAGCTCTCTGCAAAGACAATGAACCCTACCTCGTCTCGATAAGCCACGGATACGATGAAGCTAACAACTGCATCTACTTCCACTGCGCCCCAGAAGGTAAAAAAATCGAATACATAAAAGCAAACAACAAAGTCTGGGGACAAGCAATGCTAGACTACGGAATCACCGACGACTGCGACTACGCCTACGTCAGCGTTCAATTCCAAGGCACACTCCACCTAATAAACGACCCAACCGAAAAAACGCATGCAATGGAAGTCCTCGTACGACAGCTTTCCAAAGACCCAGAAACAAAACTAGCAAAAATAACCCCCGAAAAACTCGCCAAAACCACCATGGGCAAAATCAACATAAACCACCTAAGTGGCAAACAACACAAAAACCCCAAAGTAAAAAATATCTTTCCTTGAACTCTTATTTAATATGCATTGTTTTTGAGAATTTAACATAGAAGTTCTTTTTGATTAGAATAGTTTATTCCTAGATAGTTTATTCCAAAATTTCGAAAAATTATAATTATTTAGACAAAGAGACATATTGAATCACTTTGAAAAAATATCTATCCTCCATTCAAATCAGAGAACTGAAACAATTGATAGCTGAGGGTTTCTCATTAAACTATGTTTCTGATAAATTCTCTTTAAGAAAATCAACCGTTTATTATCATACTAAAGACTGTTGTCACAAGATGTCTAAGTTGAATTTGGATCTTCTTGATGATTGTGAAAAAGGTTATATTATTGGGCTTTTCTTAGGTGATGGTTCGTTTAACAGAGGACAAAAAGAGCCGCGTTTCTTTGTTCGTTTTACTTTGGATAAAAAGAGAGATAACGACATTGCTTTAAGATTGTTGCAGATTTTTGAAAAAGCTGAGAAAAGGTTAAGCATTTTTTATTGGAGAAGCAATATTATAGCGAAAGTATGTTCAAAGGAATTAGTTGAATATATTCAAAAATTTGTAACTTATCGAAAATGTTTCAAAGAAAAAAGTAAAAAGATATTTTTTCATGATGAGAATTGGTCAATTGATTTTAAATATGGTATTATAGCCGGAATAATAGACAGTGACGGACACGTTCACCAACACTTAGGAACAGAGATAAAAACGGTATCAAAAGAAATCTTCGATGGCTTGAATGCATTATGTAACGAACTAAAGCTTATTGTAAGCACAAGGCTTAATCATGCTTCGAATGGGTCCTTTTCTAAGCTGGTTCGTTATGTGATTTATATTTCTTCAAACGAAATGAAACGACATTGCAAAAGTATTCCTTCTGCAAAAATTGCCCGCCATCTTTAAGAGCGTTATTTTTTTCGGGAAAAGTTAATTAGTTAAAGAAGTCAGTATTGTTGCGGCGCTTAGGCCACTTAATAGAAAGCCCAGGTAGTATAGTTCGGTCCAGTATATGCGGCTGTCGCCCGCAGGACATCACGAACAAATAAAGTCGTGGCCTGATCCGGGTCCGAATCCCGGCCTGGGCGCCACTTATTCTTTTCTAAATTCTTCCTTGAAGAGGCAAATAATAATATATCCAATTTTATCTCTTGAGAAGTTAGGGATGTATATGCCGCAAGTTATTCGTTACAGCTTTAGTCAGCGTTTTGCTGTTTCTGCTCAGGAGGCGTTTTGTTGGTGTACTGATTATTCTTCCGGAGATCCTGCTTTGATGGGTGAGGCTAATGCTGAACGTGAAGTGAGTCATCTCACTGATAGTACTTTGATTCTGAAGGAGGTTTTTCATACTGCTGATGGGGATTTTGAGAAGCAGAAGCTTGTTCAGCTCTATCCTGAGCGGTTCTCTTGGATATCTACGCATTTGTCTGGTCCAAACAGATATTCTCAGTTTATCTACGAAATCTTTCCCGAAGGAGATTCTGCGTCGCGGTTGAATTTTACTGCATTTCATATAGAGTACGGGAAAGAAAACATGACCCAGGAAGAAATCAAATTGTTGACAGATAGGTTATGTCAAAATGATTCTCACGCTTGGAAGCTTTTAGCTAAAGCCATGGCCAAAGATTTATGTAAATAACATAAAGGGAGTCCCGTAGTTTTTTGCGTTTTGTGTAGATAATTTTTTTAAAAAACGGCAATAACTACTTGGTAGTGAGCTCTATGGTTAACTGGCAATCGATGCTAAACACTGATTCTGTTGATTGGCTTTTAGAACCTGATAATCCTTCAGTTCAGTATTTCGCCTTAACAGAGCTATTAGGTAAATCTCAAAATAACTCCGAAGTTATTTCCGCCAAGAAAAATATCATGCTAACTGGTGTGGTTCCTAAGATTTTAGCTAAGCAGGAAGATGGTGGCAATTGGGATGCTATCGACAGGTTTTATGCCGCTAAGTACAAGGGAACTGTCTGGCAGCTGATTATGTTAGCTGAATTAGGCGCGGACAAGAATGATTTTCGGATCAAGAAGGCATGTGAGTTTATTTTAAATAGCTCTCAGGAACATAAAAGCGGCGGATTTTCTGCTTGGCTTAGCACCAAAGTAGGCGGAGGCAGATATAGTGGAGTTTTGCCCTGTCTAACAGGTAATATGGTCTGGAGCCTAATCCGATTAGGCTTTCTGGATGATGACCGGGTTAAGCGCGGGATCGATTGGATAGTTCAGTATCAACGTTTTGACGATGGCCACTTTATTGCGCCCAAAAACTGGCCTTACGCTAAAGCTACAAGTTGTTTTGGAAAACATTCTTGTCACATGGGCGCCGCTAAATCTGTTAAGGCCCTTGCGGAGATTCCCCCCGATAACCGATCTAAAGAAGTGGTCTCTACCATCGAAAAAGGCGTCGAGTATTGGTTGATTCATCATATTTACAAGAAAAGTCACAATCTGAGTAAAGTGTCTAAACCTGGTTGGCTCCGTTTAGGCTTCCCTTTGATGTATCAGACAGATGTCTTAGAAATTTTGAGAATACTGACTAAGCTCGGCATCAAGGATGAACGTATGCAGGAGGCCATAGACTTACTGGTATCTAAGCAGGATAAAAATGGTCTCTGGCTTTTAGAAAATACTTTCAATGGGCGCTTCCAAACAAATATCGAGCAAAAAGGTGAACCTAGCAAATGGATTACCCTGCATGCTCTGAGTGTTTTAAAGCGATTCTACGGGTGACTATTTAGAGGTTGGATTATTTTCTGCTGAAAATCATAAAAGCAAACTGGTTTTTCTATAATTCTAGGTAGAATTATGAAAAATGCTCATAGGATAATCACGTTAACTTCCGAGAATTATTCCGAAATAGGTTGTCCTTGCTTTTTAAACCCAAAACACGAAAGCCACCTCAAAAAGCTTGAATGGCTAAAGGACCGTTTTTCTGAAGGATTCACAATTAAATCGCTTTTTGTAGATTCAGAAAAGAAGCCAATTGGATTCATTGAGTACATGCCCGGTGAGTACGCTTGGCGCGCTGTAAACGCTAAAGATTATTTGTTTATTCACTGCATCTGGGTTAGTCCTAATAAATATAAATCAAAAGGGTATGGTTCGCTTCTTGTTAAAGAAGTTCTCACTGATGCAGAAAAACAAGGAAAAAATGGTGCTGCGGTAATAACCAGCGAAGGCTCCTTTATGGCTAGCAAAGAGGTCTTCTTGAAAAACGGTTTTAAATTAGTTGATAAAGCAGACCGATTTGAATTATTAGTTAAACAGTTAAAGGAAGGCTCTTTGCCCAAGTTTTCAGATTGGCAAAAACAATTAGCCCAATACAAAGGACTCAATATTGTATATTCTAATCAGTGTCCATGGGTTATCAGATCAATTAAAGAGCTCACCGAAATAGCCGAACAAAAAGGTTTGAAACTAAACGTAACTCAGCTAAAAAGTGCCAAAGAGGCGCAGAATGCACCCTCGATTTATGCGACTTTTACTTTAATTTATGATGGAACAATCTTTGCTGACCATTACCTCTCAAGTGCACGTTTCCTAAATATCCTTAAAAAAGAAATGAACCTGATAAAATAGCTTTTTTTGTATATACTTGATTTAGCATTATTTGGTTGGTATTGATATTTTGAGCTTTTTAATGACAGAAAATATATCAGAACAGTTACGTTTCTATTTTATTTGATATGCCTCTTAGCCAAATAAAACCCAGTGGGAATTCTGATAATTGGTTATTAGATGTGATTAGGCAGGTTAGTCATTCTTCATTTGCGGAAAATCAGCTATCTACTCGTGCTCGCCAGAGCAGTCAATGTGTTTTATGTAAGGGTGCAAGAAATCTATGTGGTAAGACCCGATGTCCATTGATGGTTAAGGTCAATTCCTTTCTCAAAAGTGTTCCTCTAATGTCAAGTGAAGATATCGCGGGTGCTTCTCCTCCTAGCGTTTTCATAGGCAGAATCGGTTATCCCCATGTTTATGTTGGCCCTTTGGTTCCACCTGTCCACGAAGATACCAGCATGTTTGATTTGCCTGAGCATTGGTTTGGGAAATCCATCGATGAGATTGTTGGTTTTCGTAGCTTACTTGTGCGAGGGAAGCATCGGGTTCATGTGCAGGAGTTTTCTCAGGCAGGAAAAATCATGGATTATACCAGAGAGTTAGCCTTAGCAGATGATAGTGTCGATATGGAATTGAATCTGACCAAGAAGCCTCGGGGTAGCATATTCATGGATGATGATATTCAGCCCTTTGGGCCTTCTGCTCCCATAAAAGATTTGCATGTGGGGAATTCTCGTTTCAATCAGCATGTAGAGAAAGCTTACTATGATACTGACCTAAAAGCTACCCAAGCCGTTAAAGAGCTTTACAGTCGAGGTGTGATGGTTAGCAAGATTCAGAAAGCTTTCAGCGTAGGTGCCTTTGGCATAGATAAGAAACGACGACTGGTGCCTACGCGATGGAGTATAACCGCGGTAGACGATATAATCAGTAAAGGTCTTGTGACTCAGGTTAAGACTTTTCCCGAAATTAATGAATATCGCGTCTACGAATCAACCTATCTGGATAATGTTTTTGAAATTCTTCTGATTCCGGCACAATGGAGTTACGAATCGATGGAAGCTTGGTATCCGGGAACCGCCTGGAACCCAAGTGGGGGAAGTGTTGTTATATATTCCGATGCTGAAGGCAACAGCGGAAGAACAACCTACGCACAGATAGGCGGATGCTACTATTCTGCTCGTCTAGCTGTCTGTGAACAACTTGTAAAAGAACGACGTCAAGCTACAGTTATTGTGCTACGTGAGGCACGTCCTGGGTATATAATGCCAATTGGGGTCTGGCAGGTGCGCGAGAATGTTCGCAATGCGATGCGTCAAAAGCCCCACATGTTTAAGAATCTAAATGACTCGCTCAAATTCATCAGTGGAAGATTTGAAATACCACTACAACAATGGATAATTCAAGGAAAACTTTTACGCAAGGCCCTTTTCCAAAAACGAATAAGCGACTTTTTCTCTATTCCTTCATAATTTACTTATGATTTTCGGCTACTTTTTCATTTGATTCGTGAAACTTTGTAATTGCATACTGTATTATTTCTTGGGATTGCTGGGCGTTTTTCCATTCTCTAACTTTTACCCATTTATGTGGTTCAAGTCGTTTGTAAGTTTCAAAGAATTCTTGAATTTCTACTAATCGATGCTTATGTACATCGCTAATGTCGTGGTAACCCTCAAATCTGGCATCATTAACCAGAACTGAAAGAATCTTTGTGTCTAACCCTGCTTCATCCTCTATTATAAGGGCCCCTATGACTCGAACTTTAACTACGCACCCTACCGTTAGGGGCGCGTAACTGAGAACCATAATATCTAAAGGGTCACCGTCGTCAAACACTGTTTGTGGAACAAACCCATACTCAACTGGAAACACAACTGAAGAAGGAATAATCCTATCGAGCACAAATGCTTCCCATTTGAGACTATACTCATATTTGTCTCTAGAACCGCTGGTAACTTCGATAACCATATTTAAAAGATTTGGCGGATTATCCCCAGCAGGTAAATTCTTCCAAAGATTCATTCTTTTCTCAACCCTTTAAGCAAACAATTATTCAACGATTTAAGTTTTCTTGACTAATGTTTCTTCTAGTTTTCCCTGAAAAATGTTTCTAGCTTCGAATTTCCTGGCTTCTTGAGCACTTCAGCGCATTTTTTGGGGTCAAGCTCCTTAAACTCTAAGCCCATTGTAACCAGTATCCTTTGTACATCTTTACCTAGGCCGGGTGCTACGAGTACGGCCCGTAATTCGCGGTTTATCTTTGATTTAATCGGTTCGATGTATTTTGCAAGTTGCAGTGCAGCTTCTTTAGTGGCGGTTCTTCTTTTGACTTCTATTATTACCAGTTTTCCGTTCTTATCTTCGCCGTATATGTCTACAAATCCGGGTTCTACTTTTTTCTCCCAGCTTATCGGTTTAAAGCCTTCCTCAAAAAGTTCTGGTTTAAGTAGAATAGCACGATGCATATCGTCTTCTGTGGCGTGAAGTAAAAATTCTCCGCTATCAGCCAAACTCAAAGCAGAGACCATGTAGATCTCATTAAATGTAACACGTACGCTTTCTCGGGGTTTTTGTCTAACTCCATGAATCTCCAAACATTTTTCAGTTGTTTGTACATGAAATACGCTTCCTGCAGGTTGCCAATTTACCGGTTCGTAGCCTACGGGGCGATGAACCAACAAAGAGCCATCTTCTTTAATTATTAGAAGGCGTTCGCCGAGTTCAAGAGTGGATTTTGCCCTTCCCGAGTAATTAACATGACAATTTCCTGCTACGACTAGGATTCGTCTTTGGGTCAACGCTTTTGCTATAATGGTTGCAGCTTCGGAGAGTGCTGGATTTGCTTTAACTGTTAATTTGCTTGCATCATGCAAATTGTTTCTACCAAATTGTTTTAGAGGTCGCTAGTGTACATAAGAGTTCTGAAGGATTTAGCGTGAATAAATGGCAACATAAGCGATCAATTCGTTATCGTTATGATTCAACAGCTCAAATATACAATCGAAGATACTGTAAGGAGCAAGAAGCCAAGTACGATGCGGCTTTAGCTGGTCTTAAGGTTGCTTCTGATGCGGTTGTATTAGATGTCGGTTGCGGAACGGGTCTTTTTTTTCCTTACATAGCTGACAAAGCTAGAGTTGTTGTGGGTGTTGATATTTCTAGAGAATTATTGCTGCAGGCAAGAGAGCAAGCCAAAGTGTATGAGAGCGCTTTTTTGGTCTTAGCTGATGCTGACTACTTGCCTTTTGCTAACTCAGTTTTTGACTTGGTTTTTGCCTTTACCGTTATTCAAAATATGCCTAATCCGTTTGAGACATTGAAAGAAATTAAACAAGCTGCGAAAAACGACGCCTTGATGGTAATCACTGGTTTAAAAAAGGCTATATCACTGGAGGCTCTCGGTGACTTACTTTCACGGGCTAATCTTTTAGTAATTTCTCTTAAGGATGATGAGTCCCTTCAGTGTTATGTGCTAGTGTGTATTCGGGATTTGAAATGAACTGCAACACTCTATAGCTCTATTTTTCTGAGGTTGATGGTTAATTCAGCATCGTTTTTCAAGCAATATTTATACCCCTAAAAACTCTAATCAAACATCCTAATGGGCAGTTTCAGCGTTGGATAATCTTTTCAACGCGCCTCTAAGCTGTATGGTGAAAATATTACATGCCGTTAAAAACCCGAAAAATAGACGCGGCAGATGCTCTAACCCTAGAATGGATTTTGCACGTTAACAACTATAAATTATCTCTAGATAAAAGCCGCTGTGTAGGTTGCCAAATTTGCAGTTTAGCTTGCCCCAAAGAAGCCATAACACTCACAAAACAATCTAAAATCGAAGATTCAAAGACAAAACATGCTGAGGTCGATGTTGATCTTTCTAAGTGTAATTTTTGTGGTATCTGCGATGTAGCTTGCCCTTACGGGGCAATTAGAGTAACGATAAATGGCCAACATTCTGTTAATGTAATTGCGAAAGAAAGTTTCCCTGAACTCATACGCGATATTAAAGCAGACCCAAGAAAGTGCCCTTCCGAATGTACTGAATGTGAGAACGTCTGTCCGCTTGATTTAATCTTTCTCTCAAAAAGCATTGAAGGCAGACCTATATCGGATGTAGCTTTTCTAAGTCCGGATCAAAAGGAAAAAGTAAAGACAAGTCTAGTTATTCAAAAAGAATTCTGTCCAACCTGCAAAATCTGCGAATATAAATGCCCTCATGGAGTAATTAAAGCGCGAAAAACCTTCGAGGGGAACATAACTATTGATCAGAATAAATGTCCTGAGGGCTGCAGGGATTGTTTAGATGTTTGTCCAATAACTGGTGCACTGAATCTAGAAGAGGGTTCGGGTAAAGTTAAGGTTAACGAGTCTGTTTGCGTTTACTGTGGTGCTTGTAAAGCTGTTTGTCCAGTTGACCAAGCTTTATCGGTAAAAAGAACAAAAGTACTTCACACACCCGTGCATTCGGGTGCATGGAATAAAGCCCTAGAGCGGTTAACCTCAACTACAGACACAGCTAAAGAATTGAAGGCAAAGGGTCTGCAGAAAGCAAAAGAAACTGTAAGCAGAAGATTCGTTGCCGAGGAGGATATAAGATAATGAACCAATCTCAATCCCAATCAAACGCTCCTGTCCAAACCGAAGAACAGTTACGTGTAGGTGTTTTCGTATGCCACTGCGGATTAAACATAGCCGGTACAGTGGATATCAAGCAGCTTGTCAATTACTCTAAATCTCTTCCTGATGTTGTGTTCGTTAAAGAAAATCGATACACCTGCGCTGATCCAGGACAGGAAGAAATCCGGAAAGCAATAAAGGAAAATAAGCTTAACCGAGTAGTCGTTGCTGCATGTTCCCCGCGTATGCATGAGCCCACATTTAGGCGCACGGTCTCTGAGGCAGGATTGAATCCGTTTCTTTATGAGATGGCAAACATTCGCGAGTTCGCTTCATGGTGCCACTCAAACAATCCAAAAGAAGCAACTGAACGCGCCAAAGACGCTATACGCATGGCAGTTGCTAAAGTGCGTCTTTTATCCCCGTTACAGACCATTGAAGTTCCTGTTACCAACAAAGCTCTGGTTGTCGGTGGAGGTATCGCCGGCATAAGCGCTGCTTTGGATCTTGCAGAGATGGGCTACAAGGTTTACCTATTAGAGAAGAGCGAAAGTATCGGAGGTCACATGGCAGCTCTTGACAAAACTTTCCCGACTCTTGACTGTAGTATTTGTATTGAAGGTCCAAAAATGGTGGATGCGGGGAGGCACCCTAACATTCAGATAATCGCAAATGCTGATTTATTAAAAGTAGATGGGTATGTTGGTAATTTTAAAGTAAAAATCCGCAAAAACCCGCGCTACGTGATAGCTGAACGTTGCACTGGGTGTGGAGAATGCAAAGATGCGTGTCCTATCGAGTATCCTAATGAGTGGGACATGAATTTGGGTACTCGTAAAGCCATTTCTTTACCTTTTGATCAAGCAGTGCCCCTTACTTTCACTATCAATCGTGATTACTGCATTGAGTGCTTCAAATGTGTAGACGCTTGTGGAGCTAGAGAGGCGATCAATTTTGAGCAGCAACCCGAAGAGATGAACATCGAAGTGGGCGCAATAATCGTATCGACTGGCTTTGAAACTTATTTGCCCTACGATTTGCCTCTGCTAGGTTATGGAAAATACCCTAACGTTTTAACCTCTATGGAATTTGAACGTCTAATCCTGGCGGCAGGTCCAACCGGAGGGAAGGTGATACGGGGTTCAGATGGCAAGAAGCCTCATTCTATTGCCTTCATTCAATGTGTTGGATCAAGAGACAAAAACAAGTATCCTTACTGTAGCAATTACTGCTGCATGTACACACTTAAACATGTAGTCCAGCTGAAAGAGAAATACAAAGAAGACGTGGAAGTAACAGTCTTCTATATTGACATGCGTAGCCCTGGAAAAGGGTATGAAGAATTTTATGACCGCGCACGAGAACTAGGTGTTAACTTCATTAGGGGTCGCGTTAGTCGTATCGATGAAGATCCTAAAACGCATAACTTGCTTCTCCACTCTGAAGACGCAGATTTGGGCGTGCCAGTAGAAGTTGCAGCTGAAATGGTGGTTTTAGCCACAGCGTCCATTCCTCCGAAAGGCTCAGATGAAACGGCGCGTATATTGAATCTGTCGCGTGATGCCAACGGATTTTTCATGGAAAGTCACCCTAAACTTAAACCTCTAGATGCTCCAACAGACGGCGTCTTCTTAGCAGGTGCATGTCAAGGACTCAAAGATATACCCTTCAGCGTTTCACAAGGCAGTGGCGCCGCAGCCCGCGCAGCTACAGTCATCTCAAAACAAACATGGAAAATAGAACCCATAATCGCCGTGATAGACGAAGCCAAATGCAAAAATAAAACCAGCAAATGTGGTATATGTGCGGAAAAATGTCCCTACGGCGCAATCATAGCTGAAGAAAATACTCCGGCGCAAGTAGTCACCGCTAGTTGTCATGGATGCGGAACATGCGTTGCTGAATGCCCCCAAAACGCTATAACCCAAATGCACTTCACAGACTCCCAAATTCTAGCGCAGATCCGCTCTGCTTTGGAGACTAATCCTGAAGAGAAAATTTTGGCTTTTCTATGTAACTGGTGTAGTTATGCGGGTGCAGATCTAGCAGGGACCAGTCGCTTCGAATACCCCTCAAATATTCGTGTAATCAGAGTAATGTGCTCTGGGCGAGTAAGTAATGACTTTATTTTCGAAGCATTGCGACTTGGCGCAGGCACAGTCATGATTGGGGCTTGCCATTTGCCTTATGATTGTCACTACATCAGCGGTAATGCGCGTATGAAAGAAAGAACCGACGCCCTCAAACCTATGCTTCAAAAAATCGGTATGACCCCCGAAAGACTACGCGTAGAATATATCTCAGCTGCCGAAGGTACTCGCTTTGCCGAAGTTATAAAGGAAATCGATGCAGGCATAAAAGCAATGGGTAAAGAAAAGATTCGCGCTGAAACTCTAAAGTTGCGTCCAATTCTTGAGAATATGCTAAAACGCAGAAAATAATTTATCGCTAAAATGAATTTGGCTATAAAATTTAGAAAATCTTTGCTGTATAAAGAGAAAAATGGAGAGGTAAAGCGCGTCCAAACGAGGTTTTATTTCTTCTTGGCCGCTTTCTTTGCTGGTTTTTTGGCTGATTTTTTGGCTGCTTTCTTTGCCACTGTATTACCCTCGGGATTATACTATTATCCTCAATTTGTATTTAAAATTTACTAAGACCCGCGCTTCGAGTCTGCTAAGCGATAACCAGTTCGAAATGGGTTTAATCAAACAAAATGAAGAAAATTACTCGTCCAATCTCTTTCCAGGGTTAAAAAATCAATCTTTTAGGGTAAAAAAGCTCGTTTCTGAAAAAATTGGCTATTTCTGTTGATTATTATTCCTGTTTTGGTTGATGAGTTTTGTTTTTTAGATTTATTCGTGGCGACAGAAACGCTTTTATATATTATGTAATATTTTACACACCGATGCAATATTCTACATAGGTGAGCGTAAAATCCATGAACCTTAAACCCAGCTTTAAAATAACTACTCGGCAAATCGCCCTAGTGGCAATATTCGCGGCGCTTTATTACGTTTTATCTCTTATTGCGCCTGTAAGGATTCCCACAACCATAGGAACAATTGAAATCTCTTTTGCCGCACTTATCGCGTCAATATTTGGTATAGTATTAGGACCTTATCTAGGCGCTGCAGCTGCTCTGTTGGGATCTTTAGTTACTTTTGCTCTTACAGGTATGAGTCCTTACAATTTTCCATTTGTTGTTGCTCCAATGTTCAACGCTTTAGTAACAGGTTTAATCTTTTATAAAAAATGGAAATGGGGCTTTGCGGTTTTAGGTATCCTAACCTTAGCTTTCCTTTTCACTCCGCCAATAACTCCATTAACGGAAAATGCGCACATAGCCTTAGCCGTTTTGTTTGATAAAATCATTGCATTAGCTTTAATTTTACCTCTAGCATTCTTTGGAAAGAAGCTTTCAGTAGCTCATGGTCTAGCGTTTTTCTTCATATTATCCTTCATTGGAAATGAAGCAGACAACATGTGGGGTTCATTAGCATTTGCAATTCCAACCGTTTATGAAGGAATTTTCGGTATGTCCATTGAAATAGTACGCGGCGCTTTCCTTATCAGTCCCTTCCTTTATCCCGCCATCAGACTCGTTCAGGCTTTTATTGCAATGCTTGTCTTAGTTCCATTAATGAAAACACTCAAAGGCACAAACTGGCTTTGGAGCCCCGACAACATTCTTTCCGATACAACAAACGGACAAAATAAAGCCTATCAATCCAATTAGAATAAGCAATAATTCACTACTCTTCTTTTTCTTTCTTTGCTCTTGATTTCTGACCAATCTAAATTATTACTGCCAATCGAATGGTTTTTGTCTAACTTTTGAATTAGGTTTGTACGTGGATTACAGTGCCTTTAATTTCTAACTTTGATCCGTGGCGTTCTTCGTTATGTACTTGTCCTGCAAAACTAACCTTGAACCCCTATAGTGGTTGCGATCATCAATGTGTCTATTGTTACGCTTCAAGTTATATCCCCAACTTTCAGAATTGTAGAGCAAAAAAGGACTTGCTGACAAATTTAAAGAAGGAATCAGCGAAATTGAAAGGCGAAATGATATCGATAGCAAATTCATCTGATCCTTATCCACGTATTGAAGCTACTACTGGAATAACGCGCAAATGCCTTGAGATCCTAACAGACAGCAATTGTAAAATTCAGATAATTACCAAATCCAACATAGTCACTAGGGATGATGATCTTCTGACTAAAGCTCCGTCTACTGTTGCGTTAACCATAACCACAGATGATGAGACCATCGCTGAGCAGATTGAACCCCGTGCCCCTTCACCTAATCAAAGGCTTAGAGCAGTTGAAGATTTGATAGGAAAAGGTATTCCAGTGTCGGTTCGAATAGATCCTATCATACCGAATTTGAATGACAATCCAGAAAAACTAATCTCTACTCTTGCCAATATGGGTGTAAGGCATATAACAAGTTCAACTTATAAACCCAAACCAGACAACTGGAATCGATTATCCAAGATTTTCCCCGACATAACCGAGAGACTAAAACCATTCTATTTTCAAGAGGGAGAAAAAATAGGTGGAAACACTTTGTTACCGAAAGATATGAGATTTAGACTCATGAAGAATATCCATGACTTAGTAGTTGCAAAGGGGATGCAGTTTGGCGTCTGCCGAGAAAATTTAGCCGCTCTTAATACTGCTTCATGCGATGGCTCATGGATGTTTAAGCTGATTTCGAGGTGATTTACGTGCCTTCCCAAGCTAGAGTGGTTATGCTTGTAGATTTGGATTATTTTTTTGCACAATGTGAAGAACTCCGCAATCCTACTTTAAAGGATAAACCTGTAGTAGTAGGTATGTATTCGGGTCGCACATCCGACAGCGGTGCAGTGGCTACTTCCAATTACATCGCTAGACAATTCGGGGTTAAGTCTGGCATTCCTCTGTTTCTAGCGATTAGACGTCTTGAGGGTAAGGATGCAGTTTTTCTACCCGTGGATTATGATTATTATCAGCAGCTCTCCGACAGAATCATGTTGCTGCTTCGCGGATATGCGGATGCTTTTGAGCAGGTGGGTATAGATGAAGCCTACTTAGATGTCACTCAGAGGGTACAGGGTAATTTTGAAGATACAGCCAGCTTAGTTGAGGCGATGAAAACTGTTGTTAAAGAACAGATAGGTGTAACGTTCTCTGTTGGGGTGGGTCCTAACAAGCTTGTTGCAAAAATTGCTAGTGACAATCAGAAGCCCAATGGATTAACAATTATTAACCCTGATGAAGTCCAAGCGTTTCTTTTTCCTATGCCTGTTGACAAGCTTATTGGGGTTGGTAAAAAGACTTCGGCAAAGATGGAATCCATGGGGATAAAAACCATAGGTGATCTCGCACAATATGATATTCAGGGGCTGGTGGCCGTTTTCGGCAAGACACTTGGTTTATACTTCTATAACGCAGCAAACGGAATCGATAATGATCCAGTACATGAGGCAAGAGAAGCTGAATCAGTCAGTAGAATTTCTACTTTAAAAGAGAACACCCGTGATTTAGCTTTCATTCTGCAAAAGACTGATCAGCAGATTGACGAAATCTTCAAAGAGGTATCTCAAAAAAATCTTTGCTTCAAGCAAGTAGGGATAGTCTCTATTATGACCGATTTAAGTGTCAAAAGCCGGTCGCATACTTTAGAAAAACCTGCTAAGGATGTCGAAACCATTCGAAAAGCGGTGCATGAGCTTTTTGAGAAGTTTCTTGATGAATCTAATCTTGAAGTACGCAGAGTAGGTGTACGGGTTTCACATTTTAGTAAAGAAGAGCATCAACAAAGGCAGTTGACCAGCTTTTTTGGCGGTTAATGATTTCTTCGTAACCTTTATTTCATAGACAAAACCAAAATTCCTAGCGGGGTTCATTGTGTCTTCTGACGGTAAAACAGAAAAAAAGTTGCCCCCTAATCAAAGACCTATTAGTAGAATTTTAAGATGGGGAATTGACCATCCGGGTATTTCGCCTACAACTCCTCATATCAATTTAGACTCCTACAAGTTAATTATCGATGGTGAAGTAGACAATCCAGTTGGGCTTATTTGGGATCAGATTCTGCAACTTCCCAAAAAAATTTCAGTTAGCGATTTTCATTGTGTAGAAGGCTGGAGTGTATTTGACTGTCATTGGGAAGGAATACTCCTCAAAGATTTAGAGGAGCTCGTGAAACCCAAACCAACAGCCAAAGCGGTAACTTTTGAATGCGCAGATTCCTATAGTACTTCGCTTTTTCGAGAAGAACTATCAGGTGATGATGTTCTTTTAGCTTTCAAGCTAAATGGTGTTGATTTAGCGGAAGGGTATGGTTTTCCTTTGCGGCTTATTGTTCCAAGCAAATATGCTTACAAGAGTGCTTTATGGGTTATTCATGTTAAATTTACTGCTGCAAAGGAACTGGGTTTTTGGGAGCGCCGAGGATATAGTGATAATGCTGATGTTTGGAAAAATAATCGCTTCCGATGAATCAGACTGTTTTTATTTGTTCGTATGTGAGTCTTTTATACACACATAATCTTTATTCGTTTATCCTATTAAGTCAATATTCAGAATTCAATGTATTGCGGAGGAAAAAAGTTGTCTCAGGAAATAAAGCAAAAGTATGTCGTTTACACCTCTGCTACCGCAGAAGTGACAAGCATAGACTCTAAAAGAGAACTTTTAGAGAGAAGTAAAAAGGAAGCAGCAGAGCCAATCTATTTACGCAGAGTCTAACAATATTTAGAGACTCAAATGAGTCTTCACTATAATTTTCGATTACATTATTAATTTGTTACTCAAAATTGTTTTATATTCAGAATACTTTAGCTTCAGTTTAAGGTCTAATTATGCAGTTCACTGAAGCAAAAATCGGGCGTTTATTCATAATTCGACTTCATGATGGCGATCATCTTCCAGATGTTCTGGAAACTTTTGCAGCTGAAAATCA
The DNA here is from genome assembly GCA_964636425.1 of uncultured Candidatus Bathyarchaeia archaeon. Lineage (GTDB taxonomy): Archaea > Thermoproteota > Bathyarchaeia > Bathyarchaeales > Bathycorpusculaceae > JADGNF01. The sequence goes on from CAZWRU010000016.1 coordinate 35,371, forward strand.
TGTTCAAAGTGCTATTTGCTTTTTCATCGGAGGCGCCAAGAAGGATGGTCGGGTGGTTGTTGGTCCTAAAGACGGAGAAACTTTGCCTGTTGAGCCAGTAATCACGCTCTTGACGGGGGTTAGTGAAGTCTGCGGTGTTGGAACAATTTTTGTGACCGAAGAAGGAAAACCAACGTTACACATGCATGCAAGTTTTGGCAGAGGTGAAAAAGTCTTAACTGGGTGCATCCGCAAAGGAATTGACGTTTGGTTGATAGGAGAAGTTATAGTTCTAGAACTAGTTGGTGCTAATGCTAAACGAGTTGTGGATAAAAAAACAGGGTTCGAACTTCTTGAAACTAATGAAACAAAGTAAAGCTATCTCACTCTCTGTTGTTTTTCTTCTAGTCTTTGTTTTTCTTGATGAAGAAAGAAAGTAGTAAAATTACTA
>CAZWRU010000017.1:0-35636 GCA_964636425.1 uncultured Candidatus Bathyarchaeia archaeon
ATAAAATTTTAATTAAAAACAGGTGAAATTAGCACTCTCTTCATTTGACGATATAAGTAATTATGTGGAGGAGGATTGTAAAAGGTCGGTGTTAATAGACTTTGATTTTCAGAAAGCATCCCTTCTTTCTTGGCAATTTCGTATATACAGGTATTAGGATAAATTCGGATATTTGTAAGAAAAATACTAAGAGATGTCTTTCTAAGTTTAAGTTTAATCCAACTAAGAAGCTTAAAAAATTCTACAAGACTTGCCAAAGTTTCTTTAGGTACATTATAAAAAAAATTATAATTCACAGTAATTCCTTCAATCTCACTAATTAATTCACAGGATTTTTTGATGTCTTTGATTGAAATCTCTTTCTGCAGAACATTAAGCGCTTGCGTTGAACCACCATCAGGAGAGAATTCAAATCGAGCACAACCAGAATTTCGCGCTTCAATTAAAAATTGTTTATTTATTAAATTTTCGCGAAAATACGCTACCCATTTTATCTTTAATTTTCTATTCAACAATTCTTTACAGATACCACTACCGTGAATAAATGGATAATTAAATATTGTATCAGCAAAATAGATTTCTTGTATTCCATAATTATTTGAGAGATGCTCTATTTCGTCCACTACTTTTTTTGGTGAACGAAGTCGAATCTGTCTGCCTTGAAGATAAGGATATGTGCAATAAGCACAATTAAATAAACAGCCTCGTAAAGTTTGAACCCCTATAGAAAAAGGGTATTTTTTGTAACGATCCAGATTTATTTCGGGAAGATTTCTTGGAGGTTCAGGCAGCTGACCAAAATCTATCATTTGATTCTTGCCCGTAAAGAATATTTTTCCTTTGTTTCGGAAATATATACCTTGGACTTGCTCGGGATGATTAAGGTTTTTTAAAAGAGCGGGAAAGGAATATTCTGCCTCAAGAAATACGCCAAAATCGATTTCAGAATATTTTTCCATGATTTCTTTAGCGAATAGCGAAAAACCAGTTCCACCTACTACTATCTTGGCGTCTGGAAGTATTTTTTTGATTAGTTTGAGCAGTGACTCGAAATAAGGTAGAAATGAAAAAGAGTTAACATCGATGTTTCTTAAGGAAATGCCTATAATTTCTGGATTTGTTTTTTCAAGAGTTTTCTCTATAGCATGAACGGGATAATCTTCAATGTTTGGATCAATAATTGTGCACTCATGTTCCGTTAAAGCTTGACTTAGATAAGCTAATCCTAACGGATAGATAGGAGGGACTTTATCTTTTGGTCCTAGATAGCTCTGAATTAGCAGTATTCTCAAAATTCTTCCCCGCTATGAACTTATCTGATGTTCAAGTTTGAGTTTATAGGGTTATGTTAAATATTATCTTCTTTTTTAGATTTAGCAATGATATCATAACCAAACTTGTGGATAGATTTGATTTTGCCTATGCTTAATAATTGAAATTGGTTTTTTTTGAGCATTTGTACAAGTTTCTTGAAGGAGTAAAAATGGAATATCTGGTAAGGTCCTTTTTTAAGTAGCCATCTGAATTTATAAAAAATCCAGCCTGTCCATGATGCAACTATAAAAGTTGCTTGCCCATCTTTTTGAAGAACCCTAAATACTTCAGATAAAACGTTTTCTTCGTTTGGAATATGCTGAATGCATCTTCGGGTATATACTTCAATAAAACTGTCATTCTTAAATGGCAGAGCAGTAGCAGATGCAAGAATATCAATATTTGAATGCCTTAAAAGATCTAATCCGATGTATTCTGAACTTACTTTTCTTGGACCACAGCCAATATCAAGCTTAATTGTTGATGCCTGCTGTGAATTTAACTCAATATCCATATTCTAAATATTGTGAATTTTTTTAAAAGGTTTTCTTATCTATTGGTAACAATTTTTGAATTAGAATTTTTTTGAGCCAATTTTGAAATCTGGTTGAGAAGAAACGATTTTTTTAATAAAAAAGGGAATTTTTGTTTATTCTTAGTAAAGATTTTTGTGCTATGCTTCTTTTTCGCCGACAGGTTCGCTAGTACTAGTCCCAAAAAAGGCGCGACCTTGAGCAAAATAGATGTTTAATGGCTTCTCATTTCGAAGAATATCGACGACACTTTGAAACATGGATGAGGGCAGATGCATTTTTATGATGCCATTTGCTTCGCTGTCAGCTTCCCAGGTCATTCCGGGGTCGTTGAATCTTACCCATGCTACAACTTTTGCACCGTTTGAAAGCTGTATCTGGGCTCTGTTGGTTTGGTATCCTTGCTCGCTTCCATATATCAAAATATGATAGCTAGTTACACTTACCATTTTAATCACCGAATATCTAATAATAACTCTTAATTTATAAGTCTTAATACTCGCAACTAAATTCACCAAAATTGTCATACAACATCACAGTCTTAAAAACACTTTATTTTCTACTCACAGAAAGTATTCCAATAATTTAGCGACAAATCAATGACTCTATTATCATATTATTGTGTGGAACACACATCTACTAAGACTACTAACTGATTTATTGTTATTTTTAGGTTCAATTTATTATGCTTATACAATTCTATACAAATGGATCTTCGATGATTTTCAGACTATCACCAAAGCTTAAGTATTGATTAAAACATAAATATTGATTAAATATATCCAACTTTTTCGAGGAAGTAAAATGGCAAATGTAGTGTTAGTTCATGGATCATTCTGCGGAGGCTGGTATTGGTGTTTTGTTGCGCCTAAACTAAGAAAGTTAGGGCATGATGTTTATACGCCAACTCTAACAGGACTTGGAGATAGAGTCCATCTACAATGCAATGTAGATTTGAACACTCATATTAAAGACATCACTAATCTACTATTCTACTATGACCTCACAAAAGTAACGCTGGTTGGTCACAGTTATTCAGGCATGGTAATCACTGGTGTCGCAGCAAAGATGCCTGAACGAATCTCCAAATTAATCTATTTAGATGCTTACGTTCCTTCTGATAACCAAAGCGAAATAGACCTTTGGCCCCAAGAATCTCCCGATTCTGCAATGTTCAAACGCCCTTCCCCTGATAACCAATTTAGACAACCTCCCCCACCATCTGAATTTGGGATTAATAATCCAAAGATAGCCGATTGGATAGCTGCACGATTAACTCCTCAACCAATGAGCACGTACACTCAAGCACCTCCCCCCAGCAACAGCGCAAGCAGAGCAATTCCACGAGCCTTTATTCAATGTAAAGTGGGACCCAGTGCTGCAATTATGGCACCTTTTGTCACCAAAGCAAAAGCTGAAGGTTGGGAAATAAGAGAAATAGATTCGGAACATGATCCTATGATTACACATCCCGATGAGTTAACAAAAATCCTAAACGATCTCATTGCAAACTAAAGAAAAAGTTGGTCAAGTCGCTATTTTTTTTTGACAATCACCCTACAATTTATAACTTCAGACCACATGTTATGACTGTTAAATTTTGTTTTATTCTATTTTGCTTGTACAAAGGGATAACTAAAAAGTTAGGTTCTCCTTCAATTGTTGAAGTGTGAGGCAAGCCATTAAACACTTATCATGTAAGTTAATTCTTTGATTTCTGTGATTTTGAAAAAGCGTCTACGATAGATACGCCAGAGGTTGCAATTAAGCCAATTCCAACAATTCCAATAACAGTTGCAATGCCTGCATGTTTTTCTCCGAAGATCGATTCACCTACTACCATCACAAAAGCACCCATCAAACAAACCGAAATTCCAAAGGCAAGAATAATAAACGCCCAACGCATTTGCGGCAATCCCTCCTTCTAATCTGAAGCTATCCGTTTATTTCAATTTAAGAGTCGTTACCTTAGCCTTAACTTAAAAATAGAGAATTTTTCAATAGTCCGGTTTGAGTATTAGAATTAAAACTTTGAAAAATAAATTTAGTATTTGTTGTTGGTGGTGGGGCCGGCCGGATTTGAACCGACGACCTTTACCCAGGAGCAGCTCATGGCTGTTCCTTACGGGTTTCTCTAAGGACCGCTCCAGAACTTCGTCATCCCTTGCGGTCAGCAAACCCGTTGCTTGCTTTCTGGAGCCCGTCGTCATACCTGCCTAGACTACGACCCCACCTCTAGGCATAGACCACATAGTAAACCCTCAAACATAAAAATGTAACCGTTTCTTTTATTTTGCGCATAAGTAAATGTATGTAATGTCAAACCATTTATTCTGAAATAGCATATTCACTGCATTTAAGTTCCAAGAAGAGAAAAAACGGTTTATCTTAAATGCCATAGAAATTTAAATTTGTTATAATCATTCAAAGAAAAAATGAAAAACTCAAGTTTAATTTATTATGAAAAAATTCAGTATCTTATAGTACTTGTAAATTAGGATAAAATAAAAAAACCATTATTTGGGTATAATCATAGTCCACACTATAATAGTAATATTATGTCGATTCGTGGTCTAATCTACATATCCTTGCCGCGAACATGGATTCCACCGGTATTGGCATGTAACGGAGAACCACAATTTGGGCACCTATAATTATCGATATCACCATTCATTTCAAGTTTTGGCTGAACAAATTTGCCACATTTATCGCATTTAGTTGACATTTTCTCTTATCCCTCTACTACTAGAAAGTTTGTTAACAAACTTCAAATGCAACAATGATAGATTGCCAGATTTAAACCTCTCGGAAGACTTGGTTTTATATACAAAAGCTCTGCAGGACCTGAATAATTTTTCAGATAAAGAAATTCTAAAGTAAAAATTAACACATCAAATAAACTATTATCTATTCATTTCATAATAGATAGGTTAGAAATAATCATCTATCAAAGCGAAAGGTTAATTTAGGAAAATTGCGGGTGTATTGCTGGGTCTGCCGGTCATAGGGCGCGGGTTCCACCTGATCCCATTCCGAACTCAGAAGTTAAACCGCGTTCCGTTCCCTGTTGTATTGTGGTCTTCGGCCACGAGAAGCTCGGAAAGCTGGCAACCCACTTTACTCTTCTTAATTATTAACTTGATTTTGGCTAAACTTTATAACTAACCACAATTAGTTTGATGAGAAGTGATGAGGAAAACATGCACATCTTGACACAGCCGCAAATTTTCACTAACCAATTTGGATTTGGATCAGGTGACGTTGTAGTTCAAATTCTAAGTTTACTTTCTTATCTATTCATTTTTGTTTTCATATTTTATGGACAAAGAATCCAGATGTATGTGATGATTAGAGAGGTTGAAAGTTCACTCTTTAAACTTAAGTTTATGCGGGACGAGGGACGAAAAACCGCAGTTGAAACAATAAAAGAAATTGGTAAACCCAGTACTGACCCCTCAAGTAGAGTTGAACGCTACCTAGACTACTTCACCATAACACCTCAAAGTATGGATCCTGCGGGAATAGTGTACAAGCTTGACCATATACTTGATACAAGAGATAATCGTCTTAAAGACGAAGTAAAACTTATGGCGCCTGCATGTGATGAAGTTCAAGTTAACAATTTGGAAAATACATTAGAAGCAGCTATGGCTCTAAACTACATCTACAAAGTTGTTCGCCATTTCTATCTTCAAGGCAAAAAAACACTCAGTCTATACACAATAATGCAATTACAAATGATTCTACCTTTAGTTATGAAAGAGGCTGAAGCTTATTCAAGTGCTCTAAAAGCCTTTGCAAACGGTCAACCTATTGGAGACGGCGTTGGCCCACTTATTGCAGCAAAACTGATGCATGGATATGAATCTCGAAAAGTCCCCAAAGACTGCGTTGTTGCAACAGTTCCATTTGAAGGACGAACCGCTTTGGTACTGAAAGCAGAAGGCCCCGGAGGAAACGTTGGCAAACCGGGTGATGCAATAAAAACCGTCATTGAAGAAAATCAAGGCAAAATCGCCGCTGTTGTCATGATTGACGCTGGCTTGAAACTTGAGGGCGAGAAAGTAGGAGAAATTGCTGAAGGAATCGGAGCAGCGATTGGCGGCCCTGGAGTTGACGCATATAAAATCGAAGAATCCATCGTTAATTACAAAATACCGCTATATGCAGTAATTATAAAAGAAGACATAGGTGACGCAGTTTCAATGATGCGAAAGGAAATATCAGATAGCGTTGATAAGGCAATTGAAAGAGTTAAAACCGTAATTACAGAACGGACCAAGGAAGGCGATACTGTGATAATTGTTGGGGTTGGCAACAGCATCGGAGTTGGACAGTAGGAGGAAAAAGAAATGAATAGTACGACAAGAACTAATGAAACTAGTAAAATCTCAAGCTTTGTACAAGCCGCCATATACTTGGTATTCATACTAGCGATAGTAGCAATCATTGTGGGCATATCTGCATTTGTAAATAAGCAAGATGCAGAAATAGCCGTTTTCTTATTAGCAATCGGCTTTATCTCAATAGCATTAGCCGGATACATATTGCTTCAATCACGCAAACGCACCTCTGATCTAAAAATCGCTGCACCACCAATCATAACCACCATCGAATGCAAGAAATGCAATATAAAAACTACTCGAGAATTTCAACGAGGCGACTACGTCTATAAAGAACTTGAAAAATGCGAAAAATGCGAAGACAAAAAAATAATAACTGCAATCTATCGCGAAGTTAAAGAAAAAGATAAAGAAAAAGAAAAGACACCTAACCTTTAGGTTAAGATGTCACAGTCATCCTCTTTTATTATAATTGTATGCTCTGCTTGCGCAACAGTTTTTCTTGTTACCTCAACAAACACAGGGTAACTCATAATAGCTTTCCTAGACAAAAGTTCCTTGAACGCCTCAGCATAATTCTCTTTTGGGATAACTCCTTGTAGCCAACGTTCTGAGAAAGGTAAAGTGTAAAAGTTTTCTTCGATGAATTTTAATAACTGCTTGGCATGGAGATTTTTTGCTGCTTTTGTTTTAACTAAACGAAAAATTGTTTTTTGCGGATAATCCTCTACTGCGCCTCCCGCATCACGAACAGTGACAAATGGTTCTATGGCATATATTTCTCCGGATTTGAGTTTAGTTAAAGATAACTGATGAACGCTTGGTATACTGGTCCCTGCATGAATCAGATATCGACCTACTGAGTGCCCAGTAAGATTAGAGATGGGCTTAAATCCCCGATTCTTAATCACGGTTTCAACTGCACCACCAATTTTAGAAATGGAGACATCATTTTTGAGTATGGAGATAGCTGTTTTTAGGGCTATTTCGGCGGTTTCAACCATGCTTTTGTATTCTGGATTAAAGCAAGCAGTAAAAGCGGTGTCAGTAACGTAACCATCTACATGTACGCCCAGGTCGACTTTGACGACTGAGTTTTCAGGTATGATACTCTGGTCACCTGGAGGGGAGGTATAATGTGCGGCCACTTCATTAATTGAGACATTAGTAGGAAAAGCTGGTTTTCCACCTTTTTTGCGTATTAGACTTTCCGATTTTTCGCAGACTTCGATTATAGGCATATTCTCTTTTACATAATTTCTCATTTCTTCGCGTGTTTCACGGAGGATTTTTCCAGATAAACGAAATTTCTCTAAAGCTTCTTGGTCGTAAAGAGGCATTCATGCGTCACTTCGATAACGAATAGATGGTATTGATATGATATTGGTGCTTAAATGGATAACTTTTTATCAATATTAGTTGATACAAAATTAATTGAATTAAAACGATTTTAATAAATAGAGAAAAATTAGGGTTTATAGATTTTTGGGTCAAGAATTGCAAAATTATTCCCGCCAACATGATAGAGCATACGAGCATGTTTTAGTTCGTAGCTTTCGGTGAACACTCCGGGGTCTGCATAGGCTTCAAGAATTCTGCCGATAAATATTGTATGATCACCCGCAGGGAATTGGTTTTCTACGGTGCATTCTAAATGCGCAATGCATTCTCTTATGGCGGGGGCTTTGACTCTTCTAGCGGGGATTTGGGTTAAGCCCACTTTTTTAAATTTGTCAAAGCTCCTTCCGCTAAAGGATCCGCATGCGTAGGTTGATTGCAGAAGTTCGAGCGTAGGTATGTTTACTATAAATTCGCGGGTTTCTTCAATGAGCGAATGTGAATAGCGTTTAGGTGAAACGCTAATTGCTACAAGAGGAGGATCAGACGAAGCAGGCATGACCCAAGCTAATGCTATTACATTTGGCTTACTGCTTTTACCTATACAAGAAACAAGCACCGTATGCATAGGATGAATTAACCTGCATGCAAAAGCTGAATTAACATTCACTTTTCCAGACAAAACGTTCACCTATCTTTTTATGTGATATTGGTCAACTACGTCTTTAGCTTTTTCTCTTCTTTCTTGATGTTGAGAGAGGAATTTGTTAAGTTTTTCAGCTATATCTTTTTTGCATTCTCCGCAGAGCATTTCCCCTGCTTTGCATTTATGTTCACGTTCAGATAGTTTTTGATCGTCTTCTTCGAAGAGGTACAGATAATATTGGAATATACTGCAAATCGTGGGATCGGCACCTGTTTTGCGTTGTTCTGCAGCGGTGCTTTTTCCGCCTGTGAAAGCGTTCCAGATTTTCTTTTTTACGACTTCAGGTTGATCCAAGGTGAATATACTGGTTTCGGGTAGGGAGGCACTCATTTTTCCTCCGGCGCCTAAGCCTGGAAGGAAACGACAGTGAATTTGCGCGGGTTTACAGTATCCGAGTTTTTGGGCTATGTCACGGGTAACTCGCCAGTAGGGGTCTTGATCTATAGCGGCAGGTATCAAGGCGGGTACATTCTCACCAGTGAGTTTTTTATGTAAAAAACAGGGTGCGGCTTGGATTGCTGGCCAAAACACCCAACCAATATTAGTACTATCTTGGAAGCCAAAAGTGGAGCGCGCCGTTGAATAAGTTATGCGTTTAGCAACTTCTAGGGTTATATCATACATTAGATCAATGTCTTCAGAATCATAAATTATGAATGTATCTTGGGGTTTGAATCCTAAAGCAATCAGGTCAAGTGCGTTTTCGTATGCGTTATTACGGGTCTCTTTAAGACTAACATGATCATTTATGAGGAATTTTTCATCATCAGTCATTTGGAAGTAAAGGCGAGTACCAAATTTCTGCTGCAGATGTAGAGTAAAAATCCATGGAACAAGATGGCCTATATGGACTGGCCCAGAAGGCCCTCGACCTGTATATAGAACAAATTTTTTGCCCTGCTCATAAAGGTTTAAAACTGTGTCAAGGTCGCGGTGACTAAAGAATATGTGTCTTCTAATTTGCAGATGCAATTTATCTGTATATTTGGTTATTCTTTGGAGTAATTCATCGGTTAAGGGTTGAGTTCCGAATTCTCGTATGAGCCGTTCGTAGTCTAATTTGCCTTTAACTTCCCAGGGAGTGACTATCATTTCGTTGTTGTTTTCTCCATTGTTAGACAAGGACGTTTCTAAATCACCATGACCGCTATACTTGGAAAAAAGAAGGCACAAGTAGTATATCTCTTTTAGCGTAATTTTTAACTAATTTGTAGGGTTCTTATATTTGACTATTCAGGATAAACTATTTTTAATGCTCAAAATAAAATGAGAATTTTTTCTATTTGGGCACATATTTAAAAAATGAAAATCCTATGTTGAAAGAACAACTTTCCGAAATTTTCACTTGTTGTTCTTCAACCAATAACATGAAAAATTTTTTCTATTTACTAAACACCACATAGTAATTTTAGGATTTTATTTTCTTTTTTATTTCGGGGCTATGTATTGCTGATGGCTTGACAAAGAGAAGACACTTTTTTGAACTTAAATACGTAATAACGTAGAATTTCCGAAAGGTATCGGATTATTGTTTGAAGTCTTCAATACATTTAAGCATATTTTTTAAACAAGAAGAATGTTTGCCAATTACATGAAGAGATAAGATGTTCTTTTATTCGTTTAATCAGTTTATTTTTTCAATCGACTGATAGTTAGAGGCGTTCTTTTTTTCTTTATAGTTTCTGTATTTCACTTCATTATCTAAATCTGAAATCTAAAAAGCATTTATTTTACCAAGGTACCCTCTTTGTTCATATGCGACCATTTGGTTACAATGTTCGTAATAATGTTCTAATAACTGACCCTAGTGGTTGCCAGGCTGCATTATCAACTGTTAGAAGCCTAGGAAAAAGGAACATATCAACAACACTACTAGCTCAAGATAATGTGGTACCATCAATGTTCTCATGTTGGCATTCGGACAGAGTCTTTTGTCCTTCATCTATTGACAATTTAGAGAGCTTTATTCTAACTCTTCAAAGGATAGCTAGCAGTAGAAAGTATGACACCATTTTTCCATTAGGAGATAATTCTCTTTTTCCCATTTCAGAACGTAGACATCTCTTTACTCCATTTTTGAAACTTGCTCTTCCAAGTCATGAATCTGTGTTAAAAGCATTTGACAAATTAGAAACCCTAAAAGTGGCTAAAAAAATTGGAATACCAACTCCTCAAACAATTTGTCCATTAAATCTATCAGAAGTGGAGACTATTGCTAAAAGAATAAAATACCCAGCTGTAATTAAGCCCAGATGTTCTTTTGTATGGAATAATAAGGGGAAATCTAAATATTCAAGACCTTTTTATGTAAAATCACCCGCTGAATTGACAGCGATTTATGCTAAAGTTAACGAAGACTTTTCTAATCCATTGATTCAAGAATATGTTCCAGGGTATAACATTTCAATAGCGGTTCTGTTTGATCACGGTGAACTTAAAGCTGCTTGCTTCATTAGGGTTTACAGAACTATTCCTATAACTGGGGGTACAGGCGTTTTTAGAGAGAGCATTCCTATTGATTCTGCCCTCTTAGATTTTACCTCAGATTTGCTTCAGAATCTGAATTGGCATGGAATTGCTGAAGTAGAGTTTAGGGTAGATTCTAGAAATTTATCGCCCAAACTTATGGAGGTAAACGCAAGATTCTGGGGATCAATTAATGTGGCCATTGAGAGTGGAGTAGATTTTCCTTATTTATTATATCTGTTGGCAATGGGGGAACACGTGAATCCAACATTCAATTACAAAATAGGCGTTAAATATCGCTGGTTGGATGCTGACGAGCAGAATTTGCGTTTGATATTAAAGAGCAGGCAGAAGTTCCTTAATATTGAGTCGAAAGATAAGACAAATGCGGTTTTACGGTTTCTCAAGTTCTATGAAAAAGATTTACACTATGATGGGTTCTCAATATCTGACCCCTTACCGTTCTTCATGAACGAGGCCTTTTATGCATCAAATATTGTAAAAAAAACCTTCACGGACAAAATATTAGGTAGAGCGAATCATACCCACTAGAACCCAGAAATATAATCTATTATTCAGTATCTCTAAAGAGCTTGGAATTGCTTTTAAAAAAAGTTGGAGCTGGTGATTTTTTATTTTTATACATTAAGTAAAGACTAATTTGAGTACCTAACAGACGGTTATGGCATTTAGTTAAATTGTACTGAAATTCAGGTTTACAACCTCGTTTATACTTCAACCTTTCTACACCAATTCGATAAAATATTTTTTTCAAACCTTCTTGAATCGCCCATTCAATTGGGGTATAATAACCAACATTAAAGTATACAAAATCAGTCTTATCCAATACGTCATAGTTAAATCCACAATGGAAAACATCAAGCGTGTCGCCTTTACGTAGACATAATGAAAAACCGATAAGCTCATCTTTCTTTTTTGCAGCAAAAACAATAGTGTTGGATTTTGCGTAGTTACTTAATGATTCATAGAAATCTGGTTCAAAAAATTTCATTTTATTATTATATTTAGCAGCAAGTTTTAGCGCTTGATTAGAAAGTATGTTTGATAAATCTTTGAATTCAGTTAATTTTTCTATAGTTATTCCCTTTTCAGCGCATTTTTTAATTTCACGTTTAACGCTTCTTCTGACTTGAGGCGATAAGCTTTCAAGATATCCTTCAAAATTTTGCCAACGCACATCAAGGTAAAGCGTAGGTCTCCAAAGACTTTTATGATAACCACAATTTTCAAGATTTTTTAATAAATGCTTATCGAACTCTGAAACAAACATAAAAGAGCTAAACAATATCTTTTCTTTTTTACATAATAAATCAATTTCTTCTGATAGCTTTCTAATCACCATTTCCCTTTCAAAATTGTTATCTAGAAGAATTTTTGTTCGATAACAAAAAGGAGAGTAGCACATCAAAACGTTATTTTGATTAAGATGAATTCTATTGGATAGATTCAATATATTTTTCATATATGGAATTACTAAAGGAAGACCAAACCAGAAATATGAGCCCATAAAATCATAAAAGCAAGGTGCAAATCCAACTAATTTCTCGTTAGAATAGGCAGTCACGTAATATGGAGCCAAATTAATTGGTTTAGTGGTTTCTATAGTTTTAAACCAACCATATGTAAAAAAACCATCATTGGAAATTGAATCAATTGCTTCCTTACCGATTCCTTCAATACTACGGAAAACTTTTGTTTCTATAGTTAAAATTATTCCACCTTTTCGTAACGAATTTTTGCAACATATTAGATGAATAGAGAATAATCCTGATGCGATTTAAATCTGTAGTTGATTCATAATTTAAGTCCAAAATATACGCAAGTAAAAAATCATTAGTTGCTCATTTTTCTTTACACATCTTTACATTTACATTCAAGTGTTGTTCTGCAATTATGCCTTCTCAGAACCGATTCGTTTTCCTTATTGAACACTTTTATTTCTGGTTGGAGTAATGTTGATTGCCGGATGAAGAGAAGGCATTTATTTGACCGCAAGGGATGACAACTCAGAGTTACTCTGACGGTATTGGGCGGGTAACTACATAAGCTCTGTTGTTTGTATAGTTATTCACCCCAAGAAGGAACAAAAAATGAGCAAGAAGCATGGAACACGTTAATTCATGAAGTCTGCAAATATAAAATGCAACCTGTTACTAGACCATACCAGATTGCTTGTTAATGCTTTAATCGAAGTAATTAAAAGGTCAGTTTATGCACAAAAAGATGAAATTATAAGGTCTATGCCAAAAATTTTAGGAACTATTCAAAGAAGCAGAGTTAAATTTTATTCAGTTTTACTGTAAATCCTTTAATTTTAATAGATACACACTTACTTGCACATGAGTAATGAGAGTTAATCTAGATGAAAGCAATTATCAACTAATGAATAGCAAAATAATTTAACAATTGGGTTTGCTGGAGCTCTGGTATAGGAGAATTTTCAGAGAGGAGATGGAAATTTGAGATACTCTGGCTTTTAATAGTCTGATTCCAGAGCCCACTCAGCCCAATGTTTTTTTCTAAATTTTTCTAAAAAAAGAAAAAGGTTGTTTTATTGGTTCTTTGTGTTTATGCTCTTTTTCTTACAGCAAAGAGCACTGCAATGACTGCAATGATTAAAGCTACAGCTGCGATAGCGATGAAAATAATTGAACTATCACTTAAGCCATTATTTGAGTCATCATTATTGTTTTCTGCTGTACCAATTATTAGGTATGTTGTACCCTCTGATGCAAAATACGAGTTTGTGCCTTCAAAGGTTGCTTTAATGTAGTAGGTACCTTCAGTGTTTGGCGTCCATTTTAGACCAAATTTGCCATCTGCGTTACTAGTAACTGTTCCAATATTTACAGTGTTGCCGTTAGCGTCAGTTGCTGTTAGTTTTACTGGTACCCCTGTTGCATCATTAGGCTTTGGTTGTTGCATATAGAGGTACTGCATCCATGCGGTTTGGTCCTTATCTGCAATTGCTGGTGTTCCTGCTGCTGGAACGCCAATTGAGGTCTGCCCAGGCGATTGATCAGTAACGGTACCTTGTATCAGTATGCTTGATCCAAGAGGTTCAGCTGTTATTGGACCTGAAACTGTGGTTTTGCTTTGCCCCATGCCATAACAGTAGAGCTGGTTATCGTAGGCATTTGGTTCTATCAAGTAGCCATCAGCTAAAGCGCATGCAGGACCATTTGTGATTGGGAAGTTATACATCTTCCATATCGCTTCACCTGTGTTAGCATCTAAGCACCAGAGGTTGCTTCCTGAGAATAGCGGCGGGCTGTAGACGTGTCCACCCATAACATAAAGTTTTCCATCAGCTACAGCATCAATGTGAAGCAGTGGATACTCACCGTAGGGTGTTTCTAGTCCTGAATCTCCAGTATAGAAGGTCCATAGTGCAGCGCCTGTCTTTGCGTCAAAGGCATGAACATATCCGCCTAGGTCGCTTTGGAATATCTTACCGTAGGCTGCGATGTTGCTTTGTGCGTAATAACCGTAGGTGTCGTTAGTGTAGGGTTCTGTTGGGCCCCAAAGTTTTTCGCCTGTATACAAGCTATATCCCATCCATGTTTGTTCTTCTAGATTAAATTCAGTATAGATTCCATCCATTGCTGTGGCTCCTATAGATACCCTTGTCCATGGTGTTTGCGTTCGGTTAACTGGGCCCCATAATTTGCTCCCGTCAACTGCGCTGTATCCTGCCTCAACTATCCATCCTGGGTTCCATGAGTATCCTGCAACAAGAGGTGTACTGGTCATGAGAAGTACGTTGCTGCCAATTTTCGTTATACCTAGAGCGGGGGCAATGTTGTATGGGTTGCCGTCATTTCCAGTCATTTCTGTAACTAAAGGTTTCTTCCATTGAATACCTTGGCTAAATGGAACTGAGGCTCCTGTTGGAGGTCTCCAGAACCATGCATTCTCGGATGTTGCACCATAGTAGGATGGCGCTTGACTTAGCAGAATTGCCCTGGTCGAGTTCCACATGTTTAGGGTATTATCTGTGCTGTTGACGAAGTAACCTATGAGGTTTCCCCGCTCATCTACAGTCATTTGTACTGGCACAGCGTCAACAATTTTTAGTATGTAGTCTCCTGTCCATGCATCATACATTGAGTAATACATTGACCCCCTATATCCAAATCCTGTAGCGTTTTGGGGTATAGCCCAAAGATATGGAATTGCACCGTACTGGTTAGGTGAGGTGTAACCTAGGATTTGACCACATCTTAGAAATTCGGTGGTAGACTTGTTCCATAGTTGCTGTCCGGTTCTGATGTCTACTGCAACCCATCCGTTAGGATTTTGTATGCTTCCGCCAAAGATATTGTAATAGAGCACGCCGTTAATTACTATGGGTGCAAATTTGGGCTCATATTGTGAAGTTGACATAAAGTTTGAGCCATCTTGTCTTCCACCAAAGTCCCCTCCGATTATGCCACCGAAAGAATAAGGCTTTGTCCAAATTACGTGTGCAGTGTTTGGTCCTTTGGAGTAGGGATTAAAGTTGCCGCTTGCGTTGTATACTCCTGTTGCTCCGAACGAAACAGCAGAAAGACCAAGCCAATTCCCAGCAAGTTTGTACCATTCTAGGTTCATTGCCGGTATTGGCCTAGCCCAGTAGCCAGTTGGTAATGGCACAGATGGCGGATTCTGTACTTGCTCATTTGTTACTGTTAGTGTAATAGGAGCACTAGTGCTGGGCATAAAGTAATCTCCAATATACGCTATTCCTTGACCGGTGCCACTTGGGTTTTCGCCTTTAATGGTTTGTCCTGGGTAAGAGAAAACAAACGTGTAGCTTCCAACTGAAGTTGGTGTATAGCTTGCCCATGAGCCGCCTACAGCATCTGATCTAGATTGACCACCAAGAGGCAAATCTTCTGTTGCGCCATCAGGCTTTGTCACTGTAACTTTGAAACCTTCGAATCTATCACCAAACTGCGCATTTGCTGTCGGAGGTGTTTTGTCTAAGAAAAAGCTAAGAAAAGCAGTTTGCCCCACACCAATTGGGTTTGGGGTAACCGTAAGATACGCATATGTTGGAATATTCCACGCTGGGGTATGAGACATAGCTACTGGCAAACAAGCAATTAATCCCGAAAGAAGCAAAGCCAGGATCAAAGTGCTCATGGCCATTAGCATTCTTATTTTTATTAGTTTCATTTAAATTTCTCCAAAAGCGTAATTCATTATTGTTAGATCTTTCTTTATAAAATCTTCTAAGTGGCCGCTTTACCAGTTTGCTGATTCTATTTATAAAAAAATTGAACAAGTGGATACAATCCAAAAATTAGGAAAAATAATTTGGGGATAAGGCGGCGTATTAAAAATAGATTCATACATAAAAATCCATGATTACCAATACACTAAGACAGCAATCAAGTAAATAGTCTAACCGTACATAATTTTAACCAGCTTTTAACCTTTTAGACTAAAAATATTAAACACCAATCCACTTGCACATGCGTAATCAGAGTCACTAGGATGGCAATCTCGGAAATTGTATGAGGAGTTAGGAAATAAGCGTTATTACTCGGAAGGCGAAAGATTAGTAAGTGAGGTTACCCTAAGAAAAACGATTTCAACTTGCAGTAGACTTCATGTGTAAGGTCGAACTCATCCTAATACAGGGGAACAGGGGCATGAGAACGATGCCACATTGTGGAGAAATCTACTCAAAATAAAAAAAGAATACATTTAAAAAATCATTTTTTGGATAAGAAGATGGTTTACTGGGGCTTTGGTGGGTAGAATATAGGAGAGAAAGTACCCAACGTTTTACCCCAGTTAAAGTGCAAACCGCCAAAGCCCACTCAGCCCATTAATTTTTTAGCCTTTTATTTCCAAAAAAAATAAATGGAAAAGTGTCGGGTTTTTTGTGTTTATGCTCTTTTTCTTAGTAGTACTGCTATGGCCGCAACCGCTGCGATAATTACTACGGCAGTTGCTATTATGAGCAAGGTTTCGGTTGGTATGCCTGCTTGTGGTTGGGGTGCGGGGGTTGGAGAGCTGGTTGTTGTTGATGTTGGATTCGGTGTGCTTGTCGGTTCTGAAGGCGAAGTTGGAGTAGTAGTAGGTTGTACTGGAACTATAGAAATACTATCAACTGCTATCATAGTGCTTGCAGTTGATGACCAGTACGATTCTGAGCCATCGAAGACTGCTTTAATTGTGTACAGCCCTGCTTGTACTGGTCTCCATTGGTAACCGAATAGACCGTCTGCGTTGCTAGTTACAGTTATTATGTGCTCTGTGTTGCCGTCTGGTCCGGTAACAAATATTTTTACTGGCACACCTGATACATTGGTCGGTTTAATTTGTTGCATGTAAGCGTATTCCATCCAAGAGGACATCGAATCTTCGGAAACTGCAGGTACCCCTTTGGGGAATCGCGCTTGTCTGTTAGAGTCTTTTGTCCCTGGAGATTGATCCATAACTGTGCCTTCGATTATTACGCTGCTACCCTGAACCGCAACTTTAGGTGAGGCTGCAACTGAGGTTTCGGTTTGTCCTTTACCAAGTGTGTATATCTGGCAGTCAAAACTGTTCCATAGTACCAAATGACTATCCGCTATAGCTGGAGGTATTCGCCCAGCATAACTGAGTAAGCTCCATACTAATTCTCCGCTAGTTGTATTTACTGCAAGTGTTTTTGCCGGATGTAGAGGAGGGTTATACATTGCACCCTCTGTTAGGATTAGCTTTTCATCAGCAACTGCAAAATTGTACCAAAGATTGTTTATTCCGTAAGGAGTGTCATAACCAGCACTTCCACGATGGAAAGTCCATTCTATTACACCCGTTCTAAGAGAGAGGGCGTTTACGTAGCCACCGTAGTCAATTATATATGCTCTACCGTAAGCGATGATACCAGCACGCTGAATGTGGCTCCATGCGTTTCCTCCAAGGTGCACTGGACCCCATAGATGCTGCCCGTTTTCAAGAGAATACCCGTAAGCTTCGTTTGTATGTTTATTATGCAAAACGTAAACACCATCATTCGCACAGAGAAGAGACATATCAGCTCCTTCTGCACCAGGTATTGTTTGATTGAATGGTCCCCATAGTAGCCTGCCTGTTTTTGCCTCTATTCCTGCTGTAATTTGGTAACCTGCAAGAGCACCGGAATATTTCGTTGGAGATGACCGCAGCAATATGACTTCAGGAGTTGTAGCACCTATGCCCAAAGCACCGGTAGATACACCATTAATTTGGAAATTACGGGGTACAGACCATTCGTTTCCAGCTGTGAAATTAACTGTACCATATGGTCGCATAGTCCTTTGCAGCTCAGCTAATCTGGTTGGGAATGCTACTGGATCAAACATCAACTTTGTTGAGTTCCACATGTAAAGATTATTTCCTGAAGTTCCCCAGCCTAAGAGGGTTCCTTGAGTTGTAGCATCTAAATCCATTAGGTATTGCATATTTACAGCGCCAGTGATGTTTGTTAGATGTTGCCCAGTCATTGGATCATATATCCTGAAAACACCATTACTTGGGCCGCTCCAGAGGAATGCAACAGACCCATATTCCTGGATGGTATGGAACCGTAATATTTGGCCCATTCTTAAATTCTCAGTACCAGTTATACCTGCACTTCTTTTCCAGAGTGTTTCTCCTGTTCGTATGTCTACGGCGACCCAGCCAGTAGGTGGAGCAGTTAAGTATTGATAATCACCGGTGAATGCAACTCCTGCAGTTATACTTGCAAATTCGGTGTAGAAAATTATTCCGTTGATAATTATCGGCTCGAAGTGGTTTATGAGTATTGAAGTGGAAGTATATTGACTTTCTTGATCAGCATTTATCGGTTGCCCCACTAGGCCTCCAAATTGGGTTGGTTTTGTCCATATTATGTGTGCACTATCAGGTGCTTTAGAGTATGGGTTGAAGTTTCCGGTTGCGTCGTATACACCTGTATTGGCAAATGCCGCAGCTCGTAGCCCAAACCAGCTACCACCGAGTTGTGCCCATTCAAAGTTTAAAGAGTATACTGGACGAGACCAGTATTCTGTAGGGAGTGGGGGAGACTGATAATTGGGTTGTACTGAGTCTTTTTGCACAACTATTTTCACTATTTCGCTTTCAGAGGGAAGCATCTGTGAACCGACCATGTTAAGATTGCCGCCAGGTCCAGGTACTCGAGTATTGTTGCCAGTCAATATTTGTCCAGGATAAAACGCTTGGAAGGTGTATTCACCGATTTGGTCTACAGTGTATTGAGCCCATGTTCCGCCCGTAGCATCGGACATAAATGGACCTAAAGTAGTGGTAGTTCCATCAGGTTTTGTCAATTTTACTGTTATGTCTGTGTACATATCACCGTAAGGACCAGATGCTGTTATTGGAGGTACACTCATAAAGGCATTAACATATACTGTTTGACCTACACCCACAGGGCTAGGTTGAACGCTAAGCAACATATACGTCTTTATCTGAACCCCTGCTTGGGCTCCAGCAGGTATTACAAACAGAGTCGTAGCTATACTCAGCATCAACATCATTGTTATTACAAAAAACAATTTATTGATATTTTTCATCATTTTCTCTCTCCAAAAATTTGATTAGTATATATTATGATTTAAATTTAAAACTTTTCAAAATATTCGTTATCTTCAGAAAAAGAGCATACAAACCACAAAACGTTTTGCATTTAGTGAACTCATTATTCTTTTCTAAATAAATAATTATTTACAACTAATATCTTTAGTTGTTAAGAAAGTTGAAAATTAAAATTTCTATCGGAGTAAAGAGATTGTATCTGTGCCGTCTTTAATTCAGAGTTCAAGCTTCATTGTAAAGTTAAAATTGGTATTTATTGTAATTAACCAATTGAAGCTAAGATAAGTGATGGACCAATTTTAATTTTAAATCTTATGGCGGTATTTATAAAGCCAACCAGGAGAATGGTACTCTCATTATGATTTAGAATACATCTGTAGATGCGGATATTAGAAGTTGTAAATTCATGGTATTGATGGCGTTATTTTACCCCTACAAATAATCAAAGTTGTATTCGATTTTATTACAAGACAATTAGCAATATTGAAAAATTGTTTACATGCCAACTGGGAAGCTACATAATAATGACGAAGTCAGGTCAGAAATCGTTCATAAATAGCTAAAATAAGGCGCTAAAAAAGTATATCTCTCAACTGGTACATAGCCTAATAAAACATAATGAAAAGAAATAAAGAAAAAAATAAATAATTTATTAAAACAGTCCGGAGAACAAATAATTCGATTAATTTTTTTATCCCAAAGTTGTATGTTCTATCATGGCTAATTATTCCAAGAATCCAATACTAACCGCTGATGATGAAGAATATTTAATGTTAATTGAAGTTAGTGAAGAGTTTCAAAGACAAAAAATGGATAATAAAATTCGCGAAAAACACGGCAATCCTACTGAAATTGTCTTGCGTAATCATCTTTTAAGAAGAAATCTTAACTTGTCAATTAACCC
Source organism: uncultured Candidatus Bathyarchaeia archaeon (assembly GCA_964636425.1). GTDB lineage: Archaea > Thermoproteota > Bathyarchaeia > Bathyarchaeales > Bathycorpusculaceae > JADGNF01. Next base: position 20,188 of record CAZWRU010000017.1, read on the forward strand.
TAATGTTACAATTCAAGGGTCCAAAATTAAGAACGATTTACTTGTATTAAAGAACGGAGTAAATCCAAATGGAGAGATTTTTCCAGCTGATGGTGTGAAGATGGTAATGGAGATTAAGAATAATGCTGTGGCAGGTAAAATTTTGAAGGAAGGCAAGCGGGAAGACCCTAACAAATTGCTGCGTTTTAAATTCAATGAGCTTGAAGTAACGACCAAGGTGAAAAATTTTGCGGTTGTCGTTCTTTCTGAATCGCTGCTTCCGCCAAGAACTCCATACAAATGGCGATTTAAAGAAGAGGGTATAGGAAAAGCCAACTGCAAAGTCTTCACTTTAATTGCCCGTCAACTATATCCTCCAGGTGGACTCTACATCAAATCTAACATAGAGGGAATGCTTCAAAATAAGCAGATGAAAAAAACTGGAGAATTCCAACGACTCATCAAATACCTTCAAAATCTGTAATCTAAAGAGGCATAATTTTTTTGGAATTATCAAAATTTATAACAGAAATTTGAACGGGGAAAAATTTATCTTAGAAATATCTAAAATAGGTTTTTAATTGATATTTCAAAGTGGTTTTGTTTCGTGTAGAATTTTGGATTAAGGAAAAAAGGTGTAGGAAAACGCTTAGAGCGTCATCTACTCATAGGTTGTAGGTAGGTTTAGGTTATTTTTTCTATTGGTATTCCTAGAGCGTCTGCTACGCCTTTTCCGTAGGCGGGATCGGCTTTTTGGCAGTTTTTAATGTGGCGTATTTTGATTTCTGAAGGTGCGTCTCCCATTGCACGTGCTGTATTTTCAAATAGAACTTTTTGTTGTTCAGGTTTCATTAATCGGAATAGTTTTCCTGGTTGAGTGTAGTAATCGTTGTCGTCTTCTCTGAAGTTCCATTGGTATGCTGAACCATTTAATTCAAGTGGGGGTTCTTTGAATTCTGGTTGTTCTATCCATTCGTTGTAACTGTTTGGTTCATATCCTATGGTGCTACCTGCATTGTTGTTGACTCTCATTTGACCGTCTCGGTGATAACTATTAACTGGGCAACGAGGAGAATTAACTGGTATTTGGTTATGGTTTACTCCAAGGCGATAACGTTGGGCGTCGCCATAAGAGAAGAGTCGACCTTGTAACATTTTATCTGGAGAAAAACTTATACCCGGAACTACGCTGGCGGGATTGAAGGCTGCTTGCTCTACTTCTGCGAAGTAATTTTCTGGATTTCGGTTTAGCTCAAAATAGCCAACCTCTATGAGTGGAAATTCTCCATGATACCATACCTTGGTTAAATCAAAAGGATTGTAGGGCATTTTCTTTGCTTGCTCTTGAGTCATAACTTGGATGTACATCGTCCAACGAGGAAATTCGCCTCTCTCGATGCTTTCATATAAGTCACGTTGATGGCTTTCTCGATCCTTAGCGACAATGGCTTCTGCTTCTGCATCGGTCAAGTTTTTTATACCTTGCTGGGTGACAAAATGGAATTTAACCCAGACACGCTCATTTTCAGCGTTAATCATGCTAAAGGTATGACTACTAAAACCGTGCATATGCCTGAATGATAATGGGATACCTCTATCGCTCATAGTGATTGTTACCTGATGGAGAGCTTCAGGAAGAGACGACCAAAAATCCCAGTTGTTTTTTGCACTTCTCATGTTAGTTCTAGGGTCTCTTTTTATTGCGTGGTTCAGATCGGGGAACTTGAGTGGGTCACGAAGGAAGAATACAGGGGTGTTATTGCCAACTAAATCCCAATTACCTTCTTCAGTATAGAATTTCAGGGCAAAGCCGCGAATATCGCGTTCGGCATCGGCGGCGCCTCGTTCTCCGGCGACTGTAGAAAATCGTGCGAACATCTCTGTCTTTTTTCCGATTTCGGAGAATATTTTTGCTTTGGTATATTTTGTGATATCATGGGTTATAGTGAAGGTTCCGTAAGCACCGGAGCCTTTGGCGTGCATTCGCCTTTCTGGAATGACTTCTCTGTCAAAATGAGCTAATTTCTCAAGAAACCATATGTCTTGTAGAAGCATGGGTCCTCGGGGGCCTGCGGTTAAGGCGTTTTGGTTGTCAGGTACGGGTGCACCTGTTACGGTAGTTAGTTTTTTTTGAGTTTTTTCACTCATAACAAGACCTCATTAACATCATATAAGTTATAATGATTATTATTTAAGTTTTCTTTTTTTTTAGAAACAATTTTATATTATGGCCACATTAATTAATTAACATGAACACAGAGCAACTCATAAAACAGCTACGAAATAAAGGCTTTAAAGTAACACCCCAACGTTTAGCAATCTGCGAATTCATCCTAGATAGCAAACAACACCCAACAGTAGACCAAATATATCAACAAGTAAAGAAAAAATACCCAACACTAAGCCTTGCAACAGCATATCAAACACTACATTTACTCGCAAAAATTGGAATGATACAAGAACTGGGATTCAGTAATGGAATATCCAGATATGATCCAAATAGCATGCCACACATCAATGTCGTCTGCAATAAATGCGGGAACATAAATGATTACGAATCCGAAAATGTTAGAAAATTAATGCTACAATTACACACTGAATTAAAAATCAAACCAATAAGTCAGCGTCTAGAAATATACACAATATGCAACGAATGCGAGAAATCAAAAAACTAAGACAAAACCAAAAAATACGATTATAATTTAAAAAAAATCAGACACATAATATATTTATTTACATCAAACGGGTAGAAGAAAATAAAACAATTTGACGTGTTATCGCTTAGCTTTTATCGTAGAACCGATAAAAAAACTAAACTTGATGAATGAGATAATGTTGTTTTTTCATTGGGGGAACAGCATCAAATTAGAAGTTTATTTTGTTCTAATCAAGGTTTTTTAGAGTTTTGTTGGTCTATTACTATTTGTACGCATTACAATAAGTTTGCCGGTCTGGCCTAAATTCAATTGTCTTTCTCCATTGTATGTGCGCACTGAGGCGTTTTTAATTTGAACTAAATCACCCACTGCAGCCTTATTTGACTGTTGACCCCAAAGACACAACTTTACACTTCCAGTTTCATCTCCAATCATTGCATTGGTCAGCATAATACTGTTTCCGTATTGCGTGTGAATAAGTTGAGGTTTTTGTGTGTTAAGAACTTCTGCTTCAATGTTCACTTTCTTCATGCCATGACGTAAATCTTGAATTGGAATTGAAGAAGGTAAAACTGAATTTTGTTTTGCTATCTGCCTGACTACCTTATCGGTTTTCAACCAATTTTCAAAACTTAAATCATTTCTATAAAGAAGCTTTTCTTCAACATGGAATTGTACCACAACTTTATTGTCTTTTGTAATTAGAAAAATAGCTTCTTTTTTTATTGTACCTCGATATGTTATTGATAATTTTTCGCATTTGGCTTTTCCAGTTTCCTTTGCTTTGCCTAATGCATTGTAGAGTTCTTCAAGGCGTACTTCATATTTTACTGAAAGAAAGGCAAGATGTTTAATTATGGCATGGTTTTTGTGGTTCAAATGGTACTCTTCCTCTTATTTGCCAGAACAATCTTGAATGAATATTTGCTTGAATTATCAGCTAGTCTTTCTTAGAAAGTCCTAACGATTATAATGACGTAAAATGACTTATATATGTAGCTTAATGACCGTGATTTTTTCTTCATGCATATTTCACTTCCACTATCCTACTCATAAAGGAGAAAGATACGAAAAAGATTCAATCGATTCAGATTTTCAGATTCTGAATTGAGTTAACTTGAACTATTTTTTATTTTGATTTAGTGAAGACACTTGTTAGGATAAAGCTAAAAAGGGAATATATTGAACTGATACATGATTAGTTGATTGGAGAAGATGAAAATGTTTGATGCTAAAGATTTCATTGAACAGTCACTTAAAGAAATTAGAAGTTTTGTAGGAGAAAAAAAGGTGATTTCTGCTTGCTCTGGCGGTGTAGATAGCACAGTTGCCACTGTCTTAGTTCACAAGGCAGTTGGCGACAAATTAATAGCAGTTTTTATTGACGATGGACTCCGCAGGGAAGGCGAACCAGAATTTGTTATGGATATACTCAATAAACTGGGTATCAATGCTAGATTAATAGATGTTACCAAAGAATTCTTTGAAGTATTCAAAGGCAAAGTTGATGCTGAAGAAAAGCGAAAAGCATTTAGAAACAAGTTCTACACAACCTTTGGTACTGTCTCTAAAGAAGAAAATGTTGAATTCATCACGCAAGGAACAATCAAAGCGGACATTATCGAAACAGTAAAGGGAATAAAATCTCAACATAATATTTTAGAGCAAATAGGTATTAACCCCCAAATGTACGGTTACAAAATCCTTGAACCATTAAGGGAACTTTTCAAACCTGAAGTCAGAGCAGTAGCCAGAGAACTAGGTTTACCCCCAGAGATTTCAGAAAGAATGCCCTTCCCTGGTCCAGCCTTATCGCTAAGAGTTTTAGGCGAAATAACACCAGAAAGAATCGCAATCGTACGAAAAGCAACCGCGATTGTAGAAGAAGAAACCAAAAATCTAGGAGCCTTCCAAGCTTTTGCAGTCCTCCACAACGATAAAGCAACCGGAATCAAGAACGGGATTCGCGTATATGGCAACATAATTACCGTCAGAGTCGTCAATTCAACCGACGCTATTGCAGCAAAATATTATCAAATAAACTATGAAATGCTAACAAAAATCTCCCAAAGAATAACCACCGAAATACCCACCGTAGTTCGATGCCTTTACGACATAACTGATAAACCACCAGCAACCATAGAATTCGAATAAAAACCAATTCTAACTTTTTTTCCACTGCTTAATTATTTTTGAAGAGAATCCTTTAGAGTTTTATGACACTTACTACATTCCAACATTGCATTTCCACATGAAGGACAGAAAATCTGTTTTTCAATTAATTTTTTTAAAACCTCGGACAGTTCGATTCTATTTGCAATTGCATTAGCATCTTCAAAGTCAGCTTTTAAATCTGATTCTTGAGACTTACTGATTTCTTTTTGAGGAGCTACAATTTCTTGATAAACTCTGGCTATACTAGTTTTTCCTTCACGTAATCTTTGTTTCTCTTCTTCACTTGCTTTCTCTAAAATTTTTTTTCCTCGTTCAAAGGTTCTAGTTGAAACTCCTGCTTTTTTCGCGACAACTTCAGTAGCTTTACCTTTGAATACGGGTTCAACGTCATCTGACGCTATCCCCAATTGAAGGTTTCGCCCATTTTTTCCGCCTTCAGTTTTTCTCTTTTTAGCAAGGGCTTTTTCTATTTCTAGTAAAGGTACAGCAAGTTCAACAAGCTGGAAATTATTGAGGTGACGACGACGCAAGTTTGCTTCGATAACAAACTTTTTTTCCAGCAACTTATCTTCGAAATGACGTACCTCAAAATCAGGTTCAATTCCTAATTCGGTACAGGCTCTAAATCGATGATGCCCATCTAGCACCTCTAGATCTGAATTAGCAACAATTGGATAATGTTGCCCTTCTAATTGTATGGATTCCTTTAATTCCTTAAATTCTTCCTCGGACATTCTGGGCAACATCTTTTCGTACTCAGCATTTAACCGCAAACTCATATTTGCTGCGCCTACCACATCTTCTACTTAACCCATATTTAAAACAAAGCATCAAATCATATACAAATATTAGATAAACTGTTACCAGCATCCAACAAAAAAGTATCGTAAAGTTAAATTGTCTTCATATAAATATCATTCAGAGGACAAGTATTGGCACTTAGTTATGGGGTTACTGTTTGGAAAATATTAATCCGCTGTTGATGCTTCAACCTATACTCGCAATAATCTTTAGCATAGCTCTAATCGTTTTTTGGCGATTAAAACGGAACTTTCGTGGAATAGTCCTTCTTTATGCTCTAATCGCTTATGCTGGAGCAATTATTTTAAAAAACATTGTACAGGTACTCACAGCTTCAACAGTCGTTAATATTTTTGGCGCACAAAGCGCTTTTTTTGCGCTTTATTTAGGCATGCAAACCGTAATCTTCGAGGTAGGCGGAGCTTTCATAGTTGCGTGGTTTCTAGTCTCCCAGAGCAAAATTTCCGCGAAGGATTCTGAAGCATACGGTCTCAGTTTGTCATTTTGGGAAAATGGTGTCCTACTAGGTATCTTACCATTAATTAACTTGATTACGATTTATGCAATTTTATCAGCAAATACATCTCTTGCCGTAACAATCTATGACCAATTATTCGCTAGCCAACCAGCATTGTTTAATCAATCCCCAAGTATTTTACCACTAATTGGGTGGGGCACGCTGGAGCGCGTTTCATCGTTGCTATTTCACTTTGCCTGGGGTTACCTATGCATTATGTCCGCTGTTTTCCACAAAAAACAATTACTGATCTTTGCTTTGCCAATGGGACTCATTGATGCTCTTGTGCCCTTTGCCGGAGTAATGGGCTTAGAAATATTTGAATTGTTAATATTGGGTTTAGGAATTCTCGCAGTTATAGTGGCATTCTACGTAACAAAGAAGCTTTATAAATTACACAATTCTAATGAACCACAAATGTTGAACCATCAGCCCACCCCTTAACTAGCCAATCGTATAGCGAAATTCTTAATTTGCTTCCTCTTTTCAAAATTCGTTATAGCAACAAAAGTAATTTTGTTACATCTAAATTAGCATAAAAAATGAGAGGACATCACTGAAAATGACGTATCATAAATCTGTATTAGGTGAGGGTTTCTTCATCAATTGTTTCTGACGTGTTCTCGATTTCTTGAGATTCTCCGGGCAATTCTTCTTCAACAGGGCAGTCCGTTGGAACTATGGTTTCATTTATTGAGGGCTTGATGACTTTTCGTGCATGAGTAATGTAGCCAGTGTGTCCAGTCATAAGGGTTTGAGGCCGAACTTTACCTCGCTCGGTTTGCATGCCCCGCATTATGCATTCAAACGTTTCAATATTGATGAAGCTATGTTCTTTGAGTGCTTCAACGGTTTTAACGACTTGGTCGATTGTTGGACTAAATGAGACAAGTGTTCCTGAAGGCTTGAGCGCGTCATATGCATGAGGAATTACTAACCAAGGTATTGCAAGGTCAAGTATAACTGCGTCTAAATCTTTTTGGTCTATGCCAAGTGTGATATCTTTTATCTTCATTTCAACTAAATCGCTGTGACCAGAGCGTTTGAGGTTTTTTTCAGCGGTTTTGTGGGATTCTTCTCGAATATCGTAAGTATAGATTTTGCCGTTTGGCTGAACATAATGAGCTAAAGCGGTAGTTAAAGCACCTGTGCCCGTTCCAGATTCAACAACACGACTCCCTGGACCAATACCACTATACATTACAATTAAAGCGGCATCTTTAGCATAAATTATCTGAGTATTACGAGAGGATTTGAGGATATAATCAGTTAATTGAGGCTTGAGAATAGTAAAATTAACACCTAAACTACTCTTAAATATACATCCATAGTCTTGACCAATCACGTCATCAAATTTAATGAATCCCTTATGGGTATGGAAAGTTTTTCCAGCCTCCACTTTCACCATGTAGGTTCGACGAACATCCAAATACAGCAATACATTATCGCCATCAACTATTTTCTGAGCCAATTTTTTTTCTCCTGCAGACAATAATCCTCAAAGAGGACAATTGCATAATTGCGTGTAAATCAACCTATTATTGCTTCTTGCCACAAAACAACCAGGACCCACAACATCTAACCTAGATTATTATCCAGAGAAAAAAAGTAATTTTAGAGTAAATCATGTTGTTTTTGTATTTTTAAAAAGATAGGTCTATTGTCTAAGAAATAGCAGATATATTTGAAAAAGCAGAAGAAGGAATATATTATCTCAGTTATCTGATTTGACGGATTAAAGCGCGATAAATGTATAGGAAGTATACTGCTGCATAAGCGGTTAATCCGATTTCTAATCCAAGTATGACAGGATTTCCTTCGACTGCCCTAAAGTATCCGCGCCCTAGAATATCCGAAAACACTAATATTTGAAGAAATATTGCACCGCCCAGACAGCTTAATCCTAAACCATGAAAGGCCAAGCGAATTCTACGCATCGATGTCGCATCAAACGTCATAGTAATCGGACAGTACTTCAACTGTTTGAAAACATATGGTTTATGAAAACTAAAGTCAGATTAAAAATATTTATTTTTAATATACTTATGCATTGGCAGGGAATTTCTTATCTTGGATTTTAATCCTTTTTACTTAACTTACAGCGCTAATCCAGTTATGCTCTTTCAAAACTAGACCTAAGGGCGAATCTATAGATAGGATAATAGCGAACTAATATTATCTAAAAAAATTACTCTACTTGATTGATGCGGAACTACAAATTAGCTACCTTAAGTATCTTTATCAGCAAGAGATTTAGTTTTCTTGCAGATATTTGCCATCGCTAACAATACATTGGGCAAAGTATAGACGCTAAAAACTCGTGTATATTTTGTTGCCCCCGCAAATCGTATGACATTAAAATCTCCACCAGCAAAAAGATAGCCATTTATGAAAGCTTTAACGATGGCTTCTGCTTTTGATTCACTATTTAATTGTAAATAATGCCCAGAGAAGAAAAGAAATTCCGCTACATCCCAGGTTTTATCACCATTGCGACCAGCTTGCTCAAAATCGATTAAGTAAAGTTTGCCGCTTTTACTTATTAAAATATTATCTGGTTTTGCGTCGCCTAAAACTACATTTAGGGTATGCACTTTGGCGTAAATTTCACCAACTTGCTCAATTAGATCCAATTCAGCATCTAAAGATTCTTTTTCCTTTGCTAATGCAATTTTTTTAATAAATGCACTTAGACTTTTACCCTCAATATATTCCATAAAAACTAGTCGTTCATTAGTGCTGACATGAAAAATTTTTGGCACATTAAAACCTTCTCGATTCAACAATTCGTTTATTGCGCACTCTCTTTCAAGACGTGACTTACCTAAAAGGGAAAAACTCCGAGCTCCAACAGACCACATTGATAAAGGAAACCATTTAAAACTAGACAAATCTTTGAACTGCTTAACCAATATTTTTTTTTCTAAATGGTCAGTGCTGGCCTTGATGAGATATACATCGTTTAAAACTCCGCCATATTTGTTAACGTTAATTTTATTAAAGTTTGGTGAAAGTACTTTTTTTACATAACCTCTGATATCCAATTTATCCGCTAAAGAAACAAATCCTTGCGTGGTAGGTACAAAAATAAATTTTAGTGGATCAATAAACTTTTTTCTTACGTCAGAGCCGTTACGCCAAGGGAATATTTGGAAATGAGAGAAGGCCTCATAATTTTGTGAAAGAAAATTTAGAAATTGTGGAAAAACTCCAAAAAAAGAAGTGAACAATGTTCTTGGCGCGGTTTTTATAGTGTTAATTATGCGAACGCGTGGTTTTTTACTTGCCTGGACAAAAGTTTCCGAAATCATTATTTCATTTTTGGAATGAAGTATAATGCCTGCCTTAGTTAATTGTTCTAAAGCTTTTAGATAACCTTGAAGAACTAATGCAACTTTTTCCTTACCTACTTCGCCTCTGAGAAATGGCGAAGCACTATATGCCATCGGAGGGAAAATTCGGACGCGACTTAGCATGATTTCATACATGAAATATTCAGGCTTAATTCGCATAGTGTAAGAATATTCAGGATAATTTAGTACTATGTTTTCTAATGATTCTAATATGAGCCGTTTTTTTAGAGAAATCTCTTGTGCACTCAAATAATCAGGGTTGACTACTGCAGTGTAAGGGAAAAGTAATAGGCTAGCTAAAGCTTCTCCTAGAAGCCCCCGAGTAAGATCTCCTTCAAATACCCATTTATCGACTGCAAAAATGATTATATTTCTACCATCAATTATTCGTACGTAGCTCATAATTTTGGGTTGAAAGTTAAGAATAACTTCAAGAATTTGGATCGTTGAGTTTGAACTAGGCTTTTGAATTGCATTATCAGATTGACAGATAGCAACAATAGTATATGATCCAGCAATGTGTCTGCAAAAGTCTAGAATTTGCCGTTGAATGTCACTATCGGAATTGATGGCACCTTGAACCAAATGTTCACCTATCCCTGATTCTTATACTAAACTGCTTTTATGAATATATTTAATTCGTGTTACCTTTTTTTGTAAACATTAGGGTTTATTTTCAATCTTTTATCTGTATTCTATTTTTTGTTTTTGTATTTTTTGATATTATTGATTTTTGCTTCTTGTTGTTGAGTTGTACAAACATATAATAGGTACTTAATCAGACATATAACTTTAAGTGCTAAAACTCAAGCCGACATATAATGATTTAGACCTAAAATTAAACAATCAAATCAACCATAAAATAAACCAATTAAAAATAGATATTAAATCCCGAGAACCACAGAGGAGAATGCTTATGACTGAAGATAGCAAAAAAGAAATCACAGAACGAATAACAAAAAACCTACTAGATATCCAACTACTACGACTAATCGACGTAGATTCCATGTGGGGATACAAAATCAAAAAAACTTTTCAAAAACAGCTAGGCATAAACCTTCGACACGGCGCCCTATACCCAACACTAAACACTCTAGAACAATCTGGATTACTAAGCAGCCAAATTCAAAAACAAAACGGACGAGAAAGAAAAACATACAGCCTAACAACAAAAGGCAGACAATATCTCCTAAGCTATTATACCGTTCTAGAAGACCAATTAAAAACAAAGAGCAATAAACAAAATTAGATAATCCACAATCTTTATCGAAATTTGACATCTTCTGTTAGGCTACTTTCTAAATAAACAGCAAAACTTTTATTCTCAGTTCTCTGAACGAGTCTCTGAGGAATTAGATAAATGGATTTCGATACAAGCAAAATCTTAGGCGGCATAGGCGCATTACTACTCTTTATAGGTTGCATACCCTACATATCCGGTCCAACTTTTGGCATCTTACCACTCATAGGAATAATACTTTTACTAATAGGCCTCAAAGGCATGGCAGATTATTACAGAGAAGCAGGCATATTCAACAATGCTCTATACGGAACGGTACTGGCAATAGTAGGCATAGTAATTTCGGTAGCCATAATAATGGTATCCTCCCTTGGATTAATTGCTAACATGTTTCCAGATTGGAACGGAGATTGGGCATCACTTGCACAAATAGACCCAACACAAATACCTACAGACATGGATTTTAATTCAGTTGCACCATTTCTAGCAGGCATATTGATTTCTCTTGTTATCTTGTTTGTCTTCGTGCTATTAGTTGCCTTCCTATATAGACGCTCACTCAATCTACTTCGAGACAAAAGCAACATTGGCTTATTTGGATCAGCAGCCACAGTACTTCTAATCGGAGCAGTCCTAACAATAATATTAATTGGTTTAGTACTCGTTTGGATTGCAATACTTCTAGTCGCAATAGCTTTCTTCCAACTAAAAGAACCCCAAACTCAAACTTCGATTCCTCAATATCCGCCACCAAACCCGCCACAAACATAAGCTAAAAAACAATTTCCAACTTTTTTCTTTTTTTTAACAGTGTTATAATATCAAATAACGACTATAAAGTACATAAAAAATTTTTTTTAAGAGGCGAAACCTATATTTTGTTAGCCCTTCTAAAAGATTAAAAGCCTACAAGAGGCGTTTCACGTTATGGACGAAGCCACCAGCGAAGTCAGTAATGAAAAAGAAAACCAAAAACAGGACATAACACAACAGTTAGAGACAGAAAAGAAACGAAATGAAGAATTACTGATGCGAATAAAATACCTACAAGCGGATTTTGAAAACTTGCAAAAAAGATGCGACCGCCAAATTCAACACGCAACAACATACTCCAATGAAAGAATAATAATTCAACTACTAGACGTAGTTGATGAATTAGAAATGGCCATAAAAACAGCTAAAACAACCAATTCAGCAGAATCCATCATTACTGGAGTAGAAATGACCCTTAAACGACTTCGAAAAGTCCTTGAACAAGAAGGGGTTAATGCCATAGAAAGCCAAGATAAACCCTTTGACCCCTCAAAACATAATGCCGTAGCAGCTATAGAACGTGAAAACGTCGAAGGATGTGTAGTCACAGAAGAAGTAAGAAAAGGCTACACAATGAAGGAGAAAGTAATACGACCTTGCACAGTAAAGGTCGCTGTTAACCCATCTTCAAAGTCACAAAATAAGGAGGAAAAAATAAATGAGTAACCCTCAAACTGGAGAAAAAGTATTAGGAATCGATTTAGGAACCACAAACTCAGCCGCAGCCATATTTGAAGGCGGACGCGCTACGGTCATCCCAAGCGCTGAAGGACCAACAATGGCAGGCAAAATGTTTCCCTCAGTTGTCGCTTTCACAAAAGACGGACAACTACTAATAGGTGAATCAGCAAAACGTCAGGTAACGGCTAATCCCGAAGGAACAATTTTTGAAATTAAACGAAAAATGGGCACCGACTACAAAACTACCGTCTTTGGAAAAACATATACTCCTCAGCAGATAAGCGCATTCATTTTGCAGAAAATCAAAAAAGACGCTGAAACATACCTGGGTACTTCAATCAAAAAAGCAGTCATCACAGTACCAGCTCACTTTGATGACAATCAAAGACAGGCAACCAAGGATGCAGGTGAAATTGCAGGATTTGAAGTTATGCGCATAATCAATGAACCCACAGCCGCATGCCTAGCTTACGGTGTTGATAAAGTTGACAAAGAAATGAAAATCTTGGTTTTCAGCTTCGGAGGAGGAACACACGATGTAACAGTCATGGACTTTGGCAAAGGCGTATTCCAAGTATTGAGCACAAGCGGAGATACTCAATTAGGCGGTACTGACGTTGATAAAGCAATAATAGGATACATCATTGAGGAATTCAAACGCCAAACAAATCTAGACCTCACAAATGACCAAATGGCAATGGCAAGATTAAAAGAAGCAGCTGAAAAAGCAAAGATAGAACTAACAACCTTGATGACAACAGACATTGATCTACCATTCGTAACGTCTGATAGCACAGGACCAAAACATTTGCACCTAACCTTAACCAGAACAAAACTAGAATCATTAGCCCAACCTATAGTACAGAAAACCCAAGGCACCATACTGAAGGCCCTTGAAGACGCAAAATTAACTCCAACCCAAGTTGATAAAATCATTCTAATCGGTGGCATGACTAGAATGCCTTTGGTTCAAAGATTTGTCGAACAAATTCTAGGCAAATCACCTGAACGAGGCTTAGACCCTATGGAATGTGTAGCTATAGGTGCAGCCATACAAGCAGGTGTAATAACAGGTGAAGTTCGTGACCTGCTACTGCTAGACGTAACACCCTTATCGTTGGGTGTTGAAACCATGGGCGGTATATTTACGAAAGTCATAGAAAAAAATACCACTATCCCCACCAAGAAAAGCCAAATCTTTACTACAGCAGCAGATTTCCAGACTGCGGTAACAATTCATGTACTTCAAGGCGAGAGACAGATGTCAACCGACAACGTTTCATTAGGCATGTTTAACTTAGAAGGCATACCTCCTGCGCCTCGAGGCGTACCTCAGATTGAAGTAACCTTTGATATAGACGCAAACGGCATACTTAACGTGACAGCAAAGGATCGTGGAACGAACAAAGAAGCAAAAATACGCATCACCGCATCAACTAAACTATCAAAAGAAGACAAAGAACGCATGGTCAAAGAAGCAGAACAATTCTCTGAGTTAGACAAAAAGAAACGCGAAGAAGCTGAACTTAGAAATAACGCAGACAGCTTAGTATACACAGCAGAAAAGACAAAGAAAGATTTAGCAGACAAATTAACAGCAGACCAAACCAGCAAAATTGACACTACGGTTGCAGCACTAAAAGACGCTTTAGCCAAAACCGACGCCGGAGAGATTAAAGCGAAGAGCGATGAACTCACAAAAGTTCTTCAAGAAGTTGGCACAGCAATTTATCAACAGGCTGCCGCAGCAGAGCAAGCAAAACAGCAAGCACAAGCAGGACCTCAAGGTCAAGCTGGACCACAAGAGCAACAAGATCAAGATTCTACGACTGGCGAAAAAGTAGTCGACTCTGAAGACTATAAAGTGAAATAAAAGCGAAAAACCTTTTTTTATCCCTTTCTTTATTTCGGATATCGCGGTAACAATTATGGCTGCAGAAAAAAGAGACTACTACGAAGTTCTTGGCGTGCAAAAAGAAGCCTCAAACGATCAAATTAAAGACGCCTATAGAAAACTAGCAATGCAATATCACCCTGACAGAAACAAGACACCTGAAGCTGAAGAAAAATTTAAAGAAATCAGTGAAGCTTATGCTGTTTTATCAGATGATCAAAAGCGACAACAATATGATAGATTAGGCCATCAAGGTTTTGACCAACAGTACACTCAAGAAGATATATTCCGAGGCGCAGATTTCGACACAATTTTTAGGGACTTTGGTGGCGGTTTTAATGATATATTTCGCATGTTTTTCGGAGGCGGCTTTGGAGGAGGATACACCGAACGCGCCAGCCGAGGACAGGACCTACTCTATGAAATGACCATCACATTAGAGGAAGCAGCTAAAGGCGCAGACAAAGAAATAGAAATTCCTCGGACTGAAAAATGTGAAATATGTAGTGGTTCCGGAGCAGCACCAGGATCCAATGTTAAGACATGCCCCCGATGTAATGGTGCTGGAAGAGTACAAAATATGCGAAGAAGCGCGTTAGGCATGTATGTACAAGTTACCCCATGCTCGGATTGCAGAGGAAAAGGCAAAATAATCAATACCCCCTGCAGATACTGCAATGGCTCAGGGATAGCAAAAAAACGCAGAAAAATAACTGTAAAAATTCCCATTGGCATAGATGAAGGCTACCAACTACGGCTAAGAGGCGAAGGCAACGCTGCAGAAAATGAGGGGGACCCAGGCGATCTATATGTTCAGGTTCATATCACACCTCACGAATTATTTGTAAGAGAAGAAGATAACCTACATTATCTGCTTATGATAGGTTATCCCCAAGCTGTTTTAGGGGCAGAGATACAGGTTCCCACTCTTGAGGGGCCAACGACAATTAGAATTCATCCCGGAACCCAAGTTGGAGAAGTTATAAAACTCAAAGGAAAAGGCATGCCTAGATTTAGAGGATATGGCAAAGGCGATATGCTGATTCGAATTGGAATTGTCGTACCCGAAAAAATAAACTCCCAACAACGTAACCTTCTAGAACAACTCGCAAAAGAATTCGGAGAGGGAACCCAAAGCAGGCAAAGTAAATTCCGATTCTAATCACCAAAACAGAAAACAAATATCTAACCCCCCTCCCTCGTTAGAGAGGTCAAAACACTGAACCTTTCCCAATTTTAATGGATAGTAAACTAAACAAACCGAATAATTACTTTTTTGAGGAATTATCAATTTTTTCTTTTAATCATTACCGTCTTTTTTGAGCTTTTATTTTGACAA
>CAZWRU010000018.1:0-35614 GCA_964636425.1 uncultured Candidatus Bathyarchaeia archaeon
TTTAATAGTATGAAAGTAAAATATTCTTACTGATGAGATATGACAACTGAAGTGCCTGAAGTTACAACCATCAGCGAAAAAGGGCAAGTTGTAATTCCACAGTCTATACGCAAAGAACTTGGAATAAAGCCGAAAAACAAGTTCTTAGTCTATGGCCGAGGCGATACCATAATTATGAAAAAGCTTGAGCTGCCAGACCTAAAGCAAGAGTGGGATGATATTTTCAAGCTGATTGATCAGAAAGGATTGAAACTATCGGATGAGGAAGTTCAAAAAGAAGTAGCAGTAGTGCGCAAGACAAAAAGATGATCCAA
This sequence comes from uncultured Candidatus Bathyarchaeia archaeon, assembly GCA_964636425.1. Taxonomy (GTDB): domain Archaea; phylum Thermoproteota; class Bathyarchaeia; order Bathyarchaeales; family Bathycorpusculaceae; genus JADGNF01. The sequence goes on from CAZWRU010000018.1 coordinate 315, forward strand.
TATTTCGAGCAGTCCTTGACACAAACGTTCTCGTAAGCGCAATAATCTCAAACGGCAAATCAAGAGAACTTCTAAAGAAAGGAATAGCCAACCAATATTCGATTATAATGTCTGACTTGATCATAAAAGAGCTTATAACGGTCATGAGATGCCCAAAATTTCAAATCAGCGAGGATGAGCTTCAAAGAACAATCTTTGCGTTAATAAGGACCGCTGAAGTTGTAAACGTAAAAATAAAAATTAAAGCTGTAAAAGAAGACCCAAAAGACGACATGATTCTTGAAACAGCCATAGATGGATGTGCTGACATAATAGTAACCGGAGACAGTCACCTTTTAGCGCTAACTACGTTCAAAGAAATTAAAATTATAACCGTTGAGAAAATGCACGCCGCCCTGCAATAGCATTTCAGGAAGATAAAAGACTATCCAGTGCACTGTTCCAAGATTCTACTACAAATCAGAGGTTAACCGACAAGGAAGCCAGAAGGGGCAGCGCCTTTATCGCCCGTTAAGTTTGTTGATTTTTCATCTGGCTAACGCTGAATCCTCGTTTTGTTCATCATAAATTACTCATCTGCCACGTAATTGCTCTAATATCTAGTGTTAGCCCTTTTATACTTTAAATAGAAACAAAATTTGGAATAAAATGGGCCGAATCGAGGTTGAATTGTAAGTTTATAGCAGATTTGCTTAATGTTCTTTTGTTCAATTTTAACTCTCGAATGTATTTGAAGCAATCCATTTTGAATAATCGTATTAGACGCCAATTAGGTGCCAAATACGAAAAGAAAATTATCAATTCCCTGATATACTGATCTTTTTGCGATTAAAGCCCCTTAGAGCTTATTTTTCGTTGAAGTCAAAAGAACAACAATTCGAAAATTCTTCTTGTTGTTCTTCTCTTTGCAATCTTCACTCGTTATGATTAGAGAAACAAGCTTTAGATTAACAGAATACTCAAGTTCGTTGGATGCTTAGAAAGTCTTAATTTATCCTCCTTTAATGTTCTAAGCAGTATTCCGTAACAAGTACATCCCATATGTGGGAGTTGAATGCGATTGCCCGTAGAAATAACCTTAGAAATGTATGCGGAAAAGCCTCTGGTGAAATAAGACATTTGGCTTACCGCCCCAAAAAGAATGGCGCATAAACTGATTCCTTTAGAAAGAAAACAACCATACGCCTAGGCTACAAATGAATAAAACTCTTCAAAGACTCTTTCTGGCCATTAAACATAACTTTTTGCTATCCAAGCGACTTTGCCTGATAGCCAATAATATCTTGCTAACGTCTTTGCCCAAAACCCGACCTTCCTGTGCCATCTTTTTTAACGTTTGTTTGAACCGAGCCATTTCTTTTGCCATTTTTGTACGTCATAGACGTATTGTTCATATTTGAAGCGGCCTCCGCTTACTCGGTCGTCGGAGCTGAATTTTGATTCAAAGTAGTATCTAGATATTTCTGGGAACTCTTTAGCTGCTTCCTGTAAAATGTCCTGAATTTCATTTGCTGCTTCGTAACTTACCTTTGGAAGTCGGTTAATATCCTCGTAGATTTTACCTTTACTTTCACTCATTATACTCTTCTCTTTTTTTATGAATTGGTTATTTATGAAATCAATATTTTATCGCTACTTGGTTGATGTTATTGATGTTGTCTAAGACTTTTTCTGCTCCACTTTTTATTAATAACTCCGTTAGGTTGGTGGCTGCAATTTTAGGTGGTAGGCATCCGATCGGTATGATGTTAGCTCCTTTTGCTGCGTTTATATCGTCTACGCTGTCGCCTACATATAGGGCTTTTTTTCTCCCCAGCTTTTTAAGTGCAAGCTTGATTGGATATGGATTTGGTTTAGCTTTTTCCGGCGGATAATCTTCCATGGCGATTACAACATTAAACAGTTCTTCTAAGCCGAATTTTTTAAGCACAAAGAGCGCTTCTTCTTTTGGTCTTCCAGTTACAATGCCTAACGAAAATCTTTCTTTCAGCTGCTTTAGTACTTCGATGGATAGCAGCCATTTTTCGTTTTCAATATATCCCTTTGTACCTTTAAAGCCGCGATAAAGTTCTTGAAATTTAATGATTATTTGTGTCTTCGGTACGGTTTTGCCTTTGCTTAATAAAATGGCTTCCGTTAGGTCCCAGTCGTTGTTGTAGCCGCCTTTTTCTTTTAAGATCTGTATTTCTTTTAGCAGGGCTCTTTTTCCAGTAAAAAATTTGACTGTTTCCTGAATGGCTTTACGATAAGATAAAGAAACATCCACTAATACACCATCCATATCAAACAAAATCGCCATCTCAGCCGATTTAACACTACCCATATTCTTCGGATTTTCCTTGTTAAGTGTTAAACTGGTTCGTTTGGGGTTAATTTTTTTGTTGTTTTTCATTGTGGGGCGCCTTTTTTTAAGGGCTTCTAATTATTTGCCTTAAAGTCTGTTTTAAGAGCGGTTTTGAATTTCTTAACCAGCGCTTCATAGTCGGTTTGGTTTTGAACCGATGGAGCAGCTACTTCTGTAATTCTTTTAATGTCTATTGAGGTTTCTGCGGTCTCCACGGCTTTAGTGCAGAATTCCTCGTATTTGATTTCGATTTCTGGTATTGCGCCTCGCCCTTCCAGATTAACATATGGAACTATGCCTAATAGTTCGACTCCTGCATTTTCATAAGTCTGCTTTATAAGCTCTTTGAGATCTTCGCTCAAGTAGCTTGTATGTACTTTATTTAGAATAACACCTACAGTTTTTACTCCAAGCGTTTTCAACAATTTTACGTAGTTGAGCGTACTTACCAGGGCGCCTTCAACACCTTCTTTGCTTGCCCCCGCTATAACTATTGTTGGCGCTCCAAGCGATGCCGCAACCTCTGCTGTTGAGGATGGTTTTTTAATCTGCTCATTTAGCAATCCTGTGAAAGCACTCATCGCGCCTTCAATAATGACTAATTCGTAATCCTTACTAGCTTGGTTAATTGCCTCAAAAGGAGATTTCCAACCGCTCTTGCCAATTATAATTGATGAGTACTCTTTCATCGGCTCTTTAATTAGGTACAGAGCAGGTACAGCATCACGAATATCTCCGCCAATTTTGACGATGCCTACATTTATCCCCTTTTTCTTTAAGGCACCTGCTATACCCGTTACTATGAAGGTTTTTCCAGATTCGCTTCCCAAGGCTGTGATGAGCAAAGAACGAGACGTTTTATTTTTTGACGGTTTATTTTCTATGTGAATGTTGGTTAATATGCCTAATTCACTTTTCATCTGCTTTTGTAGCTTTGAGTTTTTCTTTTTTATTTCAGAAAGCTCAGCTTGGTTGATATTAAGTGATTTGCAAATGCCTTCTATTATTAGTGGATTATTATCTAGCAAAGCGTGGAGATATACTCCTACGACATTTCCTTTCTGATTCGATACTCCTGAAATAAGCTCTTTTCTATCTTTAAAATAATCAACTCGTTGAGTATGTGATACCATGATGGGTTTTGCATTCTTATGAAGCGCTAAATTGCCATAGGTATGACAGTGGAAACCTCTAACTTGGCTTCCTACAGAATCAGTGAGATAGCTTGAGTTTATTATCGATGCTTTGACCTGATCTGTGCAAATAAGAGGGGTAATTTCTGTATCAATTAGGCCAAGACCCTTGCGAATTATAGGCGTTGCTGATAAACGTCCAATGTCCGTTCCATTGGCGAGCACTTGAAAACCTGAGCAAATTCCCAGCACGAATTTACCGTTATCAGCCATTTTTAGAATTTCTTTTTCCAATTTGCCCTTGATTGTTCCCGATTCAATTAAACTGCCCCCAGGAATGATTAGCATATCCAGAATTTCAGAAATCGGTTTATTATCTACAAGACCGTCCTCTTTAACTAGATTCGTCGGCATATTCCCAAAAGTTTCAAAGCACGGCAATGCTCCTTGCAAATAGACTAAGCCAATTTTATGTTTCGATATATTCCCTGACGCCCCTGCTGTTAGATTACAAGAAGACTAATATTTAATCTGGTAGGTTTATCCATCCGCAATAGACTTTCTTACTTAATAAAAAGACTTCTTAAAAAAATCACATTCTACTCATATGTTCTCTGCACTATTGTTTGGTTTGTACTTTTTCAAGCTGTATGGTTGTATGTTCAATTCCATATTTTTCAACCAACACCTTGTTAATTTTATCCAGAATTTCTCTATTCTCCTGAGTATTCGCCTCGATTTCTATATGGGCAGTTAAAGAATACATTCCCGAAGTGATTTCCCAGAGGTGGATATCTGTAACTTGCAGGATTTCAGGAATGTTCTTCTTAAGTTCTAAAATGACTTGTTCTGTATCCATCCCTTTTGGAGCAGTCTCCAATAATATATTAACAGAGTCTCTTAGTAAACCCCACGCCCAAACAAAAATTATAATGGAAATTCCAATGCCTAATAAAGGATCAATAATGTACCAGTCAGTTACCGAAACAATAATTGCGCCTATGATTATTGCAACTGAAGATGCGGTATCAGCAAACATATGAAGAAAAGCACCCCTCACGTTAAGATCGCTTTTAACGTTGTTTCTTAGAATTAAAATGCTTAAACCATTGGCAACCAAACCAGATAACGCTACAAGTAACATTTCAAAGCCTAGAACAGGTTGAGGATTAAGTAGGCGTTCAACACCTTCATAGAGTATATATGCAGTTACGCCGAAAAGAAAAATGCTGTTAAACAATGCTGCAATAATTTCTGCTCGATAAAATCCAAACGTTCTATGATGACAAGGTTGTTTGCAAGCAATTACTATTGCTGCATAACTGATAATCAAGGCAAATAGATGGGTAAACATGTGACTGGCGTCGCTACCTAAGGCTAAGCTGCCAGTTAAAATTCCTCCGATAAGTTCAATAATCATTACAGCGCCGGTAATGATCATAGAAAGTAATAGTCTGTTTTTTGCCACACTTTTATATTCGTGTATACTTGATAACGAATCCTGTTTCGGTTGATGGTCGTGTTTCATTAAAGGTACGTCTCGATGCAGTCAATAATTACTTTATCAACTATTAAGTTTGACTTGCTACAGTTCTTATAACATTTATCCATCACGATTTTTCAAATACCATTTCGTTACAAAGTAAGAGCAACCGAATTGTGGGTCTCGTAACAAATTTTTGTTTTACTTTTTGATTTGTTTTCCCCATTCTTCCTGATATTCCATTTTTTATTTTGCAAAATGTTACGATTACTCAAAGCCTTTATGACTCGCCGTTTACTACTGATTTCCCCCAAGGCGTAGAATGATGTATTCAAAAGGTATAGCAATAATCGCGATCACAAGAAATGGTGTTGAAACTGCAATAAAAATTAAAAATGCTCTAAAAGCTTCTAAATTGCACTGTAAGGTTTATGCGCCCAGCAAATATGCGCAGGAAGATACAGTTGCTTTTGAAGTAAAGCTTGAAGACTTCGTCAAAGACATCTACAATACAGTTAGCGCTGTCATCGGAGTCATGGCTATGGGCATCATTATACGTGCAATTGCTCCGCACCTTGAAAATAAGCTTATTGACCCCGCGGTAGTTGGTGTTGACGCTTCAGGAAAATTTGCTGTGAGTCTACTTTCTGGACATTATGGAGGCGCAAACGAGCTGGCAACCCTAATCGCTCAAGGCATAGGCGCTACCCCAGTTGTTACAACTGCGTCTGATGTGATGGGTAAACAAAGCGTTGATGATTTAGCCCACATGCTTCAATTAACTATCGCAAACCCTGAAAGTATAGTTCCAGTGAATTCCGCTATACTTAACGGAGACCGCACAGTCTTGGTTTCAATCGGCGATGTTAATGTTCCCACTGAAAAAATTACGGGATTTGAAATTAAAAAAGCTGAGACCTCTGAACAGGCACTGGAAATAGTGAACAGCTATGATGCGGGTGTAATAATTACCCGAGAAGCTCTGCCTGTGGCAACATTTGTAAAACCCATCACTATTTTCAAGATGCAAAGAATAACAATAGGCCTTGGAGCAAGACCAGATACCTCAACAGATCAAATTCTAAGAGCCATAACAGCAACCCTAAAAAAAGCTAAAGTGTCTACTGATCGAGTTACAGCTATTGCAACAGTTGATCTCAAACAGGAATCTCAGAATTTGATGAGCGCAGCAATGACATTAGGATTTACTCTTAAATTTATCAGCTTAGAAGATATAAGAGATTTTCAACATCAAGATTTATCTCCTGATTCAAAAAATGTGCCGGGAACCGTTGAAGTTGGCGGAGTATGCGAAAGAACAGCATTGATAGCAGCCGGAAAAACCTCGCGTCTAATCCTAAAAAAGACAAAACTTAACGGCATAATAGTAGCCTTAGCGGCAGGCGAATAAACTCAACTAAGACTATCTCTGCCCCTTTCTATATAGAACAGTCTAAGTGCTAAGAACCATATTTTTTCTGTTTCCGCCTTCTTTTTTCTCTTTATAATATTTCTCCAACTACTGTTAATGGTTTTTGAAGCAGAGCTTTTAGATCTTCAATCTTCTCTTGGTCGATGGTGACAAGTATAACACTTGCAGGTCCAGCGGTCTTCACCAAATCTAATCCGATGTTTTCTGCGAACTTTACTTGCCTCCCCACTGCATAAGCCATCATCCTAGCTTCATAAGCTATTCCAAACGATCCAACAGTAACAATATCATGGACAAATTTCTTCTGGGTCAAAAGTGTCACATTTCGTAAATCTGCAATTTCTCCTTTCACTTCCGCAGGGATGACTTCATCGCCCACTTTCGGTTTGCCAATTGCAATAACCATATCTCCGGGTCTAGTTTTTCCTAATCGTAGTTCATCTTCGTTAGCAAAGCCAATTACTGTCAATCCTGCTCCAGTTTGATTTGTTGTAAAGTTATCTTCGGTGTTTTCCATTAGCACTTGATTAGGCTCAAGGCCTAAAAGCATCGCCTCAGCTCGTATTCCCTCCAAGATTTCCCTGCCCGTCGGCTCTTTTTCCACTCCGAGCGTAACAGAGAGCAAAAGCGGAAATGCCCCTGTTGCTGCAACATCCATCAGTGCAACTCTAGCTAAGAATTTTCCAACTACCCTGCCCTGCACCTTTAACATATCCATGGTTTTTGGTCCGATTCCCCCTGAAGATGTGGATCCAACTACAATAGCGTGTCCAGTTGGAATTTTTAGGATTGAAACATCCCCTCTGCGCATGTAGCCGATCTGGGAAGGTTTCACTTTAAACGCGATTGGTCTAAGCATTGTGCCTACGTTTTCGACTAGATGCAGATATACTGTTAATGCTTGACGAATAACTTCTGACCGATTAAGTCCATGCTTCTTAGCTAATTTGTCAGTATCAGTAAGGATTTTTTCTGAAATCCGGACATTAGTAACCTTCAAAGTGAACACACACTACAATTGTAATACGAATAAAACCACTTTTAACACTTGCCCAAAATTAAAAGCAATCAATCTCTGTTCCTTGTGTTTTTCATAATTTCTTCATCTGAGACTCTTGATGGATAATCCAGCCAAATGTTTATATGAATTCTTATCCAACTCTGACACCTTCACAAAGTGGAGCTAAAAAGTTGTCGCGTTGCAATAAAGGAGTACGTTCATTGTGAGGTGCATTATGTGCGGGTTATTCTAATTGTTGGTGATGGTATGGCCGATAAACCTTTACCAGAATTGGACGGCAAAACCCCTTTAGAAGCAGTTAACCCGAAGAATATGAATCGATTAGCCGCAGCAGGAGTTTCAGGATTATTAAATCCATTAGAGCATGGCATTATTCCGGGAACAGAGACTGCCCACCTATCTATACTCGGGTACGATCCTTTTATTCTTAACAGCGGCAGAGGCCCCTTTGAGGCCGCAGGCGCAGGATTAGACCTAAAAGAAAGTGATGTAGCCTTTCGATGCAACTTTGCAACTGTAACCGAAGATTTTATTTTGATTGATGAGCGTGCAGGAAGAATTCAAAGTGAAGCTATCGAACTCGCAAAATGCCTTCAACCTCTTAAGCTAAAAAAGTTCCCTGATATTGAAATACTATTTAAGCAGACTCTGAGTTTCAAGGGTGCTTTAGTGCTTCGAGGAAGCAGACTTTCTCCAAATGTTTCTGCAATAATTCCAAAACCCGGAGATACTGTTGGATTAGTAAAACCTTTAGACGGCAGCTATGAGGCAGCCCGCACGGCTCAGGTTCTAAACGAATTTATTAAATCCTCCAATAAGCTGCTTAAAAATCACCCAATAAACCTTAAGCGTAAATCTGAGGGAAAACCCCCTGCAAACATTGTTATTCCCTGGAGTGGAGGTCAACTTCCGCGGATAGATGCCTTCAGCAATAAATATGGCATGAAAGCAGCATGCGTTGCGGCTGCAAGCATCATCAAAGGTATAGGCAAACTTGTGGGCATGGAGGTAATCAACGTCGAAGGCGCTACTGGTGAAATAGATACCGATACGATGGCGAAAGCTGATGCTGCCATAGGTGCAATAAAAAAATTCGATTTTGTATTGGTGCATGTTGAAGCTGCTGATGAAGCCAGTCATGACGGTAATGTCCAAGGAAAACTCAAAATTATTCAAAAAATCGATGCAATGGTCGGGCGAATTTTAGATAACATTAACTTAGAGGAAATTTATGTCGTATTGCTTTCGGATCACGTGACCTCAACTCACCTTCAAAATCACACCGATGATCCCGTTCCGATTGTCATTGCTGGAGGAAAAATAGTAAATGATGGAGTCAAAGAATACAGCGAACAAATGGCATGCAACGGCGGATTGCGGTGTATTCAAGGAAAACAACTTATGCCTTTGATAATGAATTTATTGAACAAATCTAACAGACCCTTGGGATGAGCTAAGCAATGAAATCTACCTCTAATTTGGTTCGCGAGAACTTCAAAAACCTTAAACCCTGCGTTCATGGTGCAGATATTTACGATGCGGCAAAAAGAACTGGACTAAAACCTGAAGATATAATAGAATTTAGCTCAAGTGTAACCCCCACAGGACCTTCTCCAAAGGCGATTGAAGCTATCACAAATAGCCTAGACCAGATACCAGTATACCCTGATTCTACCTCCTCGAAATTGCGAAATGCGATTGCTCTCCACTATGGTAAAATAAACAAAGAAAACGTGATAGTCGGTAATGGATCAACCGAACTTATTTACCTATTTGCGGAAGCATTCACCCAGAAAGGAGACCTCGTTTTGTTGCCTGCTCCATCATTTAGTGAATACGAAGGAGCAGTAAAGAAAGCAGGCGCCACACCCTTACATGTGAAGCTAGACAATAATCTTCGATTTGTTCCAGAAAACTTTATTCAAGCAATGACGCCGCAGGTAAAAGCAATTTTTCTATGTAATCCCAATAATCCAACAAGTTTGCTTAGCTCCCCTGAAGATTTAATAAAAATTATCCAGACAGCCCTTGCTAAAAACATCCTAGTCTTTCTTGATGAGGATTTTCTCGAATTCATCGAAGAGGACCAGAAATATTCGTTAATCAGCAAAATTAACGAATTCACCAATTTGTTGATTTTAAGATCATTTACAAAACTTTATGGTTTAACAGGTTTACGCGTAGGTTATGGTATTGCTAGCGAAGAGATTATTCGTATCCTATCTAATTTGAAGATACCTTGGAATGTTAATTGTTTAGGTCAGGTTGCGGCAATAGCTGCTTTAGAGGACAAAGCGCATTTAGAGAAGACATTGAATTTAATTAAAGTCGAAAAGGCCTTTTTACTACAGGGGCTTTCGGAATTTAAATCTCTTAAGATACTTCCTGCTGATGCAAACTTTATTTTGATTGACATCCGCAAATCTGGTTTGAATGCACCTCAACTGAAAGAAAAAATGCTTACTTTTGGACTATTGATTCGGGATTGCAGTTCCTTTGCGGGTTTAGACGAATATTACATTCGGATTGCAGTAAAAACACATTTTGAAAACGAAAAGCTATTAGACGCCTTCAAGAAGACACTATGACAATTGTATGTTCGCCTTTGACCTCTCTTTCCTTGCTGATTCGGTTTTAATATTTTCCTTAGCCTTCTTAATTGATGTTGTCTTTGGCGAAATCCCAGATAAAGCTCATCCAACAGTCTGGATGGGCAAAGTGATAGCTTGGCTAAAGCCAAAAATAAAAAATGAGAATCCTCGGATAGAAAAAATAAATGGGGTATTTCTCTGCTTAGGCGTTATGGCTCTTTTTGCAATTCCAGTCTTCTTTAGCTTATTTCTAATTCGCCAAATTCCTGTTTTAGGATGGCCTTTCTATATCATAGCTTCGGCAATTCTGTTAAAAACTACTTTTGCACTCAAATGTATGCAACATTATACTTTGCCCATCGAGAAAGCATTAAAAAACAAAGATATTGATGGCGCAAGGAAATGGTTATATTACATTGTACGACGGGACCCTTACTCTCTTGATGAGCGACATTTACTCTCTGCAGCTGTTGAATCAATAGCTGAGTCGACAACCGATGGCGTTACTTCTCCGTTTTTCTTCTACGCCCTGTTCGGTGTTCCTGGCGCGTTTGCATTTCGGGTGATTAATACACTTGATTCCATGGTGGGTTACAAAGATAAAGAGAACGCCAATATCGGTTGGTTTTCAGCAAAAATGGATACAATTACTAATTATATTCCTACGAGGTTAACCTCCATATTAATGGTTATCTCAGCATTGATGTTGAAAAATAACTGGCAAAATTCCTGGCGAATCCTACAACGAGATAAACATAAAACCAGTAGCCCAAATGCTGGCTGGACTATATCTGCCATGGCTGGTGCATTAAATACTCAACTTGAAAAGAAAGGGCATTATTCTTTAGGTGATGGTGAAAAAATAGAACCTCAAGATATAACTCGAGCCTTAAGAATAATGGGGTTAACTGCACTTCTATTTGGTCTTTTTGTAGTGATCCCAATTTTAGTATTAGAAGCACTAATCATCCCCTATATTATTGGTTATATAACGCAATAACTCTCAAGTCTACGATAGCTAAAAATTTTTTAAAATCACACGGATTTAAAATTCAATATTTATTCTTTGCCCTCCTTTATGAATCGCACTGCGCCAAGAACTCTTATTACAATAAAAAACCTCTGTTGACATACATGCCATTGGAAACTGCAAACTACAATTCTTCAACATTAACGCTAAATGGGTGTTTGCCCATAATCAAAAAAGCTATCTCAAGTAACAATTTGCTTTGCTCAGCGATTGACCTTAATACGTAAATCCAGATTCCTCGATTAGAATCATCGTTCTTTAAAATATCCTTATGATACTAGGTTTTGAACCCTTTATCGGCACCAAAAGAATAAACAACCCCGTATAGACAATAGTAAGGAACACGCATGCACGATACCACCCACAAAATAATTCTTGCTAATAGTCAACAAATGTCCGAGATAGCTGATTCCACAATACATCTGATGTTGACATCGCCACCTTACCCTATGATAAAAATGTGGGATACCCTCTTCGCAGATATGGATCCGAAAATCGCTGAACTTATGCGCCAAATAGAAGAAAACTGCTCAGACAATATTATTGATGCCATTTATAGAAAAATGCATCAGAATCTGTCTAAAATCTGGAAAGAAACTTTTAGAGTTTTAATCGAAGGCGGAATTGCTTGTATTAACGTTGGGGATGCTACCCGTTCGGTAAATGGGAAGTTCCGTCTTTTTCCCAATCATTCTCGAATAATTGAGCACATGGAAAAAATAGGATTCATTAGTCTACCTTATTTATTATGGAAGAAGCCTACAACTAAGCCAAAGTACAAAGGAAAAGGTGCATTTTTGGGGTCAGGGTTCTTGCCGCCAAATGCGTATGTTACTTTGGATTGTGAATTTATTCTACTTTTTAGAAAAGGAAAACTTAGACATTTTCCGCCACATGATTCTATCCGCTACAATAGTAAAATAACAAAAAAGCAACGGGATGAATGGTTCACTCAGATTTGGGCAATAACTGGTAGTCGTCAAACAATAAGTCAACTTGAAAGAAGAACCGCGGCATTTCCTGAGGAAATAGCTGAAAGACTAATCAGGATGTTTAGCGTCAAAGGAGATTTCGTGCTTGATCCCTTTGTGGGTTCTGGAACAACGATGAAGGTTGCGCTTCAAAACGAACGTAATAGCATTGGGTATGAAAGAGATGAGGCCCTACTGCCTCTGATAAAAAGTAAGATAGCATCTGCAAAGATAGCCCCGTCTTTATATGAGCTAACTATGGTTAAAAGATGATTTTAATCTTAAGCCCCCGCCAAATTCGTTTAGTTTTCAATTTTTACCTATCTTCTTAACTTTAATGCTCTCGGAAAATGTATCACAAATCTCTTTTTTATATCCGTAAATTTTAGAAGCTTTGCATAAAATTCAGATTTTATCTAAATTTCATGTAATATTGATCTATAAATTGAATTCAAGTTATTATTGTTCGTTGGCAAGAATGCCAGACATTACACAAAAAGCTTTATTAGATTGCCGCGTAGCATGTGTTTGTGCTCTCTAAAAAATATCGGAGACCCTTTTTCAAGTTGGATGATCCAACATTGGGGGAACTTGCAAGTTTGAAAAATACCCGCATAAACACTTTACGTGAGAATCAAAGCGTAATAAAAATTGCGGGAGAGAATTAAAATTGACTGAACTTTCAAAAGAAGATACCCATCTGCTGCTTAAGACTTTCTTTAATGAGAAAGGACTAGTACGTCAACATTTAGATAGTTATAATGAATTTATTGACCATGGCTTACAGGAGGTCGTTGATGAAGTAAGCGAAATCCCAATTGAGGTTCCTGATAGTCCATATAAGGTAAAACTTGGTCAAATCTGGGTTATCGATCCCCAATCTAGAATCACTGGACCATATGCAACTGAAGTCGATGGAACAAAACATGAAATTTATCCCATGGAAGCTCGCTTAAGAAACTTGGCATATGCCGCACCTATCGCTTTAGAAATGACTCCTGTTGTTGATGGGCGCGAGCAAGATACCGAGCTTGTTTACATCGGAAATATTCCGGTGATGCTTAAATCAAAATTATGCTTTTTAAGTCAACTCTCACGAGAAGAGCTCATAGCGGCTGGAGAAGATCCAGATGATACTGGCGGTTACTTTGTTGTAAACGGGTCTGAACGTGTTATAGTCGCTATGGAAGATTTGGCCCCTAACCGCGTTATAATTGATTTAGACGAAAAAGGCACTTCTCCTGTTTATCAAGCAAAGATTTTCTCAACAACCGTTGGCTTTAGAGCCAGAATAGAACTTAAACTAAAAGCAGATGACGCAATTTACGTTTCTATGCCTGGTGTCCCAACTGAAATTCCATTCGTAGTTATCATGCGTGCCCTATCTTTGGAAAAAGACAAAGATATTGCCGAAGCAGTATCGCTTGACAAAGAAATACAAGCTGAGTTGAGTGCTTCATTCGAAAAAGCTATAGGAGTAGATACTCCTTCTGATGCTATTTTATTCATAGGTAACCGTGTTGCTCATGGTCAAGTTGAAGAATACCGTTTGTCAAAAGCACAAACCGCACTTGATAAGAACTTCTTACCCCACTTAGGTCGAACTGAAAAACAACGAAAAGATAAAGCTATATTCTTAGGGGAAATGGCGACCAGAGTTATTCAACTTAAAATGGGCAGACGCCAGCAAGATGACAAAGACCACTTCAAGAACAAACGTCTCCGCTTAGCCGGACCATTGCTTGCAGACTTATTCCGTGTTGCATTTAGAAATCTAACACGAGACATAAAATATCAGCTTGAACGCATAGGCGTCAAAGGACCAATAATAACAGTATCAGCTGCTGTACGTCCGGGCATAATATCTGAACGATTCCAGCATGCACTTGCAACGGGCAACTGGGGACGTGGAAGAGTCGGTATCACCCAACTATTAGACCGCACAAACTATATCTCAACCCTTAGTCACCTGCGCAGATTACAATCACCTTTAAGCAGAAGTCAGCCTAACTTCGAAGCCAGAGACTTACACCCAACTCATTGGGGTAGACTTTGCCCTAATGAAACTCCTGAGGGCTCAAACTGCGGTCTGGTAAAGAATCTGGCTCTCTCCTCATCAATTTCGGTCGGAATTAACCCTGAAAAGATTAAGCAACTGCTCTATGAAATGGGTACAGTTCCAGCATATGAGTCAAATGACTCCATGAAGATTGATGGAGCAAAGGTTTTCGTTGATGGAAACATAATCGGTTTCTGTGGCAATCCTCAAGAATTGATTAACAGCTTTAGAGAGAAGCGCCGCTCCGGAGAGATTTCTACTGAAGTTAACATTACATATTTCACTAAAGCACAGTCTGAAGCCGAAGAAATACACGCTAACTGTGATGAAGGTAGAGTTCGAAGACCTCTCGTTATAGTTGAGAACGGTGTGCCTAAGCTCCAATCAAAGCATCTAGAAAAGATAGCTTTAGGCGAATGGACTTGGGAGGATTTGGTTAAAAACGCACTGATTGAGTATTTAGACGCTTCTGAAGAGGAAAACGCTTACGTTGCAGTATCTATGGATAAAGTAGCAAAGGAACATACTCATTCTGAAATCGCTACCTACACAATTCTAGGCATCGGAACATCTACCATACCTTATCCAGAACACAACCAGTCACCACGTAACTCTTATCAAGCCGCAATGGCAAAACAGGCACTGGGTATATACGCAACCAACTTCCAAAACCGTGTTGATTCCCGATCTCACATTCTGCACTATCCACAAGCTCCATTGGTTGAAACTGACTTAATGGAAGTTATGGGTTACAAGCAACGTCCGACAGGCCAAAATTGCGTTGTAGCAGTCATGTCTTTTGAAGGCTACAACATGGAAGACGCTATCATATTCAACAAAGCATCCATCGAACGTGGTTTAGCCCGATCTACATTCTTCCGCATTTACGAAGCCGAATGTCGCCAATATCTAGGCGGATTAAAAGATAAATTCACTGTTCCCGAGCCTGGTACACGCGGATACAGAGGCGAACAGTATTATCGTCTTCTGGAACCTGATGGCATAATCAGTCTCGAATCAAGCGTAACAGGCGGAGATGTTCTTATAGGCAGAATCAGCCCACCGCGATTCCTTGAAGAATACAAGGAATTTGAAGTTAGAGGACCCTCGATGCGTGACACATCTGCGGATATGCGCCCCTCTGAAAATGGTGTAGTTGACGCAATATTCATCACTGAATCAGGGGAAGGCAGTAAATTAGTCAAAGTACGAGTCCGCGATCAACGCATACCCGAGTTAGGTGACAAATTTGCCTCAAGACACGGACAGAAAGGTGTTATCGGCCTAATCGTTCCACAAGAAGATATGCCATTCACCGAAGAAGGGTTGGTTCCAGATTTAATAATCAATCCACACGCAATCCCATCAAGAATGACTATTGGTCAATTTATCGAATCGCTCGCAGGTAAATGTGCAGCTGCCCGAGGAAAACCCGTAGACGGTACACCGTTTGCAAATGAAGGTCCAGATGAAGTCCGAAAGAACCTTATAAAGAACGGTTTTAGTCACACTGGTAGCGAAGTATTCTATAACGGGGCAACAGGCGAAAAATTCGTTGCAGATATATTCGTGGGTATAGTCTATTATCAGAAACTCCACCACATGGTTGCTGACAAAATCCACGCCAGAGCTAGAGGACAAGTTCAAATGCTTACTCGTCAACCAACCGAAGGTCGAGCTCGCGGTGGTGGTCTCAGATTTGGAGAAATGGAACGAGACTGCCTTATCGGACACGGTGCAGCAATGCTCCTTAGAGATCGTCTTCTCGAAGAATCCGACAAATATACCCTTTACATATGCGAGACCTGCGGCCAAATTGCGTTCTACGATATGAAGCAGCGTAAATACGTCTGCAAGATATGTGACGAGAAAGCAAAAGTTGCGCCGGTAGTGGTTTCATATGCGTTTAAGCTCTTGCTTCAGGAGCTTCAAAGCTTGTGTATTACACCTAAATTAAGACTTAAGGAGAAAGCATAAAATGGCAACCGAGGAATTAATTCATAAAGTAGTAGATCAAATTTCATTCGGTTTGATTTCGCCTAAGGACTTACGCAAACAATCAGTTGTTGAAATCCAAACACCCGATACCTATGATGAAGACGGCGCACCAATCACAGCTGGATTAATGGATGGCAGATTAGGCACTCTTGAACCTAGACAAAGATGTAAATCTTGCGGAAACACCGCTATTCGTTGTCCAGGTCACTTTGGTCACATCGAATTAGCCGTACCAATAGTACATATTGAATTTACCAAAATCATTTTTGATCTTCTGCGAGCAACCTGTAGAAGTTGTGGGCGTATTCTCCTCTCAGATGAGGCAGCTAAAAAAACTCGAGTCCGAATCCAAAGGTATATGGAGCTTCTTGGTGTTATCCCCGACGAAATTTATAAAGAAATCATTCAAGAAATCAAAACTAAACAATGTCCTCACTGTGCCTCAGGACAATTCAAAATAACTTTTGAGAAACCCACTAAATTCATCGAACAGACCGAAGCTGGCTCTGAACCCTTAACTCCAAGCATGATACGCGAACGTTTAGAACGAGTCTCAGATGAGGATCTGGAAATTTTAGGCTTTAACCCCCGAGTTGCTCGTCCTGAATGGATGGTTCTACAAGTTCTGCCTGTTCCACCAGTATATGTTCGTCCCTCAATTACCCTAGAATCAGGTATTCGCTCTGAAGACGACTTGACCCATAAACTAGTAGACATCATTCGAATTAACCAACGTTTGAAGGAAAACATGGAAGCAGGCGCACCTACTCTGATTATCCAAGACCTTTCTGAGCTTCTACAGTATCACGTTACAACATACTTTAACAATGAGGCTTCAGGTATCCCACCAGCTAGACATCGTTCTGGTAGAGCTCTGAAGACTTTGTCTCAACGCTTAAAAGGCAAAGAAGGTCGATTCCGAAGTAACCTATCTGGTAAACGTGTAGACTTTTCAGCGCGTACCGTTATTTCTCCTGACCCGAACTTAGACATTAACGAAGTCGGTGTTCCAAAAGATGTGGCTATGAGGCTTTCAGTACCTGAGAAAGTTACCACTTGGAATATTGAAGAGATGAAACGACTTGTTGTTAATGGACCTGAAAACTATCCAGGTGCTCTTTACATTATTCGACCTGACGGCAAACGCATTCGACTTGAGTTCGTTATTGATCGAACAAAAATCGCTGAAGCAGTTGAGCTAGGATTTGTTATTGAGCGTCACTTAAAGAATGGTGATATAGCCATCTTTAATCGACAGCCTTCTCTTCACCGCATGTCTATTATGGCTCACTACGTAAGAGTCTTACCCTACAAGACATTCCGTATGCACCTTTGTGTTTGTCCACCATACAACGCAGACTTTGACGGCGACGAAATGAACCTTCACGTTCCGCAAAGCGAAGAAGCACGCACTGAAGCATTACTACTCATGCAGGTCCAAGACCAGATTCTTTCACCCAGATTCGGCGGTCCAATCATCGGTGCCATCAGGGACTTCATCACAAGCGCATACTACTTTACTCGCAAAAGTAACTATTTAACTCGAGCTGACGTCAACCGCCTTCTAACAGCTACTGGGTATATAGGTCCACTTCCTGAACCAGAAAAGAAAGATCCTGAGATGTGGTCTGGTAAGCAAATCTTTAGTTTATTCTTACCAAATACTCTGAATTACGTCCTAAAGGCAAACATTTGCCAAGGCTGTAACAAATGTAAAGAGGAAGAATGCCAACACGACGCTTATGTGGTTGTTAAAAATGGACAGCTAGTCTCAGGTATAATCGACAGGCGTAGCATCGGTTCTGAACAATCAGAAAGTCTTCTTCACAGGATAATCAAAGATTACGGCACTCAAGCAGGGCGAGAATTCCTCAATAAAATCACGCGCATGCTCAAACTCTTCATATCAATGCGTGGCTTCAGCTACACATACGACCAGCTAGTTTTATCTCCTAAGGCACGCAACCGAATTCAGAAAACAATGGAGCGCATCCAAAAGAAGATTGATGAACACATAGAGAACTATAAGAACGGAACCCTACCTCGTCTTCCAGGTCAGACCATTGAAGAGTCATTTGAAATTTATGTCATGCACGAACTTGCAACCGCCAGAGATGAAGCAGGAAAAATCGCTGACGATGACTTTACCTTAGAAAACGCAGGAATCGTTATGACCCGAACTGGCGCAAGAGGATCAAGCCTAAACATTGGTCAGATGGCAGCTTGTGTTGGTCAGCAATCAGTCCGAGGTAAAAGGATTCTAAGAGGTTACGCTGGACGCGCTCTACCTCACTTCGTAGGCGGTGATCCAAGTCCTCGAGCAAGAGGATTCGTATACAACTCTTACCAGACAGGATTAGATGCTATAGAATTCTTCTTCCACGCTATGGGTGGTAGAGAAGGTCTAGTCGACACTGCGGTTCGAACCCAACAAAGCGGTTACATGCAGCGCAGACTCATTAACGCCTTAGAACATATTCGTATGGAATATGACGGTACAGTACGTGACTCAGCCGGAGATATCATCCAGTTCAAATATGGAGAGGATGGTGTAGATCCAGCAAAAAGTGATCACGGCAAGGCAGTAAACGTCAGTCGACTTATGGACCAAATCACCATTGGGGAAGAAAAAGGTGAATTAGCCACATCCGATTACATAAAAAAGCAGTTAAAGAACGTAGAAGGTCAACTAACCCCCATTCTGATGGATCAACTTAAACAGCACTTAAGCAAAGGAAAATTCACAAAGAAAGGCGTAGAAAAAGCTGTTGCTGAAACCGCTAATCGTTATAAACGGGCTCTTATGGAACCAGGTGAAGCCGTAGGCATCGTAGCAGCTCAATCAATCGGAGAACCCGGTACCCAGATGACTTTAAGAACTTTCCACTACGCAGGAGTCAAAGAACAAAACGTCACCTTAGGTTTACCTCGACTAATCGAGATAGTAGATGCACGTCGTATTCCATCTACTCCAATTATGACCATCTACTTAACTGGCGGGCATCGAAAGAGCAAAGAAGGCGCAGTAGAAATTGCACGGCACATAATCTACACATCACTAGAGAATATTGCCTCAGAAATCTATGTAGATCCCATACGCGAGGAGATTGTGGTTGAGCTTAACAAGACCATGATGGATGACCGTGATATAACAATGGATGCACTTGAAGCTCGAGTAGAACTGCAAAACGCCACTACCAAGGCTAAAGGTAATACCTTAACAATAAAGCCTAAAAAAGTCGAACAGCTTAAACGGATGCTTGATAAAGTTTCTGGCTTCCACGTTAAAGGTGTTCCAGATATCAAACGAGTCCTAGTCACGGAAGAAAGCGGAGAGTGGGTTATACGAACCGACGGCTCCAACCTTGCTAAAGTATTAGAAATTCCAGGTGTAGACACTTCCCGAACCACAACCAACAATGTCCACGAAATCGCCAAAACCTTAGGCATTGAAGCTGCAAGAAACGCTTTGGTTAATGAGGCAAAAGGTGTCTTAGAAGACCAAGGCTTAGACGTAGATGTACGACACGTAATGCTCGTCGCCGACATGATGACGTCAACAGGGGAAGTCCAGCAAATCGGTAGACACGGAATCAGCGGTAAGAAAGCAAGCGTCTTAGCCAGAGCAGCATTCGAAATTACAGTACCTAACATTGTCGAGGCAGCAGTAAAAGGTGATAGTGACCCGCTGGCAGGCGTGACCGAAAACGTAATCGTCGGTCAATCAATTCCGATTGGCACAGGATTAGTAGAATTATACATGTCAACATTTGAAAAGCAAGATAAAGCAGGAGGAAAAACACAAACATGATAGACATAGACAAAGCGATCACATCTGCCGTGAAAACTGGCAAGGTTTCTTTCGGAGCCAACGCGGCTATGCTGAACGCCAAGACAGGCAAGGCTAAAATGATTGTTTTAGCCTCGAATTGCCCAACAAAAACAAAAGAACAAATAGAATATTACGGCAAACTCTCAAAGGTCCCAATTCTAAACTATAAAGGTACTTCAATGGACATTGCGAACATATGCAACAAAATGTTCATTATATCTGCTCTAAGCATACGTGAACCTGGGGACTCAGAGATTTTGAAAACCGTAGAAATGCAGTACTATGAGAATGATACTAAAGTTGGAGAGAGTTAATGACAACCGGCATAAAAATAACTGCTGACGAAATGCGATATATCGCTTTGTTTGAAAATATAAGTGGCGCCAGCGTTAAAGACTGCATAATAGATGAGGAAGGCGGACGCGCAATTTTCATAGTGAACACTGGGCAAGTAGGTGTCGCCATTGGTAAAGGCGGACGCAACATCCATACTCTGGAAAAAATGACTGGTAAAAAGCATGAGATTATTGAATACGCCGAAGATCCTGTACAATTTATAAAGAACGCTCTTAAACCAGCGCAAGTTCGAGAAGTCCGCATAACAGAGAAGACTGACGGTAAAAAAATGGCAGTTGTAACAATAAATCCTAAAGATAAAGGCGTTGCCATAGGTAAAAATGGGAAGAACGCCGAGCGCCTACGTTTCTTATCAAAGCGATACTTCGATATTCAAAACGTCAGTATCACCTAGTAACCCAGACTTCTCTGGGTCTATTAAGTGATAAATAAGTGGAAACGTTAGTTTTTGGTTTATACTTGTTTTTTGTTCTTCCCTGTTTCTTATTCTTTGTAGACTTTTGTTTGGACTCTTACATGGACTATTGTTGATTATAGTTGTCTAATAATCGATTAATGCAGAATTGAATCTTTTGGGTCTTGTTCAGGGGAGCTTATTGAGGGCGATTTATGCTTTTTTAATGTTTTTTTAAGTCTTGCGGGTTTGGCAAATTAAGCATAACGAAAAACCATTGCCCTCATTAATAATTCATAATATTTCCCTACATAAAAGCATCCTATGTCGTAAACTCAGATGCGCTTCGTACTGTCTAATTGAAGCAATGGTGTATAGCATTTTGACTAGGGTTTTTTGCTTTAATCGACTTTTTGAAGTGATTATTCTTCTTGGTTTTCTTGTGTAGAATCTTGTTTGTCTTTGATTTCTTGTTTTTCTTTTGAGTCTACTTGTGATGATGTTGTTTTTTGTTTTTCTGCTTGTAGTAGAGTATTTATGAGTGTTTTCTGGTCAATTTCTGCTCGTGTTCGCCAATCTAAGTAAAGTTGGTCTTTATCATCTTGCTGTAGGTAACCATAGCGGATATATCGATCAAGGTTTAAGCCAACTTTCCAACCTGCGATTTTTTCACCCAAGAGTTCTTCTACATCTCGGCGGGCCGCTTGACCTTTTTTACTGATGATATAAGAAATGGTTACGGCTAAACCGGCCAAGTCGTCTATGCGCCAACCTATCATTTTTGCCTCTTTGGGTTCGAGTTCTCCTCGTAAGGTGACGTAGAATCTTGCTTTGTCAAGTTCTTCTATGGTAGGTTTTTCAGTCTTGGTGGTGGGTATCTTTTCTTCTTGATTCTCTACCACAGTTTTCACTTGTAAATCGAGCGCTTTTAGAAACTCATCGAGTACTTCTAGTACTTTTGGGTAATCGGCACCTAAGGTTTTATGAAGTTCCCAACCTTTAACTCCTGGTTGTTGGTGTCTACGGAAAAATAACATGTGAGTTGCGCCTTTCATTTTGCTCGCATATACGCCTTTTCTTTTACCACTAATGCTCAATTTGTTTCACCTCGTTTCCATTTCTGCCAACTTTCATATGAGAGAGTAATTGGCACTGAAACAGCCTGTGTATTTAGCTTAGACCCAGGTTGTTCTAGAGGGATTATGAAGATTTCTTCTTCTAACGGATTGATTTCTAAGGTTGCATAACCGTAGGTTATCAAAAAGCTAGTTAAATATGCGCGATGTATCGTTAGTTCGTAAGTGTCAGCGCCTACAAAGTCCATGTAGAAAAGTTTTCCGTTTTGACTTTTTTCTTGGACTTTGTCTTTTAGGTCTTTCCAGAATCGTTCTAACTCGGCTGAAAATGCTTCATCTCGTAGTATTCTCTGGTCAATTAGTTCATTTCTGCTGGCTACTCCAGTTTCTACTTGTGCAACAACAATTTCGGGCCATCGGTCTTTGAGTGGTGTAAGTGAATCCCAGTATCTCAGGGCATCATAAAAGCTTCTTTGAGTTAGAGTTTCTTCTTCTACGATTGGGTGCCAAGCGGTAAGGAAAGCTTGAGTTATTTCGTTTTTGTCTTTTTGCATGATTTTTTCTTCTAACAAAAATGGGTCAGTGTAAAGTGAGGTGCTGCGTTGTTTAACCCATTCGCTTTGTAATTTTATAATGGAGGCTAAATGATGAATCGCTTCAGCGTCTAAATTAAATTCTTCGGGCTGGTCCCATTTAGGAAAGTATTCTTTTACTACACGAATAATCTCATCTACATTAAGTAAGAAGGGATCTACAGTGTAGTCTTCGATGCCCTTCATCATATCTATGATGCGTTGTAGCTGATCTCTACCAATCTTCTTTTGTTCTTTTTCATCTTTTTTTTGCTGGCTATTGTGTTTTGGGGTTTGCAAATTAAGTAACCTCTTTGACTATGGATTTGCCTTCTACGTTTTGCACTGTCACAAGGTTGGCATTTTCTTGAGCAAAGGTTACTTGACTAGGTGTGATAACTACGTATTGGGAGCTGGAGTCTTTGATGGTTGATATGAGAATTTTTGCTATCATTTCTCGATTACGTGGATCCATATGAACGTCATATTCATCTACTGCTCGGAAAGGCGAACGAACATGCTGTTGTAGTGCTAGCAGAAAGCTCATAGTCGCTGTGGTTCTTTCGCCTCCGCTTTGAGTATATGCATCCAGGGGAACGGGGCGACCACCTTTGAATCCTACTAAAATTTCTAACCCAGCGGTTTCGATGTCTTGTTCATTAGCCAATTTAACTTGGCCTGTAGCTCGGGTTTGACCCATAATTTTTTGGTATTCCACATTAACACGTTCGAGTAGATTCTGCATTACCGTACGCCAGGCATCCAATCTGGTTGTAACTTCTTGGAGAGCTTTTTGGCGATTTTCAGAAACCATCTGAGCTTTCTCCTTAAGCTCCAAATACAGTTTACTATATGACTCATATTGGCGTTCAATATCTTCGGAGACTCCAGATAGAGCGGCTAAGTGTCCATCTGTGACTCGGATTTGATCTAAAATCTCTGCTGGAGTTTTTACTACTGCTATTCGAACTCCCGACTCGCCCGCTTTAACGATTGCAACTTCAAGGTTTTCTTTTGCGGTTTTAATTGTGCTTTCAATTTTTTCTAGATTATTAGCTGATTTTTCTTTACGATACTCTAAAAGCGCTAGCTTAATTCGGTTATCGATCAGCTCTTGGGTACTATTTTGGGTTTTTTCCTCGATACTTCGAGTTTTTGACTGATTATCTTCAATTTGGCTTTTTGCATTTGTGAGTTGCTTTTTACTATTTTCAATAAGTTTTATTAAATTGTCGAGTTGGAGCAGTTTTAATTGGTTTGTTTTTTCGCTACCACGTATTACTTCTTCTATAGTCTTAGCTTCTTTGAGTAATTCTTGGGCTAAATCAATTGTTGTTTGTTCTGTTGCTAATGTACGTTCTAAGTTGATTCGCTGTTGAAAAACCGTTTTATTTTGCGCTTTTAATTCCTCTTGTTGAAGATTCTGCTTTTGTAGTTGTTCTAAATTGCTTTTGTTATCTTTTTCGATACGATTGTAAGTCTCTTGAATTTCTTGTTTATTCGCTTGGAGCTCTTTTATCGCGTTTTCTTTACGCTCGATTTCCGCCCATGAGAATTCACGTTCTAAGAATCTTCTTTTAGTCTGCAGTTGTTTTTTCTCTTGATATTTTTCGTATTGTTCACGCCAGTAGTTAAGTGTCTGTTCTGCGGATTCTAAAAGTTTAGTTACTGATTCGGCTTGGCTTAGTGTACGGGAAAGTTTTTGTTGAGCTTGTACTACATTTTCTCGGAAGGGTTCTAGACCCACTGCTGCTTCTACCATATGTAGCTTCTGAATATTACTTAGAACAGAGAATTGTTCAACCATGTTTTGATGCATTATTATGAGCATATTATCTGCGTCTACCCCAAATCTACCTAAAAGCCGCTCAACATCCTGTTTATTGGCGGCGCGATTTTCCAGATCAAACCAATATTGGCCATCTCTACGCAGGGTACGCGTTAGAAAGATTTGATCTTTAGCATACTTGGGAACCGGACGCCTGCCCCCTTGTTTACTGTTATCCAAAATAAGTGTTATTCGCGCTTGGTCTTTTCCCCACCGAATAAGATTACTGAGTTTTTTAGACCTCTCCGTATAGGTTTGTCCTAATGCTACCGAAATTGCCAGAAGTAACGAGCTTTTGCCTGCGCCATTCGGTCCAACGATTAGGTTAACACCTGGCTTAAAAGCAACCCTAGCGTACTCGTAGCTCATGAAATTCTCGAGAATTACTTCACTTATCAACATCTGGGCTTTTTGCCTCTTAAATGATTGCGATTATTAGGAGAAAATGTCTTATTAAAACAGATTGCACAAGAGTAATGAAATCTATTGAATCTCTTTCGTTTATTTTCACTATTAAGGGTCAGGTTTCTTTCTCTTTGTATTAATGAAATTTTTTATCGAGCAATTTGCATATAGTACTCTTTGATTTAAAGGTGATTTAGTTTGCATATTGCTCAAATCGGAACTGGGCGTGTAGGTCGTCCTACTGCATATTCGATACTGTGTGCACGATTAGCTGACACTTTAAGTGTGTGTGATACAAAACCTGGGCTTGCTAATGCATTTGCTGAAGAATTAAGGCATGTAACTGTAAGCTTAGGGATAGATGTGGAAATTATCTCTTGTGATAGAGATGAGGATGTATCAGGTGCTGATGTAATTCTTGTTTCGGCAGGACAGCCTCGAGTATCTGGCGTGAAGATGACTCGACGTGACCTCTCAGTACAGAATGCTCGGATAATGAAGTCTATCGCTGAGGCAATTTCTTCAAAAAATAGAGGTGCAAAATATATTATAATCTCAAATCCAGTTGATGCCATGGCGATGGCTTTTAAAAAATACTCGGGCGCAGAATTTGTTATTAGCACGGGTACAAATCTTGAATCGTTGCGGTTTAGATCCAAAATCGCTTGCGCTTTAGGTGTTTCGCCCTCTAACGTTGTGGGTTGGGTTGGGGGTGAACATGGTGATGCTGCAATAGCTTTGTGGTCAACAACAAAAATAAAGGGATTACCTATCGATGAATATGTTCAATCAGAACGCAAATTTTTCTCCAAATCTGAAGTTGAAACATATGTAAAATCAGTTTCAAAAATTATAGTTGACAACATCGGAGGTACTGAATATGGTCCTGCTGTCTCCTTTAAAGACATAGCTCACGCAATAATAAAAAATACTAATACAGTATTGTCCGTAGCTACTCCCCTGCGGTTTAATGGAATTGCGGAGCCTGTTTTTGTAGGTGTTCCTTTACAATTAGGTCACTCTATCGGGGCTTCATTATATGATCAATTATCCTCAGATGAACAAGATGGTCTTTTTGTCGCGGCAAAAGCAATCTATGATAGCTACAAGACGGCAATGGAATATTTAGAGTGACTTCTCTTTTATTCACATTTTAGTCATTTAATTAATTCATATTGAACTTTCTTACTACTTGGTTTGTTTTTGGATTTGTTTATTTTTTGACAAGCGTTATTAGCTAACTAAGACAATTACCTCAATGTGATATGATGTCTGAAAACGTCGCTTCAAAAAATAATGAGAAAGTTGGTCAAAATGCGGAAAAAACTATGGTTTCCTCTGGTAGAGATAAGAAAATCATGAATTCTATTGCGAATGTGAGCATTTTGATGATGAGTATTATGATGGGGGCTTTTTCGGAATTAATGGTGAAGATGACTGGTGAAGTTGCTTCAGGTATGGCTAGTGTTGTTAGTGGAGAAGATACTGGGGCGAAAGTCAAAGAAGAGGTTGAACAGAAAATACCTGAAGTTGATGAAAAAATGAGAGCTATGATTTCTGATATTCGAAAAGATATTTATGCACAATTTGGGCAAAAAAGAAAAGAGCTCGAACCCTTGCTTTCTGATTCAGTTTTTGATGTAGGGCCACAAATAATTGAGAAATATGATTTTAATCTGCCTAAATTAACAGAAGAGCTTGATGATGCTTCTCTTGCAGAGTACACTAAATTAATGGTTAGTGAAGATCCGAAATTTGAAGAAATGTTCAAAGGCCTAACAGAATGGATGAATACGCTACCAAAATTGCCCCCAAGTAATGATGCCCAATAGAACCATCTTGTCTTGCTGATGAATGCTTATGGTGGAAACTTTTTATTTACATTTGGAGTTCAAGGGAAAAATAAGCTGGTCGATTAATTTGCCTTTTTTATGCACTAAATGTGGGAATTGCTGCAAACTGGAAGATTTCTTAAACGCGGGGATTCTAAATGTCAAACCAGATGAATATGCTGAAATTCAGGAAAAAGTAAAGCTGCTTTATGATGAATTGGGTGAAATGTGGAAGAAAGATGAAGTCAAATATGATAAGTACCTGAGTGTGACTCCTTGCCTCTTCCTAGTGAATAATTCCTGTTCTATCTATGAAATTCGACCTGATGGGTGTAGACTTTTTCCAAAAACTATGTTTGGTATGCAAGATCCCAATTGTGAACCTCTTATTCGATTTAAGAAAATGCAGTCTGCACTAAAAAGGGGACGGTCCTGTATAGAAAATTATTTTTTTACCGGAAAAATTCCTTGCTTAGCTAAAAATAATGAACCAATTAAATGCGTCCATTATACTAAAAAGCAACTCCAAACATGCGTTACTAAACTTCGACAAGAAGGAATGACAGATGATGAATTAATCCTTTTTAACTATTTCAACAAACAAAATCAATCCCAAGTGTAGCTTTTAACCGCTTATATAGGAGCTTATCAAAACAAAAGACATTACCGAGACATCAACAGCGTACTTGTTTAAATGAATAAATCAGTATTTTACTGAGTTTTGTTCTATAATTAGCCAAAATTATCTAGATTGATAAACAAGTTGCGCATTCTATTTACATTAGTTATAAAGATTATATTTGGTGAAGGCGCCTTTGGAGCATAAAAAGCTAACAGCTGGATTACTCATTATAGTTTTTGTAGTTTTTTCCATTCCTTTGGCTTTTCTAAATTTTCCTGCTTCTGCTGAGTCATATCCCGAAGGATTCTACATGGGTATTATAGAAACCGGAGATGTTTCAGTAACTAAAAGATTAATCGATACAACCAAAGAATTTGTCAACCTAATAGTAATTTCTAACCTGACAACAATAAAGAATCAGGATATGCTCGAAGAGGTTGCAGATTATGCCTGTAATGCGGGTTTTAATTTTTTTGTACGGATGACCTATCCGACTCCTTCCGAGGTGTTTGATTATAATCCGTTTGAATGGGAAAAAACAGCCAGGGCTAAATATGGTGAGCGCTTTTTGGGGTACTATCTTTATGATGAGCCTGGTGGAAATCAGCTTGATTTAGGCGGTTTTAGACAATTCGATAACAGTACTATACCCTATGATTATAGAGATGCCGCGAACACTTTCGTTTATTATCTATACATCCAAATGCGTGATTTTATTAAAACCGATCAGCTAGTTACTTCTGATTATGGCCTATATTGGTTTGATTATGAGGCTGGCTATGATGTTGTTTTTGCCGAGTTCGGCTGGAACCATTCAAGACCCTTAAATGTTGCTCTATGCAGAGGCGCAGCAGAAATGCACAATAGGACTTGGGGTGTTACGATAACTTGGACCTACACCGATCCTCCTCATTTGAGCTCCGGTCCTGAACTTTACGCTGACCTAACAACGGCGTATCAAGCAGGTGCAACCTATATAACAATCTTCAATGAGCCACACATAGACGATTACGGATTACTATCTAGTGAACATATAAATGCGATTAAAGAATTCAAAGAATTTGTACACACTAACCCTCAAAATAGAACTTCTAATGCTCAGAAGATAGCGTATATTCTTCCTGCTAACTATGGCTGGGGACTGCGTAGTCCAGACGATAAAATTTGGGGCGTATGGCCTGCAGATAATAACTCTCAAATAATTTGGAACGACCTAGAATCGCTTATAGCTTCTTATGGTTATGACTTTGATATAATATATGATTCTCCTTGGACAAGGCTTTTTGGAAAAGTGCATTATGAGACTTTTATTTGGTGGAATGGGACAAAACCATAGTGAATAGACTCCTGCACTTTATCTTATAAAAAAAAATTTTACGCGTTTCTTTTTGTGTAATTAACCTCTGTTGATAATGATAAATTAATTCGAATTAATTGCTTAATTGTTACCCTTAGGGTTAAAAATTTTAGCTTTATCAAAAATTTCGATTTGTATTGTTTTTATTGTATAAATTCTTCTTTTAATTACTTAGCGAGCTAATAATTTTGTAGTCATTTCATCTTTCCTTGCAAAGTGTTATATAGTAAAAATGCGAAAAAGGGTTAGTCAGGGAAATTTTAGGAGAAAGAAAAAATGTATAAAAAAATTTTGGAGGCACAAAAGTGAGCCTCAAAAAAAATCTAACCGGAATTGCCCTTTCTTTAATTCTAGTGTTTACTATAGCTGTGTCAATGGTGGCTGTGGTATCACCTGTTCAAGCATTGGATATTCCTACGTTTCCGTTGCTGACTTGTGCGCCTAATCCAGTTGGCGTTGGTCAAATAGTCTATATCAATGCGTTTATGAGCAAACCTACACCCACGGCGGGAATGGCTAGTTCGGGCGATCAATACGAAAATATCATGATACATATTACAAGACCTGATGGTACGCAACAAACAATTGGTCCTCTGCGATCTGATTCAACCGGAGGCACCTGGGCTAGTTTTACACCTACTCAAGAAGGCGCTTATAAATTACAGATGACCTACCCTGGACAGACCCTAATTGGAGGCGGTGACGTATTTGGCGGAGGCGGACAATGGAACGGTAGCATCCTGTTGCCATCTACAAGTGAAGTAATAACCCTAACCGTACAACGTGACTCGATCGTATCGCCTTATTCCAGTCCAAACCAGCCAACTGAATATTGGTCTCGTCCAATATACTCAACTAACTGGTACTGGGGCGAACTTGGTGGTAACTGGCTAGGTCTTCGTGCGCCTTCATTTGCAACCACTGGCATGTATGATGTGATGGGTAACTTCCAACAATACTCAAAAGCACCAAACACGGGTCACATTGTCTGGACAAGACCAACTCAATTCGGCGGAATTGTAGGTGGACCAATTAGTTCTGACCAAGAAAGCCAATACACCTCAACTTCAATTGCCATCAACTACTTTGAACCGATAATAATGTACGGAATAATCTATTACACCCAATTCTCGAGTGTAAATTCTAACCCCTCAAGCTGGGAAGCAGTAGATCTACGCACGGGAGAAACAGTCTGGTCAAGAACATGCGGAGACACAGGCAAAGAAGTACTTCGGATGGGTCAAATACTAAGGTTCCACACTGTTCAGGAATTCGGATCTACCCCGTTCTTATGGAGCACAGAAATAGCAGGATTCTTCCAAACACCATCGTTCTATAGCCTCTATGACGCTTCAACCGGTAAATTCGTCTGTAATATAACTGGTATTCAGAACCTGTCTTATTACACAGATGTAGACGAGACTCAGCAAGGAACATTGCTTGGCTGGTACGCTAGCGGTGGCAACCTAACTATGTGGAATTCAACTCGAATGCTCACATCAGGTCCTTCAATGTTCGGGCCAGTCGTTGTGACTATTCGCCCAACAGGTACTTACAACTACTCAACAGGTGTTCAATGGACTGTGCCTCTAGCAACAACACTTGGAGGCGCCCCAATCAGCGGAACTTTAGGTGTTGCAGCTTCAACTCCTGAAGTGATTCTTACTCGATACTATCCATCGCCAGGTATGTTCCAGGAAATGGGTTATGGATATCAAATAACTGCAGGCTACAACGCAAAGACAGGAGCCTTAATGTGGGGACCATTGAATCAAACTCTGCCCTATCTGCATGATATTGCAGTTCTTGCTGCACGCGACGGAGTATATGTAATACATGACAAAGATGCTAACGAAGCCTATGGCTTCTCTTTGACTAATGGTGTAAAGCTTTGGGGTCCAGTTAAGCTACCGGGCAATGCTTGGAGCAGTATTTCACGCGCCGCTGAAATTGCATATGGCCATGTTTACATTTGGGACTTCGGTGGATATGTGAATGCTCTTGACATGAATACAGGCGAAATTAAATGGACCTTTACACCTCGAAGCTCTGGCTACGATGCACCATACGGCATATATCCGCTTTGGCACTTCGGAACACAATCAATTGCTGATGGAAAACTCTTCTTCTCAGAAGGCAGCATGTATAACCCACCAATTCACCCCGCATACAGACTCGCTATAGATGCTTACACCGGCGATTTAGTATGGAAGCTATTGAGCTACAGTGGCAGATGTCCAGGTGCAATCGCAGACGGTTACCTGCTACAATGGAACAGCTTTGACTCTCAACTATACTCCATCGGTAAAGGACCAACAGCTACAACAATTGTTGCTTCACCAAAAGTTACAACAGCTGGTAGCAGCATGCTAATCGAAGGTAGAGTTACTGACGAATCTCCAGGTACCAAGAACACTGACAGATTGGCTCGTTTCCCTGACGGTGTACCAGCTATCGCTGATGATTGCATGTCTGATTGGATGGAATATGTCTACATGCAACAGACAAAACCAACCGATATCACCGGTGTTCCAGTAACGCTGTTAGTTACTGATCCTACCGGAACAACTCAAGAAATAGCTACTGTCACAAGCAACGCCAAAGGCAACTTCGCCTACTCATACATACCTCCAACAACTGGACTATACACTATCTCAGCAGTATTCTGTGGATCAGAATCATACTTCGGCTCAGAATCAGAAACAGCATTCGTTGCATCCGCCGCAAACCCAGTCACTTCCCCAACCATAGCCCCAACCGTAGCACCAACAACTACACTTCCTCCTACCGTAGCTCCAACCTTCACAATTGCTCCAAGTCCAACCGTTGCTCCGACTCCAGGCACTGGATTGTCCACTGAAACGTTGCTTATCGCAGGCGCCGCAGTCGTTATTATCATAGCTGTCATCGCAGCGGCTTTAGTGCTACGCAAACGCAAATAAACAAAAAACAAAACCAACTCCCTTTCCTTTCTTTCTTTTTTTAGTAAAACGAAGACTAAATAAGAAAAGGCGCGCTGAGAGGGTTTGGCAGTTCATGTTTGAAAGGGGTGCTCTTCTTGGGTTGAATTCTCTCCTAGGTTCTGTCTGAACCCCAGCAAACGCCCATTTTTCAAAAAATTTTTACAAATTTACGGAATTAATTCTTAATCTTATACTTTATTTTAAAATAGATTTTTATACGCTGTTCGGGTATTTGGCTTGAACAGTGATAGAAAGTGGCAGACGCATCCAAATCTGAAGCTAATCAGTTACTTCCGCCAGATTATCGTCCCCTTGAATTAGAAAAGCAAGTGAGAGAATTCTGGGAGAAAAATCAAATACGCAATAAACTTGAATTACGCGAGCATGAACCAAATAAGGGCTTTTTAGGTTATATCGAAGGTCCACCTACCCTAAACGGTATCCCTCACATAGGTCACGCTCGAGGTCGCATCATGAAAGACATCCGCTACCGATGGCGCACTATGCAAGGTTACTATATGCCATTTTGGGCAGGCTGGGATTGCCAAGGATTACCCGTAGAGTTAGAGGTTGAAAAGATTCTTGGGGTTCGAAATAAGCGGGAGATGATTGAACGTGTTGGCATGGAGCGGTTCATTGCCGAATGTAAAAAAGCCATAATGCGGTATCATCAAATGTGGCTTCAAGCAGATAGTCGTCTGGCCATTTTCATCAACCAAGACAAGGCATACTGGACCTACAAAGACGAATACATCGAACGAGAATGGCACATACTTAAAACTGCTTGGGATCAAGGTCTGCTTGAAGAAGGCC
The DNA here is from genome assembly GCA_964636425.1 of uncultured Candidatus Bathyarchaeia archaeon. Lineage (GTDB taxonomy): Archaea > Thermoproteota > Bathyarchaeia > Bathyarchaeales > Bathycorpusculaceae > JADGNF01. Next base: position 32,428 of record CAZWRU010000018.1, read on the forward strand.
ATTACGTTGTAGCCTATTGTCCTGGGTGCCAAACTTCCCTAAGTAGTGCCGAAGTAGGTTATGAAGGCAGCTACAAAGAAGTTGAAGATCCCTCACTATACTTCAAATTCAAAGTAGCAGGTACCGAAAACGAATTCTTCTTAGTTTGGACTACAATGCCCTTCACAATCATAACCGATACGATGCTTGCCGTACAAACCAAAGCTGAATATGTAAAGGTCAAGGTAGGAAGCGAAATCTGGATTATGGTCAAGCAACGAGTCGAACCTGTAATGCTAGAATTAGGTATTAAAGAATACTCGATAACAGAAACCATGCTAGGTAACGCCTTAGAAGGCTCAGCCTACGATTATCCTCTTAAAGACATAATTCCCAAACAAGCAGAGATGGAAACAAAACACCCGCTAGTCCATCATGTTATAGGTGAAGAATTCGTAGACATCAACACAGCCACTGGTGTAGTTCATCTTTCACCTGGAAACGGCGAAGATGACTTTTGGGCAGCACAACGACGTGGCGTGCCCATCTTTGTACCCTACGACGATGATGTAAAATTCACTAAAGATGCTGGAATATTCAATGGTGTATTCGCCCGAGACGCCGATAAACAAGTTGTTGAGGAACTGCGCAACCGAAATGCCCTTGTTGAAGTAAAAAAAGTCAAACATGAATACCCCACTTGCTGGCGAAGCCATCACAAAATAATTTGGCTCGCTCGAAAAGAGTACTTCCTACGCACTGATAAGATAAATAATAAAGTGCTTGAAGCGGTCGACAAAGTCGAAACCTTCTTTGAAGAACCCAAAAACCGTTTCATCGCTTTCCTTAAAGAGGGCAAACCCTGGTGTATTAGTCGCGAGCGCATCTGGGGGACACCTTTACCAGTTTGGACCTGTGAAAGATGCGGCCACAAACACGTAGTTTCAAGTAAAGCTGAACTGATAAATAAAGCTCAAGAGGCAATACCCGCAGATTTTGAGTTACATAAACCATGGGTGGATAATATTACTCTGAAATGTGAAAAATGCGCTGGCAAGATGCGCAGAGAAGACTTTGTGCTAGATACTTGGCACAACAGTGGAGCCTCACCTTATGCCAGATTCACCGATGAGCAAGTCCAAAAATTTGTACCCGCCGACTTTCTAACCGAAGGAATTGATCAAACCCGCGGATGGGCAAACTCGCTACTTCTAGAACATATTATTCGAACAGGAAAAGCAGAGTCACCCTACAAAGCATTTCTCTTCCAAGGTTTAACCCAAGACTCGAAAGGACGAAAAATGAGCAAGAGCCTAGGCAACGTTGTAGAAACTAACAAACTTTTAGACACAACAAGCGCTGACCTAAGCAGGTTCTATATGATGCGCAAATGCTCCCCCATTGACTTTATGAACTTTGACTTGCAGGAACTAAGTCGAAGAACCTATCAGGTGCTCTCAACACTGTATCACTTAAGCAAGTTCTTTTTACAAAACGCCGAATTTGACAGATTCCAACCTGAAAAATACACGATCCAATGGGCTTCCAAAGCCGGATTACTCCATAATCCTGATCTGTGGTTACTCTCTAAGCTGCAGCAAAAAATTGAAGAATACACTCAAAAACTTGAGATATGCCAATTTAATGCCGCAGTAGCTATCTTAGAAGACTTTGTTATTGAAACATTAAGCAGACTATACGTACCTATGATTCGAAAAGAACTCTGGACCGAAGAATCCAACAACGCCCAAAGACGCGAGGCAATTTATGCAGTACTACATCATGTACTTAACACCATCACGTTACTCTTTAATCCCGTAACGCCCCACATAAGCGAAGCCCTATATCAAAATGTCTACCGTAAACTCAATCCTGCATTACCTGAATCCGTCAACTTTGAAAAATGGCCCGACCCCGATCAAAGCCTTCGAAGTAAAACTATCGAAGAAACCTTTGAAACACTCTTCAAAACCGTCTCTTTAGTTAACGCTGCACGACAGACAGCTAAACTCAAGCGTAGATGGCCCCTAAGAACAGTTATAGTAGTAGCCCCTCAAAACATAACTAAAGCACTTGAAAGCGTTGAAGACCTTCTATTAGAAATGACTAACATCAAAACAGCCCAATATACAACCGCTGCCCCCGCAGAAGAAGCGAACTGGGTTTCCTCTGTTGAAGATGAAATCTCAGTTTTCATAAGCGGTCAACGTGACGACAAATTATTAGGCGAAGGCATAATGCGAGATTTAGCGCGTCGGGTTCAAGCATTACGAAAAGAACTCGGATATATGCCCACAGACATATTAGCTGCAGTCCACATCGCCGAACTCGAAGCCGAAAATATGCCCCTACTAGAACCCTACTTAGAAGAAATGGCGGCTCTGGTTAGAACCAACAAAGTATATCTGCATAAAAGTAAAACTGAAATAGAAACTCAATGGCGAGAATCAGAATTAGACGGCAAAAAAATCCACATAAACATTCAATAGGTGCATAAATCTGCACCTAATTTAATGGTTTTCAAATAAAGTTTTTCCCTTCATAATCCTTTTTACCTTTTTACGCTAAAGAAATCCATGACCCCATATGCCAGCTTCACCTGAAAAACAACCAAATCTGCCCCATGTTCCACGAAAAGAAACAAAAAATAGTGAAGTCAACAAAGACATAGTTTTTGAAGTAGTGAAAGAGGCATTAGGCAAAAACCAAAAACCACCCTAAATATCTACATTTTCAAAACTAAAGAATGACCGAAAGCTCTAAATCTTTTAGCGAAAGCTTTCTTCAGAGAAAATAACGGGCCGGTAGATCAGCCTGGTATGATCGCCGCGTTCGCAACGCGGAAGCCGCGGGTTCAAATCCCGCTCGGTCCACTTTTATTTTTGATTTTTCTTAGAAATTTACCCGTTCGCTATAATCTCGATAAAAAAGTGAATGGTATTGTTTTATTTTGTTTTTGTTTTAGGTTTTTGGGCGGCTTTTTTCTTTGGTTTTTTTGTTTTTTGGTTTTTTGCAGGTTTTTCTTTTTTCCTCTCTTTTTCTTCTATTTTTTGTTCAGCTTTGGGTTGTTCCTCTTCTTCTTCAAATACTTGGATTGCGCCTTCTGGACATTGGGCTTCGCATGTTCTGCAGAGTATGCAGTCTTTAGCTCTAACTGGTACAGATTTGCCGTTAATCATTTCGTAGACTGATGCTGGACATATGTTTA
>CAZWRU010000019.1:0-26870 GCA_964636425.1 uncultured Candidatus Bathyarchaeia archaeon
GTATTGTGAATTTATTTTAAAAAAACGATTTATAGGATTTTTTATATGTTAGTGGTTATGCATACGCTGTTTGTCGGTTTGCTGAGTTGAATGTGTAGGTCGCGAAAAGTTGCTCTGCTGCATTGATTGTATGTGGAGATATGTCGCAGTGATATGCAAATAGGTAATCTGCTAAGATATCAAATCTGCAGATAATTGCTCTTTCGTTTTCATCTTTGTATTTTCTGCATTAGAATCTGGAAATTGTGATAAGCTTTTATAAGATTGGTAGGGGAATTGTTAACTGGCTAGTTTCCAGGTATTCAGGCACGAGAGCGCAGGTTAATGCCCCACATAAAAAGAATTGAGCTTAAAGGTTTCAAGTCTTTCGGACCACAAACCGTTAAAGTAAACCTAGATAGGAGCTTTACCGCAATCACTGGGCCAAACGGAAGTGGGAAAACAAACATTATGGATGCTCTCCTGTTTTCTCTTGGCGAACTTAGTACGCGTAGGCTTCGTGCTGAGAATGCTGCAAAACTAATTTTCCATGGTTCTGAGAAATCGGGATTAGAAAAATCCAAGTTAGCTAAGGTTATTATCCAGTTTGATAATTCCGACGGCATAATGCCTATAGATACAACAACAGTCACCTTAGGCCGAGAAGTTTACCGTAATGGTCAAAGTGTCTATCGGCTTAACGGTAGGCGAATTTCGCGGCAGCATATTCTTGAAAATCTCTCCGTTGCTGGCATCAGTAGTGCTAGCCAAAATATTATCCCTCAGGGCACTATCACCAGATTAACCGACATCACCCCTCCCGAGAGGAGAAAAATCATAGAAGATCTCGTAGGCATAGCGCAATATGACGCGGAAAAAGCAGGTGCCGAAGAGAAACTTCGTACTGCTGATATCTCTATTCGTACTGCTATGGGTCGAATCGATGAAGTCCAAAAACGACTTGATGACCTAGAACGTGAACGTAACCAACTTCAGCGATTCAACTTTATTCAAACGGAAATCAAAAAATTCGAAGCCGTAAAAGTCAGTCACGAAATCACTCAACTGAATAAGAAAGTTGAAGAAGCAACCATCCAAGCCGAAAAAGCCAAAGGTAAAGCTGACAAACTCAAAGAGCTCCGTGACGGACGCAGATCTAAACGACGTGAAATTGAAGGTGAATGGAGAAAGCTCAGTTCCGAAATTGTCGAAGACGGCGGATCCCAAGTTATGCGGGTCCAAATCAAAATTGGTGACTTAAAATCCAAGCTTTCCGAGTTAAATTCAAAAATTAGTTCTGGACAGTCTAGTCTTGAAAGTCTTAAGCGAGTAGGGCAAAATAATCAAGAGCAATATGAAACACTTCGCAAAGAAATTCAACAAAACCGATTAAGCATAAGAAAACAACGCGTTGAATTTGAACAGATTCAGACTCAAATCAGCACCAAAGAAGCTGAACATGAAGCTCTTGCACAGGAGACCGCTCAGCTCTGGGGGCACATTGGCGAAAATGGTGCAAAAGTACGTGAAATTGAAGCTCAAATGGGGGTCCACAATAGGCGTCTTGCTTTTCTAAGGTCGGAATTTACTAAAAGTAAAACCTTCATTAAGGCTAATTCTGGTCGACTAAGAGAACTTTGCGCCCGAAAAGAGCGTTTTACTACAACTCTATCTGAAGTGGAAACTTCGTTAGCTGAGCTTGATAAGGTTCAGAAAGAGCAAAAAGTTCAACTCAAGAATCTTGAAAAAATAATTGAAAAGCGAACCGCCCAAAAGGAAGCTGCTGAAAGAGAAATAACTGAAGCGGGAAAAATCGCAAATTCAGCTAAAGAAGCTGTAATTGAATTTGTTACTCAGCGTGAATTGGCGGAAACGGTGGCTGCAGAAGAAAAAGCTTTGCGTAGCATAGAAGAGCTTGGTGATTTAGGGGTAATAACAGGAGTTTACGGTAGACTCAGAAACCTCATCAAGATGGATAAAAGCTACAAGAAGGCTTTAGATGCTGCCGCGATTGGATGGTTAGATGCGTTGGTAGTCAAGGATATCGACGCCGCATTTATGTGTACCGAGACTTTACGTCGAATGAAATTGGGCAGAATAAAATTAATTCCGCTCGAGGGAACAACAGCACTTAAACAATTGAAGGTTCCTGATCGTAGTGGGATTAGCGGTATAGCTTCGTTTTTCATGAAATATGATAAAAATCATGAGGCCGCCATTAACTATGTGTTTGGGGACACTTTGGTAGCTATGGATGATAAAACTGCTTTTGCCTTATCAAATCAAGGCTATCGTGTTGTCACAATTAATGGGGATCTTTACGAACCAGGTGCATTCGAAAGTGGCTTTTATCGCGCTCCTATCGACTTCTCAACTCTTATACCAAGCGAGAACGCCATAAAAAGCCTCGATGAAGCCGTAAAAGCTCTACAAACGCACCTAAATCAAAGAGGAAGTGACATCGTTACTTTCGAAGAAGAAATCACTCAATCAAGACTAGAAATAACTCGCCTCTCAGATGCCATCACAACCATCGATCGGGAAATAATGCGGGTTAAACGTAGCGTAAAACGCACTCAAATCAGCCTTAGACGTGTTGAAAAGTTCAGTAGCCGAATAGAAAAAGAAATAGAAATCGAAAAAGCCCACATGGGTCTCTACAAGTCTGAAAGAAACTCCATAAAAAAAGAATTCCAGAACCTTCAAATTGATTTGGCAGAATTTAGACGGAAAACAGATGTTGCTCATATTCAGGAGTTAGAGGTTAAACGGGAAAAGCTTGGTGAAGAAATTAATACTCTGCGTCAAAAACGAGGAACCATACAAACTGAACTTTCCACTGGACAATCTCAATTTGATAACGTACTTCGGACAGGTTATCAAAACAGCAAAATTCAATTATCAAAAGTAGAGCAACAACTCAAAAAAGTCGAGAAAGAAGTTAATGAAGCACTTCAAGAGCGCGAAACTATCAAACAAGATTTAGCTGAACAAGAGAAGAGTCGGATTGAGCTTTCAAATGCTGTACTCTCAGCAAGAGAAGACTCAAAAAAATTCACTTCACAAATCGATGATATTGACTCTGAATTACGTTCGCTTGATGGCGAGTTTGAGCAGGCTGATCAACTCTATAATCAACTTCAACTTAGCATTCAAACAGCACGTTTACAATTAAGTCAGTATCAGAATCAACTCAAGATCCTCAATTACGATCATCCTCTGGAGACTAATCCAAAGCAGGTGGAAGAGGCCGAAACTACAATTCAGATGATGCGTTTTGAGCTTGATCGGGTTGGCGCAGTAAATCAGCTTGCTGTTTCTCATTATGCCGAACAGATTTCACGATACCGCGAATTATCTTTACGCCTTAATGAGTTAGAGAGGGAAAAACAAGCGATAGTTGCTTTCATGGATCAGATTGAGGGCAAGAAGCGTCGTATATTCATGGAAGCCTTCGATAAAATCAACGCTAACATGACCAAATATTTCTCTAAGTTAACTGGGGGCGGTTCTGCGACTCTAAAACTTGAGAACCCTGAAGAACCCTTTGTCGGAGGAATTGACATGATTGTACAATTTCCCAACAAGCCTTCTATAGTAGTAAGTGGTGCTAGTGGTGGAGAACGCTCCGTTTCAGCTGTAGCATTCATTTTTGCTTTAAAGGAATTCTCCCCTGCAGCATTCTATGTTTTTGACGAGGTAGACGCTCACTTAGACGCCTTCCACACTACTAAGCTAGCCGAGCTTTTCTTAGAGGAATCAGAAAAGGTTCAGTTCATAGTTATCACTCTAAAACCAGAAATGGTAAACAAAGCCCAGAAAGTATACGGTGTATACGAAAGAAACGGTGTCTCAGCTGTAATTTCAGTCAAACTCCCTGAGGAGGCACCTACCTAATGGCCAGTTCAATAGTCCGAAAACCATTTTATATGCGTCCACCCTGGAACATTCTCTTTGATATTGAACGACTTCAAAAGCTCACACCCTGGAACGTAAACATATCTTACTTACTTCGCTCTTTTCTGTTGGAAATGGAAAAGATGGGTAAAGTGGATTTTAGAGCTTCCGGGGTCGCTCTTGACTCTTCAGCACTCATCTATCTCATGAAATCCAAGCTTTTACTGACTCTTCAGGAGCCTCCTGCACCTCCTGCACGTCCCACCGACGTTGTCCCGCCGCCACTATTTTTACCTCTAAGACATGAATTGACTTCAACAACAATTCAACATCTACTTGATGTCTTAGATGAAGTGCTCAAAGGCGAAAAACCAATTAACATTGATAGGGTCGTTTTGCAACCCGTTCTTCCGCAAGCCTCAGATCTTATGCCCCAATTTGATAAGTTCATAGCTGAACTTGAACTGCAGATGGATAAGCTCTATGAGCGGCTTGTCGAAATGGTTAAAGGTCAAGGCATAATCGATTTCAACACCCTCATCAAGGGGATGGCAAGACTTGATGCGGTCCGTACCTTTATTCTTCTATTATTCTTGGCAAGCGAGGGTCTAATCGGTTTGTGGCAGAATGAGGAAACAGAAGAAATATACATAGCTGTAGGGAAATTGAAGGTTGCTGAATATGAAAAACGAAGAAGTAAACCCAACTGAGAATCAGACTCAGAGCATAAACCCCGCTTCTGAGACTCAAAGTCAAAGTTTAGTTTCCCAATCTGAACCAGCCGGAGTATCATCAGCGCCTTCTGAACAGATTTCTATTAATTCAGCAATTGATTCTCGTGAAGTTTCTGAAGAAGATAAGAAAAAGCGTCATCTGATGATGATGGAGGCTGCTTTATTTGTTGCAGGACGTCCTTTAGATCTAAATGAGCTTTGTTCAGTTATTACCTCGCGTTCAAAGAAGCGTGCACAGCAACTAGTTAGAGAAATCATGCAAGAATACAGTGCACGAGGTTCTGCGCTTGAAGTTTTGGAATTAAAAGATGAAAGATATGTTCTTCAACTTAAAGCCGAGTTTACACCTTTAGTTAAAAAGCTTGTAAATCGACCTCTACTTTCTTCTGGTCCACTTAAAACTCTCAGTTATATTGCCTATAGACAGCCAATTTCACAAAAACGTGTAATCGAAGTTCGTGGTCAGCATGCTTATGGTCATATAAAAATGCTAAGAGATATGGATTTAATCGTACCTGAACGTAACGGGCGCTCCATACTTCTAAGAACTACTGATTATTTTGCTGACTACTTCGGGTTAACCCAAGATACTGCGGCAATGAAACGAGATTTAAAACGGATATTCGGCAACTTTGCAGCCAAAGCTGAATCACAAACGGATACTTCACGGCAAGCAAAGGACGAACAGTCCTCTTAGAACGGATATGTTTATATTGAAAACTGCGATTCTAAAAGACACTCAAATTTAACCAGATAAAGGGAAATGTGAAATGTCAGTCTGGCATGGAAATTTACAAAAAAAGAAGCTCACCGGCGGTAGGAAGCGGATGAACCGCGGGAAACGTAAATATGAGCAAGGAACTTACGCGGCTGAAACTATACTCGGTGAACCAAAACGTAAATCCACAAGAGGTTTCGGCGGCAATACAAAAATTAAGCTCTTAACGGAAAAATATGCTTCAGTTACCGATGTAAAAAGCGGCAAAACCGAAAAAGCCGAAATTCTTCGCGTTATCAAGAACCGTGCAAACGTTGATTATAACCGCAGAGGTGTAATCACTAAAGGTGCAGAAATTGATACATCAATTGGCATCGCACGTGTGACTAGCCGCCCCGGTAATGATGGCGTAATCAACGCTATTCTCATAAGTAGCAAAGAAGAAAAGGCCTAAGCCTTCCAACTCACTTTACTTTTGTATTTTTACTCGATTAATTTATTTTATATCCTTCGTTTATGCAGTTATTCGCTTCTTTAGCAGAAAATCTGTCGGTATCTCTATGATTACAAATTGGCTTTTTGCATAGTTTGTTTACAAACGACATCAAAATATGATTTATTGAATACTGATAAAAATTGCCAAAAGTCAGGATTTCCAGATAATCAATATACTTGACTGTATTGCCAGACATTGCTTATAATTTAATATGTTAATGCTAACCTGCCTTATATTCAGCTGACCAAATTAACCGGAAGAGGTCGATTTTTTCTATCAACATGCTTCGCATTAATAGAAACCATATAATACTTTACAAAAAATTAAGAAAAATTTTTTATTATTTCTTTAGGTCTTGTTTGGCGGCTTCGCCTCGGCTTTTCTGTAGATGCTTTGCCAGCGCAGCTATTACCTGCTCTTTAGATCCCTTTTTCTCGACGAGTAGCATGCCTGGTTTAGCCCAGGGTGTTCGTGGATAGCCCTTATCTGGAACAAGTTCGTGTTTTAGGCCGAGTTTGATTGCTGCTTCTTCGATTTCGGTGACTTTTGGGGAACTTACCGCTAGGGTTTTGTTGACTCGGCGGCCTTCTTTGCGGGTTTTGCCTCCATCAAAGTAGGCTGGCCATATTATGGCTTTATCTTGTTTTCGCATAATTTTTCCCTCTTATTTTTGTGTGAAATAGGCTACTATCTTTCCATTATTTTCGTCTATTCGTACGAATCCGAAGCGTTCAAACTGTATTTGGGCGTCGGATTTTAAGTCTTTGCATGCATCCTCGGCTACACCTTTAACGATTGTGGAGTCGGGCATAACTATTTCGCAGGGGTACTCTTGGCCTGCTGGTATCCAGTGGATAAGCTGGACTTTGATTTTGCGGACCTCCTCATAGGATTCGCTATCAAAAGTTGCCTCGACAGAATCGTTAGATACCTTTTTGATTTTGATATTGAACATTTCCATTAGTCTTATAGTTTTACCTTCTTCCATGGTTGAAGCATCTTTTTTGGCTATCCAGAACATAGCCATTTTGTCATCCTCGATAGGCGTTACAGTGTGAACTCTGAAGCCTCTTTCAGGCTTATCTGGATAACGTGTTAACTCGGTCTTGAAGGCTTTTGGGATATCGGTGACTTTGAGCTGGAAAGGCTCTGCCACAAAGAAGTAGCGATCACTTTGCAAGTCGAGGATTTTGCGATTATAAGAATAAAGGTTTTCCCAGCTAAGTGTAACATCGGCGGGTTTTGGTCCAACATCTATTATCATTTTCTTAATCGCTTCTGCTGTTATGCCTCTTCTGCGTAGTGCCGCAAAGGTTGCCAGTCGGGGATCATCCCATCCTTTGAAGGTTCCTTCTTTCATGCCCGCGACTATTTTTGATTTGCTTAGGAAAGCTCCAGTAATTTTCAGTCTGCCATAGTGGATGGCTTGCGGGTACTGCCAACCGAGATGCTTGTACATGAATTCTTGACGTACCCCGTTTGTTAAGTGCTCTTTTCCTCGGATAATGTGAGTTACGCCCATTAGATGGTCATCTGTGCCTGCTGCCATGTTGTATAATGGCCAGACGCAATATTTGCTGCCTACGCGCGGATGAGGATACTTTACGGGGTCAATTGTACGCATTGCCGGCCAGTCACGAACTGCTGGATTAGGGTGTTCAAGGACAGTTTTTACTCGCAGAACAGCTCTTCCTTCTTTATAGGTTCCATCTAACATGGATTCCCAGCGTTTCAGATGCTCTTCTGGAAGCAAGTTACGACAGGGACAAGCCTGACTAATGAGGATCTTTTTGCGGAACTCTTCAGGGATGCACATACAGATATAGGCGTTACCGTCTCTGATTAGACGCTCAGCGATTTCGTAATAGATCGGTATACGATCGCTTTGGATATGTTCTTCATCGACTCTGCAGCCAAGCCATTTAAGGTCTTCTTTAATTTTTGAATAGAACTCTAAACCTGGTTTTTTGACTTTAGGATCTGTGTCTTCAAATCGTAAAATGAATTTTCCGCCGTACATACGTGCATATTCGTGGCTCAGCAGAATTGCTCTAGCGGAACCGAGGTGTATGACGCAGTCAGGATTAGGGGAAAACCGGGTTACGATTTGACTGTATTTGTCCGCATTTGGCAAAGGCGGGAGACGTTTTTCTTCTTCTCCCTTCTTTTTCTCTTGAGTCTGAGGCCAGTTTTCCGCTATGATGTGTTTCTGTTCCTCAGCTGTTAAGCTGTTAACTTCAGTCAAAATTTCATTAACAAGTGTAGTTAGATCCTTAGCCTGTGATCTTAGTTCTGCTTTCTCACCAAGGAGTTTTCCAACAATCGGTCCTGCTTGAGCCTTGCCACCGTACTGAGCAGCGTTAATAAGAGCATTTTTTCGAATAATATCCCTCAGTTCCTGATTATCTCGTAACATAAGTTTGTTCGCTCGTGTGAATGTTCAACTCTTAACTATGAGTTGATTAGATGTTTCTGTTAATCAAGAATTCTGCGAAGGCTTTTAATTTTTCCTTGCCTTCGGAGTCTTTTATTAGTTTATCAACTTCTGTCCAGCTGTCTTCGACCATCTTTTTAGCTTTGTGTTTCACATACTCTATTGCGTTATTTTTCTGAATGATGCCAATGGCCTCATCTCGCAAGGTTTGATCGGAGGTATGCATGCCTAAAATGGTGATGAGGCGTTTTTTATCTTGGGGGTTAGCAGTTTTTTGGGCACGAATAACTATCAGAGTACGTTTGCCTTCCGTTATATCCTGTCCGAGACCACCTTTCTTTTCTGCGAATTCCTTGCCGGTCAAATCAAGAATGTCATCTTGCATTTGGAAAGCAACACCTATGCTCTCTGCAAAAGACCCCAACTTATCAACTTGATTTTTATCCGCGTCTGCCATCACGGCTGCAAGTTTCGCAGCCATACGTGCAAGAGTACCCGTTTTATAGGCGCACATTTGCAGGTAATCTTCTTCAGTTATATTATCGGCATTTGCTATACCCTTATGCCATGAAATATCCATAGCTTGACCAATGCTGAGGTTAATCATTTCTTGCACGTAAATTTCGTAAATATCTCTTAATTTCTCTGCAGAAAGTTGGCTTCTCTTCTCTAGAAGGGGTAAGAGAGGCAAATAATACATTGCGTTTCCAGCGTTAACTGCTATATCTATGCCCACTAGTTTATAGGTGCAAGGTTTTCCCCTTCTAACTTCCGAAGTATCTTCAATATCATCGATTACTAGTGTACCGTTATGAACAACTTCAGGGATAATCGCAAAATCTAAAAAATCAGTCGCTTTCTTGCCTAATGCTTCGCATATAAGAAGAAAGAGCGCGGGGCGCCATCTTTTTCCCCCACGATTTAGCATATCCCAGATTGGATCGGCGATGGCTTTATTCATGGTTTCTACATTATGGCTGTATTTTGGGGGATTCACTTGAAAAAGAATATCGTTTTTGGAGAATTTTCTTGGAATGTACTTCTCTATTGCTTTGTCAATCAGAAGCGCTTTTTCTTCAAGGATTTTTTCGATTTTCACTGGGGGCCATGCTCCTTTTAGCGTAAGTTTCAACGTTGAAGCCTCGTGTTTTAAGCCACTGAGCGGTTTTGCCCGATATCACAATGGGTGTTTTTGCCAGTTGCTCTGTTCTTGATGCTCCAACAAGGAACATGATATTTCTCAATTCTTCTATTAAAAGTGTCAGTAGCCTTTCGGTTTCTTTAACACCCTTTATTGCTGCTTGTAGCACTGGTTGAGCTAAACTAGTTAATTCTGCACCTAGTGCAAGCGATTTGGCCATGTCCGTTCCATTACGTATTCCACCTGAAGCGATAATCGGGATTTTTACGGTTTTAGCAATCTCTGCAATACTTGTGGTAGTAGGTATTCCCCAGTCCCAAAAAGCTTCGCCTAGAAAACGTTGGAGCTGGTTTTCTTCTTTGCTTGCACGGTAATACTCGACAGCTGCAAAACTTGTTCCTCCCACTCCACCTATGTCTATAGCTTTAACGCCCGCAGCTTCAAGTTTTTTTGCCTCTTCAAAGGCTATGCCCGTTCCAGTTTCCTTTACAATTACGGGTTTTTCAAGTTCTCCTGCAAGCTCGGCGATTTTGGCTAAAACTCCTCTAAAGTTGGTTTGTCCTTCTGGTTGTATTACTTCTTGCAATGCATTGAGGTGAATGGCTATAGCATCTGCATCAATCATATCTATTGCTTTTTTTGCTTCCTTTACACTATACCCATGGACTAGTTGTACTCCGCCAATATTCGCAATTAAGAATGCATTAGGGGCTTTTTTTCTAGCAACTGAAAATGTTTTTGCTAAAGTTTTATCCTCTATAGCGGCTCGTTGGCTACCTAACCCCATGCCAAGTTGAAGCTTCTCCACGGTTTCAGCAATGGTGGCATTTATTATTTCTGCTTGGGATGTTCCACCAGTTATAGCGCCTACAATAAGAGGTGCTGAAAATTTATGGCTAAAAAAGTTAGTTGAAAGATTGATGTCTTGTTTGTTGATTTCGGGCAGCGCTTTATGTACAAAATGTATATCTTCAAATCCGGCAGTGGCTTTTTTGGATTGGGATTTTTTGTCTAAACAGATGCGAATGTGGTCAGCTTTGCGTCGTTGGGTTCCTTCTGCCACCACTAAGCCTTCTGTATCTCTGTGCCCAAGACATCCTTACCTACTAATGCTCTCATGATTGACTGCGCTTTTGTAGCGCCAGTTATAGTAACGTGTATTCCTTGTTCTACTGCAGGAATTAATTCAGCGATTTTACCTGCCATTCCGCCAGTTACATCGGTTCCCGCAGATTTTCCCATTTTACTTTGGATTTCTTTTAGTTCCTTTAGAGTTAACCGCTTGTAGGGTTTAGCGTTTGGATTAGTTTTAGGGTCTGCATCATAGAGGCCATCTGTATCTACGCCTATGACGATTTTTTCCGCTTTGTATTTAATAGCTAAGTATGCAACAAGTTGGTCGCCTGAGAGGATTGTGAATCCCATTTTATCGTCTAAAACAGCGTCACCATAGAGGACAGGTGTGAATCCCATTTTCATCATTGCTTTCATAATATTGTCTTCAAAGGTTTTGACTCTGCCATTTTCTGTCATCATACAGCAGGACGGGGCTATGCTTATTGCTGGTACTTCATGCAGGACAAAAGCATCCATAATTAAACCGTTAAGCACTGTCATTACATGGTGGGTTTCTGCAAAGCCGAATTTTTGGGTGGGTTCTTTATAACCATCTTTTATCCCATACTGTTGCGCAGTTGGATGACCAAAACTGCCTCCACCATGAACTACGATTAGATTATCAAGGTCTGCGCGTTTTATCTCTTCTCCTAAACGATTTATAATATCGGTTCTAGCAGCTAGCTCTCCGGTTTTATCTGTGATCGCGGAGCCGCCAATTTTTAGGATTATCGGTTTTGCTTCGGTCATTTCGTAACTACCTTACCATGTCTTATGAAATACTGCTTGATTAAGATTACAGTTAATTACAGTAAGACAAGGTGCTTTTCTAATCTTTTAGCAGAACCTTTTGTGCAAACATGGTCAATTTTAGTATTTTTTAGAAAAGAATTATATGGGTAGTGGGTTTGGGATTTAAATTTTAATCCAACCCAAAATAAGAAAGCTAATTCCTTTTGAATGCACAGAAAAGAAATACTAATTGCTTACTGCTTAGTTAAAATAATTGCTGGTTTCAATAGATGCTTTCGCTAATCTTTGAGATAGCAAAGTGGGTGGCAATCGTTTTTGCAATATTGTTTTTTCTACTGTTTGTTGTGGTTAGGATAATTCGGCACTACTTTCATTTCCCTATCCCTGCATTTGCCACTCAACTTATTGACAATCCATACCGTAGAAGGTATATTCAAAACTCGAATCTTATTGCGGATAGGATGCAGCTGTGCCCTGGAATGATAGTGGTCGAAATCGGTCCGGGGAAAGGAAATTACACAAAAGTTGTAGCGAACAGAATTCTGCCCAACGGCAAAGTTTACGCGGTGGATATTCAACAATCAGTTATAGAAAGCTTAAAAGAAAAAGTCCAAAGAGAGCAAATTAATAATATTGAACCAAGAATTGATAACGCACATAATTTTTCTATTCCAGACGAAAGCATAGACAGAATTCTAGCAATAGCTTGCCTCCCCGAGATTCCCAATCCTGTTCAAGTCCTTCGTGAATGTCACCGCATACTAAAGCCAAACGGCCTTGTCAGTCTCTGCGAACTATTAATGGATCCAGATTATCCCAAAAGACGGACTGAAAAAAGATGGGCATTGGAAGCAGGGTTCAAACTGGAAAGTGAATTCGGGAATTTCTTTTCGTACCAGCTCAACTTTAAGAAGACCCAAACTAAACATCGTTGTCAGATATTTTAAAAGCCGATTCAACCAAATAACCGGCAATATCTTGGTCGGATGCCTTATTTAGCTAAAATGGATATTTTAATTAACTAAGAGAACAACAAGTGAATTTTTTCGCTTGTTGTTCTTTTAATATTACGATTTGGTTCTGTTTGAAGTCTTAGATTGGGTTTTTGAATTGGCTTTTTTCTTTATTTTTGGTTTGGGAAATAAATTTTTATTGTATTATCACAGTGTCGTTTTCTACTCGGATGTGATCGCCGGTTTTGATTTTGGTTATGTCGATTTTGTCTACGCAGGGGATTTCGCTGATTATAGCGCCTACCGCTACTATGGTTTCGCATTCTTTATTGATCATGGCTGCAGGGGCAACGCTATTCTTTTTCATGCGGTACAGAGTATAGGAGCCTACTGTTGAGCCTTTACCTTGAGGGAAAACCAAAATTTTATCTTTTACACTCATGCCTTGTAGTTCGTGTCCTTTTTCGATTACTACTCCTGTGTTGGGGTCTACTCCACCATAGAATGAGATTGGCATTGTAGTTTTGAGGACTTCTGCTTCTGCCTTGCCTTTTGAAATGATTCTTCCTTTTAGTTGTTCCATTTTCCAGTCACCGCTGATTGTATACATTCTTCCAAGCTTCCCATTTTGGTCTTCATATTATTCTGCCTCGAGTAAAAGCATCCTTTTGCTGAGTTTGTTGCTAAGGCTTTAAATCTGCCTTTGAGTGGCGCTACAGCCATGCAGGTATCACATGCAAATTTACCTCCCGCTGCTTCGATAATTTGGGTATAACCTCGATTGTCGGAAAGTTGCTTAGCTGTTCTGGAGGTTGCGACCCAAAGCTCGGTATTGGCTGCAACCTTTTTGCCCTCGATTAAACCAGCAATTTGCGCGATCTCTTTAATAGAACAATGGGGGCAGCCCACACATACGAAGTCAATCTCGTAGGCTTCGTCGTTGATGTTATCGTAGGCGTTTTTGAGGTCGTTTTCTTCTATTGTTACTGATTCGTTTGGCGCTATTTGGCTTTCCGCGCCAGGGGTGATTCCTTTAATATAGAATAGAGGCTTAGCACCATAAGTTACAACAGAGGCACAGAACGATTTGAGCTGATCAACATCGCCATCTTTTATGCCTGTGATGTAGGGGATTTTATTTTCTGCCTTTTTACCTATAGCATAGCCAAGTGCGCCCCAATCAGACAGCTTAGATAAGCTGGCGTTAACCTGCACCGCGATGTCGGGTATGCGGTTCTGATCTAAATGTAATCCATACGCTGGGGTTTTACCCACGAATGCCGCCGCGAGAGCTGATGGTCCGCCTTCGCGGTTGGTGCGCGCTCCTATAACCGAGTTTGCAAAAGTCACCGCTGACGATTCAGACCAGGCGATGTGTTCGCCGTACCTTGGCAGATTCCCTATCAGGTAGGGTGTACAGGTGCAACTTATCAGTATACCCATTTTATCAAAAGCATCTATGACGAGTTTCTGCTTAGCGGCGAATTCCTCGCTGATGCCTAGCTGCTTCCAATTTTCCATGTCCATGCCCGCAGGGTTGAGGGTAGTGGTAACTTTGACTCTTCCATCCCTGGCAAGTTCATTTAAAAATTCCAGTCCTGCATCTCCAAGATTATGATATGATACTCCGGCGACTTGTACAGAGCCTACCTCAATTAACCTTTCAGCTCCGAAGATATCGCCCAGAGCGGCAAGAATTTCCATGCTTTTCCTGACGGCGTAGCCCTCTTCGCCGTCAAGCATTCTCTGCTCTTCTTTAGTTAAATACATAAACAGATTTATAGGAACTTCTGCAAATCAACTTTTCGGTACTTTTCCTTTGTGAAGCCTTTACCTGTTGTTATAGTCGGCTTGGTTGCGTCTAAGCCTGCCTTAGCAGTGGTGGCTTTTTTGCCCTCTGAGAGGTCTCCTGATGGGTCAAGTGAAGAGCCTGGTTGGTTAGATAAGATTACAGTGTTCTTATCAGCTTGGAAACGAGTGGAGATTGCCCATTCGACATCGTGCGGGTCATAGATGTTGATATCGTCGTCGACAATTATGCAGTGTTTGAGGGATTTGTGTCCTTCGAAGGTTGCCGTTATAGCTTTTTTGCCATCGTCTGGATTTTGCTTTTTAATTTGCACTACTGCGTGGAGCCAGCTGCATCCTCCTGGCGTAATGTATACATCTTTGCATTGACAGACTTTGTTGACTTCATTGAATATAGTGGGTTCTTTTGGCATACCCATCAGAAATTTATGCTCATTTCTGCCTGCTAATATTGTCTGATAGATTGGGTTTTGTCTATGGGTTATGCATTTAATTTCAATAATTGGTTGTTGTCTAATTTTATCTATGGTTCCTGTCAAATCTAAAAATGGTCCTTCAGTAGTTTTCTCTTTGGTTATTTTGCCTTCAAGAACAATTTCGCAGTCTTTAGGAACCTCAAGATCCACGGTTTTACATTTTACTAGCTCAGTTTTTTCCAAGGCATTTGCCATGCCCAGTTCGTCAACGTTTGCTGGTAGTGAGGTAGCGGCTGCAAGTAGCACTGCAGTGGAGTTGCCTATACAGATAGCTATGTCAAGTTCTCCGCCTGCCTTTTTTAGGGCGGTGTCAGTCCCGCGGTTCTCTACGATTCTAACCGCAAAGTGATTTTTATCAAGAAGCATCAGTCTGTGAAAGCACATATTTCTTATGCCTGATTGCGGGTCTTTAATTATGGATACTGCTGAGGGGATGTATTTGCCTCCATCCTTCTCGGTGTATCGCATAATGGGCAACTTTGTTAGATCCACTTCCCCTTCCACTATTTCTTGGCATTCGCCATCGGCTACTATTTTTGGAGCCACGGGGGTTTCTATGGCTGAGGCAAGTTTAGGCAGAAGTTGGTCTCTGGTGGTTCCTACTGCTTGGGCGATTAAATCCTTGGAGGAAACAAGTCCTGCTATAACGGGGAGGTTGGATTCTTTGACCTTTTCAAAAAAGATGGGTTTCTCGCCTAGAGCTTCAATTACACTTGCTATTTCGTATTCAGTGGATATTTCTTTTTTTATATGAGTTATTTGTCCTGCTTTTTCGAGTTTTTCTATATAGCCTCTGAAACCCATATTACTCAATCCTTACATTCTATTGGTCGTTTTTTGTTTATATTTTTTGTACTCCAATTTTAGTTCGGAGCACTTGGAAGCCTTGTTTTTCTATTTCGGAAGCAATTTTTTCTTGTAAGTCTTGTCCAGGAGTCAATGCGGTCATGCATCCTCCCCCTCCACCGCCTGTAAGTTTAGCGCCGTAAGCACCTAATTTTCTTGCAAGATTAACTAGTATATCAAGTTCTTTGCTGGAAACTTCAATACCTTGTAGTATAGTATGATTTTCGTTCATCAGCGTACCAGCTTTCTTAAGGTCACCCGCTTCTAGCGCGCTTCTACCCTCTAGGGCTATTTCTGCGGCTCTTTGGAACAATGGATCATATTTTTGAGGATTTTGTTTTTTACGATTTGCGACCCCTTCGACCATGGCTTTGGTGTTAGCGACTTTACCGGTGCTAGCGATTATTATTTCCACTGGATTGGGTATACGAAGTCTTTCGACGTAGTCTGAGCCACCAGCTATATTTTTCTTAAACCACATTAAACCTCCGTATGTTGCGGCCGTGTTGTCAATTCCAGACGGATTGCCCGCATAGGCTTTTTCTGCCTCATAGGAAACTTCGTTGATTCTTTCATTTGAGAGTTTTAGATTAAATTCTTCTGATATCGCTCGGGCGATGGCTACACTGCTTGCTGCAGAGGCGCCTAATCCGCTAAAACCTGGTAGGTTGCCTCCTACCCAAATACTCATGGGTGTGTCGGGAGCCATACCCATCGCTTTTAGCATACGTTCTATAGATTCGATTTGCTGGAGTTTCTTTTCTTCAGCATAACCTTTAGA
This sequence comes from uncultured Candidatus Bathyarchaeia archaeon, assembly GCA_964636425.1. GTDB lineage: Archaea > Thermoproteota > Bathyarchaeia > Bathyarchaeales > Bathycorpusculaceae > JADGNF01. The sequence continues at coordinate 16,134 of CAZWRU010000019.1, forward strand.
GCCTGTTCGTTCATCATTTATGACTAGGCCTTTTTCAATTTTCTTAACTTCTGCGTCTGTGGCGGCGTCTGTTGCAGAAACAATGCCTGCTACACCGTGCACGACAAAGTGTTCGCCAAATAAGATTACTTTTCCGAAACCCGATCCTCTTCCCATTTTAAAGCACCTTTAAAGAAACGTTACTTGTCAATTAGATAAAAATATTCTTTTATTTATTTCTCCTGCCTATTTTAAGTGGAGAAAAAAATTGGTTTTTCTCTTTTATTTTGGGTTTTTCGGTTTCTTTTCTGGTTCGGCGCCAGCGCATTTAATGCAGCATGCAGTGTATTCTTTGCCATCAATTATTGTTTTAGCTGTTGCTAGTTTGCATAGGTCCGGAGAACTTTCTGGACTGCAATATTCACATTTGCCAGGATTAGTCTTTTTTGTCTTCGACATTATTTTTTCACCTCATCAGTTCCTTCCTTCTTTTTGTAGTAGTCTTTGATTGCAGCATGCAGAGCATCGGCGGCTAAGTTTGAGCAGTGCATTTTGACTGGCGGAAGTCCTCCTAGCGAAGAGGCGACATCAGCGCGAGTTATCTTCAGAGCTTCTTCAAGTGTTTTTCCCTTGGCTAAATCCGTTGTCATGCTACTCGTAGCTATTGCGGCCCCGCAGCCAAAAGTTTTGAATTTAATGTCTGTTATGAGGTTGTCTTTTACCTTAATGTACATGGTCATTAGGTCACCGCATTGTGGATTCCCTACGGTGCCTACACCATCCGCATCAGGTATTTCGCCGGTGTTTTTAGGATTTTTAAAGTGTTCTATAACTTTTTCTGAATACATTACTCTCTCAGCTCCTTGGGGGTTAATGGTGACATTGCCCTCAACCGTTTAATAATAGGGGGCATCAGACCTATAATATATTCGACATCGTCTATGGTGTTGTATTTGCTTAAACTAAACATAACTGATCCATGGGCTTCTTCATGCTTTAGTCCAGTTGCAAGTAGTACATGGGACGGTTCCAGTGTTTTTGAGGCGCAAGCTGAACCAGAGGAAACTGATACACCGCTCATTTCTAAGCTAAGTAGCATAGATTCGCCTTCAATGAAGCTGTATCTTACCGATACATTGTCGGGTAGTCGATTGGTTGGGTGTCCATTTAGGAAAGTGTAAGGTAACGATGTAAGTAGACCTTCGATTAAGCGGTCTCTGAGTTTGGTCATTTTTTCGAGGTTGTTTTGCATTTCTTGTTTTGCTATTTCTGCTGCTTTTCCGAATCCTACGATGCCGGGTATATTTTCGGTTCCTGATCTTAATCCTTTTTCTTGTCCGCCTCCGTGAAGTAGCGGTTCAATGCGTATGCCGTCTTTTAGATAAAGGGCTCCTACGCCTTTAGGTCCATACATGTCGTTTGAAGAGATTGTTAAGAGATCTATTCCTAAATCTTGTACATCTAATGGGACTTGACCTGCTGCAGCTGTTGCATCAACGTGCAAATATGCATTTTTTGTGTGAACTATCTTGCTGATTTCTTTTATCGGTTCAATTGTGCCTATTTCGCCGTTTGCATATACTATAGAAACCAGAACTGTTTTTTCCGTTAATTCTTTTTCTAAACTAATTAAGTCTAAAACGCCTAATTTGTCCACTGGTATATAGATCGCTTCAAAGCCTTTCGTTGTTAGGTATTTTACTGGATTTACTACTGACATATGTTCTATTTTTGAGGTTAAAATTTTTGTTCCTTTGTCTTTGTTGCGGTTTGCGGTTCCTTTGATCGCTAGATTATTGCTTTCTGTCGCACCAGAAGTAAAAATTATGGATTCGGGTTTTTCGGCATTAATTAATTGTGCAATATTTTTTCTTGAATCTAATAACGCTTGCTTTGCCTCTTGACCGGAGCTATGTAATGATGAAGGATTACCATATGATGTTTTCATATATGGTAGCATTGCTTCAATTGCTCGGGGTTCAACTGGCTTTCCTGCAGCGTAATCCATGTTTAATTTCTTTATTGCCATTTTTTCACCTTTATAATGTTTTTAGGACCTAAAATAAAATGTTAGGTGTTTTTGTTTGTCCCTGTCTTATTTTATCTTCCTAATAATTATCCGAATTGCGTTGCCTTCTTTGGTGTTGCTTATGATTTCTTGTCCTAAATGTTTTACCAGGCTCTGTATGTCTGATTCTGCTGCAGGATCATCAGCAACAACCTCCAATGTTTCGCCTATTTCCATCTCGTCTATAGCTAATCTTGTGTTGAAGACTGGTTCAGGACAGTATAAACCCAGGCAGTCGAGTTTTTTGTTTGTTTTTTCGCTCATCGCTTTCTCTCCTATTGGGGAAGTTTTTGTTTACGCTGTGCTTTTTTAGAACCACATTGTTGCATTTGCGCTTAGAGCTAAGTCGTTTAGCGTTGCTGCTCCTACAATTTTTACTCCTGGGATTAAAGTTATTTTATCCCATCCGAACATGTTTTTGGATGCTTCGCATACGTTGATTTCGATTCCCATTTGTAGAGTTTTTTGTATCATTTCTGCAACACTTGGGAAGTTTCCTAGCTTTATTTTTTCTGCTTCTCCAGGGAGAAGTATTTTCAGACTCTGCCCTAAATAGTACACTTTAGGGTTTAATCCCATGGCTTTTGCGGTTTGAGCTAGAACTAAAGGTGAATATTGTCTTTCGGGATTGTCGCTTGTTTGTACATATAAAATAAATTTTTCGTCTTTCACCAAAATCGCCTCTTTTTATTAATATGTTTATTGTATTTGCTCCTCAATAAGTATAACGGTGTTATTTACAGTTCTTGTCATGGAAAACAATTAAAAAACATAAAAATGATAAGAAAAAGGGTTCTTTATGCTTTATGCTCTCGGGATTTTATTGGACTAGTGCCATTTTCTGTCCACAACAAATTAGAATCCCTGCACCTTTTTCTAATATTTCAACTTTATTTCCGCATACTTTGCATAGGTATTTCTCTCCAACGTTTGTCATTATTTCACCTCCACACAAGCTGTTTTACGGCAGCTCTAATTCTATTTTCAACGAAGTTGTTAGCTGAAATTTAATTTCTCTAAAAAAGAAGAGATTATTTGGGGACTTCTTTTTTACAGAGGAACCAATCGATGCACTCATAGCCAGCTTCCATACGTTTGTCTGCATCAACAGTAGTCGATGGTGCTGGAACTATAACTTTGTCACCGGGGCGCCAATTTGCGGGCATTGCGACTTTGTGTTTATCTGCCGTCTGTAATGCATCAATTACACGTAATATTTCGTCCATGTTTCTGCCGACATTAAGCGGATAATAAATCATTGCCCTGAGAGTTCTTTCTGGATCAATGAAGAATACGGCGCGGATGGCTGATGTGCTACTTTCTCCACTATGAATCATGCCGAAGAGATTTGCTACTTTCATATCTAAGTCGGCTATTATGGGAAACGGAATATCTACTCCAATTTTTTCCTTAATTCTGCGTATCCACGCGATATGCGAATAAATACTGTCAATACTTAATCCAATTAGTTTTACATTTCTTTTAACTAATTCATCATTTATTTTAGCGAATGCGACGAATTCTGTTGTGCAAACAGGTGTAAAGTCTGCTGGGTGAGAGAACAAAATTACCCATTTACCGGTAAAATCGGACAATTTCATTTTTCCGTGTGTGGTTGATGCTTCAAAATCGGGGGTGGTTTCGCCTATTATTGGCATGGTATTTTTCTGATTAATTTTTTCTTCCAAAATTAACACCTTTTATTACTGAAAATTAATTAATGAGTTGAGCTATATTTATTTATCGGAAAAAAAAGTAATAAAACAACTAAAAAAATTACTAAATTAGGAAAAATTAAATATGTTATCTCTAGACTCAACTGACCAAAAAATAATCAAACTTCTAGAAGAGGATAGTCGGCGTTCCTTTAATGAAATGTCCAAAAAATTAAATTTAAGCGAATCTGCGGTTCGAAAGAGAGTTATTTTACTTCAAGACAAGGGAATAATCAAAAAATTCACCATAGCCGTTGATCCAACAAAACTAGGCTACAATAGTATCTCGATAATAGGAGTAGATGTAGAACCAACAAAATTACTTGAAACCGCCCAGAGTTTATGTGACTTTAACGAAGTAAAAAGTGTAGCCACTTCCACTGGTGATCATATGATTATGATTGAAATTTGGACTAAAGATGGAAGAGAACTAACAAAACTGATTTCTGAAAAAATCGGTAAATTAGAGGGCGTTAAAAGACTCTGCCCCGCTATTATACTAGAAAAATTTAAAGAATAATGCGTAGTTTTATGGTTCGCTAGAATAAATTATGGGGAAAATGATTTTTTAGTTTTAAGTTATGGTTTGTTTCGGCGTCTTTTTAATGCTATGCTTATTGATAAGATTACTATGATTGTGATTATTATTAATAGTAGAATTGTAAGATTTGTTTGGTCTTCTAATAATATCATTGAGAGTGTCAGAGGAGTATTTTGGAAAATTAATTCATGTGGTTTGTCAAAATAGATTTCTGTTGTTGCTAATTTTGTTGATTGAGTTTTGAAGTTTAGTTCTGTGTTATCAAGCATATATGTGGTTATTTTTTGTCTGGTAGTTTGGTCGTTTGTTTGTCCTGTCTTGTCGGTGGTTAATGTAAGGTAAGTTCCTTGATCAAAGAAGCCGTCATTAGTGGGTGAAGGATATGAGCTTTTGACATTGTAACCCCCTGTAAAGGAGAGCATGTATTGTGTTACTGATTGGATGTTGATGTTTGTTGGTTCAGTTAGGGTTATTTGGACCGGGAAGCTTCCGTTTCCGGAGCGATCTAGTGGTGAAGTTTCTTTATCATTTATTGTGTAGCTTATTGCGTTGGCTCTTGTTTGTGACTGGTTGAGATATGTGGAGTAGTTGATAAAGGCGGTGATTGTTGAGTTTGCGTCGTACCATCCTTCATCTTCTGGTATGGTGGAATCTGAAACTGATGCAAGAGTTCCTGAGATGACCCTAATCTGGTATTGCGTAACCGTTTTTACGCTAATAATTTCAGGAGCTGAAATTGCTGCTGTATCTAGAATGGTGATTGGATTTGCTTGAGTGACAGTTGTGACCGCGCCATTGGTGCTATATGAATACAAGCGCTCTCCTACCCCCGAGGAACGATTAATTATAGTGTTTAAAACCAATTTTACTGGAGTTCCTTGATCGTACCAGTATGTATCGTTTACTATTGTAGGCGAGGTGATGTAAGCTATGCTTTTTTCGGTTATATTATCTAAGCTTATTTGAAATTGTTTAATGGCGTTGATTGAGATTCTGTGTGCGCAGTTCATGTAGATCTTGATAGTAATATTTCCAGCGGTGGGTGTAACTAATGTTGGAATTGCGTCGTCAATAACATAGGAGGTTATTCTTTGTCCTGCTCCTGCTGATCTTTCAGATATACCTGAAAGAGTTATTTGAGTGGTTGTATCAGCATCAATCCATTGCCAATCTAATTGTATTCCCGCATAACTTAAGAGAAATTGATGCTGGTAAATGATTCTAGCAGGTAATTGGTTAGCGCTCGTTATTTTCCAAGATGTGTCGCCAGTTTTAATCCATCGCTCTTGGGGTTCGCTATAAATTGTAGTTGGTATTGATGCTGTTGTCCCCCTAGCAACCCATATTGTATGGTACATAGCGGATGGCATTGATGTGTCCATCCTTGTTAGAGAATATTGGCTAGAAGCGCTCTGAGGAGCTGTAAAGTATGTTATTGTATTGTTAAGAGGTGTTGCTCCTTGAGAACCTGTAAAGCTTACAAGTTGAGCAAGCAAATCGTAGTAAACAAACGTTGCATCTGATCCTGGAGAAATGGTTATGTCGGAAGCTTGGGCATTGAGCACCCACAATTCAGTAGATGAAGAACCGCTCGAGGTTCCTGATATTTGTACGTTAGTGCTGTTGTCGGCATTTAAATTAAGAATTCCTCCTTGAGTGTAAGTTGTTCTTGGACGACCATTAAGCATGTAGGAAACGGTGAAGTAGTTGTTTTCGGAAAGGGAAATTGCATCCTTGTATGGCGTTAGAGTTATCGTTGTGGGTAGCGGTATTATTGATCCAGTGTTGAATTGAAATGCATTACACGTTTCACTTATATCTCTAAAACTAAAAGCATGTAGTTTGTATGGATCTTCATAGAAAATCACTGGACTAGATGTGGTGACAAACCAAGCGCCAGTCCATGAGTAGTCATAAGGGTCGTATTCATCCATCCACATCCATGCGGCAGCTAAGGCGAATTCATCATTTGAGTAGGTAACTTTGCAGTTGTAATCATAATGTGGTTCGGGATGATACCATTCCGTCATAAGCCCGGTGAAGTATCCATTCTCATTTGATGGTCCGTAAGGAGAACCCTCAAAGTATAACGCACCTTCAGCGCTAAAAACTTGAATAGATTCCGCATTTGTGTTCCAGTCCAGAGCATACATGATAACAAGATCTTCGTATAAGCTGAGCACTAGCAGAATTGAATCTCCAGAATTGACAGGTCCGGAGAAAGCCTGTAGACCTCCTCCACCGTTTGTAGGGTAGACTGAGCTTTGGTTGGGCGCAAAAACCTGATAATTAAACGCAAAACCCTGATTGTAACCACTTATGCCTGAAAATGGCCAATTGTATGATATTCCGACTTGGTACCAATAGCCCCGATCTGTTACACCGTTAAGAAGATACGCTGGTCCATAACCATAAGGATCAGTTTGATCTACAGCAGTGACATTATAGGCCATGCTTATGAAATTCTCAACAAATGTAAATCCAAGTTGCTGGTCATATTTTGCAGGTAGTACGCTATTTTGAAAAGAGCTTTCAGGATCCACTAGAGGTAACATCATAGATTTCATATGTCTACTTGTTGGTGAAATAGTGGATTGCGCATAAACCGGTGATAATAAGCTTAATAGAAACAAAGTAATGATAAATAAAAAAATAATGCCCCTTTTATCGATTCGAACCAATTCTCTCTATCCCACCAAAGCAGCGCTCTTGTGTATAATAAACATATTCCAAATAACCAGTCAGTGGCTTTATCCTCTATTAATGCTGCATTATTTACCAGCTTTATTCTTGTTCAGATTGCTTTAACAGCGAATAACTTCGAACCTTTAGAAAAATTATCTGGAAAATAGACTAGGGCTAGGAAGCCATTTATTTTAGAAGGTGCTGGTTTGTTGGGGGCAATGCTATGCCGCATGTAGTTCTAAATGGTGAAATAAATGTTGAAGAAATTTTTCGAAGTCTTAAACCTATTTTTATCAAAGAGGACTCAAAAATCCTGCGTACAAATGACTTTTATCTTGAGCGCGGCAAACAGACTATTTTGATAGATGCCTTAGCAGTTGATTCCACAGGACACAGAAATTTTTTAGCAATGATTAGTGAAAGAGAAGACGGAATTGTGGTTCGAATTTATCCTAAATTTGAAATCCAAAAAACGGAATCGGTCAAGAGACTTCTAGCTGAAATAGCCAAACAGATAATTCAAATATGGCCTCAGCTAAAAATCGGAGAAACTAATCTAATTCAATACCTAAAATAAACCAACATTATCAATCTAATTACTTGGCAACTTTTTTTCTTTTATAAATTCAGAGTTTCTACTTTAGGAAATTATCTTTTCGTTAATAACTGCTTGTATTTTTAGAGTATTGATACGACCAAGTTTTTTGTTTTATCGATTTTCATCGTAATTTTTGATGTGAGTTATATGCGATTGGACCATTTCTTGTTCTGCAAGGGCTTTTTCGAGGAGTTCTATGATAGCAGTAGTTAGATTTCCCCTATAGTAGGGTCTTACTATCTTTTCTGAGAACTTGATAAGTAATGAGGGTGGAACATTATGATAGGCCATATCGACCAATAAATCATCCTCTGTAACTAATAGCGCAGTTTTCCTTTTCATTCATCATCACCATGGTATTCGCTATGTTGTTATTTATAATAACAACAACGCTCAAACGACGCTTCCACTCTCTGGAGAGTACGGTTAAAATGAACCTAAAGTTCGCAGAAATGTGTCTTAGTTTTAAGTATTTTTATTTTTGTGAACGTTTCAAATAAGCGTTTAATAAAACATTTAACAAAGAAAAAGTTACAAACGAGCACTATGAAGCATATGTTAGATTGAATATATCATCTCTATTCATTAAATTTTTATGTCAAATAAGAGCAAATCCTCAAACGATATTTTACCAAAAAGCAGTTGAATCAATTTCTCACCAATATTCTCTCAGCAAAAAAATTATGGTTATCCTCAACCTCTATATCATAAACGGGCATCGTTGGCTCATCTTTGAATGTCCGAATCTTTCTGATGCAGGCAGACGCTTTTAGACTCTCTGTTGCTTCAATAACATCAAAATATCCTTTTGATGAAGGTATGAAAACCACTTTATTCTGATTCGAAAAGATAGACGCTCGAATATATCCTGCATTTATTGTGTATATTCTATGATCTTCTGTGCATTCCAAAAATCCAAATTGATGTGTAATTCTATAAATTCGTCTAGCTCCTAAAGGTTTTTTGAATACCTTAGTCACTTTTTTAGGTTCAATTAAGTTTTTTGATAAATTATATGAGAGAACTTTGTGGGTAGGTCTAATCAGGTCAATGGGGATTTGAGTACCGTCTGGCTGGAGAACACCAACATATTCTGGCAAACAACAACCTGTAGCGTTTAGTGGTCGGTACTGAAATATTTTGGATTGCCTCTGGCTTAGAATAGCAAATGCCTTCTTCAAATCAGATATGTTATCTTCTTGTTTTATAATCCTTATTTGAAGCACTCTCCTTCATTACAGCTATGACTTTTAAACCAAAAATTAAGCAACAGATTAACTATCAATTAAACCCACGAAGGCAGATTTGTAAAACTACATTTAAATCCTTCCGAGCTTCACCAATAGACATTCAGATGAACAACACATAGACACCAGAAAAAAATATAGCGCGCAAAGACTGTCTTTTTTGTCAGTACAAACTTTTTCCCATTCAATCTAAAACAAAATAGTTAATTGAGCGTGCCTGACGTTCGCACATGGACAATCAAAAACTTAAGGATGAATCAAAGCAACACCAAACCAGCCAACTATGGGATTCAATTTAACAAAACCTGTTAAAGTAAACAAAGTTAACTGCTGCCAATGTTACTTTAAAATTAGAGAACCACAACCTCTTATCTTTCAATTAAGTAAAAATTGATTAGTTTTCCCAAAAAACCTTAAATGCAGATTATTTTAATCCGAAAGCTAAAATAAGAACGTAAAGCTAACTTAGCCAACTGAGGAAAAATCTTGTCGTCAATCATTGAAGATCTCCTTGCTAGAAAAATTTTCAATAACCGAGGAGAAGAAACAATAGAGGTCGACGTGATAACCACTGCAGGCTTTGGTCGTATCGCAGCCCCGGCGGGAAAAAGTCGTGGAAAAGCCGAAGTTGTCTACTACCCTCAGGGTGGAGTAGAAGCAGCTATAAAAAAAGTCGACGAACTTATTGCCCCTGAATTAGCAGGTTTAAACGCGGATTTCCAGGAAGAAATCGACAGCACCCTGCATGAACTTGACGGCACAACCAACTTTAGAGTTATCGGGGGGAACACTGCCTTTGCCATCTCACTTGCAAATGCTGAGGCTGCTGCAAATAGTCATAATCTTTTACTCTTTCAGTTTCTAGGTGGAAGCACTTCAAACACAATACCCTATCCGCTGGGAAATTGTATAAGTGGCGGTCAACATGCCCGAGGAAAATCTCCTGACATCCAAGAATTTTTGTCTCTGCCCTATGAGGCTGAAACATTTCTAGATGCCGCCACAGCAAACACTCAAATTCATAAAAAAATCTCCGACATTCTCAAAAAACGTGACAAACTCTTTAATGGCGGAAAAAGCGACGAAGGCGCCTGGATCGCAAACATTGACGGCGTCGATGCGTTAGAAATCATGGCGAAAGTATGCCAAGAGGTCGGTGATGAACTTAATTTCAAATGTGGTTTTGGGCTAGACGTAGCAGCATCTTCATTTTGGAATGAAAAAGAACAAAAATACATTTACACCAATGAAGGTAAAAAGCGTGACACCGGCGAACAATTGGAATATATGAAAGATCTTATCGAAAAATATCATCTTCGATATGTAGAAGATCCATTCCATGAAGAAGACTTCCAGAGTTTTACAGACCTCACAAAAAAAGTTAAAGGTTGCATGATTTGTGGCGACGATTTGTTCACAACTAATAATGAACGCCTAAGCCAAGGTATACGGGTCGGAGCAGGAAATGCAATTATTATCAAAGTCAATCAAATCGGAACTCTGACTGATGCGCTTGAAACAATCCAAAACTCTCACCGAAACGGCTACGCAACAGTTATGTCTCACCGCAGTGGAGATACATGTGACTGGCACATAGCACACTTAGCAGTAGCATTTGGGTGTCCTATTATTAAAACAGGAATAGTGGAAGGCGCTCGTATAGCTAAAATCAACGAGTTATTGCGAATTGAACACTATCTTGGTAGCCGCGCCAAAATGGCAGATTTAAAAATAATCAATTAATAGAAGGAAAAAATATGTCAGAAGATGAAATAAAAACCAACTCGCAACCTGAAACTGAGTCCACCGAGGCACAGGAAAGTAAGGTTGACGAGACCGAAAACCAAACTCAAATGGTAAATGAGCCTGAAGAGGAAACTCAAATGGTAAATGAGCCTGAAGAG
>CAZWRU010000019.1:26970-35181 GCA_964636425.1 uncultured Candidatus Bathyarchaeia archaeon
TCAAATGGTAAATGAGCCTGAAGAGGAAACTCAAATGGTAAATGAGCCTGAAGAGGAAACTCAAATGGTAAATGAGCCTGAAGAGCAAATTCCAGATGAAGTTACATCAGCTCCACAGAGCGCTCCAGTGGCAGAAGCTGAAGAGCTCCTGCTTCCACGAGATACTCTGCTTTCAGCTGGTATTCACATTGGAACCCGCATGAAAACCCGGGATATGGAGCCCTTCATTTACCGCATCAGACCAGACGGTCTATTCGTGTTAGACGTCAAAAAGACTGATGACCGCATCAGAGTTGCAGGCAAATTCTTATCTCGCTACGAACCAGCTAAAGTAGCAATAGCGGCAACTCGACTCTATGCTCATGAGCCAGTTAAGAAATTCTGCCAAACAACAGGTTGCACACCTCTAATAGGTAGATTTATTCCTGGTATGCTTTCTAACCCACTTTATCCAAATAGAGTAGATCCTGAAATTATCGTAGTTTCAGATCCGCGCGCAGACGCTCAAGCAGTTAAAGAAGCATCAGCAGTTGGTATTCCAATTGTAGCATTATGCAGCACCGATAACGAATTCGCCGGCGTAGACTTAGTTATTCCGACTAATAACAAGGGTAGAAGAGCATTAGCGGTAATATTCTGGCTAATAGCTAGACAAATTCTGAGAGAACGTGGAGATATTGCAGCAGACGCAAATCCCAAAGCTACCATAGAGGACTTTGAAGCAAAAATCTCTAGAGAAGACGAGGAGGATACATAGAGCCAATGGTAACTCTTCGGCGTCCAGTCGTAGCGGGAATGTTCTACGAGGGGACTGCCGAAGAACTAAAGGCACAAATCAAATCCTGTTTTCTTCATCCCTTCGGTCCCAAAAAAATCCCAACAGTCAACCAAAATGGTTCTCGAAATGTACTAGGGCTGATTTGTCCGCACGCAGGCTACATTTACAGTGGATCTGTAGCGGCTAACGCTTTTTTTGAATTAGCAAGTGATGGAAAACCAGATACAGTTGTTCTTTTAGGTCCTAATCATACTGGTATCGGTAGTGGATTATCTATAATGAATGAAGGTCTCTGGCGAACTCCCTTAGGGGACGTTAAAATTGACTCGGTAGTAGCTAATGACATTATTCGTGAAACAGGCCTTATAGATATTGACCCCTCTGCGCATATGCAGGAGCACTCAATTGAGGTGCAGTTGCCTTTTCTGCAATATCTATATGGGGACAATTTTTTCATAGTTCCTATCTGCTTTTTAATGCAGGATTTAGCGACAGCCAAAGAAATAGGTAATGCCCTTATACGCGCTCTCAGAGGTCGAAACGCCATAGTAATTGCATCTTCAGACTTCACACACTACGAAACACAAAAAAACGTTAACCGAAAAGATAGTGCAGCTATAAAAGCCATCGAAAACCTTGACGAGAATCAACTCTATTCAACTTTAGAAGAACATAATATAAGTGCCTGTGGCTATGCACCAATAGCAGCTTTAATCACCTATTCAAAAGGCAAGGGCGCCACAAACGCTCAACTCTTAACGCATAAAACAAGTGGCGACATAACAGGTGATACAGCTAGCGTTGTAGGTTACGCGGCTCTCACTATTAAGAAGTCGAACTGACCACCTTTACTTGATGAGGAAATTGAAGATCTGTTTTTCCTATTTGATGGCGAAGGATGAGCAGATTTCTTCTACTGTGCGATTCAAGGTGAGTTCAGCTATGTCCTGAGCATAGTCAAGTATTCGTCTGGAGCTATCTAATACGAGTCGTAGTATTGAAGCAACGTTAGGGTCAAGTTTTTTCGTGCTCATTAATCGGATAAGGTCGTTTTCTGTTTTTATGTAGCTCTGGCGTTTGGGTATGATTTTTTCAGCATCATTATAATCCCGTTTAAACATGGCTTTGGTTGCTTCTTCAAAAAGTTGATGGGCTAAACTGTTGAGATTTAGAATTTGTGAGAAGACTTCTTCGTCTATTGGTTCTTTTAGAAAGAGCACTTGGTCGTCAAGGAGTTTTTGGAAAGTGGCTTGGTTGTTGATTATATTGACTGCGTCTTCTCCAATGTTTTTTATGTAATTTACTATTATTCGATAAAGCAGATATTCTTTAGGCGTGCTAAACCCTAATTCTCGATACATATTATGTTCTAGACCGAATTTTAATTGACGTACCACATATAGTACAAGTCGGTTTACGTCATTATGGGCATTAACTACGTTCTGAGGGAATTCTTTATCTCCGTTTTTTAGTGAGGCTACTGCATCCCGATTAGCTGACAAGGCAACAATACTCATCCTTCTCACAGCTTTTTCAATGGAGAATTCAGAGTGTCTAATTAGAATCTGCAATGTGACTTCGTCATCAGTTTCATCGATTACCTCAGATCCTAAAAAGGTGTCGCGGGCAAAATTCTTAATCGCGGTTTTACATTTCGCAGAGTCAGCGGAACCTTTGAAATGTATTCGCATAACATCAGCGCTAATAACATATAGCGCCTGAATTAATCGAAATGTTGATTGAAAATCTTCTTGGGGATCAACACTGATGTAATATTCTTTAAGTTTTGAATCTGCGTTATTATCGCTTTTTTCGCGGATTTTTCGTGGAACTAAATTTAAGGAAAAATCAGGTTCTACGTTAAAAGCAATTTCGCTACCTCTTTTAAGACCAATATCTTGTACCCATTCTTTAGGAAGGCTAATGATGTAGCTTCCTCTGCCAGTGCATTGTATTTTTCTGTACCCCAAGTCTTTTTCGGCCATAACCAATCACTCTGATATATGTTTCATATATAAATTATTATTCGTTATGTGGCATATAAATGATTTGCAATACGGCTATATAGAATATATGAAGTCTAAGTTACAGCTTGATGATAACAGAAGATGTGCTAACAATGAAAATTAACAAAAAAAACTCTCATTCCACCGAGGAAAAGGGCTCAATATGACAAAAAAGATAGTAGCAAATCCAAACGCATGTATGGGATGTGGAATTTGCGAAATTAGCTGTATAGTTCAGCATTCCAAATCTAAAAACATCATTAAAGCATACAACAGAGAAAAACCCCGCCCCATAAGTCGGGTGCGATTAGAAATGAACAAACCTATCAGTTTCGCAATTCAATGTCGTCATTGCCAAAATGCCCCCTGCGTCGAAGCTTGCCTAACTGGTGCTATGCAAAAAGATCCCCAAACAGGCTTAATCACACATAACCCGGAAAAATGCATGGGTTGCTGGACCTGTGTCATGACCTGCCCCTTTGGAGCAATTAAAATCGACACTCAAAATCGCATTATAGCCAAATGTGACCGATGTGTTGAACTTGAAATTCCTGCGTGTGTGGCAAATTGTCCCAATGGCGGATTAGAACTTAAAGAAGTTTCGCTTTTCGAAGAAAATAAATCCAAGATACAAAATAAAGAGTTGACAATGTAATGAACTCAAAATATGTAATAATCGGTGGATGTGCAGCTGGAACAGGCGCGGTCGAAGCTATACGTGACGTAGATTCCACAGGGAACATTACGGTAATAGCTGAAGAACTTTTCCCCCAATATAGTCGACCAATGATATCTGAATTGGTCAGCGGAAAAGTAGATATGGCAAAAATGCTAGTTCGCGACGAAGCTTTTTGGCTAAAACATAACGTAAACTCCCTGACCGGTAGAACAGCCATCAGAATATCCCCAAAAGAAAAAACTGTGCAACTCGATAATGGAGAAAAAATCATCTATAGTAAACTGCTTCTAGCAACAGGAGGTAAACCTTTCTTGCCAAATATGGAAGGTTTAGATAAAGATGGCGTATTCACTTTTACAACCTTGGCCAGCGCCGAACATCTAATTGTGAAAATCAATAACACTCATGCCAAAAAAGTAGTTATAGTAGGTGGCGGATTAATCGGTGTTAGTGTCTCTGAAGCGCTAGTGAAGCGTGGTTTACACGTTACCTTAGTAGAATATAAAAATAATATTTTAAGCCTTATCTTAGACGGCACTTCATCAAAAATGGTTGAAGCCGCAATAAGAAAAGCTGGGCTTAACATAACAACTGGATTAACCGTTCAAAAAATTATCGGTACAGCTAAAGATGACCGCGTAGTTGGTGGCGTGATTTTAACTGATGGAGAACAAATGCAGTGCGACATAGTGATAATCGCTATAGGCGTAACCCCCAGAATTGAGCTTACCACTGGAACTGACCTCAAAGTCAACCGAGGTATCATAGTTGACAAATATATGCAAACCAACATCTCAGATATTTTTGCCAGCGGCGATGTTGCTGAGGCATATGACTTCTTGACCAACGAAAATCGGCAATTACCTCTTTGGCCTCTTGCTCATGAACAGGGCAAAATTGCTGGATACAACATGGCTGGTAAAAAAGTTGCTTACACTGGGGGTACAAACATGAGCGCCCTGAAATATTATGGAATACCTATGATTTCAATAGGATTAGCTAATCCCCAAAATCCAGCGGTCTATGAAATAATAGTAAAATATGATCCAGAGAAAGATGTCTATAAAAAAATCGTGCTAAAAGATAATGTAATAGTAGGTATGACTTTCGTATACGCTATAGAACGCGCAGGTATATTCTTCAGCTTAATGAAGAATAAAGTTAACGTAGAAACATTCAAACAAAACCTCCTATCTGAGGTTTTTGGTCTTGCGATGTTACCTGCTGATTTGCGAAAAGAGTTGAATTTAGAGGAATAGAATTGAACGAACAAGATCGAAAATACATAAACCCCTTCAACAGCGATAAAGACTTTGCAGGATGCTCCATATTTGGCATGATGAACCTAGACGGCAAACGCTTCGGCTCTAAAGATCCAGTTAAAGCAATAACAAATATGCACGACCGAAGCAACGGTTTAGGCGGTGGGTTTGCTGTCTATGGCATATATCCGGATTTCAAAGACTACTATGCTCTTCATATAATGTATCTTAGTCGAGATGCCAAGGAACGAACTGATCGCCTTCTAGCCTCATACTTTAACATAATCTATGATGAAGAAATGCAAACCAGACACGCCGACGTTAAAGATCCACCGCTAATGTGGCGATACTTTGTACAAACTAAAAAAAATCGACCCGCAAACCTGACTGAGGAAGAAACTGTCATACAAGCTGTTATGCGAATAAACACTGAAACCGGCAAAGCATTTGTATTTTCCAGCGGTAAGGATATGGGTGTTTTCAAAGGTGTTGGTTATCCGGAAGATATAGCAGACTTTTTCTGCTTGGAAGATTACGAGGGTTACCTTTGGAGTTGCCATGGACGCTTCCCAACTAACACTCCTGGTTGGTGGGGCGGTGCACACCCATTCAACGTCTTAGACTGGACTGTAGTCCATAATGGTGAACTTTCCAGCTATGGCATAAATCGACGTTATTTAGAGATGTACGGTTACAAATGCAATTTACAAACTGATACCGAAGTACTAGCTTACGCTTTTGATTTACTAATGCGCAGACAACGTCTACCTATAGAAATAGTGTCTCAAATTCTTGCCCCCCCATTCTGGTCGGAAATTGAAGCCCTAGAGCCAAAAAAGCGCCAGATTCTCAAAATCCTGCGCCAAACATACAGCAGCTTACTCATGAACGGTCCCTTTAGCGTCATAGTCGCTCATCATGGAGAAATGATAGGTCTTACTGACCGAATAAAATTGCGTCCTATGATAGCTGCCACTAAGGGCGATACTCTCTATATGTCCTCAGAGGAAGCTGCCATACGCTTAGTTTCCCCCCAACTTGAGAAGCTCTGGACACCCCGAGGCGGTGAACCTATTATCGGCAGAGTCGGCGGTAAAAATTTAATTGAACTTGGTCAAAAAACGGAGGATTACTCAAAATGAAAAGCTACTTGCCAAACGATTACATCGTCGTAAGAGATGAAAATAAATGCATCCGCTGTAAGGCCTGCATTAATCAATGTACATATGAGACTCACTTCTACGATTCAGATGAGGACATCGTGCTCAGCAAAGATGAGAACTGTGTTAACTGTAAAAGATGCGTCGTTATGTGTCCTACCCAAGCAATAAGTATACAAAAAAATCCTAATGTGTATCGAGAAAACGCCAGCTGGACCTACGAAGCAATAAAAGACATTAAAAAACAAGCTGAAACAGGAGGCGTACTTCTAACCGGTATGGGTAGCGATAAACCATACATCAGCTATTGGAACCGTCTGCTTGTGAATGCTAGTCAGGTAACAAATCCCTCTATTGATCCTTTGCGTGAACCAATGGAAATCCGAACTTACTTAGGTGCTAAACCTGATGGTGTGGAAATAGACTATGAGAATGATGAGATATCTCTAAAGACAAAACTTGCTCCTCAATTAACTCTGGAGACCCCGATTATGTTCTCCGCTATGTCATATGGTGCTATTAATTTGAATGTTCACGAATCTCTTGCGCGTGCGGCAACTCAAGCAGGTACATACTTCAACACTGGTGAAGGTGGTCTGGATAAAAGTCTATACAAGTATGGTAAAAATGCTATAGTTCAGGTTGCGTCTGGGCGCTTTGGTGTGCATTCAGAATACTTGAACGCGGGAGCAGCTATAGAAATAAAAATTGGTCAAGGCGCCAAACCTGGTATTGGAGGGCATCTTCCAGGTGAAAAAGTTACCCCTGAAGTGGCGCGTACACGCATGATTCCAGTAGGTACAGACGCTATTTCGCCTGCACCACAACATGATATCTACAGTATAGAAGATTTAAGACAGCTAATATACGCCCTTAAAGAAGCAACTGATTACACTAAGCCAATCTCAGTAAAAATAGCTGCCGTCCATAACGTAGCAGCTATTGCTAGTGGTATAGTTCGGGCGGGGGCTGATATAGTGGCTATAGACGGCATACGCGGGTCAACAGGAGCAGCACCCAAAGTGATCCGAGACAATGTAGGTATACCAATAGAGTTCGCAATTGCATCAGTTGATCAACGTTTAAGAGATGAGGGTATACGTAACCAGGCATCTATCGTTGCGGCTGGTGGTTTTCGAAATAGTGGAGACGTTCTAAAAGCTATTGCTCTAGGCGCTGATGCAGTGTATATTGCTACGGCTGCTTTAGTGGCTATAGGTTGTACTGTCTGTCAAAAATGCTTTACTGGGAAATGTCCTTGGGGAATAGCGACTAGTGATGCATGGATTAGTAAACGTGTAAATCCCAAAATTGCATCCGAAAGATTGGTGAACCTGTTACAAGGATGGAGTATGGAAATTAAAGATATGATGGGTGGTATGGGCGTAAACGCCATCGAAAGCCTACGTGGAAATCGCTTACATTTACGCGGCATAGGGTTAACGGATACTGAACTCAAAATCTTAGGAGTAAAAATAGCTGGTGAATAACATGGTTAGCCGACAGGAAGAAAAAATCTTGGCTGAAATTGGCACTTCATTTGCCTCCTGCATTAAAGTGAAAAAAGGTATCTGGAAAATCGACGCAGGCAACCTCTCCTTCAAAGAACTTAATACTATTCTTCGTATGCTTGACGGTCACGGCGCAGAAAAGGTAGAAATCACTAATGTCTATGGACAGAGATACATCGGAACCGACCTAAAAACAAGCTTAAAAATAGATGTAGTGGGAACTCCAGGAAATGACTTAGCTGCATTTATGAACGGTCCATGCATAACCGTTTATGGTAACGCTCAGGATTGCATAGCAAATACTATGAACGAAGGTCAAATAATAGTTCACGGGCGGGCAGGCGACATTACTGGCTATGGCATGCGCGGAGGCCGAGTTTTTATACGTGACGATGTTGGCTACCGATGCGGAATTCACATGAAGGAATACTTGGATAAAAAACCTGCATTGGTTGTTGGCGGAGTTGCTCAAGACTTTCTAGGTGAATACATGGCTGGTGGGACACTATTAGTTTTAGGCCTTACCCTAAAAGAGGGGGAAGTGCATAAATCTCGATTCGTAGGTACAGGAATGCATGGTGGCGTACTTTATATCCGAGGCGAAATTGACAATCTCGGTAAAGAAGTAAACGTAGCAGAAATCGACGATAATGACCTGACAGTAATAAAGGGGTTAGTGAAAGAATTCTGTAGCTTCTTCAGCAAAGATTTCAATCATATAATGAACAAGAAATTCGTAAAAATCATACCCCATTCCCATCGACCATATAGTAGAGTCTACGCTTAAACTACCCTCTTTCTTAATCTATTCTATA
>CAZWRU010000020.1:0-34029 GCA_964636425.1 uncultured Candidatus Bathyarchaeia archaeon
ATTCTAACCCATTTCATTCAAACAATCGAGAAATATTAGTGAATCCTCGAATGCTGGAAGAATTTGAGGAGTTTGTGCGTGCAAACATGCGGCTTGAACTGACCACTATGCGAGAAACGCGGGATAAGTTTAAACTTTGTTTAGCCTATTCGTACAATATGCTTAGTTAGCTTTATAAAAGTCAAATTTTATGTCTATATAGACATGTCGGTATAGTTATGCTTAAAGGATTACTCAAGATGTCAATGCTCAAAATAATTTCCGAAAATAGAGCTACAGGTTATGAAATAATAAAAAAAGTCACCGAACTCTCTGGACAAAGACCAAGTACAGGTTCAGTCTATCCTCTACTTAAAACCATGCAAACCAAGGGATTAATAATTGGAACCACAGAAAAAGGCAAAACTACATACGAAATTACCCCAAACGGGCAAGCAGTTTTAAGCTCTCACGGTTCCCTAAAAAATTATTATGAACAAAAACTTAACAGCTCTATTTCTCTAATTAGGGATACTTTCAACCCAGACCCCCCAGAATTAATCAGTAAATTTACATATGTGAAACCCATTATCCGAGAAATTGAAGTATTAATAGCTCATGGAGTGGCAACTGAAAAAATCAATTTAGTTATCTCGAACACAATTAACGCACTTCAAAAATTGCTAGAGGATTAAAAATGGGTGAAATTATACTATCAGTTCAAGGGCTAAGCCACAGCTATGGCAAACTGAAAGCTGTCGACAATATAAGTTTTGACATCAAACAAGGACAAATCTTCTCGTTTTTAGGTCCCAACGGTGCAGGAAAAACCACAACCATAAACTTGCTCATAACTCTGATTCCAATTCAGCAGGGCAGAGTTACCATAGCAGGATATGATGTGGCAAAAGACAAAAGCGAGGTCCGTAAATCAATAGGTGTAGTTTTCCAAGACCAAAGACTCGACCGAGATCTAACCGTTTGGGAAACACTCGATTTTCACGGAAGAATATACTCAATCCCGAAAGAGATTCGTCGATCTAGAATTGAAGAGCTTCTAAACCTTGTTGAACTAAATGAAAAGCGGGACAAGTTAATAAAGAACCTGAGCGGGGGAATGAAACGTCGTCTAGAAATTGCTCGCGGTCTCCTCGTCAAGCCTAAGGTGTTGTTTCTTGATGAACCCACAATAGGCTTAGACACCCAAACTAGAAAACGCATATGGTCCTACATTAGAAGGGTAAACAAAGAAGAAGGCGTTACTGTTCTCCTGACAACTCACTACATGGATGAAGCCGACCAAAACAGTGACGCAATCTGCATTATAGACAAAGGAAAAATAATTGCAAATGGAACACCAGACGACCTTAAGAAGTCGCTAAAACAAGATCGCGTTCAACTTCAAACAGATAATGACGAGAGAGCAACTCAAATTATCAAAGACCTACCCGGCATAAGCCAGATTAGAAAGACATCTAATGGGCTAAATATTCACTTAAATGAAAATGCTTCATTAATAATGAAAATAGTCGATCTCCTTAGAAGCGAGGGCGTTCAGATAAATGGAATTACCTTACTAAAGCCCACTTTGGACGAAGTTTTCATTCAGTATACTGGAAGAGAGCTCAACGAAAATAATCAAGAAAACAGTGGCATGTGAGAGAGGATAAGTTTGCAGAAAGGATTTATTGCAATCTATTGGCGTGATATGACAAAGTTTATTCGAAACAGAGCTTTGCTTTTTTCCGCCCTGATACAGCCAGTTCTCTGGCTTGTCCTTTACGGCGTATCCATGACCAGCAACATTAACATCTTCTACGCTAACAGCACCGCTCCTGCTGGCGCAGTGTCAGTAAGCTACATGACCTTCATGACTGCAGGCGTAGTAGGCATGACCATTCTTTTCACTTGCCTTTACGCCGGACAGAATGTTCAGTTTGACAAACAGTACGGCTTGATGAAAGAAATTGTTGTTTCCCCCATTCCCCGCTCACAGATTCTTCTAGGTGTGACCTTGGGCGGAATCACGAGAGCTTTAATCCAAGCTACAATTGTAATCTTGTTTGGGTACGTTCTCGGTATCCAGTTTTTCTATGGCTTACCCCCGGTCGAAACATTAACTGCAATAGGAGGTTTTCTCATGTTTGCTGTTCTATTCTCGACGGGCTTGATGTTTCTCTCTAGTGCGATAGCCATGAGAGTCAGAGACCATAACGTCAGCCAAGCCATCATAACTCTCCTCACCTTGCCACTCTTTTTTGCAAGCAACGCGCTTTATCCCCTGAATTCTCTGCCAACTGTTTTGAAAGCTGTTGCATACCTAAATCCTTTAACCCACTTCATAAACGGGATGCGATACTTTGGGATCAATTCAGATTTCTACTCTTTCGGGATACATTATGTCACATCCCCATCTGATCTTCTGATATCATTAGGGGGTCTTGCCGCATTTTGTATTGTTTTGTTTCTTTTGGCAATTAGAGCTTTCGATACAACAATAGAATTCTAAAAGTCAGTGGTCTTTTTTAGAGCAAAAAAGTTGGTGAAACAGACATAGTCATAGCTGCAAAATTTCTGGTGATAGATAATTAGTTTTGAGTCAGTTTATTTTGAGCCTTATGGGTTCTTAAAGTGAGCCCTTTAATTAAGGATTCACCGCAGATTAACTAATCGATAGAGGTACATAATTGTTTGAGGTTTACACTTTGACCACACAAATAAATACACTGGAGTTGAACCCTGAACTTGTAAGCATAGCTTATCATATGGGTTAAAACATTCAAAAGACGTGGATGACAGCTTAAAAGAGGCAATAAGGCGACTATAGGGATTTATTCCTGAAAAGATTAGTTTTATCAACGCGCAAGCCGCAGGTTTAAATCCCGTTTTGGTCCACTTTTACAAATATTTTCAGTTAAAAGTACTTTTTTTGCCTTAACAGGCTTTTCTTTAGATTATCTAGTGTGTGTACTTTTGTTCTTATGTGGGTGTACTTGGGCATATAGCTTAAATTCTTGTTCGAGTTGTTTTTTAAGGAGTCCTGTGATGAGTGCTAAAAAGAGAATCATGAATAGGTCAAATGATTTAAAAATCAGTGTAAATTCTTCTGAATCTGAACTGACGAAGGAAATGCAAAATAGGCTCGTAAAAACGTTCTTAGATCAAATAATCATGTCAATAATAGTTAAGAATAGTTGCACAAAAGCCACGTATACATTATCGCTTCTCAAAAAAAATTTCGGTATTACCCTCAGTCCTGGTAGACTATATTATGTTCTAGATGGACTTGAGCGTAAGGGCATGATTAAAAGACTGCCTAGGTGGCGTGTGAAAACTTACACTTCAACACCCAAGGGTCAAAAAATTTTAGATATTTTTAATGCCAATATGATCCAGTTGAAAAACACTCTGATTAATTTAACAAAACAAGTCTAAGACTAAAACATCTACAGGTGACTTATTTGGATAAAATGTTCAGTTTTGTGTATAAATTATTTAATTCAAAAAATGAAATAGTAAAAAATTTTATTAATACATCAAGTTTTATAATGAATAATCATGCTGAACCGCAGCCACAAAATAAAAAAGAGGCAAAAAATGGAGAAAAAATTGTTAATGAGAAGTATGATATCTGCAATTTCTGTGGCGATGCTTTTATTTGCAATTAGTGCTCCCATGGCACTCGCCGTAACACCACCCCACTACAGAGGACCATATCAAGGCTATCAATACGAGGATAATAAATACATGGAAGTAGCCCAACTGGGCGCCTATGACTACTCAAATCCACCCACTGCACCCTACCCATGCTTGCTCCACCAAGCCTATGCGTATACTTGGTCTCCCTGGGCATTTGATGGTCCTCTTGCAATGGAAACTATGGCTTGGGATTCGTCAGATACCACGATATACTATGAGATTTGCTTTGGGTGGAGCGGCATGGGTGCCTATCATTGGCCATCTCCTGAGGCATATTCGGCGACTACAAGTGTACACCAAAAGTACATAAACACACAAACACAAGAAACTTTCAGTTCCCCAGATGCAGTAACAGGCTTCTATGGCACCCAATAGGTGGTCAATATAAATTCAAAAGTCAGGTTCAGAACCATATCTATCGCAACCATTTTTCTACTCCTTTCCTTTTTTTTACATTTTATCTCTGTGGTTGACGCATCTCAATCTGAAGGTCCTATTTGGCTAAATGAAGGTGCTTACGCTAAGTATGCTCTTAGTCCTTCTAGAATTGGCTTTCTAAATAATACCTTCCTTTTTGCAAAGAACGAATCCGAAGTTATCTACACTTGGCGTTGTGGGGATTTAAATGATACAATGGCAAAGTTAGAAATATCCTTAGAGTGTGAGACAAAGAACACAACTGTAAATCTGTCTACGATAGTTTACGCCAATATCCTAACCAATAACATATATTTCTTAAACGGCACCCTCATAGGTCGGACTTGGGTATGGTTACTGCCTTATCCTACTGCAAATGAAAAAATAGTTTTACTAAACACCCCTCCAAATACTCTCACCGGATACGTAGAGGGGGCAGCCGCTAACAGCCCTCGATATCAGGATACGCCCAATCAAGGGGTCCAAAAAATATTTTCACTAAAAGGTAATGGCACTCTTGATAGTCATAACATCATTTATTTCGATGTCTCCTATGATTTTAACACTGGTATACTACTTGCGGGGTATCCCACGACTTATGAACCTACATTTCTTGCGCTAGGCGTAAAGAGTACGATTTTAACTCAGGTAAATCTTGTGGATACAAATATCGACCTTGGTCCAGCTGAATTATCATTCACAATTAATGCAGCCATCCCTTATGTTGCAGTAATTGCGGCATTTAGCTTAATTACGATAGGACTATGCTTTGCAAATAAACAAAAGAAGAAAAAAATGCATTCGATTAAAAGGCGGTAAAATTTTTGGAATTAATTGTAAATTCGCTTAATGTAAAGAAAACATTTGGAAAGCATTTAGCTCTAAATAACCTTTGTTTACAGGTTCCTAAGGGTATATCTGGATTTATAGGTAGAAACGGAGCAGGCAAGACCACAACTATAGGTATCCTTTTGGGGTTACTAAAACCTCAAAGCGGCAAAGCTACTCTCTTTGGTTTAGATTGCTGGCATGATTCATACAAAATAAGAAAAAAATTAGGTGTTATGCATGAGATAAATGCCTATCCCGGAGGTTTTACCGGAATTCAGTTTCTAGAACATGTGGGAAGGTTTTATGGGCTTTCAAATCCTAAACAAAAAGCTAAAGTAGCATTACATGATGCAGGCTTATTTGAAGCAGAAGAAAAACAAATAAAAGCATATTCTGCAGGTATGTTCAAACGGTTAGGTTTAGCTCAAGCCCTAATTAGTGAACCCGAATTTGTTATCCTAGATGAACCTACTGCAAACGTGGATCCATCTGGTAGGGCTTATTTATTAGATAAAATAGTCAAGCTACATAAGGAAAAAGGTACGAGTTTTTTTATTTCAACACATATTCTAAGCGATCTTGAAAAAATTTGTGAATGGCTTTCTATTATTGACTGTGGCAAAATAGTCAATCAGGGCTATATAAAGGACCTTAAAGCCAAATATTCAGCAAATTTATTCAAAGTTGAAGTATCTAATCCAAACCTATTGATGGAGAAAATCAAAACTCTGCAATCTGTTGAAAGTGCTTGGATTGAGGGTGATTACGTTTTTTGTAAAGTGCAAAATCCTGACAGTTTTTATGTTGAATTGCCTCGGCTTACTTCAACACTCAATTTACCATTAAAAAATCTTCAACGTTCTGTTGGCACACTAGAAGAAATATATGAGGAAACAGTGGATGAAAACAATTAATCATGGTAACGTTTCTAGTCTAATCAGGTGGGAACTTCAAGAGTATCTAAGTTTTCCTTTACTAGAAATAGTAATATTTATCGTCATTTATTCCGTTCTGAACCAGCCTATCATAGATATCACATCTAGTCAAGGTTATAGCAATTTACATTGGGGCCTTTCAAGCGTTTACTTCTTTATGATATTGGGTGTATGTACCCTTATTTCTAGAAGTTTTGGCTCAAGCTTTTCCAAAGGCGAAGTAAAATTGCTTCTATCATACCCGCTGAAAAGATGGCAAATTTTTGTTTCAAAATTCGTAGCTTTATATACAGTTTTCCTTTGCGTATACATTGCTGTATTTTCGGTTCAAATTTATCTGCTATCATTAAGCTTTTTTGAGCCTATGTTTTATGTATCAATTTTTAGTTTCGCGCTTCAACTGCTATTAACTTGTTCAGTAACTGCGATTATTGTCATGATTGTTAAAAATGAAGTTATTTCACTTTTTTCGTCTATACTTCTATTGTATGGGCTTGAAAATGTTGTCAATCCTGAGAGCTATTTATCGTTCGTGGGTAGATTTAACGCGTTATTTGGGTATTTCGGTCTTATGACTCATGGAAGTATGCCAACAGGCCTAGTGAGAGCTATTCCATTAAATGATGCGATGTTAGTTATCTTTATCCCTGTTGTGTTTTCAGCCATTCTCTTGACTCTAACTTTCGTTTACTATGTCAGAGTGATGGAGGTTGATTAGGAAAATGAGGCGAATAACTCGAATTAGTATAATACTGCTAGTTATTGGGGTATCTTTTCTTCTAGTAACAGTTATGCGGGGTAGTTCACAGTATGGCAATATGACTTTGGGTGGAGCAGGTGTTACACCAGGTCGATGGGATTTATACCAAGATTATTTTTTTCCTTCTCGTACTCTAAGTTTAGAAATTAATTCTAATGTAACCGCAGATGTGTTCATTTTAGATCAAGCATCTATTGACCTATATAATTTGAATCGAACAATCAGCCCTGTAGCGTCGCTAACAAACGTAAAGCATGATTTAGTGGTGTCAGAAATTAATGCTAGAGGTGCTTACGGTATCCTCATTCATAATGCATCTAACGAAACGGGCAGCATAAAGGCAACAGTTGCACTCTATGGATTCGAAAAAGACCTATTATATGCATCTGTATCAATTATAAGTGTAGGATTTCTGGTACTTATCTCAAGTTTTATAATCAAGTCTGCCAAAGAAACCCCTTTACGATTAACCAAAGCCGAGAAAACCGTTGAATAAGTGAGAAAAAAATAATATCTTTTTATTATAAAATCAAAAATTCCTCTTGCACATGTTAATCTGAACCTGTCAATTATGTAACAACGGCTTAAATAATGGCGTAAAGCTACTCCTTTAACCACTTCTTAATTGATTATTTTGGAGCAAACAATATGAATAAGCTCTCACGTAACGAATTCTGTTATTCTTTGTTTGCCTGCTTCATATTTTTCCCAATCAATTTTATGAAAAATTAAAATGCGCTATTTGCCTCTTAAAAGGGGAATTAGGATTAATTTAGGCTTTATTTGATGTATGGCGCTTATCGAATAATTAGGTATTTATTCGTATAAAATGAAACAAATAACTATTTGAACTTGCTATTTATAAATCAGAATTCTCTCGAAGCAGGTAAAGGAGATATGTTGTTTGAGGAAAGGAAAACTTGAAGAGCAGCTTGTTGAGCCTTATTTGCCGAATAAAATTGTTCCTCCTGAATATATAAGAGATGTTTTAAAGGAGGCGAATCAGGATTTTCCGCGGATTGACTTCGAATATGAACTTCCACATAAATGGCGCGACGAATTATATAAAGACAAATACGAAGAATTAGAACGGCAAATTATAGAAATTCTGTCTTGGCGTGCCCGCTGGTTCGGAAGCAAAGAAACAGAAAAGAAATAACCCCGCATAACCTCATTTTCTTTGAAATTATCCTGTTTTAACCTGTCTTTTTTCTTTTACCAAATTTTGTGGATTTGAAGTACACAACGTTTTTATGTCGATTAAGATATCGTTAGTGATATCGCTGGTGACATGATGCCTGAGAGACAAACAAACCGAGCAAGCGGCGTTCCAAGAGGACTCCTAAATTTCCTAGTCCTAAGTATGCTATCCAAGAAGCCAATGTCGGGTGTAGAAATCGTAGAAGTGATTGAAAAAGAAACAGGTGGTCGATGGATACCTAGTTCAGGTTCAATCTATCCGCTTCTAGCTTGGTTACATGATAAAGGTTTCACTAGCGAGATGCCCAGCGAAGAGACGGGAATAAAACGGTATACGCTTACAGAAAAGGGAAAAGCTTTTTTTGAAAAACAAATTGCTTTTGGGCGAAAAATGTTGGATAAACTCGAATTTCTTGTACCTTTGCTTGTTGGGAAGTTCGAGTTCGATTCTACTGATGAGAAAATCCTTGAAAATACGCGAGAACCTGCACAAAGGGTTGTCAAGACTCTTCTAGACCTGCGAGCTGAAAAAAATTATCAAATATCAGAACAAGATTCAAAAGACATTGAAAAAATTCTGAAAAAATGCGCCGATGATCTTGAAGGAATTCTGCAAAGAGTTAATGAAAAAAATTCCCCAATCGGAAAATAACAAAGTAAAAGAATGTGTATTTTATGGGCATAAAATCCAGTTTAATGATAGCATCAAGATCGTTGCTGAGACGAAAAACAAAAAATCTAAGCGCAATCTTGGCTGTAACACTTGGAGTAACATTACTTGTAGGGATTCAAATCACAACTGACACGTTAGAAAACTCTTTTCTTACAAGTCTGCTTCAAAGTCAAGGCGAAGTAGACTTTACTGTCACTAACTCTACAGCTGGCGGTTACCTGACGGGAGCTGAACAGGAAAAAATTAAGGCGTTACTACCGGCAGCCGTGGGAATAATGCCTGAGCTTTCAATGAAGGCGCCTGCACTTACCGGCTCCCAATTTGATGACTCTCTTGAACTTGCTGGAATCGCAGTAGATTTTCCAGAGTCATTTGGCGCATTTTATGATTGGAAAACGGGCAAAAAGATAGACCTTAATTCTCTTCTAATAAGCAATAGAAGTGTTCTTTTATCAAGTCATCAAGCTGAAAGATTCGGCTTATACAAAGATACACCTCTGCCTTTGAGTATTATCACTGAATTTACTAACCTCACAGCTTCTATCGAGCCACCACCAACAGTTCCTTTATCAGATTGGGTAGTAAATACAAACGCTACTAGCGCCCAATATGTCCTAGACGGTTCTTCACCAAATCTCTCTCTTCAGATTCAACCAATTAATAATACTGGTTTGGTGACTATTTACACAGTTGATACGCCAAGGCTTAGCTTATCGGAATATGATTACATCAACATAACTGCTTCGGGTTCAGACAACGCAATAATTCTCTTAGGCTTCTCCACGGATGATGGAAATACGTTTAATGTAGCGAACATGACAACCATATCTGACTTAAACACGCTACAGTTTGATTTGGCACCCTACTCTGAGAGAACACTTAGAGGTGATGCATTTTTTGCGATAATGAGCGCTAATGGCATGCCCGCGGAAATAGAAATATCAGAAATCAAATTTGAATCCACAACCCCTAACATCACTTTCTCATCTAACACCGAAAGAGTAGACCTGCAAGTAGTTGGCTTCTATGATTCAAAACATCCTGGTATAGGATCACAGTACTCTGGAATAGTGTTTAAGCTAGAGCACCTTCAGCAATGGATGAGCCTGCAATTTCCCAATAAAGAAGCAGACATAGTTAAAACATACTTGGTTGCGCTTAAAACCGATCATTTTACCTCAGAAATTACTGAGGCTCAACTCAAAGAACAAGTAGAACTAGCTAAAGCAGCAGCACCGTTAGGAGCAGATTCCAAACCCATCTACGCCATCTCTTCTGCACGATTGACATTTTTCAGTATAGCTGAAATCATAATGACCTTATTATCAACCATGTTAACCGCCCTAGGCCTTCTAATCATGATAACCGGTGTCTTGCTTATAACGAATGTACAGCTCATGAACGTAGAAGATCGTGAATTCCAAACGGGGGTTCTTCGAGCTGTCGGAGAAAACCGCCGAGGGATTACCCAATCCATGCTTATCGAAAACGTCTTTCAGGGAATAATAGGCGGAATCCTTGGTTTACTCGGCGGCTTAGGCTTTGGACAATTAGTAGCTTCTTACCTTGTAAGCATGTTCGGTACCGGAGCATTAAGCGTTCAGCCAATTATCTCCCAACAAGTCGTCATCTTATCAGTATTATCCGGCATGGCCTTAGGCATTATAACAGGAGTATTACCTGCATTAAGAGCATCCCGAGTCAACATAGTAGAAGCGCTACGTGGAATCAAAATTTCCTTCAAAGAAAAATCAACCCGCAACTTGGCACTATTAGGGATAATTGCAATAATAGGCGGCATTTCAGTTCTTTTAGTTAACGGTACAATCGATAAAAGTGCTCAGGCAATATGGCTTTCCACAGGCTGGGATACACTAGATGAATGGCGAAATATTCTGATCGGAGCAGGTCTTCTTTTCTCTGGAATCGGCCTAGTGCTTTCCAAATTCACCAGTTTCACAAAAGCAATAAACTTCACCGCCATCACCGTATGGGCTGCACCTGCTTTCCTGTTCACCGTGGCTATGCGTGAATGGATACCCGAAATCACAGGATTTGCCCCAGACATCCTGATAATCAGTGTAATGGAAATAATCGTTGGTTCCGTTCTGTTGGTATCAGTAAACCTCTCCCCTATAATGAGAGGCTTAAGGTCAATGCTAGTCAAAATAAAAGGCCTAAAAGGCGTAGGGCAAATAGCTCCCGCGTTAATTTCCTCTCACAAAACACGTTCAACACTAACGTTTGCAATATTCGCGGTAATCTTAACACTAAATGTAACTGTTGCCACTCTTGTATCAACAAACTTGAGCTCAGTAACTGAAACCGAACAAAACTCAATTGGAATAGACATAATTGTGACCTTAAATAAACCAGAAGCAAAAATCGCTGACCTTTCATATACTGCAGAACTTTACAAACTTAATAGTCAAATAACCGACGTGATTGGTTTCAAGACATATCGTTCAATCACGGATTATCAAAGATATGTAGCATTAAATAATCCCTATTCCTCAAGCTTTGACGCGAAAACCCAAATGTTACCCTTTGGGTATGGTGAACTAACAAGGGAACAAATCCGCGGTAACGAATCTGACGCAGAATGGCGATACAACTTTTACTTAAGCAGTTTCCCAGACAGCACAACGCTACCTAATTCTGATGACATAACTGATAAACAACTTGCTGAAATGTCCAAACAGGCTTGGGAAATGTTTTTTGATCCTAATTATAAGATGGCTGCCTATAATGTTTCATTATCTGCACTTTTATCCGAGGATCGCGAACTAACAGATTTAGACCTGACTTCCTTTGGAGGTTACTCAGCCAACGAACTGGAAGATGTTGCCAAGTTAAGATACGAAAACGGAACTATAATCGAGAATCCCATTGTATTCACTGACTCGTTTATTCTTCCCTTGGGCATTCAAGTGTATATTCCAATGAATACTTCAAAATCTGGTTTGCCAGTTTATCAAGCATTTACGGTAGCAGGTAGATTAGACTCCCAGCGAGCTGGCGGCTTTCCCTTATCTACAGTTAATGCTCTATCAATGGAAGGCGACATAGACTTCTTAGATATGCTCGGAAGAATCTACCTTCCTGAACATTGGGCAAACCAAACAAACTTCTTAGCCGAAGCAAACGGGAAAACCAGTATCTCAAAAACTCCAAACCAATATGATCAATTCCTAATTAAAACAACTTTTGCTATGAATGACCCAGAACTCCAGTCTCTTGCCCAAACAATAGAAGAATTCACTAACACCAACAATGAAGGCTACCGAAATCTATCTCAAGACAACTTTTACATGGCTAGCACTACCGTGCTATACTCAAAAGTTGAGCAATCATTAATCATGATTGAACGAGTGGTTTCTTTCCTGCAGATATACGTTACATTTGGGCTCGCAATAGGTGCAGTAGGGATGGCAGTAATCTCCGTTCGCAACGTCTCCGAAAGAAAAAGAGAAATCGGCATGATGAGAGCAATCGGCTTCCCAAGAACTCAAGTCATGCTTTCGGTGCTACTAGAACTTGTGGTATTGGGTGTAATCGGCTTGTTTATTGGAGTAGCTAACGGGCTCCTCATCAGCATTGGATTCGCTAACATGCAAGGAGCTACCCTGATAATTCCATGGAATGAACTAGGGGTATACTTAGGTTTCATTACTTTGATTGCTATTGCCTCCGGAGCTATTCCAGGATGGTTCGCATCAAGAATTCCGCCAGCAGAAGCATTAAGATATGTGGGATAAAAAATGATGGAGAAAACACATATGCAAAAAAAATCTCGAACCCTTACTGACAAAGAACCGATTCTGGTGATCTCTGGATTACACAAACGTTACTCTGAAGGGAAATCAAACGAAGTCCACGCTATCAGAGGTGTAGATTTAACCGTCAACAAAGGAGACATGATGGCTATTATGGGGCCTTCCGGATGTGGCAAAACCACACTCTTAAACATGATAGGTCATCTAGACCGCTTATCCGAAGGAAAAATAGTAATCGACAAAATAGACACTGCTAGGCTTTCCGATGGACAAATGACTTCCTTTAGAAGAGACAAAATAGGTTTCATATTCCAACTGTTTAATTTGTTTCCTTTTTTATCTGCAGTTGAAAACGTTGAAACTCCATTGCTATTACAAGGAATCAAAGCTGGAGTAGCCCGTGAACAGGCAAAAATGATTCTCAGGGAATTAGGTATGGGCGATAGACTATATCACCTGCCCTCTGAGCTGTCCGGAGGACAACAGCAACGGGTTGCCATTGCTCGATCTTTAATTACTGAACCAGCTATCATTCTCGGAGATGAACCTACTGGAGACTTAGACTCCACAACGAGTGTTGATGTGATGAATCTATTCCGTAGAATTAACGTAATCAATCAGCAAACCCTTGTCTTAGTAACTCATAGTCGATGGATCGCAGAGCAATGTGATTACATAGTTCACATGTCAGATGGAAAAATTTCCAGTGTTGAACAAGGGCCATTCAAAAATAAAGAGGAATCTCAATGAAAGTCTATACAGCTGGACTAATCGAAAAATCATTGCGACCATTTAATTCTAAACTACAAAAAAAGATAATTTCCGACAGCCGAAAGACGTTAAATATCAAAAACAAGGCTATCAACTGTCAAGAACTAAACACGTTCTTGGTTTTATCTGCAGAAAAAAACACAATACCTAATCAAAAAGTCATCCAAGAAATGGAAACAGGCCGAATTTTTAACCACTTTAAAAAATATTATATGGAAAATGAATCTACCCTGCAAAGGCAACTAAAAATAGATCAGGAACTACGAGAAACATCAAAAATAGTAAAAGACTTCATAAAAGAAGTCGATCCAACCCTTGAAAAACACTTTGACACTCAGCTCAAGAAAATAATCAAGTATTTGCCTGAGAGCTATAAAGAGATTCAAATTAAAAGCTATGTTACCCTCTGGGATTTTATTGAAAACCAGCAATACCGCTTCTTCCTTACCGGCTTTGGTTCTTCCATCTTTTCAGGAATAAACAGCAAAAATAAGCTAAAAATAACAGAGTTGGTTGACAAACTAATTATAGCCAACTTTTTTGCAGTCTTTATAAAACCTACAATTAGCCGCTTAACTGAATTGGATAAGGTATTGGAAAGGCTAAAACTTGGCGTTGAAGGAACACACTACAAAACAACTGATCTGAAACTGCAAAAGAAGCTAGAATTATTTTTCCGCATCTTGACGGCAAAACTCAGCGCTTTACAAGACATCGATAATTTAATTTCAAGAATATTCGAATTATTCCAAACCTCAAACGAATCACTTCACCCCTATAATTTCAAAAATGGGTCGGTTCAACTAAACAAAGCCCTATCAGAGATAGCTGCTGAAATCGAACACGGACAAACATTGCTTAATAACATATCTAATAAACTTCAAAAGTGCCAAATTTGCTTACGTGACTATTTAGATTCAGGCAAAAATGGAATCAGAACAGTAAACTCAGCAGACTTCAAAAATGCCCTCTTACCCATGGCCGAACTAAGCGCTGATTTGTTTGTTGAAGCTGAACTTATGAAGATGTGGTCAGACTTTTTCGGAGCAGATATCCCATACTTTAGATTTAACAAACAACTCTTCGAGACTGAAATTGTAGATGTAACAGACGTTAAGGATGAAACCATACTTGCTGTAAGGGGATTATCAAAAAACTACAATCTTGGACGCACCACAGTATATGCTCTGCGAGGAATTAACCTTGATATAAAAGAAGGCGAATTTGTCGCAATTGTAGGTAATTCTGGTGCAGGAAAAACCACTCTGCTGAACTGCATGGCAGGTCTTGATAGTCCAGACCATGGTGTCGTGCTGTTTCGAGGACAGAACCTTCACAAAATGCCTGATGCTGCCAAGTCAAAAGCGCGACTATTAGAGATGGGTTTTATATTCCAAAGTTATGCGTTATTGCCGCATTTTACGGCTCGAGAAAACATAACTTTACCTGCAGACCTAGCTGGAATAAGCAACGAATTGAAAGATCGCATAGAGAGTCTAATTGATGGGGTAGGGCTTCATAACCAGGCTAAACAATATCCTGCCACTTTAAGTGGTGGACAGATGCAACGGGTAGCTATTGCCCGAGCATTAACTAATAATCCGGCTGTAATCTTCGCTGATGAACCAACAGGAGATTTAGATTCTGAAACTGGAAGACAGGTAATGGATTTACTAAAAAAATTCCATGAGGAAACAAAAACCACAATAATTGTCATCACACATGCAAAGGACGTTGCGGATTATGCCGAAAGAAGTATTCTAATCGAAGATGGCGTAATTATCCCCAACCAATGACCAACTAAAAACACAAAAGGTAGTTACTTTACTCCTTTTTTCTTCTAAACCAAGTTATTAATCCAAGTATCATGATTGTCGCTGAGGCTACTAATAATGCAATCCAAAGTTCATTATTTGCTAAGAAATGACGCATTTGGGGTTCAAAGGGTTCATTTGTTGTAGTAAAACTCCAAGTTAGAGGTGTTTGTATGATTGTAACTGATGTTGTATAGACTGTAGAAGGTTCTAATGGTTTAGCTGGGCAGAAAGTTGTTTTATAATTGAGTGGGCCTGTCGTTTCACTGTATATATTTGAAAATTTTACTTCAGGCGTCATTCTTAAATCTTCTAAAGACGCAGACGCAAAAGCGTCTACTGTGATTGTAGTATCTAGGGGAATATTCGTAGAATTTGGAGGTGGCCCAACGATGATTTCCATTCCGTTAATTGTTGAACTAAAACTAATAGGTGTAGTGTAGGCTGATTGTGTAAGGGTAATTGATAAAAATACGATTAGAAATGTGATTGCAAAGATAGTGACAAAGCGTAAAGCCATAATTTGCCTCTTAGAGAAGTTCATATCGCTTTGTTCCTCTCGATTATCAGTTATTTGAATGCGTCTTCATGTTATATAATTTATTTTAGACAATATAAAAGAAACGAAGCCAATTAATCCAGGTTTTTACTATTCGCCTTGTTTAAAAATATACCAACTAACAGACTACTCACAAACTCTTCCTAAAGAAAAATATTCTTAATTTTAAGATAACTACCGCTATAGCAGTTAGTTAATGAACTCACAAAAAGAATAGTGTTTTACGTATGTTCTGTTTTCTATTTTTCAATTATCGGCTCTTTCTTTAACCGTTGCTCTATTCTCTGCGTTAGACTTTTTGATAAGCGCTGCTTTGCTGTATAATTAATAAATGGTCCATTAGAGAGCGATGAATTGCTGATAATCGCTATTTCTCCTTCCTTTGTTTTTAACCATATCGTTCTAAAACCTAGTTTAATGACTTCCCCTTCAACAGCACTATATTTTATCATATCTCCTATCCGTAGGACGTTTTCTTGCAACAAAAAAATCCCGCTTATTATATTAGAAAGAGTTGATTGAAGACCAAGAGTAATTCCTAACCCCACAATTCCTGAAAGTGTTAACGACGAAAGCGCAGATGTCAATCCTAATACCTCAAGTAACCAAATAAGAACTAATGCAACCCAAATGAGCAGAATACCACTGGTTACTTTCTTAAGCATATGCTTTGGAAGTTCGGAGCGCTTCACTATCCCTGTAATTTTGTTAATAATCACCCACGAAATTATTAATGAGACTAACCCGAAGATTATCCATCCTGTAATTCCGAGAAGCGATGTTTCATCCATAATCATAGCCTTCTAAATCGGTATACATCTTAAGTTAAAATTGTATTTTACAGTTGCTACTGTGGTTTGTCTGCTTTTTCTTCATAATATTTGTCTTGTGAAAATGAAGGTGTACAAATACAATAAAATATAAGACTACTTTTGCCAGTGTTTCTTATCCGCTGGGATTTTTCAGGTGGAATAATGACTACATCTCCTTTTTCTACTTCAGTTGGTTCAAGCCCTTCAATATCGACTATGCCTTTTCCCTTTACAATTAGATAAATTTCTTGAATTCCCTCTAGACGATGAGCTTTTGTGGTGATACCTGGTTCGACTCTGGCACGTGCAATAGATACTTTATTATCTCCAATGCTCTTCCCACAATTCTCATAAAGGAAGCACCCTTCAGGAGTTAAAACCTCTTTTAATGAACTATCTTTGATTAGTTTCGGTAACATTACTTCTCACAACTGGCTAATTAGCTGTCCAAACTGTATAATATAAAATTTAGTCTTTTCAAGAACAAAAAAATAAAACAACACCTTAAATTAGCACGAAAATATTAATAATAAAAAAGGAAAACGCCCATTTGGGCTTTTTTTATTTAATCATTTTAATCAAGTTGGTGAAGGAGGAGGAATAGTTTCTGGTATTACCTGCACTGGTGGAGGAGCATTCTTCTTTTTTTGCATCACTACTACTGCAATAAAAATTATTCCAATTATTGCGGCTACAATTACGATGATAATTAGCAAATTTGACCCACTAACCAAAGAGGTTTCTGTGTTAAGACTGTTTAGAATGGTGAATATTTCGTTCTCGTTATCCGCGTTATATATTGCATAGGCGTTAATGTAGTAGTCGCCTTTTACAAAGACTAATTCTAGGAAATATGTATCATATGCGTATGAATAACTTTTAGCAAATCCTGCCTGCGCGCTTGCTACAGCCATTGTTCCGTTTTCAGAAACAGCGAGGCCTTTTTGGTTACGACCATTAAATATGTCTATAGCTTCTTCTTTCAAACTGGCGCTTGTATATGTTGTTGAAGGGGCTCTCTCATAACGAATAATTATTTCATCAAAAGTTGCTAAATTTTCATATTTAATTAATCCTGCTCCATCAAGGTCATGCTCTGATTTGGTTTTTGGATACTCGATTTCATAATCTACTTCCCAATTTTTAGGCAAAGTTGTTGAAGGCTTAGAAATTGTAGCGGCAACAGATGGAACGGTAGCTGCAAAACTTACAATTGTTAAGAGAAAAATAACTATTAATTGATAATTTTTCATACCTGCTTTTCTCCCTTCATCCTTTATTTCCTCTGCAATCCACCAATATTATTGGGCTATTAAGATAAGCTTTATAGAATATTTTAATCAGAAAAAAGCCAAGCGTCCTCCGTTTTTTACATAGCTGAAATTTATGAATTGTATTTTCTTTTATTGGTGTAATTTGAGAGGTAATAACATTTTTATTTACAAGTCTTCTTCAGTGAACATATGCCCTCTGTAAAAGATATTATGACTAAAATAGTAGCTTCAGTTAATGTTAATCAAACTATTTTTGAAGCCGCTGAATTGATGAGTTCAAAAGGAATAAGCTGTGTTTTAGTAACAGACGGCGAAGTTCCCGTTGGGGTAGTTACAGAACGAGACATTGTTGGAAGAGTTGTGGCAAAAAGAAAATCTCTGGATCTTAAAGTTTCTGTTATAATGTCTGGTTCGTTGATTACTATTGACCCTGATGCATCGCTTAAAGAGGCAGCTCGACTAATGTCAATGAACAAAATACGTAGATTACCTGTATTGAAAAAGAACAAGCTTGTGGGAATAGTTTCTGCATCTGATTTCATTCGCAACCTTGGGAAGAAGACTCTCACTGAAGAAATTCTTGAAGCTATGGGGCGATACCCTGCTGAAGCGTCTCTCTAACTTACAAAAAAAGAAAATGATGGAAGCCTTCTCCTTCTTCCATCCTTCCCCTTTAATTCCTTTTACATATATCATATGCTTTAACTCTTAATAAATCACTTATGCCCCTGCTGGTATATATCAAAATTTGTAATATCACCATACATATGATTAATTATCCAAAAATCCAAGCAAATACTAATCAATCTCTTTGAATACGGATATTAAAGAAATTTAAATTAAACATATTTAAAGTACGTCGGGTTTGTCGCTAGCTATTCCATCTACACCTTTTTTCTTGTACTCTGCAGCTTCTGAGGCGGTATTCACAGTCCATACTATTATTTTCAAACCTTTGTCATGCGCTTTTTGTACATCTGCTGTATGTATGAATTTATAAAAGCCTAATAGATAATTAGCCTTCAGTTCTAAGGCTGATTTAAGTGGATTTTTATGTTTAGCATAAACGAGTCCTGTTTCAATTTTTGCATCTAATTCTCTAATTCTTTTGAGGGCTTGCTCAAGAAAGGAGACGATAACAACATTATTTTCTAATCCTTTTTTATGTATAAGTTCTAAAACCTGCTCTTCTAATCCTGTTTCTTTAATTTCCACAAGAATCTTTGCTTTGTGATTTATAAAATCAAGGGCTTCTTCGAAAGTAGGGATTTTTTCGTTTTTGTCCGTGGAAAGGCTCTTAATCTCCTTCAAAGTCAAGCTGCTAACTAGGCCTTCACTATTTGTTGTCTTCTTAACATCTGCATCATGAATTGTAACGATCTGTTGGTCTTTTGTTATTCTAACGTCTAATTCGATTGCGTCTACTCCTAATTCAATTGCCTTTTGAAAACTGCGCAGAGTATTCTCTGGCTCGTACGCTTTGGCTCCTCTGTGTCCTATCTTTAACAAAATCTAATCCTCATATTTTCCTCAGGCTTCGAAGCCATATCTTGTCTGTGCTACTCGGATGATTGCCTTTCGGAGATCTTCGTTTTTCAAACCTGTTTTCTTAATTTTAGCTAATTCATCGGCAAAAAATGCGTCATTAACTGCTTCTCGAACCCAATTTTCAAAATCGCCTCTAAAAAGATGAAACTCTAGACATGTAACATCGGCCTTCGTAATCTGAGTATAGAACTCTCTAATTGTTGCGGCAGAAGCTCCATTAGGTTGACCTATTGCATTGTAAAAATGGAAATTCATAGTGGCTGGAACTGGAACATCTGATTTAAGGGCGTTTTTACCTTTTTCTGTAATAGTGTATCCACTGCTTACTTTCTTTAGAAAACCTGCCTTTAGCATCTGATGCACTTGCTCCATCATCTGGGATGAGGGTAAATCCATTTTATGAGCAAACGCATTCATATCTATGCGACCAGTGGCTTCAGTCATAAATTTTAGAATTTTCATATGTTTTTCACTCAAACTAAACACCCAATGTCTTTATTCTCAGGGCAACTTAAATGCATTAACGCAATAATGAAGCTTTTTTAGAGGCAGAATCACGATGTGATGCCACAAAGCATAAATTCTTTTGTTTCGCTTTTAGGTTTCGTTCGGGAGGTAGCTCAGCCTGGCAGAGCTCTCGAGTCGACCAACACGCTTGGTTGATGGAGATGCTGTAGAGGTCTACCCATGGTGGGCTTCATTCTAGCCTGCTTAGGCCACAGTTACCGAGCTGTCGCAGGTTCAAATCCTGCTCTCCCGACCATAAATAACTTTGACGCATATACTTTGAATTATTCAGATGTTTCTTTTTGCTCGTGCACTCAACACAAGCTCCTTAATTTCAGGAGGTAGTTTTTCATCTTGCCACCTTCTTTCTATTTGTTCTGATTTGCCTGCGTTTTTAACAGCTCTTAGAGCATACCAAGCTGAACACAGCGAATGATCGGCCATATGTGCCGTTGCAATTGCCTGACCTACTGCGTGCGCAACTGCGATGGATGTGGGATTTGAAGATTCTCGCGCTACCGCGAGTGCTTCTAAAGAAGCCTTTCTTGCTTCTCCGACTGAGGCTTTCTCTTGCGGCCAAGCTTTTGCTATATTCAGTGCGTTTGTTAATCGCTCATCGATTGCGCCGAATAAAGGTAATACGTGTTCAGCAACATCGCATGACCAATTCATTAATTGAAAATGTTGTGCTTTTTTAAGAGGGCCTCCCAGATGTTCTGATATAAATCTTTTATCTCGCATCCTTAATCGCCTATTTACCTTAATAATAGCCGAATTTTTAAGAGATAACTATTATTTCTCGACTATGCATGAATGAATATTATCGTATTTAAAATAAATTACAAACTCTCCCAATGACATTTCCAAAATCAGAATTACTTTCCCGAGAACTTCTGCTTATAACCCTGTACGAAATATAGTTATTGTATAGTAATTAAAAAGAAATTAAGTCTTATTTAATACCTCTACTTTCTCTTTCCCTTCGGGATTATTTCTTGCAAATGTTAAGCCTGCCGTAGATTTCACAATTTGCGGAACACCGACAAGGTCTTGAATTATAAGCAACCCGCGAGCAATTACTGCAAAAGCACCTATAGCTCCAATTGTTTCTGTACTAGGATTAATAAATAGTAGTTGTAAAATCCCCACTATCCCAAATTCTTGAACTCCCATACCTGCTGGAGTAATGGGTACAAAAGCTAAAGCCGTAACTAATGGATGTAGAAGGAAAAATCCTAACCAGGAAATTTGCGTAATTCCTAAAGACAATCCTAAGAAGTACCATTCAATCCCTTTTAGAACCCAGCAGGCTAAGGTTATCAAGACAATTTCTGGAATTGCTTTACGATTCTTCTGTGAACTATCTTTGAATTCTTCAAGCTTCCCAATTAGTCCTCCTGTGAACCTCTTAAGGAACCTCCAATTGGCAATTCTGCTAAATAGCCCTAGAGCTCGCGAAGACCATGTTACTGCGGCTAGCACTGTTGCTCCTGTTAACATTAATCCTATCCCTAATGCTGCTAAAAGAATGCCCAAATTTATTCCAGCAAATTCTCCAAACTGCTCCCAGTTCATGGGCGGTACAAATTGAATTAAGAAGGCAACTGCGCCAACGCCCCCAATTACTTTGATTAAAAATTCTATAGTCTGTATGCTGAGAATTCCTGATAGACTCTTCGAAGTTGGAATATTCTGGTCTCTTAGGTAAAGCGGAGTTAAAATATACCCCGATCTGCCTGGTGTTACATCACTAGTTAACATACCCGCATAGTGCGCTAGTAACGTTTTAACAAATGATGTTTTGATGCCTTCCTTAGCCAATACCCGTCTAAGACGAACTGCAAATAAGAGATTGATTCCGAAATAGGCCAAAAATGCAACAAGTAAATATTCTATTTTAATCTTGATAAGCGCACTATACAATGAATCAATGCCAATGTACCACAGTAGAATAGCAAAGATGGCGACCATGGCAATTATTTGTAGTGCTATTCGGATAATTTTCCGCTGGCTTGGGGTCAATCAATTCAGCTCTCAATTTTTAATTCGTTAGCGTAGTTTACTCTTTCTGTAAGTTAAATGGTTTTTGGGTTTTGCTTATTTTCGTTTTTATTAATGGAAACTCCTAAAAGCGAGGATTTGGAACTTTAGAATTATGAAGAAGAGACAGCTAGCTGCAGTAGCCCTATTTGCAGGAATAATAATATTCCTAATAAAGCTAGTAGCATATTTTGTCTCTAACTCAGTAGCTTTACTTTCAGATGCGCTTGAATCAATAATTAACATTGTCGCTTCGGCTCTTATGCTATTCTCAGTTTGGTTATCCGAAAAACCTGCAGATGATAGCCATAATTATGGGCATCAAAAAATCGAAGACATCTCAAGCATGATAGAAGGTTTCTTGATAATCATTGCTGCATTTTTCATCATTTATGAAGCGGCAAAGCGCCTATTTTCACCAGTCTTGCCTATAGAAATTGATCTTGCTATTGGCATATCCATTATTGCCACTGCGTTAAACGGTATTTTATCGTGGGTACTTGCTAAATCAGCAAAGCAAACCGGTTCTGCGGCTCTTGAAGGTGATGCAAAACATCTTCTATCGGATGTTATTTCAACAATAGCGGTTTGGATTGGCCTGATTATTGTAGGTCTGACGGGATGGAGCAGTGTTGACTCGATCCTTGCCTTTATAGTGGCGGCGATAATTGTCAGAATGGGTTTAAGCCTATTCATAAAATCCTGCTCTCGATTGATGGATAATTCCTGCAAGGAGGAAGAAGCAAAAATTCGCGAAGTTCTATTACGGCACCAATTTCATTTTATTGATTTTCACGATTTGAAAACCCGTCGCAATGGCAATCAAGTGTTCTGTGAACTTCATCTTTCAGTAGACGGCTCTTTAAGTGTTAGCGAAGCTCATGACCTCACCGATCACTTAGAAAATGAGCTTAAGGAGGAGATTGCTAATGCAAATCTCACTATCCATGTAGAACCAAAAAGTCAATCGCCAGATCAAAAAACGAACAAAAAAAATTAATGCTCCTACGTTCACGCGCCTCAATTTGACCTCGAATTTGTTTCTTCTAAATTTACATTCATGTTCTTTATTAGGCGTTTGAGTTCTTCTTCATTTATCCATTCTGTGCGTAAATATTGAAGAATTCGTTCACGATTAAACCCTATCCGTTTTGCTTCCTCTATTGTATACCTGTAAGCTTCTATTTCTGTAGGGCGATCTACATACTCGTATTTTGGATCAAAGAGTTCTTTGCCATCCATCCATTGCTTAACATGACACAATTCATGAATTATATCTAAATAAATATCAGTTTTATCGCCACTACTAAGGTAGCGTCCATTAACCATAAGGTGGCCGTCAGTATTATCGACGCCCATGTATCCGAACCAGATGAATTCAACTCGAAGATTTTGCAGTACTTCGTAGGTTTTTTCCCCAAAAATTCTCCTTACTGCCTCAACCTTCTCAAATCCCTTAAAGTAGTCTGTAAACATTTTCTTCGAGGTTCCCATCCAAAAAAACCTTGATAGATGTAACTTTCTTGCAGCACGTATTACCCTAAAAGTTACGTACTCCATGGGATTAACCAAAAACTACACCTACTTGTACTCTGTAAGATGGTCAATTCGCATACCCATACGCGCTAAATCTGTAAAATCGCTTACGCACCCAATGCTTGCGTCAATATTTCTTTGTGTAGGATGGACCCAGATGCTATTAGGTCGCAAATTTAATTGTAACGGTACTTTAACATCTAATCCAAATTTCTCTTCTAAGTCTCGTATGAGTTGGCCTCTTTTGCATACTCTACGTATCTGTGTATAGCTCTGAAGTAATTGTGATGATGCAAATGCTCCTATTCCGTGCCATAATGCTGCATCTTCAGG
Source organism: uncultured Candidatus Bathyarchaeia archaeon (assembly GCA_964636425.1). Taxonomy (GTDB): domain Archaea; phylum Thermoproteota; class Bathyarchaeia; order Bathyarchaeales; family Bathycorpusculaceae; genus JADGNF01. The sequence goes on from CAZWRU010000020.1 coordinate 23,465, forward strand.
TGAAGCTATTGAATACAAGAAAAACTGAGGAGAAGAAGGTGTTTCAGTAAAGCTGTAATTGGAAAGTTTGTCTGCTGATATTGTAAAATCATCTTTACATTTGGCTATGCTAATATCTTTAGGGTCCATAGCGTTAGGGTATAGTAAAGTGTCTTTATATTTTACAGTGGCACTTTTAAAGTTTGAATTGTTAAAGTGGAGGCGTCCTCTTGCTGCACGTTTTGAACCGAATCCTTTGGGGGAGTGTGGAATAGTCAAAAGTGTTGTGCGTTTAGCAATACTTCGTCCCATGCAATCATAAGTTTGTTTAATCGAATCATAATCTCTGTGTGTTTCATTTATAATATGATGTAGCAAGCCATCTTTTGATTCGCCTGATAAAGTAGTTAACGGCAAGCGTAATGTTGGTAAAGTCAAGTCGATACCAAATGCCTCGGAAAGAGCCTCGATGTGGGCATACTTAACTGAATCCACAAAATCCAAATACGAACCGTTTGAACCCATTAACTGGTTACGTATTAATTCTATTTCATCTTTACATATCATGATTTTTTCATACTTTTTCGCAAAAGCCTCATCAACAGTAAGTTCATCTGTTTTAGCGGAAAATGCCGGAAAAGCACTTTGCCCGCTAGTTACAATAGAGGTTTTGAGAGGATTCATACTATACCGATCAAGTTCTACATCGTCTGTATTTAGAAGAAAGCCTACCACTTTTCCCTTAGGCGGTCTTTTAAGTAGTTCACAAAGCTGAGTTACATCATCTGATTCGGGATTTCGCAATTCTCTTTCGTAGAAATAATTAGCACAGACTTCAAGCAGTCTTGTGCCTACAATGCCCTGCATTTCCTCCACAGTTAATTGAGGATTAGTATATTCAACTGAACCACGAAGGAAAAAATGATCTCCGCTAAACTCTTGATTAATACGATGGTTATCCTCAAATAGAAAAAGGGAAACAGTTTTCCGATTCTCTTTTCTTTCTTCTTTAGCCGAATTAACAATAGCTTTTATACTAGGAAAGGATTGCTGTAAAAAATCCTCCACAAGTATTCGGCTTAAATCATTTGCCATAGACTGTTAACCTCTTTCTAAAGATTCTGCAGCACATACCCAGTCTTGTGAGATACTGGGACCTAAAAACATTCTTACTAAAGAAAATTTTTCCTTAAATCCTACTTCAAATGCGACATTTAATAATTCAGTTTTAGCGGTAGGCAAATATAAGTATGCCTCTTTTCCCTTAATCTCTGCGAACAAGACTTTAAGTAAATTTACGGTTGTTTTTAGATAATTAGGTTTACAAACCAAAGGTCCAATCTCCGCTACTTCTCCATAAATCTTGCAGGCAATATACCCGCTTATTTGGGTGTTATCATATTCGATGTAAGCAAGATTTTTAGTGTCCTTAAGTATAGGTTTTAGCGTCTTGCTTCTATTTGCGTTAAAACCTTGATTATCAAACTTTAACAGATCTGTAATTTCTTTTTGCTCTAAAGGTTTCACTTTTGTCTTCTGATTTGGCATTGAAGATGAAACAACTCTATCTGTACTTAAAACTACAAACTCTCTGTCCTGTTTGAAACCAAGGCCGAAATAGAAATCACTTAGATGAGGATACGCGTAGAGTCCAATTGAAGATACACCCACGCTTCTAAGATAGGATACTGCATGATTAACCAACAAGGCACCTGCACCTTGCTTTCTAAATGCTTTCTCAACTATGAGATTGCCAAACCAACCTACTTTCCCATAGCTGATGCACGTTGCCAATCCAATTCGTTCCTGTTCGCTAAGAAGTATGAAGCACCCATTAGGTTCAAGTTGAGTGCTAAACTCGAAATCTTCCTTTGACATGTACCAGTTCATTGTGTTAGAAAGCTCAACGGCAAAGGAAAAATCTTCAGGGGTCATCTTTCTAACACGTAACATCCCAATTCGCTCTTAGTTAAGATAAATAACTAGAGCATATAAAGAAAAAGTTTACCAAATACTGTACTGGCAGAATGCTGGTTTGAAATGGCGATTTTTACGTTAAATTTTGTATCTGGGATATGATTGCTTTTTTAAAGGCGCTGCTTTGTTTTCCATAGTCTTTAAACGTTGCTTAAGTCTAAAGAATGGTGATTGAGGGAACTGAAAGATTGAATGGAAAACCTTTGGTTTCGATAGTAAGCGCAGGTATGTCAAAATTCGGTAAAAACGAAGGCTTGTATGCAAGAGAACTTTTCGGCTATGCATTTAAGGAAGCAGTGGATCGATGCCCCAAACTTAATCCCAAACAAGACATCAAAGCTATGTTCATAGGGCATATGGGAGAAGCTTACGAGCATCAAGGTCACACAGGTTCAGCAATAGCTGACTGGTCAGGCCTGATTGGTATTCCATCAACCCGAACGGAAGCTGCTTGTGCCTCAGGAGGAGCTGCCTTACGATCTGGCATATATGCGGTTCTTTCAGGTTTAGCTGATGTAGTAATAGTAGGCGGTGTAGAGAAAATGACTCATCGGACCACTGCTGAAGTTACCGAATACCTTGCGATGGCTTCAGATTACCCATTTGAACAGTTCCACGGCATTACCTTTCCGGGATTATTTGCACTTATGGCTACTGCCCATATGAACACTTATGGCACTACCCAGGAACAGATGGCTAAAGTTGCTGTAAAGAATCATTACCATGCAAGCCTCAATCCTAAAGCTCACATGCAAAAAGAAATCACTTTAGAAAATGTTTTGTCCTCTAAAGTTGTAGCTTGGCCGTTGAAAATGTATGATTGCTCTTTAATCACTGACGGCGCAAGTTGCCTTATCCTCACTAAACCTGAGCTTGCCAGTAAATACACTGATAATCCAGTCCAAATTATTGGAACAGGGCAAGCTAGTGACTCTATAGGGTTGTATGAGCGACGAAGCTTAACTAGTCTGCAATCATCAAAAACTGCATCAAAAACTGCCTATGACATGGCGGCAGTCAATCCAGAGGGTATAGATATCGCTGAAGTTCATGACTGCTTTACGTATGTCGAACTTATGTCTTATGAAGACCTTGGATTATGTCCAGTTGGAAAAAGTGGGCAATTCATCGAGAGCGACGAAACACGGTTAGGTGGAAGAATACCTGTCAATGTTAGTGGCGGCTTAAAGGCCAAAGGGCATCCAGTCGGAGCAACAGGAACTGCCCAAGCATATGAAATCTACCTGCAGCTCACTGGTCAAGCGGATCGACGGCAAGTTAAAGACGCAAAAATAGGATTAACCCACAACGTTGGCGGCTCAGGCGCTACTGCCACCGTGCATATCTACAGGAGTGAAGCCTAAAATGAGTACCCAACTACCTTTTACGATTGATCAATTCTACAAATTCCTTTCAGAAAAAAAATTGATGAGCGGCAAATGCCTAAAATGTGGAAAACTTCACCTGCCCCCAAGACCCTTATGCGACAACTGCTTTGGTCAAGAATTTGAATGGAGAGAAATTTCCGGGAAAGGCAAACTTCTAACTTATACTATAATCCATATTGCCCCAATTCAATTCCAAGCTTTAACTCCCTATTGTGTTGGTATCATCGAGCTCGACAACGGATTAAAACTGCCTGGTATGATTTCTGATGTATCCGAGAATCAACTAAAAATAGGCATGCAATTACTTATTGACTTCAAGACATGTAGTGCAAGTCAATCTTGGCCGCAATGGAGTCGATATTGTTTTAGGCCAATCTAAACCGCAATTGTAGAACAAGTATACACATCATTTACTTTTTTCATTTTTTTGAATTTTTTACTCATCTACACTGTTCAACACTTCACAAAAACAAGCTAAACAACTGTGAAATTTATTAATCTCTACTTATTATTCCAAGTTAACTGATAAAATCACTCGGAGAATACCTATTTGAAAGAAATGAAAGATTCTCAAACCATCGCAGCCTACATCCAATGTCTAAGCGTTTTCGAAACCAATACTTATCATCTTTACCAAACACTAGCGGATAAAGTTCAAATGCCCTTGGCTAGCGGTCTTCTCTATGGCATTGCAATGGACAGTCAAAAACATTCAATGCTTCTTAAAACTATAAGCGAATGCATAGACGTTCCTGAAAAAAAAATAAAGTCATGCGAAAAGAAACTCAGCAAAACATTACGCATAATTACCAGTTTCCATATGGAAATTAAAGCTCGAGAACGAATAAACCACACAAATTTTCCACGCACAGCTGATAATCTCTCAATTATTGCTGCCGCTTTTGGTGAAGAATATCGGATGCTTGCAAAGACAGCAACTTTACAGTACCTAGTTAATGGAATTAACAAAAAAAGCAAAGTAAATCTTAAAGACGTACAATTTATTTTTGACATGATAATAGCTGAGCAATCACAACATACCAAACTCTTAGCAATCGTTCAGGTTCTTCTTAGGAGTAATATTCCCAAGAAATCAGACTGTGCTATAACAGTTAAATTCCAAAATCCTGATCGATGGACCCAAACTCTGCCCTCAGCAACATACAATTAATTATCCCCTTTTTCATATTAGAAAAGAGATGCCACTTGGCAGAACCAACTGTTCTATTCTATACTATGCATGATGGGCTGTTATAGTAAAAACACATACAGAAGCATGTTTAACTTTTTAAATTCCTGTAGGCAACTGCTTATTCATAATGTCTGCTTTAAATAATAAATAAAAAAAGAAGTTAAATATTCTCTTATCCAAAGATAAAGCCAAGGATAATGCCGATTACAAAGCCTATGCTTAACGGTAATATTCCCATTAAAAGAATTCCATATTGATAGACTATAGGTGAGTATTGTATTGCTAAATCCTGTAGCGCGCTCATGCTTAACCCAAAGAAACCAAAGTATGCAACGATTATCGCAATTATGCCTATAATTATAGCCCATTTTAGAATTTTTTTCACTAGAAATCCCACAATTAACCCCATAATTAATGGAACAGCCATAACAATAAGGGCAGGTATGCCACTAAAATTACCATTTGTAATGAAACTCATTACGTCACTTATTATGTCTAAAGTGAAAATCATGTTTTTGTTCATCCTACATATTAATCTGAATTATTCTTATTGAAATCTTAGTAAAGCTATGTACTTATGTTTTCTTATAGTCTGTTATTAGGCAAAAGCCAAAAATACATATCAGACACCTCTTAGACAAGGCGAATAGCATGGCACAGCAGGAAATCTCTTGGAATTTAACCGAATTATTTGCAGGTACTAATGACCCTAACTTAGAGCAATCTATTTCCTCAGCAACCGGCTCAGCAAATATCTTTGAGAAACGGTATAGGGGAAAAATTACTAGTTTATCTGCTAATGAATTGTTAACTTGTCTTCAGACTTTTGAAAATTTCCAAATGCAAATGGGTAATGTTTCATTATATGCAAGTCTATCTTTCTCCGCGAATATGACTCTGCCCGAGACTCAAGCACTCTATGATAAAATAAATAAACTTGAGGCAAAATTAAGCAAGCAACTAGCTTTCTTTTCTCTAGAACTTGGAGCTTTAATTAAAAATAATCCTGAATTGATTGAAGCCCCCGTTTTAGCGGGATATAGGCATATGCTGGAGCGTGTTCAACGTCGTGTGGTTCATCAACTTACTGAATTAGAAGAGCAGCTTATCATTGAAAAAGATCAGTTTGGTATTAACGCTTGGGAGGAACTGCAGAGTAAATGGTTAAACACAAGAGTTTTCAGCGTAACTGTGAAGGGCGAAAAAAAGACACTTAGCTATGGTGAGGTCAATGGTTTGCTTTCTCATCCTGATCGTGCAACTCGAGAATCAGCAAATAAAGCCATTTATGGGTTATTAGGTAAAGACGGCGAAATTTTTGCGTCAGCTCTGCGAAGTATTTGTAACGATTGGGTGACTATGTCTGAACGCCGAAAATATGCTTCGCCAATGGAATCTAGCCTAATAAGTAACGACACTCAGCAATCGATAATAGACAATCTTTTACAATCTATCGAAGATAACACCGGCGTCTATCAGCGCTATCTTAGACTTAAAGCTAAGCTTATGAATCTGCATACTCTAAGTAATTATGATATTATTGCTCCTCTACCCAGCACACCTGATCTTAAATTCACTTTTGAAGAAGCTCAAGACCTAGTCACACGAGCTTATAGCAGATTCGATGAAACCTATTCGATAGCAGTAAAGGATATGTTTGCTAAAAGGCATATTGATGCAACTCCAAGATTTGGCAAACGTAATGGTGCATTTTGTGCAAGTTGGTATAACGGAAAATCTGCTTTTATACTGGACAACTTTAACGGAACACTTAACGACGTTTTCACTTTAGCGCATGAATTAGGACATGCAACCCACGATTATTATGCATCGACAAATCAAACCATTCTAAACATGAGTATACCCTCAATAGTAGCAGAAACAGCATCAATATTTGGCGAACTATTGCTTACTGATTTGATGCTCGATGAGGCAAAATCCAATATGGAAAGAAAAGCCGTTCTATGCTTTGTACTAGACGAGGCTGGTATGACTACCTTCCAAGTGACTGCGCGAGTTTGGTTTGAACAAGCCCTCTACCAAAGTATCCGACAGAATCAGTATCTAGACTATAAGAATATTTGCAAAAACTGGACTACTGCAAGAAACCGCGTCTATGGTGACGCCGTCACTTGGCTACCTGAAATGGAAGCTGAATGGACAATGAAACCACATTATTACATGGCAAACTATCGTTTCTACAACTATCCATACGTCTATGCACAAATGTTCGTTTACTCCCTCTATCAACGATACCAAGAAGAAGGAAAAGCATTCGTGCCTAAACTAAAACAGGTCCTATCCGCAGGCAGCAGCCTCTCACCCTTAGACTTAAGCAAAATCGTTGGGTTGGATGTTTCCGACCCCAACTTCTGGAACCAAGGACTAAAACGTTTTGAATATTTCCTAGAAGAACTGGAAAAAATCATCCAATAACCCTAGCAGAAACTAATCTAACCCAACTGTGGGAAATGATTAATAAGACAGAAAACTAAAAGTCTGTAGTCCACAACGTGCAACGGTAACCAAGCTAGGTCAAAGGTGAAAGAGCGCGCACAAGTGTGCGTTCCACTAAGGACTCAAGATCAGAATTCATTTGGCCTAAATTGGCCTCTGGATGGGATATCCTTTCCCTCAGGGGTTCGCAGGTTCAAATCCTGCCCGTTGCACCAACTAAATCTCCACGAATGAGCTCTTTGAACTGTTTTTGGCTATTTGGGTGATATAACTGCTGCTTTAAAGATGTGATAGTTCGAAATTTCACTTCTCGCTTTATACAGTCGATTTTATAGAGTTAAATATCCAATACGCATAGTGGGCTGGGAATGGAAATTGAATTCAAGGTAACCGAGCAAAAGATTCTCATGCTACTGAGCGAATACTTATTTTTGAATAAGTGCGCTCAAGTAATATATTGCCAAAAAAGGATTTTTTCCTTTTTAGACATGAAGATTTAGAGGACGTATTTTACGGTAAGAGTGGTGGCGGTAGGGTGTAATCATTTATAACGTTATTTTATTTTTTGCTTGCAAAAAAGCTATTCGCGAAAAAAGAGGTGTAATCGGATTTAATTTATTAACTTTATTCTAGGAGTTTTAATGAGCTTTTAAAAAACTTTTTAAGTAATAACTTACTAATTTATTTGAGCTTAGTTGGTTTGTGGGTTTCCATGGCGGTGTCCAATATCAAAGTTCGCACTTATACATACTTTAAGTTAACACTGTTACCAAAATTTTTACCTCTGACTAATAATGCTAAACTTATATTTACTTCTGGAATTCATTCGAAGTGTGAAAAAATAGAGGCTGCAGTTCAAGCAAGTAACGGTGTAGTTTTTTCACTTCCTAAGTTTCCTCAGGTTAGGTCGATCCAATGAAAAAACTTCAAAACATCGGAAAAATAGGTCAGAGTGACGAAAATTGGGTATTACTTACCTCGGCTAGGGGCGCTGAATCTAGGAGAAAAATCCTGTTAATATTGGCAGATGGACCAAAGAACTGCAATCAAATGGCAGGCAAATTAGAAGTAAATTGGTGGAGTGTACAAAAACATTTACGATTTATGATAAAGGGGAATTTAATTAAAACTATTTTCTTTGGAAAAGTAACATTCTATAAATTGACTCTTCAAGGTGAAGATTTTTTAACGCATCTCAACGTAGGAAGCAAAACTTTTCATGTTTCTGGCAAAAGCCAAAATCTTCCCACGCGTGATCGTCATGACTTGCTGTCAAAATCTAATTGATACCAAATTTTCTGTTTATTTAGGGAGGATTATGCAAAAATGAGTAATTTAATTGTCAAAACGACCAATCTTGTCAAGTCTTTTCGGAATACCGCTGCTCTAATTGATGTTAATCTACAAGTTCCAAGAGGTATCTCAGGATTTATAGGCAAAAATGGTGCAGGTAAAACTACAACAATTGGTGTTTTGCTAGGGTTATTAAAGCCTGATGCTGGTGAAGCAACCATTTTGGGCTTAGATTGTTGGCGTGATTCTTTTGAAATTCGGCGAAGGCTAGGTGTTATGCATGAAGTTAACGCATACCCTGGTAATTTTACAGGAAAACATTTTTTGAAATATGTAGGTCGTATTTATGGGGTCACGATAACTGAGCAAAGTATTAATGAATCTCTGAAAAGTGTGGGGTTGGTTAACTCTGGAGATAACCTTATAAAAACTTATTCTGCCGGTATGATTCGTAGGTTGGGTCTAGCTCAAGCATTGCTCTGTAATCCTGAATTTGTAATTCTTGACGAACCGACTGCTAACATTGACCCACTTGGCAGAATTGAATTGTTGGATAGAATAAAAGAGATGCATAAGACACAAGGTACAAGTTTTCTCATTTCTACGCATATTTTAGGTGATTTAGAGAAAATTTGCAACTGGCTTTCCATAATTTATGCAGGTAAAATTGTTGACCAAGGAAATGTCAAAGATTTGGCTCAAAAGTATTCTGCTAATATATACAGGATTCAGGTTTCTAGCCCTGTTCTTTTCGCTGAGAAAGTTCAGGCACTGGATACAGTTGAAAAAATCTGGATGGAGGATAGCTCTGTATATTGCAAAGTTAAAGATCCCGTTGTTTTTTGTAGTGAGGTTCCTAAAATCGCGGTAATTTGGAAATTACAGTTAAACAGCTTCCAACTGATGTCAGAAACCCTAGAGGAGATTTATACAAAAACTTCAAGTAGTAGATGAAAGTATGGTGCAAAATAATTTCTTCAGCCTGATACAGTGGGAGGTCAAAGAATATATTAATTTGCCAATTCTTACTTTCCTTATAGCCTCAGCGATAATTGCCACATTGGCGAAAACTAGTGCAATAAATTTGCCTGTAGTTAGTTACCTTAATCTTTATTATGGTTCTGGCATGGTTTTCACCATTCTTACTCTTGTTGCAGGCGCATTTTTCTGTCGCAGCTTTGCTGGTAGCATTGGACGAGGCGAAACTAAAATGCTGCTTTCTTATCCAGTTAAACGATGGAAACTGTTCCTTTCAAAGTTCACTGCAATGTTCTTGCCAATTTTCATAATTTATGGCGTAGTTTATTCATTGCATTTGTATATTGATTCACTAAGTATATTCGAGCCAATGTTCTACATTTCAATCTTTGCGTTCTTTCTCCAATTGTTGTTAGCTAGCGGAGTTTCTGTAGCCATTTCGATGGTAACCAAAAACGAGGTTACTTCGATTTTGGCAGCAGTCCTTTTACTTTTAGGTATAGATAACCTGTCTATTGCTGGTAGTTATTTCTCTGCTCAGGGTCGCTTTCAGTTTCTCTTCCAATATTTTGGAGAATTAACTCATAACAATTTACCTTTTGGAGAAAATCTAGTAGTAACAGAAGGTGACATACTACTGGCAGTATCCATTCCAATTTTAGTTTTTGTTTTTCTTTTCTTATCAGCATTTATTTATTATACTCGTTACATGGAGATTGACTGAATGGAGGCGGCTAAAACAAAATATCTGCTCAAATTGGGCATAATTCTCTTAGTGATTGGGCTTTCATTTTCTGCCAGCACATTATATAGGTCTGGGTCACCAAATAGCTTCGCTATTGGGGTAAATGGTTTTACATCCATAAATCCAAATAGTTGGAGCGCTGAACCCGAGAAAGGTCAACTGAGTAGCATTCTTTTGGCACCTCGTAATTTAAGAATGGAGGTGAAAGCCAATACAACGATTGATATCTATATTTTCAACGACGAAGGCATTCGATTATGGGCTAATCAGGGCGTGCTCCAGCCCGTTTGGAGTTCTCAGGGCACTACACAGCAGGTATTCAAGCTACAAATTGATGGAAGAGGTGCATACTATTTCCTAGTTTATAATCCTACTAGCTTGTTTGCAGATTACGAGATAAATGCCATGCTTTACGGTTATGAGAAGGACTTGTTGTTAGTGTCTATTGCATCGACGGCCATTGGGCTTACAATAACGATGGTGTCTATGTTGGGATCAATAATTAAAAAGCAAATAACATTACCGTATAACCAATAATATTTTCTGCAATGTTTAG
>CAZWRU010000021.1:0-32785 GCA_964636425.1 uncultured Candidatus Bathyarchaeia archaeon
TACCTCGATATCTTCATCGTCCAAGCTTTTAGTGATATCTCCCAACCTATTTATTCTTCCGCAAAAGAACCACACCTTCAAACATCACATAAGTAACAAATCCAACTTCACCTAACTCTGTAGAGTGAACACTGGTTTTATTATATATTAAAAAAGTAAATCTGTTTTGGATAAGTTGTAATTAAAAAACTATTATCTATAGAGGTTGAGGATATACGATAATATTTTGAACCTGATCAACTCGATAAATCAATAATAAATTGACTAAGTTTTATATTAGAACCTTATTAGCCAGATTTAATGGCGTTTTAGCCTTTGTGAAGCCGCATTAACTAAAAAGTAAATCAAAATTCTCAACAATTCTTATCTTATTTCGCAAGTAACATGTGTTAGAGGCGGGGAAAGTGTACAGAAAAAACAGAAGATTTCTACTCTTGCTCTTTCCGGCTGTTGCAATAGCTTGGATCTTAGCATGGTGCATATGCTTTGTCAGCTCAAAAGAAACCTATTAAAAAATAGGAACATAGAATCCAAGAAGAAAACTTCAAAACAGTCAGTTAGACGAGGTCTTCTACGTCTAAATTTTGAGAAATATCAAATTAAAACAATAGCGTAGACAGAATAAAGAATTATGGAAGTGAAAAAGAATCACGGAGTTTTATTTGTCACTGTTCTTCTTAGTATAATCGCCACAAATATTGTGCAGATTGCAAGAAGCAGCAATACGAAGGAACCTGAGAATTCTGGGATAACTCCCTTTTCGTCTGTTTTTAATAGCCACACGTCTTGACTGGTGCTTGATGAATTTGTAAATCCGGCTAAAACGTATCCGTTATCATTGACTTGAATTATTGAGTATAATACGCTATCTGCTGAACCAGCGTAGGTTTGGTTCCAAACCATATTACCTTCCGAGTTGGTTTTTACTAACCAAGCATTTCCGTATCCATCGCTTGTTACAGTAACACCTGTTAAAGCATAGCCGCCATCAGTAGTTTGAATCCCAGAAAAAGCTTCATCAATATTTGAGTCTCCGTATGTTTGGTTCCACTGCATTTCACCTAAGGAATTGGTTTTTATTAACAGATAATCTTCGCTTACGCCAGAAGCGTTTGAATAGCCAACTAACGCGTAACCCCCATCAGCAGTTCGAATTAAAGAGTTAAACATGTCATATTCTGGAGTACCATAAGTTTGGCTCCACTGTATATTACCTGTTGAATCTGTTCGAATTAGCCAGAAGTCTTCCTTGCCCGCACCTGCAGAGGTTGTGTAGCCTGCAAGGGTATAGCCTTCGTCACTATTCTGGAGAACTGCATATAATTCATTATCACCTGAGGTACCATATTCCTGCGACCAGGTTACGTTTCCGTAGGCGTCAGTTTTAGCGAGCCAGGCTGAAACTACTTCTTCACTGTGGGTAATGTAACCAACTAATGCATAGCCACCATCAGAGGTCTGAACCAGATTAAAAATAAGACTACCCAAATCCATGTAGGTTCTGTTCCATTGCAGGTTTCCAGCATTGTCAGTTTTTGCTAACCAAGGATACAGGGAGCCTACATTTCCTAAATCATAACTATATCCGGCTAGGGCATAGCCACCATCAGAGGTCTGAATAAAAGCACAGGGATAAGTCGCGCCTAATCCACTATAAGTAAGATTCCACAAAAGCTCACCATTAGCGTCAGTTACTAAAAGTAATGAATTCACATAGCCGGTAGTACTGTAAGAAAGAGAGGTCCCAACAACGGCATACCCGCCATCAGCGGTCTGAATAAGTGAGAAAGCACGATCATTAGCTAAACCCCCATACGTTTTACTCCACATTGTTGATGATGAAGCAGTAACGCAGGGTATAATTAATGAAATTGTTAAAGCTGCAAGAGTTAAGCAGGTGATTAGGTTAACTTTATACATTATCGGTCTTGCTCATGTAGTGCTTAACCAAATATAAGCTTACGCCAGAATTAAACTCAACTCTGAATAGTAAATTACAAAAAATCTATACATTAATTTGCCGCTTTGCTACTTACCTGATTTGAGTTCATCCAATTTTGTATTATCCTACAGGTAAGGCTTTAAGAGATTTTTTTATTAAAGAATCGGTTTAGTGGTCAGATGGAAAAACCTGAGCAACAAAATCAGCTTAAGCAATCATTAGGATTATGGGACGCGGTCTCAATTAATGTTGGCGCTATAATAGGCGGCGGAATCTTCGTTGTCACAGGAATCATTGCAGGATTTGCAGGTTCTGCTCTAGTCATTTCCATGGCCTTAGCCGCATTTATAGCTCTCTTTACGGCGCTAAGTTTTACAGAACTAACAGCTTGGCACCCAATACAGGGGGCAGCCTACGAATACACCCGACAACTAGTTTCGCCTCTAGCGGGATTCTTAACGGGTTGGATGTGGATAATCGGCAACACCTTCGGAGGAGCCGCAGTCTCTCTGGGATTTGGGTACTATCTTGGAGCAGTAATTCCAGGATTACCTGCAAATATGATTGCCGCAATTGTCTGTTTGGGGTTTACTGCATTAAACTTCTTAGGAATACGCCAATCTGCCCTTTTTAACAACATATTTGTTGCAATAAAAATTGCAGTTTTAGGATTCTTTGTTATATATGGATTATTTTTTGTCGATGTAAATAACTTTTTACCGTTTGAACCGCTAAACGGAGGAATGTTCTATGGTATGGGACTGATTTTCTTTGCGTTTGGAGGTTTTCCCAGAGTTGCGGTTATGGCTGAAGAAGTTAAAGATCCTAGACGTAACGTCCCGCGAGCTGTTCTCCTTTCGTTATTGATTTCGTCGGTTGTTTACGTAGTGGTTGGAGCCGTTGCAGTAGGATTGGTTGGTCCGATAGAGCTTGCAATGTCAAATGCACCTCTAACTGTTGCGATTGGGGCTTCAGGAAACATTTTTGCGGTGCAAATTTTAGCGATAGGAGGAGCGGTGGCTACAGGGAGCGTTCTACTCGCGGCAGTTTTAGGAGTCTCAAGAATGACTTATTCAATGGCCCGCCGACAAGACTTACCCAAAGCATTAGGAAAGGTGCATAAACGATTCGGCACACCCTACATCGCCATCTCGATAGTAGGTATAGTCATGTCAATTGTTGTTTTATTTGCAGACCTGACAGGTACAATAGCCATAAGCACTTTTGGATTAGTTTTTAGCTACATATTTGCCAATACTTCAGCGTTGAAGCTAAAGAACCACAAACGTCTTTATCCAAAAATAATACCTGCCATAGGTCTAATCACAAGCATAATGATTATGTTATTCATACTTATCGCCACACCTACCGCATGGTTTGCATCAGCAGTTTTCCTAACCATAGGAATAGCTATTTACTTTATCCGAAAAAAGTTACGCACACAGAAAACAAAAACCTGAATAAGCCAAAGTTCACCTGAAGGCATATTTGTGTGGATAAATCGGGTAAAGTTACTTGTTTTATAGATTATTGAATAGTAAATCATAAAAGCCTGCACGTTTAATCCCAAGTGGGAAGAGGGTTCATGCCTACTCGCGGTCTTTATGTGGGGAGATTTCAGCCTTTTCATTTAGGACATATTGAATCAATAAAAAGTATCCTCCATGAAGTAGAAGAACTAGTTGTAGTCATAGGCAGCGCTCAATATAGTCATAATATTGAAAATCCATTTACCGCAGGCGAAAGACTCGTAATGATACACAAATCCCTACAAGAAGCAAAAATAGACAGCTCTCAAGTCTGGATAGTACCGGTACCTGATGTAAATCTGCACATGATGTGGGTTTCCGAAGTAGAAGGATACACACCAAAATTCCAAATAGTTTATTCTAACGAACCGTTAACTCGAAGGTTATTTATGGAAGCGGGATATAAAGTAAAAAGTCTACCCTATTATGAAAGACAAATTTATTCCTCAACGGTTATAAGAGAAAAAATGCTCAAGAAAGACGACAGCTGGCGTACGCTGGTCCCGAAGAGCGTTGCTGACTTTTTAATTGACATAGACGGCATAAATAGACTTCGCGAATTAAATCTAACCGACAAAGCATAAAAATCTAAACCCAGTTGATGATATGAACATTCTAGTTATACTTGGACACCCCAAGAAAAACAGTTTCAATCATGCAATAGCCCAAAAAGTCATAAAAACGTTACAACAACTAAATCATGAAGTGATTTACCATGATCTTTATTTTGAAAAATTCGACCCCATCCTAAAATCAGATGAAATTGAACCTGATGCCAAAACTAATGAAGATATTGAAAAACACTGCAAAGAACTAGCAGCTTCAGAAGGCATTGTGATTATTCATCCTAATTGGTGGGGACAACCCCCAGCAATTCTAAAAGGCTGGATAGACCGAGTTCTAAGAGACGAATTAGCATATCGATTCGAAGAAACCGACTCAGGCGAAGGCATCCCAGTAGGGTTGTTGAAAGCAAAAAAAGCAGTAATATTTAACACAAGTAACACCGAAGAAAAACGCGAACAAACTTATTTTAAAGATCCATTAGAAATTCTCTGGAAAAAATGCATATTTGACCTCTGCGGAGTCAAAAACGTACATAGAAGAATGTTTTCTGTTGTAATAACTAGCACTAAACAACTACGTGAAAGTTGGCTTGAAGAAGTTGCTCAAATTATTCAAAACCAATTTCCTAAAAACAATAATTAAAAAACAAAAAATTGAGCAGTAAATTAGAATCCTGCCGCTATTAGATCTTTAGGTTTCATTATTTCTCTGAGAAAAACTGTGGCATAAGAACCGCGAAATAGCGAGAACTCCAAACTTGCTTTCAGATAAGAGGGAAATTCGGGTTCAAGTGATTTTAAGTTAAAATTCTTTACCGGAGATAATATCGCGCGAAGCTCACCCTTTGCATTAATTTCAGGAAACTGACTTACCCTAAAATCATTCAAGGTTATATCCTCTTTTTCTAAAATACAGCGTTGAAGGTCCCCAAGTTCACCTTGCGAAAAACCTTGGTTAAAACCAACAATCGGCAAAGCCACACGCAGTTTCCCAGCCTCAATTAACCTATTAATCTCGTCAAGTTTGCTGGGGTCAACGATTTTTCCTGTTCGAATCATAGGTAACCCAGAACGCTCAACATTTACTACATAATCCCCTGCTTCTGCTCTGCAAAGCGAAAAACCCTGCTTAATACGCTCGCTCAAAAAGCGATTATACAGAAAAGACTGATAGGCTTGCACAAAAAGCATTCGAAGTTTAAGGGGCAAAAACCTAAAGGCGCCCACAAAATCATCAGGTACTTCAGCTAAATGGGCTAGCATAGCTCGTTCATAACGAAGCTGAGACGGAAAAACTGAGAGGGCCCGATTAAAATTACGGGTTTCCTGAAGTTCTTGACGTGCCACCATCGACCTCGGATGCTCATCAGGACTAGGTTTTGCTAAAAAGAGCATTGCTGCTTCCTCGATGTTTCCCTTAACAAGTGCTTTGCCTACGAGATGTGTAATAGGACGCGTGGTTCCGAAACGCTGATGCCCATAAAAATTGGGAATGCCGCCAGCAACAACAATTTCCTCAGCAGTCTCTTGTATTTGGGATTCAACTTTTTCCAAAGGTTCGGTTATGTGGCTTATGTTTATGTTAAAATTGTTTCCTAACAGGTAAAACGTGGACATTGGATCATGGAAATAGCCTAAAGGACGTAATTCAATATCTTTGTAGTTTACTTTCTCTGCAGCTTCAAGTGATATTCCCTCGAGGGTGATGTATTGAGCAGTAATTGCCTTGGCGTCTTTAATGCCTGCAATTTGAATCCGTCGCTGTTCAATTCCTAATTCGTTTGCCAAATTTCTAATTGCCAGCAGCATATCCCAATTTCGCTTAACCAAGACACATAACAAAAACCTCCTGTGCTCGGTTGTAACTCCTAAAGCAGGCTTACTTACGGATTCTTTGTTTATGGTAGCTTTAGACCCGTCTAAGAGAAGCTCTTCAACAATAAAATCTTCAATGGCCTTACGAATAGCGCCGCCTATTCCAACTGTTTTAGTTAAGTACACTTCAAGACCTAATTGATTATCTATGGCTGGAACAGACAAAATTGAACCTTCTTGATATTATAATAATTGAAGACTTTTTGTTAATCGATCGATTTTTTCCGCAGGCGCAGGACCAATGCCTAAGCAGGTAACGGTTCCTTCAGGTATCTCAGTTAAACCGGCATCAACAATTAAAGCATGGGGCAAACCTAAATCTTCTGCCGTTTCTTCTAATTCATGAAGCTCTTTTTCGCTTGGAACTTTAACAGCGATTTTTCTTTGACCTTCGAAAAACCAGCCTTCCCACCATTTCTTATTACGTGTATAAGCAGATTGAGCAGCGGAGACTGCTGCGTGACCTGCCTGCGCTGCAAGCTTACCTTTGCTTAACTGCAAATCTTTACGGAAAACCAGAACCTGTTTGTATTCAAATTCACGCATAGGAATCTTCTCTAATTGTTATCATGGTTGTTTTCCCCTGTTTTAAGCATTTGCAAACAAATATGACCAAATAAAGTACGCCAAAGAAGCATAGGTTGCAGGTTTCTTAAGCATAGTAATAAGGGTACGTCCTTGAAAATCAATTTCCTCTATATCCCGCATAGCTTCATTTAATCCGATTCGACTGGCAAAAGGCAAAACACGATCGAACTGCGAATCCGAAATTTTATTCACCATCCGTCTAGCCAAAAGCATAACTTGAGCATCGAAACCTAATCTTTTCTTACAGCGTTTCTGATATGTTTGAAGGAATTCTTCTGAAAAGTCATTCTGCTTGATTGCTTTTCGGGCAACTTCTGCAGCAAACTGAGCACAGATTATACTAAAAATCACGCCCCCGCCGGTGGTAGATTTAACCTGAGAAGCACAATCGCCTACCGCTAAAAAACCATTAGAATAAGACTGCGCAATAGGACCGCCTAAAGTGATGCTATGAAAAGCATTCTTTGTAATCCTTGCACCCCTTAATTGTTTAGAAGCCACAGGATGTTTATGCAATAATCTGTTCAAGAAAGCTTGCGGATTCCCGTAGCTTGTAGCCAAACCAAGTTTTGCTGTCCCATCTAATCTAGGAATAAGCCAAGCATAAAACCCCGGAGCATAATCTTGCCCAACATAAACCTCAACCGCATGCTCCTCTACATCGTGGACAGTATCTAATTCAGTCTCTATAGCATAAACTAGACCTTGCCGACTAAAAGTCTCCAATCCTGCCTGCCGCATAAACCGTGAAGAGATGCCCTCAGCATTTATCACCAAATTGGCAGGAACCTGCTCTCGAGCTTCTCCTTGATGTATTGTTACACCTTTTACAAAACCTTGTTCACGAATTAGGGAGCTTACACGAGAATTTAGATAGTATTGTGCACCAGCATTCTGAGCTTTCTCTGCTAGATAACCATCAAATAAAGAACGATTTAAAGCACATGTTACTGGCTGGTTCAGGTGAACGGAGAATTTTGCGCCTTTTGGCGAGTAAAAATTTGCCGCAGAGAATTCATTCTCCACAATCCCTTTAGGGAGGGGATATAACCCTAAATTCTTCAAACTTCTAATACTGATATGGCCAGCACAATGCGATGGAACACCTACCTTATCGTGCTCCTCAAAAACTTTGACCGGCACATTATGCTTTGCTAATTCAAAAGCGGAAAAAGAGCCAGCGGGACCTCCACCAATGATAACGACGGAGGAGCCAGCGTTTTTTGTCGGCACGGTTTACGCCGCATAAAATTGAGTATTAGTGTATAAGCTCAACACGTTTTTTACCGCGGGACATAGAGGTAGTGCGGATTTTGCCTGCAACTTCAAGCTTTAGCAACAATTCGTTAAAGTCTTTGTAGCCTAGGTCTTCAAATTCATCATGAACCGCGTTGAAAAGATCATTTTCAGCTAAGTCACCTTTCTTATTGAGAATCTCCAATAGCACAAAATGTGCAGGACGCGTTTTCCAGATTTTTGTTGGAATTGGCATGTTTCATAATCCCTCCTTTATGCAACCGGCATTTGCGGCTTTTGAACTTGACGAACTTGCTGCATGAAGTTCTTGTACCATTTCTCCATATCAGGTGATACGGATGGACCGACTTCTTTTAGTGCATCTTGGAAGTCCTTCATGGTAACCTCGGTAGCGTTAATGTCTCGGCGCAGAGTATGCATTGCGGCTTCACGGCAAATATTCTCAAGGTCAGCACCTGAGTAATATTTAGTTGCTAAAGCAATTTGATTTAGATCAACTTCTTTGCTTAATGGCATGGATGCAGTGTAGAGTTTAAGGATTTGAATTCGACTCTTTTCATCAGGTTCAGGTACATATATTAATCTGTCAAATCGACCAGGACGAAGTACTGCGGGGTCTATTAAGTTAGGTCTGTTAGTCGCTGCAATAACTACTATATCTTGTAAAGATAGAATTCCATCCATTTCCGTAAGTAATTGACTTATAACGCGCTCCGTCACTCCGCTATCACTACCGCCTAAACCTCGTTGAGGCGTAAGGGAGTCCATCTCATCAAAGAAGATAACTGCTGGCGCTGCCATGCGAGCTTTGCGGAAAACTTCACGAATGGCTTTTTCTGATTCGCCCACCCACTTGGAGAACACTTCAGGCCCTTTAATAGAGATAAAGTTAGCTTCACTCTCAGTAGCTACTGCACGAGCTAGCAAGGTCTTGCCGCAGCCTGGTGGACCATACATGAGAATACCTTTCGGAGGTTTGATTCCTAAGCGCTTAAAAATTTCAGGCTGTTTCATTGGCCACTCTACAGCTTCTATTAAGTGCTGTTTTACGTCATCTAAACCGCCTATATCAGTCCAGTGCACTGTAGCTACTTCAATGTAGACTTCACGCATAGCTGTTGGGGTAACTTCTTTGTAAGCGTTGATGAAATCATCCATATTAACTTCCATTTTCTCTAAAACTGCCGGAGGAATTCGCTCTTCTTCAAGATTAATTTGTGGTAAATATCGACGAAGCGCTTTCATTGCCGTTTCTCTGCCTAAAGCAGACAAGTCTGCTCCCGTATAGCCGTGAGTCATATCTGAAAGTTTCTTAAGATCTACGTCCGGAGCTAGGGGCATTCCTCGAGTGTGAATCTGGATAACTTCATTTCTGCCTTTCTTGTCTGGTACGCCGATTTCGATTTCGCGGTCAAATCTGCCTGGTCTACGAAGAGCTTGATCTAATGCGCCAGGTCGGTTAGTAGCACCAATAACTATAACGTTGCCTCTTCCTGACAAGCCATCCATCAGAGCCAGCAATTGGGCAACCACACGGCGCTCTACTTCACCTGTAACTTCTTCACGTTTGGGCGCTATAGCATCAAGTTCATCTATGAATATTATACTTGGAGCATTTTGTTGTGCTTGTTGGAAAATCTCTCGCAAGCGAGCTTCGGATTCCCCATAGAACTTACTCATAATCTCGGGGCCGTTAATAGAATAGAAATTCGCTTCAGACTCATTAGCTACAGCTCGGGCCAACAGAGTCTTACCACATCCAGGGGGACCATGAAGCAATACACCCTTAGGGGGTTCAATTCCTAACCTTTGGAATAATTCAGGGTGCCTAAGGGGAAGCTCAACCATTTCTCGAACACGCTGAATCTCTTCATGCAAACCCCCTATATCCTCATAGGTTGTTCGGGGTAAGCCCTTTGATTCAGGTGCAGGTTCATTAAGTATGGTAAGTCTAGATTCTGCCGTAACTTTAACAATACCATGAGGACGCGTTTTAGAAACGGTAAAAGGAATAGCGTGACCTAACATCATAACCAGTGTAGTATCGCCTTCAACTAAAGTACGCTCCATAAGGCGATTCTTAACAAAATTAGTAAAATCATCATCAACATTAAGGCGCATATCAACAGGAGCTAAAGTAATGCTCAAAGCAGTCTTCACTTTTGCTGGGCGAACAACAACATACTCATTAATGGCAACGCCCGCGTTTTTACGTGTAAAACCATCAATACGAATAATATCACGATTTTGATCCTCGCTATAAGCAGGCCAAGCTATAGCTGAGGTTGTTCGCTTGGCGGCTATCTCAATTACATCGCCTGCGCTTATGCCTAATTTTTGCATAGTTCTTTGGTCTATGCGGGCTATGCCTCTCCCAACATCTCGTTGACGGGCATCTCCTGCACGCAGTTGAACTTCATTAACTTCGCTCATTAAGAAACCATCCTGTGACAGTGTTTAGCTTGCTGAAACAAGCTTTTAAGACTATATAAACATTTGACAGCAAAAATAAAGGTTTGTGTGTGTAGCCAGACTTATCTACTGCTGCGGCGTACCTGCAGCGTCTGAACTTGACTAACACCTTTTATTTGACCAAGGGCTGTTTCAACTTCATCGACAATACCGGTTTGGTCCTCTGGGAATTTTATCTGAACAAGAAGAGCTACCAGACCAAAAGCTACTGGTTCTTCGCCGTACCCCATTATTTCAGCGGATGGGGGAACTTTGTTCTTAATTTCATTTTTAAGCGGATTAAAGTCTGAAACTATATCTTCAGGGAAGACTTTGTAAGCGACAATAACACTACCCATTTAGTTTTCGCCTCGTTTTTTATGGCCCAGTGAAGCCACATTTTGGACATTTATATGGACGGCCGAATTTGCGGCATTTACCGTCACGTTTAATTTGGAGGTCTCCGCAACTGGGGCAGAGAAATTTTGTAGCTTCAGAACCAGGGGCTATTGGTTTGCCGCAGCTGGTGCAGGTAACTAAAGATAATGAGGATGATTTTTCAGCCATGACTCTTCAACTCTATAGCGCGTTCAGTAATTGTAAGACCTCCTTATAACTGCTGTGCTTAAAATCATCAAGATTACAACGGGCTATTTGCAAAATCATTTACTTGGATAGCCAAATTTTATTATTCAGCCAAAATTGGAATTGAAGAGCTAAAGGCGCTTACGTCGTATAACGACGAAAACCAGAATAAATATTATAAATAATATAGATAAGATTGCCCAAAATGGAAATTCTCCAGGTTTTTGGTAATCTTTTGGAGTGTATTGCTCGTTAGCTGTCGTTAGAGATTCGAACCATCCGGTTAAACCTCCTATGGCATATATTTTATCATCGATTACTGCTGCTCCGAAGCGGCAGCGAGTAGTAGGCATAGGCGTACCTGTAATCCACGTATCTGAAGTAGGATCATAAATTTGGGTAAAGTTAACTGCGTCAAGAACTTGTCTTCCACCTAGAACATAGATTCGTTTAGGAGCCATGATACCAGAGGTTACCGCGGAGGTTGCATATGTAACTGGCTCTGGAAGATCAGGACCGTAAATCCATGAATCTAAAATAGGGTCATAGATTTGTGTTAAGTTACAGTCGTAACCAGAAGTATCGGTATAAACACGACCTGCTAACACAAAGATTTTGTTATCTAAAACTGCTGAGGCGTAACTCATCACTCCAGTTGGCATTGATGCCTTCGCAGTCCAAGTATCTGTTGCGGGATCATAAACTTCAGTTATGTTTAAGCAATAGGGTCCTATGTAATCGAATCCTCCAATCAGGTAGATTTTACCCTCAACAACGTTTGCGGCTAAATCATATCTTGCCGTTGGCATTGGGGCCCGGGTTTCCCAGGTATCAGTAATTGGATCATAAATCTCAGTTATGTCAGTTGGAACTGGTCGATCAGTACCAACATCGCCTCCGATGCAGTAAATTTTACCTTCGTATACTGCTATTCCGAAGTTAGACCTTGAGGTAGGCATTGAAGATTTGGTCCTCCAAGTATCAGCAACTGGGTCATATTGAAAAGTTGAATTAACAACCCAAACATCATAATTGGATCCACCGATAACATAAATTTTCCCATCGACCACTGCAACACCATGCCCAACAATAGCTTCAGGCATGGGCGCTTTGGTTATCCAAGAATCAGACAAAGCAGTAACAGGATGAATAATAAAAAATGAGGCCGTAATCACTAAGATAACGATGAAAAAGGCAGATAATTTATTGACCGAAGGCCTTTTGAGCATATCCCTCACAACCCCAATTATCGTCTTCATATTTATTTTTATTTTAAATCCATTTAAGAGGCTGAACAAAAAGTACCCAATGAAAAAGGCTTGGTTTCGATAATTTATTAATAGGTTTTTTGCCATAAGATATTCTGTGTGATACATTTGGGTGTAGACCTAAAGGACCTAATTCCAAAAACCCCCGTTAAGCTGGAGGATCTAAACGGCAAATCAATAGCTATAGATGCCTACAATGCATTGTATCAGTTCCTTTCAATTATTCGCCAACCCGATGGCACTCCATTAAAAGACACCTCGGGCAAAGTCACCAGTCACCTAAGCGGATTGCTGTACAGAACAAGCAATCTAGTAGAGAGAGGTATAAAACCCATTTACGTTTTTGATGGCACTCCTCCAGTGCTGAAAGCTGCGGAGATTGAACGCCGTAAACAGGTAAAAATGGAAGCAACTATAAGATACGAAAAAGCAATAGCGGAAGGAAAAATTGCCGAAGCTCGAATGTACGCACAAGCAACAACTAGCATGAAAGACTACATGGAAGATGACAGCAAACGACTACTTGAGTTAATGGGATTACCATGGGTGCAGGCACCAAGCGAGGGGGAAGCTCAAGCCGCCCACATGACTAAACGCGGTGACGCCGATTACTGCGGTAGCCAAGATTATGATAGTCTACTTTTTGGAGCGCCCATACTTATTAGAAACATAACTATCTCTGGAAAAAGGAAATTACCTAACAAAAACATCTACATTGATATTTTACCCGAAGTTATAACCCTAGAAAAGGCTCTTAAAGAATGCGAAATAACTTATGAGCAGTTAATCGATATGGGAATTTTAATCGGAACAGACTTCAATCCTGATGGCATAAAAGGTCTAGGACCTAAAACTGCTCTTAAACTCATAAAACAATACCGAACAATAGAAAACGCTTTACCACATATAAAAAACGCCTCCTTTCCCGCAGAACCCCAAAAAATACGAGACATATTTCTGCATCCAAAAATCACCGACAAATACAAGCTAGAGTGGAAAGAACCAAATACCGAAGGTATTGTAGATTTCTTAGTTCGGGAAAAAGACTTCTCTGAAGACCGAGTTCGAAAAGCTTTAGAGAGAATGCAAGAAGGCAGTAAGAAAGCGAAAAGCAAAACTACCTTAGAAAAATGGTTTGGTTAAGAAGACGCTAAGTGGTGACCGAATTCGCCTGTTAGCGGCACAAATGCTACGGCACCAAGATTTTCCTGACTAATTTTTCCATCTGATTGCTTGGTTAATTTAAAGAGATATTGCAGCATAAAAGCAGTACCAACTGGTATTACAATGATACCCTCCGATTTTAATTGGTCAATTAGGATTTGGGGTATTTTTGGAGCCGCCGCAGTCACTAGAATTCTATCGTAGGGAGCTTTTTCAGAGTATCCTTTTGAGCCATCCCCTGTAATTATAGTTACACGATCGCCATAACCATTGTTCATGATATTTTTTCTTGCATTTTCAGCTAAATTTTGGACAATTTCTATTGTGTACACATGCCCCCATTCACTACGAGGTGCCTCCTTAGGAGCAATTATCTCGGCAATAGTGGCAGAATGCCAACCTGAACCTGCACCAACTTCAAGGACTTTATTGCCTACTTGCAGGTTAAGAGCTTCATTCATTATCGAAACCATATGCGGAGCGGAAATTGTCTGACCAAAACCTATTGGAAGCGGGGTGTCAGCAGTTGTATAATTTACCATATCAATCGGTAAAAATTTTGTTCTAGGTACAGCGCGCATTGCTTTAATGACTGGGGGTGAACGCAAAATCTGTTGCTTTATTAGACTGTCAATTAATTTGTCCCAGTCTACTTTTTCCAAAACAAAACACCAATATTACTAAGCCTTTGAAGCTTTTTAATGTATATGGATTTAAAATATTAGAGTGGGAAAAAAGAGTTTATTTTACTGTAACTGACTTAGCCAAATTTCTAGGTGTATCAGGATTAAGACCTCGCTCGACAGCCATATAATAGGCCAAAAGTTGCAGTGGAATTATAAAGGGTATCGGCGAGAGCACTTCAGGAATTCCTTTTGGAACTTCGATGTAGTCGTCAGATAGTTTTTTGATTTCTTCGTCATCTTCTTCTAGAATCGAGATTATAGAGGCTCCACGGGCTTTCATTTCCATAATATTGCTAATTAGCGTCTTGTGTGTGGCACTATCTTTGGAGCAAATGAATACTACTGGGAATCCGGGTTCTATTAGGCTGATTGGACCATGTTTGCTTTCTCCGGCAGGAAAAGCGATAGCTGGGACATAGGCTATTTCCATGAGTTTAAGACGTCCTTCATATGCCGTAGCAGTGTTTATGCCTCGACCAAGAAAGAAGAATATTTTTGCATCTTTGTATTTCTTAGCAATCTGCTTGACTTTTTCTTCTTGTGTTAAAATTATCGATTCGACTGTTGCGGGTAAGACCTCGAGTTTTTCTGCTAAACTATCCATTTCATCTTGTGAAACTTTTCCTCGTTTTGTTGATAATTTTAGTGCCAATTGCGCCATTACCGACAGTTGAGAGGTAAAGGTTTTCGTAGCTGCTACGCCAATTTCTGGACCTGATTGTTGACCGATGTATACTCTTGAAACTCGAGTCAATGTTGATCCTACTGTGTTAGTTAGCCCTAAGATTGTTGCAGCTCGTTGTTGAGAGCAGGTAACTGCGCTAAGAGTATCGGCTGTTTCGCCTGACTGGCTTACGGCTAAAATGGTACTATCGATGTTTACCGATTTGCCATGCTGCTCCACGAATTCCGATGCGTAGACAGGATAGGTGGGAAGAAATGCTAGTTTGGAGAACATATATGATGCAGCTAAACATGCATGATAAGAAGTACCGCATGCTACAAGGAAAACTTCAGTTGCACGATCTAGGAATGTTGATATTAATTCGAGGTAGTGGCCTTGTGCGCGGAGTGTGTTGCGAAGAGTTTCAGGTTGTTCATGTATTTCTTTTATCATGAAGTGTGGGTAACCTTGTTTTACTGCCATTTCAGAGGTCCATTCGATAATTTTGGGTTCACGAGTAACAGCATTGCCATCTTGAAGACGTCTAATCTCATATGAATCAGGTGTTAAAATTACAAGTTCGTTATCGTTAATTAGAACCACTTTGTTTGTCATAGGTAGAAAAGCTGTCAGATCAGATGCACAATACATCGCTTTTTCACCTATTCCGATAACTAAGGGACTTTCATTGCGGGCACAAATTACTTTGTCTGGTTCTTTTGTAGAAATTATTGCTAGTGCATAAGATCCTTCAAGTTGCTTTACTATGGCCTGCACGGCTTCTGTGAGAGTTAAGGATGGGTTCTTTTTATATGCCTCTTCAATGAGATGAGGTATAACTTCGGTGTCGGTTTTAGATAAAAATATGTGCCCACGGTTCTCTAAATCCATTTTTAGTTCTGCATAATTTTCAATAATTCCGTTGTGCACAGCAACTATTTGCCCAGTGCAATCTAAATGCGGGTGAGCGTTGACTTTAAGTGGAGCTCCATGAGTAGCCCATCGAGTATGTCCTATTCCGATAGTTCCAGGCATATCATCAAGATTGTGCATTTCGTGAACTTCATCGATTTTGCCTTGATCCTTTTTTATATTGACTTTACCATCAGTTAAAGTAGCTATACCTACGGAGTCATATCCACGATATTCTAATCTTTTAAGTGCAGCATGAATGATTGGAGCAACGTCGTCGTTTCTCGTTATGCAACCGAAAATTCCACACATTTTAAACTCGTCTTCTTTTAGGGTCTTTAATTTGAAAAGAACATGGAGCTGCGTTAATAAGCTTTGTTAGAACAATTATTTACACTTACAAAATAATTTATAGTAGTGAAAAAATTTTAATGATGTTTAAGCACCATTTTTTACTAGTAGTAACTTTTTATCTTGTCGAATAAACGAACTATAACAAAATTTTTAATAATAGTCAAACTGATGTTAAAACGGAGAAAACGATGACTAAAAAGCTGCTGCTCCAAGAAGAAGGCGAAATACAAAAAGTAAAAGAAATCAGCATAATGAAAAATGCTGAAGAACTTAAAATGATACTTGGCACACTAAGCTGGAAAATACTATCGTTACTTAACGAAAAATCCATGTATCCGCTAGAAATCGCTAGACATCTAAACCTTCATGAACAAAAAGTATACTATCACATTAGAAAATTGGAGCAGGCAGGAGCAATAATAGTTGAAAAAGAAGAAAAAAAGAAAGGCCCAAAAGCTAAGTATTACCGAACCGTTTCACCAGCGTTCGGAATCGAGTTTCCTAATGGTTACAAAATAATGCAGCGCCCCTCGTTATTAGGGGCTAGTGAACAAATTCGGAATTTCTTTAAAGAGTTCATCAATAAAAATGGGGCTTTTGAAGGAAAGATAGTTGTTGGCAGCCCAGTACCTCATGGACCATTTAGAACAAGTGCCCGAGACGGACACTACGCAGCGCATCTTACATTCTTTTTAGGGCAATTTGCCAGAATGCCTGAAGAATTTGCGATAAAACTTGATGTAGACGTTAAAGCGGAGAAAGAGGAGAAGAATAATCTAATTTTAGTTGGAGGCCCAGGCACGAATCTGCTGGCCCAAGAGCTAAACGAGTATTTACCCATTCATTTTAGGATGGAATCTTCCGAACAAGGCTTTTTACTGGGTGGATTAGTCTCACAAAAGACTAAACATACGTATATTTCAGATTTAGCTGGATTAGTTGCAAAGATACCAAACCCATGGGACAGCAACAAACGAATAATCGTTTTAGCAGGAAACAAAGCCGTAGGAACAAAAGCCTGTGTTTTAGCGCTAACGAATTTTTGGCAAAAAACTCTACAAAAATATCACAACGTAGACACTTTTGCAGCCGTGATTCAAGGTTTTGACATGGATGGCGATGGAAAAGTAGATTCAATAGAGGTATCAGAGTAAAATTGTCACTACATGAAGTTCAAGAAGTCTTTTTTGGATTTGGTCATGAAAATATCCAAGCAACACATCGGTCAACTCTGGAATTTACGAAAGACACCCATCTTTCAAAAACAGGTGATTGCATAATTGTAGTAGCTACAAGTAAAAGCATAGGTGACTTTAGTCAAGAATTTAGAGAAGCTCTATGCCAGTTAGGAGCTAAACTGACAATTCGAATTGAAGCAGAAAATATTATTGAAGAAATCCAGGCACAAGGAACAGAACAGTTAATTCTGAATCACCCTACAGAGATGGTAATTAGGAAAAGCAATCATATTTCCAACCGAACTCTCGCTGTAAATGCAGATAAAGCAGCAAAAGATCTATCCAGAAACCTAATAGAGAAACTAAAGAATCCAAAACAGAAGGTAAAAATTACTCTAACAGTAAAAAATTAAATGATTTTAGCATCTAAAACCACTTGCCACTCATAGGGCGCAGTAGCTCTAACGGTGTTCACATAATCGAAATTTTCAACCTTCCTTCCATTTTTAGCTATTGCATCTACGAAAAATTGCTGAAAAGTTTCTATCGTATTAGGCATCCGGACAAAACCATAGAAATGGATTATTCCCCCAGAGGATTTTAAAGCTTTACAGGCAACATCGATAAATTCATTTGCGGTTTCGGGCAAGTTCATTATAACTCTGTCTGTAACCCCTTGTAAAGTTTCTTCAACAACCTTGCGAGCATCTCCTACAATTGGGATTACCTGTTTGTCAACTTTATTAAGGCGAATATTTTTTTTCAGGTATTCCACGGCTTCGGGATTTATGTCGATGGCATAGATTTTGGCGGATTTATTACTTTTAGCAATAGGAATATCAAAAGGACCAACACCCGCAAACAAGTCAACAACAATTTCATCATTTTTCACTAGAGAAGCAACCCGCCAATGCTCATGAGATAATCGGGGACTAAAGTATGCTTTAGCAACATCGACAAAATAACTACATCCATACTCTTTGTGCAGGGTAGTTGTTTTTTGTTCTCCAGCGATGAACTCAAAGTCTCGTAAACGATAAATCCCGCCGATAGCCCCAACCTTTGCTAATATCGTTCGCAAGTTCCGATGAGTCTTTAAAATCGCCTCGCCTAAAGTGATTTTATGATTCTCAAGTCCAGATGGAACCTCAATTATAGCGATATCCCCAACAACATCAAGCGCACGAGGCAAACGTTCTATCAATTCTGGGGGTAAATCGTTTTTAAGAACCTCGGAAAGTGTTTTTTCTTGGCTTGCCTTTAACACAAAAAGATTACTACATAATTCAAGTTTTGGCAATTTTTCTTTTAGAAGAATCAATTCCTTCTCATCAGGTCTGCGAATAAGCGGAATAAAAAGAGAATCGCCCGAAGCATCCTTTTGAATTTGGAGACTTTTATCACTTAACCCCAGCTTGCTTGCCAGAACTAGTGCTTTTTCACAATCTTTCTTAGATACTTTAAGGCAAAGCGATTGCTTAGACATGTTAATTCAGCTATTGAGCTAATTTTTCTACCCTATAAAGGGCGCCTATCTTTTCTATTTTAAATCGTACATTTAGCATTTTTTCTACAAGCCAAATATTGGCTTCAACATGATCCGAAATGTTCCTCACTAAATATACTGATGACTCCGATGACAAAGCCATAAATGGAATAAGCATATCGGCTAAATGAACATCGACGGTAGGGTGGTTTGTGAGTTCAGCCGAAATCTTTTCTGCCACTTCCTTGCCGACATCCTCGCTTGTTTTTCTAAGTTCACCTATCGCATCAGCACCCACTATTACATCGTTGTCGGTTTTTGCCCACAGAACAATAGAACTTCCTTTCTGAATGGGATTTGAGGAGTCATTCACAATTTGAATTTCAGCGGAGTACCCCTTTTGTCTTAAAATTTCGATTGCTGCATTAGCTTGCCGCTCTGCGACTTTGCGATCAGCAAGGAAAGTACAAACTGAAACTCCGCTCACGTTGACTAGATTGCCAAAATTTTCTAATCGAATAGGCCTTAAATTTGAAGTTGGCTGCACTGTAAGCGTAACTTCACCCATTCCTTTTGGGTAGTAACCATAGCGGTTAATTTTCATTTGCGTGTTAACATTCATCTTTTTTAGAGTAGGTAAAAGAACATTTTGTATATAGTTAATAGTGGGAGCATGGATTGTATCGGTTCCCCCCTTACCTACATGAAGCTGAACAGAATTCTTTGCATAAATACAGATTGGCAAAACCGTCATAAAGAGCATAGGAATATTGCCTGCTGTGCCGACTTCTGAGTGGAAGCTGCCCCCTACTATTTGCTGTGGTTTGAACCAAAGCTCACTACTACCCAGACTAGCGCCCTGAATTTTGGCGTTACAGATTCTGGCTGCTGTTAGTACTGCTTCTAGGTGCTGTGGTTTTAGACCTGGTTGAGGTCTATTATGACGAATATTAAAAATATGGAGAGGCTGCCCTGTAATCGCGGCCAAAGCCACGGATAAACGTAAAATTGTGCCGCTTCCGCTTTTTTGGCTCCCATCAATTTCAAACAAACATATTCACAATCCAGGTTAACATGAACTATTGAGTAGCTAGGGTAAGTTTCAAATAATTAAATAGCGCCTTAAGTACTTTAGAGTTCAAGAGGGCGATTATTGATGAGTGCTGATAAAGAGAAATTAAACCAGCTTACCGAGAGAATTGATGAAATTCTTGTAGTATTGAAAGATATTGCAGAGGACCTCAGAACTGTTTCTGCGAGTATAAAGTCTTTAGCGGTCGGCCAAATAGTATCTAAACCCACAATACCACAAAATACTTCAAGACCGCCGGTATCAGCACAAGCACCTAAAATATCGCCATCTGCCCCAATGCCTCGCACCACATCAGCACCTATCACTAGCAACGGAATGCAATCTATTGAGGATGTACGTATGATGTTTCCAGAAGACTTAGACAGCATGCTAAGTTTTGAAGAAAAAGCCGACTATGTCATAATTAAACCAAAACAGTTCTTAGGCTCGGAAAACTTTGCTAAAATCGCCTCAACAGTACGAGGGCTAGGCGGCGAATATATCAGCGCAGGCAGAGACTCGCACTTCAGAGTCTACAAGAAAAAAGCTCAGTAGACAATTTATTTGGTTAAGCACAAATTCATTTCATTTTATATTTTTCCCAAATTCAATTGCCTTATTGAGCATTTGATTTTCATTTCTAAATTTAGTTAATTTGAAGTAATAAAAGAATACTGGTAGGTTTAGTTTATGTCAGAGATTATTTGGAAGTCCGTGAATTCACCAGTATAGGTCTGCCAGTTTAAGTCAACATTCTCAACTTTTGCGCCCTCAGGGCCATGGTTACAAAAGTCCAAAATTTCTTTTACTGATTCTTCATTTCCTTCAAAGATGGCTTCAACTCCTCCATTGTCTATATTACGAACCCACCCTTTCAAACCTAAAAGTTCAGCTTTGCGTTTGGTATTAACCCTAAAATAGACGCCCTGAACCTTACCCGTGATAATAACATGTGCTCTAACGTGCATATCTTCACCTTAAGACCCAAATTAATAGACTAAAACCAATTATTGACTAGAAATTACACATTTTAACTTATCTCTCTCTAATATGCGTGAAATTCGTTGACGCACATTTCTTAAAAGCGTTCATAGACGTTTAGACTATTTGGAGATTATATGCTTAAAAACGAAGCAGGTAAATTGACAATATATAGCTCTTCACGATGTTCACACGATCAACGGTTAGTCTCTATTAAAACAGCAACTCAACAAATAGCACAACAATTTAAATTGGATTTTGAAATGGTCAAACAAGCAGAGAGTATTAATCAAATTTATGTCTATTATGAAAACGGAAATGATGAGCCCATTCCGCTTTATTGTAACGAAGGTAAATATGATGATAAACAAGAAATTTGTGCAAAATTAAGAAATATGATGTTTGTTCTATCTTTTCATCCGAAACATATAGCACTTAAACATGTCCGTAAAGAAATTTTGATGCCGGCTTAAAATATTAGCCGCTATTGAACTTTTGTGAATTTGATTCCTTGACCGCCTAAACTCACTTCATAAACTTGGTTAACATCAAATGTTATGCCTAAACTATCATATTCATGCTCAGTTAAGAACAGAATTATTTTTGGAAAGGCAAGTTGTTGACGTGCTTGTAACATAGGTAGTTGTTGCTGCATGGCCTGCATCACATCCTGAACAACTTTGGCTTCGTCAGTTTGCGGGCGCATAACAAAATTTGAAACTTCTCGCTCTTCAACTAGTTCAATTCGTTTTCCTAAGTTACCATCTAAGTCTCTACTGGATTCAATTTTATTGACTCTAACATGGAACATATTATTCACGCTATCGTACAAATATTACAAATCAAAGATTTAACTTATACCTTATATTTGCTATTGAAAGGGCGACTTTTGAAAGATTCTTATGTCAAAAATTTTGGTTTACTTTTCGGTTAATCTTTTATATTTGCCACATATATATACACATAATATAGTGGGGAAAAAAATGAAACTTGTAACGGTATTATTACCAGAAGCATATCTAGAAGGCTTAGATGAACTCGTACGAGCAAACATGTACCCAAGCAGAAGCTCGGTTATCAGATCCGCAGTTAGAGATTTGCTAAAGAAGGAACTGTGGGAAAACAAAGGTTCTGGACGCGGCAGATAATCAAATTAAAAATTTTTTTATATTCGAAATTCTATTTTTTACAGCTTGACTTTATAAAAACTGGTTAAGTTAACGTACATCTAAATAGAGAATTACTTTTTTGCTTAAGTTCCTATTTTTGAGAGATTCCGGGCTTCTTGTTCGGGATTCTGTGCTTGGACTATTTCGCGACCAACAATCAAGTATCGTGCGCCTGCTTTGATGGCTTCTTTGGCGCCTCCGCCTTGAGCCCCCACTCCCGGCGAGTAAATCGGCACATCTCTTCCGAGAACAGTGTAGATTTCACTAATTTTTTCTGGCACAGTAGCGCCTACAACTACGCCATCCGCCTTCCATAAAAGAGCTTTTTGTGCAAAGGTCATATACTGTTTTGTTTTTGTAACTGTTTGGTCATCAATTACGGTCTGACCATAGCCTTCGATTGCGCCTTTGTGACTCATGTAACCAAGAAGTATAACTCCACGATTCTGTTTAGCAGCTACCTCAAATATGGGTTTTAGGCCTTCTTCCCAGCCTACAAAGGGATTAGCTATTAGTGCATCAAAACCTGCATCAAAGTAATATTCTGCGATAGCTTGATTGGTTGCGCCTATATCGTTTACTTTGCCGTCCATGATTGTCAATAATCCTGCTTCATGCGCCTGGTTTATAATTTTTTTTACACCATCAAATGTGCCAAGGGGTAAAGTGAGATGATGATTGATTTTTACGGCACACAAGTAAGGACTAACCGTCCGAAGTAAACTCTGGGCTTTGATTAAGAGACCGCTGCGGTTCTCTTCAGTTTGGAAAGGAAAGTCAAGAGCTAGGATAATACGGGATTTTCTGGTTCTCACGGCTTGTTCCATCTTCTGCTTGAAAGACAATAGCTGGCACCTTGCTCATACTTGGGCATGAGTGTATGATAACTTTTGCTGTTTAAAACCTCATTGCAAGTGAATAAATAATATATCCATGTTTAACAGGAGCCTCCTAAAGGAGAACTCGTGTGAGCGCAACGATAATAGGGCAGATGGCAGGCATAATTGCCGCAATTTGCTGGGCAATAGCCCCAATAATCTATCGACGCGCTATGTTTAATACATCGCCCATAGCTGCAAACACGATAAGATGCACTTCCACCGCGTTGGTTATGTTTCTTGTTCTATTGATTTTGGGTAAGGCCGATATTTTAGCAAGTTTGCCTCTCGACGTAATCATTATTACAGTTGCGGCTGGAGTTTTAGGATTAATTGTTGGCGATACATTTTACATGCTCGGTATCCGTTCAATCGGCGTATCTGTTGCCGGGCCATTAGCATCTACCTACCCATTATTCAGTATGATATGGACCACTCTATTTCTAGGACAAGCCGTAACAGCACCCGCAGTTGGGGGAGCCCTAATAATTATAGCAGGAATTTGGCTACTAAGCTACGGAAGAAAAAAAGAAAATACATTAAAAAAGGGCAAATTTGTATTAACAGGAGTTGCAGCATCAATGGCAACATCTTTTGTATGGTCCTTTAGCATAATATTGATGGACATTGCTATGAGCAATCCCAGCGTAGAAACCCTAGATGCTAACTATGCGCTTTTGGTAGCAAGAATACTTGCTATGGCGATGATTATGCTCATGATAACGCCAATAGCAGACAGGAAGGGTGAATTTTTAAAGATGAAACGGCGAACCGTAATCGAATTATGTGTAGCAGGAGTGGTAGCAAATGGAGTAGGCTGGCTACTTATGAACTACAGTCTAATGGTTTTAGATTCACAGGCAATAATAATATCATCTACAACACCACTCTTCAGCACTTTAGCCGCGTTTATACTGTTTCACGAAAAAGCAAGCTGGAACAAAATTGCAGGAGCAATTGTAGTTGTAATAGGAGTCGCCTTTATTTTTATAACATAACCTGAAGTCTTAGACTTAAATTCAGCAATAATGTTTTATAGCTCATATTAACAGTGACATGCTCAGCTTGAGGCTTAGTTATGGCCGTATCACCCAGTATCCGAGAGGTTTTAGCCCGCCGAATAGCAGGAGAAATTATTCTTTCCAGTAAACCAGGTTCAACTATGCGCAAATGGCGTGATCTTTTCGCTGTTTCTCAAATAAGCCTCAGCGAAAAAATGCTCCTCTCTGCAAGCGTAATAAGTGACTATGAAAGTGGCAGACGAAAAAGTCCTGGCGCCAAATTTATCCGTCGCTTTGTTTTAGCTTTACTAAAAATTGATGAAGAAAAAGGTAGCCGCTTTATTAGAGAATTTTCTAAATTAACAAGTTCACCAAGCATGGCAATTGTAGACTTAAGAGAGTTCCCTATACCCGTTCGAGTGGAATACCTTTGTCGGGCAATAGATGGGGAGCTAATTGATTCAGCGGACAAATATGTAAAGGAAGTAAAAGGCTATACTGTAATAGATAGCAGAAAGGCTGTAGAAGCATTTAGCGGATTAGAATATGCTCAATTATTTGGAGCAACTACAGAGCGGGCATTAGTATTTACCAATCTAGACAATACAAGCTTAGCTATGATGATTGTACGAGTTAGTCACCTTAAACCACGAGTGGTGGTGTTTCACAGGACAAAACCTGATGAGGAAACAATTAAACTGGCAGAATATGAACAGATACCGATTATCTTCAGCGCTTCACCTAGCACTGAACAGCTTGTGAAATCTCTCAGAAAATTATACCGAATAGCTTTACGAATTAAATTAGGTAGGCGTGTAAAGCCACCGCCAAAAATTAGTGCGTAATTTAAGGCATACAAAAAGTAAAATGGAATAAAAACGATTTAAAGAAAAATAAGTAAGGCTATTTTGCCTTTGCAGGTTATTGTTTTAATGCTTCTTTTAGTTCATGTACTTTGTCGGTCTTTTCCCATGGAACATCGATGTCTTCGCGTCCCATATGGCCGAATGCTGCAGTTTTACGATATATAGGTCGGATAAGCTGAAGTTGGTCGATGATGGCTTTAGGTCGCATATCAAAGGTTTTCTTAACTGCTTCAAGAATCTCTTCATCAGAACATTTGCCTGTTCCAAAGGTGTTTACTAACACGCTTATGGGTTCTGCAACACCGATGGCGTAGCTTATTTGGATTTCACATTGGTCAGCTAAACCTGCAGCAACAATGTTTTTAGCAATATATCTTGCCATGTAAGCGCCGCTGCGGTCAACTTTGGATGGGTCTTTTCCGCTGAAGCAACCACCGCCGTGACTGCCAACTCCACCGTAGGTATCTACAATAATTTTTCTTCCTGTCAAACCAGAATCCGCTAAAGTTCCACCGATAACGAATCTACCAGTACCATTTATCACATACTTTGTCTCGGGACACAGCATCGATGCGGGTATGACATTGTTAATTACTTGTTCACAGATGTCTTTCTTCAGTTTGGGATCATCTACAGTTCCGTTATTTTGTGCAGCAATTACTACGGCTATTACACGTTGTGGTTTACCGTTGTCATATTCAATTGTTACTTGTGATTTACAGTCAGGACGCAGGTAAGGCAGTATTTTTTGGTGACGGCAGTCAGCTAATCGCTTAACCAACTTATGTGCAAGCATAATTGGCAACGGCATAAGCTCTTTTGTTTCATTGGTAGCATAGCCAAAAACCATTCCTTGATCACCTGCACCTTGTTCACGGTCTTTAGTCTCAGTAACGCCCATAGCTATATCTGGGGATTGCTCAGTAATTGAAACCAAAACCCCACACGTCGACCAATCTAAACCGTCCTTTGCATTATCCAGTCCAATTTCTTTTACAGTTTGGCGAGCAATTTTTGGAATGTTGGCGTGATAACTAGTTGTAATTTGTCCTGTAATCATGATTGTTCCTTGCATTACGAGAGTCTCACAGTCAACTCTTGCTTTAGGATCATTGCTCAAAATAGCATCTACAACGCTATCAGAAATTTGATCCGCTACCTTATCTGGGTGACCCTCGCCGACTGATTCTGAAGTAAACAAGTATTTACCGTCTTT
This sequence comes from uncultured Candidatus Bathyarchaeia archaeon, assembly GCA_964636425.1. Taxonomy (GTDB): domain Archaea; phylum Thermoproteota; class Bathyarchaeia; order Bathyarchaeales; family Bathycorpusculaceae; genus JADGNF01. Next base: position 25,689 of record CAZWRU010000021.1, read on the forward strand.
CTTCATATTAACAACCTTAGCCTTGTCAGTTAGAGTTCAATACCAAAGCTTTTTCTTAAAAGGTTTTCTCTAAAAATGTAAAACACTGTCAATTGAAACTCAAAGCTTATCACCTTCAAATTGTACACCTACCTTGGTTTTCCAAGATGAATGCTGATGATGCTGCAAAAAACGCTTTAAGATGCGTCTTAGAGGCAAAAAAAGGAGAAAGTATAACAATCTTTTGCGATGATGTTAAAGCATCAGTAGGAGAAGCTTTTGAGAAAGGCGCTCTATCACTTCATCTAGATACTAAGCTTGTTTTACTTGAAACAGATCCTAAAAATGTCCGCAAAGATATTCCCGATGAACTCACTAAATACCTTACCACCCAGCGCTCTAATATCTATATTAATCTACTACAAGGAGGAAGAGAAGAAACTCCGTTTAGAATAAAACTCATTCATAATGAAACTCGTGAAAAAAAGACCCGCCTTGGACATTGCCCAGGAGTCACTTTAGATATGCTTACCGAGGGGGCGCTGGCGCTCAATATTGGGGAACATAAACAGATGCAGAACTTTGCGAGGGCACTTATGAAAAAGCTCAAAAAGACGGTCAAGCTGGAAATTACTACTCCCTCGGGGACTAAGCTAAGTCTAAGTGTCAAAGATAGACCCTTCTTTACAGATACAATGCTTGATTGGAAACTCATGAAGTGGATGAATCTGCCAACAGGAGAGGTAATTGTGGCACCCATAGAAGATTCCCTCGAAGGAAAACTGGTCTGCGACGTTGCAATAGGGGGTATTGGACCAATAAATACGCCCGTTACAATCAAGGTAAAACATGGTAAAGTTGATGCGGTTACTTCAGAGAATACTGAAATTCTGAAAAAAGTCCAAGATTCGCTACATATAGACGCAATGGCAAAGGTTGTTGGAGAATTCGCTTTCGGAATAAATCCTAAAGCTAGGCTGTGTGAAGAATTTCTTGAAACAGAAAAAATGCTTGGAACAGTTCATATAGCCTTTGGCGACAACACAGATATGCCAGGCGGAAAGAACAACTCCGCAAATCATATGGATTTTATGATGAATACTCCTAACGTTAGAGCCATAAACGAAGATAGTTCAGTAATAGATGTTCTTGTTAATGGAAAATTCCTTATTAGTAAAAATCAAGAAAAACAAAAAGGCATAGACGAAGAGAAGTTACCTATTAATGAATTCTATAAGGTCATCGACTATGTCACAATATACAAAACCGACACGTGGTGGGAAGCAATAGTAATTTTTGAAACCTATGGAAAGAGACAAATAGGTATGTATCTATGGCAGAAAAGAAATGACCAGTGGAAACGTAAAAATAAATTCGGAATCCGAACCATGGACGAATGGAATAACATTAAAAACGCGGTAGATAAACTCACGCCTAAATTTTACAAAAATAAGTCCTAAACGCATAATGGTTCATTTGCTTACGACCCCTAGATAAGCCATAAGTTAATTATAATAAGTCAATATATGATAAAATGAGACTAGTCATGAAGGCCACATTTAAAGAGTTCATTAATGGAATTGCAGGAACAAAAGCGCCTGGACCATCAGCGACATTTACAGTATTTCACGTATTTTATGCTATAGAACTTATGTCTCAGAAAACCATAGGGCGCAATAAACTTGCCGAGAAATTGAACGTTGGCGAAGGGGCAATACGCACTATGATTAATCGACTTATCGACTCAGGATTGATTGCAACCTCTAAAGAGGGTTGTAATCTTACTGAAAACGGCTTAAACGTCTGGAAACAATTTGAGGACTTTTTCCCCAAGAGAGTCGAAGTTCCACAAACTGAGGTAACAACATCAGACTACAATTATGCTTTTTTAGTTAAAAATCGCGGTGATAAAGTAAAATCAGGCATTGATCAACGAGACGCCGCGATTGTTGCAGGTGCCCGACGGGCTGTTGTTATTGTTGCTCAAAAAGGGCATTTGCGAATTGAATCGGTTAGTGAAAACATCGATGAAGAATTCCCCGAAGCGACAAGCAAAATACTTCTAAAGTTTAAGCCAGAAAATAATGATGTTATCGTTATTGCTGGTGGCGACACTCCTTTAAAAGCAAAGCGGGGAGCTTTTGCCGCAGCATGGTCATTACTTGATGGCGAAAAGAAAATGCATTAAGTTGTGTATTTTTCGCCTTGCATTAAAATGCGTTCAAGTATGGTATTTATGGCGATTAAACCGTCATTAGTCTTTGAAGACACAGGCGTTAAATGGAACTGCATCCCTAGCTGTCCAATTGCCCGCATCATATTATGACTGAAAATACGTTTTGTATCCTCTAATTTGGCATCGATGGCGTCTTCTAACGCTCTAGGGTTTCCTGACCATTCAACAATTTTTGATACGTCTTGTTTGGGTAATAAGTCTATTTTGCTTAGTAAATGCAGTTGAGGCTGGAAGAAACGGTTGTAAACAGCGGCAGAAAGAAACATGTTAGAAACATAATTAAATGGATTGATGCTAAACACCGCATCAAACAAGTAGATTAACGCTTTAGGTTCTTTAGTTAATTCATTAACTATGTATGGTCCAGAAGCACGAAAAGCAAAAAGCTCCATCTGCCCAGGAGTGTCTACGAGAACAAAATCAGCATGTGCCTCGTCAACATCGCGAGTGATATTTTCTATCTCATCAGCGATTAAATCAGCAGCCATAATTGCGGCACCGTTAGGTCCTAGGCCATACTTTTCCATAATATCACCAGCATCAACATAATTTCTAACGTCAACATCTGGCGAGTAAGGAAGCTTCAAAACACCTGGATCCAAATTTACCACGGCTACATCCTGCTTGTTCATCCTCAACCAATCACTAAATGCGGCAGTGAACAATGATTTACCAGAACCAGCAGTTCCTATTACAAACACAACGGGCATTCTAAGTATCTCCTCAGAACGGCTTGTGTCACCTGAATCCTATTAACTTTGCCATTGTAAACGGGTAATAAAATCTGCAGAATTTTTTGATTACTTAATTAGTAAAGTGTTTGCTTGGAAAATTATTCTGCTGGCGGAACAGGATTGTTGGTTTGATCTGGACTAGTTGGATTTGTGAAATCAGAATTTGAATCGGAAAGGGGAGTCTTTGGAAGTTGATTCTTCTTATTTCGTTTAACTAAAGCAGAAGCAACTGAACCTATTGAAACAAGAATTATTGCTATTATTATTAACGCTAAGATATTGAAGGGGATAATTATGGTGTTTTTAGCTTCGCTTGTGGTTCCTGCATATTGAGTATTACCTGACCAGCTTGCGCGGACATCAAGTAAACCGGCATTTTCAGATTGCCAAGAGTACGTAAAGCTCCCGTCGGAGCCTGTTAAAGTAGTGATAAGAACTTCCCATGGAGAACCATTTATACTATGGTATAAAGTTACGTTTTGGTTTGCTACAGCGGGAGATATTTGACCGGTTATAGTTATAGAAATGGTTTCAGTAGCTAAAAACGGAGAGAGACTCAAAGATAAAATAGTGGGAGATAGTTTTTTAAAACTCGCAGAAACCTGTCCCGGCGCGATTTCACCGCTATCATCGAGCGGGATTATTACTACAGGAGCATTCTTCAAATCGTCAGGACATTCACCGACTCTCCAACCTTCTTGCCAATTTGTGCTAGTGCTTTCTGCGACATAATATGTGACTCCGCCACGCTCAACAGAACATACGGGTAAGCGGGCATTTTGAGGTTTTTTGTCCAAATGAACTCCGATATTCATGTGCTCCTCAGAGGTGTAGTGTAAAAGTACTACATCTAACCCACCCGCTTTCAGGATTGAGGCAGCCAATACGGAGAATAAATCGCAATCACCAGTATTCTTCACTAATGTTTCAACTGGATAATACACTGGAGTTACTGCGTTGTAGGGAATTTGATGAATAATAGTAAGTACCTGATTTGTAAAGTCCTCATCGTTAGGGTAAATTGTTCGTAGACAATCTGCTATCGGTTTTAAAGCATAAGGTGTAACAAATTTTGCGAAGTCAACACTGGAAGCAGAAACATGATTAAGACTCTGATAATACTCATTTAGAGAACTTGGAATGACAACATTAATTGTATAAGAGAAAGTGCCGTCAGACAAGTTAACCAATTGATATGAAACACTAATATCTTCTTGAGCTATACTTTGAGGAATAGAAGAAAATACCAGAATCAGCGATAGACTAACTATGGAAAGAGTAAGCATGAAGCGATTTTTCATTCAGTAGTGCACAACTCACAATTTCTATTTATGAATACTTCTTTAAGGATATTATGTAGCGAAAATAAACAAAATACTAATCTAGGTAATGCGTCAAAAGCCTAAAGTTATTTTACCGCCCGATTTCTCAATTAGAACGGATAATTCGCCGGCAGCTTTTGTTAGACGTTCATAGGGTTTTTCTACGGGTTTACCTGAAGTAGATAAATGAAGCTCGATGAAAGGTTTGCCCTCTTTCCCTTTTGGATGAGACTTTATGTAAACCAACGGATTATTATGCATAACAATGTCGATTAATGGCGCTACAACTGACTCCATAAGATCCCCGGCATAAATACTCAGTTCGTAGAATCCTGAATCTCCCGTAGCTTCTCTTAACATGGGTAAAACTGATACTTCAAAAATAGCCTCCATTTCCGAGGGTACACCCGGCAAAACAACTAAGATGGTCTGATCAATTTCCGCTTTGATTCCAGGTGCTGTACCAACAGGATTAGGTATGGGCAAAGTGCCTTGTGGTATTGTAGCCATCTTGATTCTCGGCGGCGTCATCTCTTCATCTGTTACATCTTTAACTTTGGCATATTCAGCGTATTTTCTTTTAACCAATTGAAGCGCTTCTTGGTTAACTTCAAGATTACGCCCAAGCGCTTTTGCTATCCCCTGAAAAGTTTTATCATCAAAAGTTGGCCCTAATCCTCCCGTAGTAATAATAAAACTTGGTTTTCGGGAGAGGACCTCATTAAACACCATCGCCATTTCCGAAACATTGTCTGCGACAACAGTAATTCGTTTAACATCCAAGCCAAGCGAAGTGACACGTTTCCCTAACCAACTGGCATTAGTGTTAACGACTTTACCAATCAATAATTCGTTGCCCACGCAGACTATTTCTAAGTCATTAGCCATATTTACCTGCCCTCTGAGAGCGAATGTAACTAAAAATAGAAGATTATTCTTTTATATTATTTGATTCTAAAAACAATAAAGGAATTTTGAACAGAGCTAATGCTAATAAAAAGTTTGACACTATTTTTAGCAGAGGTTATTTTTTGTTGAGCCACCATTTTAGGTATTCTTTTCTGCGAGCTTCCTTTGGATCATCATCGTCATATATTTGTTTTTTTTCTTTGTTTTCTACGAGATCCTGTTGGGTTACGGTTAGGCCGCAGCATTGACAGATGTAATTTTTACTTGCATATTTCAAATCTCCGCCGCATTCTGGACAATATGGCATATGTGTTCACAGTTATGGAGTATATTGTCATTTTATTTTAGCCTACGTAGATATTAGTCTTCGCATCTTAAGGTAAATATCTTAACTTAAAAAAATGAACTTTGGAAATAAAATGAATAAGGCGGAGTTAAATGCGGGCGTATACTCGATCGCTATTGTATTGTCCAGTGTTCATTTCATTTTCTATTTCGCGTAGCAACAATATCCGTTTAAAAGTTGGCGGATGAGTGGCAAACAAGTTGTTCAATTGGACCCAAGTTGATCCGGATTCTCGTTCCATTGCCTGTGCCAATTCGCGTTCATTCAGTACACCATCTTTGTCTAAGTCATATTGTTCTTTGTTCTGCATTATCTGTGAGATTTCCTGCTTTGCCATTGAAGGATCTTCGATATAGAAACTTCGCGCAGTGGTATTTGGATTCGAAGCTATGGATAATCCATATGTGATTTTTGATAAAGCACTCTGCAATCCTCGAGGATTCTGAGTGAGATACGCGCTGAAAGAGTCAGCGTAATGTTCGCGAAGTCTACTTAAACGCATTACTGCAAGATTAGAAATTATATAAACCACAAAAGAAATTACGCCTATAATTATAAACGCCGCTCCTGCATTTCCATCGTTTTTACCTCTGCGGGAGGTTGTACCGCTAAATCGAGCAGCGTTCATAGTAAGCTGCGCAACCCAATAGGCGATAAGTGGTAAAGCTGAAAGAATCGTCATTACGATGTAGTCTTTGTGTTTTATGTGACCAAGTTCATGAGCTATTACGGCTATAACCTCATCTTTGTTAAGATTTCGAAGTAAACCCTCATGCACACCCAATACTGCACTGCTGCTACTTCTGCCAAAAGTAAACGCGTTTGGGGAACTGCTTGGCACTATAGCTAGCTTTGGCATCGGAAGACCACTTTTTGCTGCAAGGTCTCTAACGGTATTTTCCAGCCATGGATTTTCTCCGGGTTTTAGATATCTGAGGCGAGTGCTAGCGCTAACTACTGCTGGACCGATAGCATACTGAAAGAGTATGAAAAGCACTGTGCCGCCGAGTGCAAGTAGAATCCCCGTTATTACATCGAAGCCAAAAACATAAGATTGTAGAAGAAAAATTCCCGCTATTAGAAATATGCCAAAAATGAAGCTAGCTATGAATATACTGGTGCCCATAGCTAATTTAAGTTGAGATAGGCTAGCCAAACGTATTTACTCCATCATTGTCAATGACGAACGATTGTAGAATTAAGTCTTTTCCCAAAAATAAGGAATTTAGGATTAAATTATGATCAAAAAAAAATAATGACTTTTCAGAGGTCTTTTTGAAAATCAATCTTGAAAAGATACCTCTCACAAGCACTCAAGCACGAAAGTAAACTTGCCTCTTTAAGAAAACTCACGTTCAAAAGGAAACTACGTACCCAAAAGCACGTCATAACATAATATGCTAAGACGTACATTTCAAAAGTGCAAAAAAAGCAAAGTCAAAATTTTTTATTAGTAGTGCCAAATTGATTCTTTCTAATTTTCTAATTCTTTCAAAAACTCGTTTTCTTATTCTCTTACATAGAAGTATACGTCACAGACGTAAACGATACAATCCAACTTTCAAAAGACC
>CAZWRU010000022.1:0-31960 GCA_964636425.1 uncultured Candidatus Bathyarchaeia archaeon
TATAATTTTTAAAAGAAGTTTGTCCTTGGGTTATACCTTAATTGTCATAAATCTTTTAAATGAAAATTTAATAAATGGGTTAACCATGGTGGTAGAAAATTGAAGAAAAAAATTAATGAATCTTCGTTGCTATCTGCCTTGATATTTGCAATGGTATGTTCTATAGTGCCAGTAGTTTTTGCTGCGTACCCTGGCATAGACTCTGATTTAGCAAGCAGTAGTTGGTATGGCGCCAGTGCTACTTCCACCGTTGAAGCTGAATATGGTGGCCCAGGATGGTATGACACTGGAACTTGGGGTTCGTTGATCTATGCGCCTTCTCCAACTATGGCTCGGGTAAGTGAAATGTACATCTGGTGGGGAATCGACCAATACTCAAATGAAGACAGCATCAATCAGGACTTCATCACTCAGGAAGACTTTCCCATAGTTGCATATGACTATATTTCCGCTAGATGCAGAGCACAAGTCTGGGTTAGTGGTCATGGATACGAGTTTGTTGACTCGGGAACTGCTAGAGCAGATGTTTCATAAGTATTCAGAACATTGGAAGGCGGAAAAAGTTTGACTCCTACAGAAAGCCTTCTTCCTTTTTCTTTTTATATTCTTAATTTAAATTCGTTTTCTCCTAAAATATTCTCAACTTTAATGAAAGCATCAATTAGTTTTTTTAATCTTGCATCCAATAATCCATCGTATACAAATGTCAAAAATATTTCCGGCCAGAAGTTGTCTGAAAAAAATGCGGTGAACATAACTGAAAAATGTATCTGTAACTAAATTAGTGACAATGCTGTTGACATTTGCAATTGTGAGTATAGCCATTTTAGCAATCATACATTGTTCAGCAGTCTCTGCTCCAACATGGCTTGAAAAAGGTGCGTATGTGTATTATACATATGGGTCCGGATACATTAAGACCCCGGAAGAGCGGATTCTTTTTGTAAATAATACCAATGTTGTTCTCCCCTATACTAGTAGGGCATTTGATAATGCAAAATATCGTTGGGAATGTATTGATATAAACGGGACTATAGCTCAATTAAACGTTACAATGGTGGCTGAAAAAGAAAATATAACCATGCGATGGACAGAGATAGTGTTTGTTAATACTCTTGACCGGTCTGTTTATCTTCAAAATTGGACGTTGGTTGGAACAACATCTCTCTGGTTACCTGCTAATCCTTCCCCGGATGATGATATAGTATTGTGGAACATGCCTCCAGATAGCGTAACCTTAAGGATTGAAAATCGTAGTGAAGTTGAATATACAACTACGATACAAGGCAAGCAAAAAACCTTCACTGTTATGGGTATGGGACAGATTGGCGGAGCAAACAAAATCTTTACACTTATGTGCGATTTTGACACTGGTCTAACAGTAGATGGCGGTTTCGAAAACGAGCCAACAATAAAATCATTAAACATTACCGAACTCATTGGAGACTTCTCATTTTCAGATACAAATATCGACCTTGGGCCACCTAATGACCCAATTGGTTTTCGCACCATAATTATCTTTGCAGCAGTACCCGCCGCATTTGTCATAACTTTTGTTGCAGCATATAGACGTCGAAAAGGAAAACATTCCCATTAATAACGTGAAAATCCCCATTTTTAAGGGAAACTTTAAGAGAAAACAGCTCAAGAACAATTGTAGAAGATTAAAGGAGCTTCAGGACGTTAACTCCGCTAATGGTTTATCTATAGAGTATTTATTTGAGTTCGAGAGAGTATACTTGAAGAAGCATAACCTTTTTCTGGTTTTTGCTCCTCAGCCAGCAGGACAAAGACATGTCAATTGTGTAACAACGGTCTAAATGACGGCTTGAAGATAACCCTTTACACCAATTTTTTCCTTAACGGCTTTTAGATAGTCGTTTAAGTTTAAATTTGTAGAGGATTATCTATTTTGAGTGAGTTTGCATGAGCGCTACTTTTATTGATTTTGCAGAGAAAGTCGGCAAATTAAAACGTGTGGCTCGTAAGGGTTGGGTTAGTCAAGTTGGTATAAAGTCGCCTGAATCAGTTGCTGATCACAGTTTTGCGTGTGCTGTTTTAGCTATGTGTCTGGGTGATTTAAAGGGATTAAACACAGAGAAGCTTATCCGGCTAGCTTTGTTACATGATTTGCATGAAGCTTTGATTGGAGATTACGACTATTTTGACAAACAACGCATCGGTGAAGAACAGGCTAAAAAGAATCAGCAGCAGGCAATCAAAGATGTTTTTGCCGTATTACCCTCTAAAATCCGTAAGAAGTATATCGATCTCGCACAAGAATATCTGCAACAAAAATCACCTGAATCCCAAATAGTAAAACAAATAGATCGTATCGAAATGATACTGCAAGCATTTCAATATGAACAAGATGGGTTTGATAGACAAGACTTGCAGACATTCTGGGATGGAGTTGAAGGTTCTCTATCAGATCCATATTTGAAGACAATCTTTAAGCTTCTAAATAGCAAGCGAAAAGCATTCACCTAATTATCTTTCTTGATGTTATGGCTCTTTTCTATTTGTTTTCCATTAGGTTTTTTATAATAAAAAATAGTATTTTCCTCTTTTACTGGATTTCCTAAAGAATTGTGATTTTGGGGTAATGTTTATTTTTTGTGTCTAAATCCTAGACTCACTACAACCTGTCTGGTGTATGTTGTTGAATGCGAAAAGAAGAATCACTGTCATCGCTACTCTCCTAATCATAGTTACACTTATAATAGCGGTTTTTGTGATAATTCAAATTCAAAATCCCGATATAGAGGCTTATGCTAAACAGGCGCAAAAAATTTTTAACCAAGCCCGAAATGCTGTGGAAAAAATTCGCAATTCAAGTTTACCCCAAGATATCAACCTCATAGTTTATACAAAAGAGCAAGCTGTTGAGAGATGGGGAAAATCAAGCAGCGATGCGGATTTAGTTAATATCTTTCGTCAAGAGAAAATCTACAAAGGTTTGTTTATGATGTCTGAAAATGACAGTCTTTATCAGGCGGCTGCCGATTGGACTGCAAGCTGGGGTGCAGCAACCTTAGGCAATGAAATTTATGTAATAAAAGAAAATTTTGACCCTTGGGATTTACCTCGTGCAGAAGCAACATTTGTACATGAACTTACACATGTTTGGCAACCTGATCTTGTATATTCAACAACCTTTGATATTGAAAAAGCCCATGCGGCACTAGCAGAAGGAGATGCTTCTTACATGGGAGATTACTATCTAAATAATTATGTTAACCAAGTAAATCCGTCCAGCTTAGTCGTGAGCGGAGTCCCCGTCTATCTTATAGATATTCCCAAATTGAGCGCACTTAATCCCATTCCTAGCACAATAAACAGCTTAAATTGGTTCCCTTATATTCAAGGTAAAACCTTTGTTACGGCCTTGATTGAAAATGGCGGTTGGGCTAGATTAAATCTGGCATATGAGCAGGCATATGCGCCAAGCACTACCGAACAAATTTTGCATCCGGAAAAGTATTTTGTTAATGAAACCTCTAAACTTGTTTATGCTCCTGTATTGTCCGATGACACATGGACTCGAATAAAGACTGTTCGCGGACAAAATTCTGACAGCTACGGCGAATACTTTATACAAATAATGCTTGGTAACTGGATTAAAGATAACAGTCAAGAAGTGCAAGTAGGGGCGGCAGGTTGGGCAGGAGATAACTTCACTTTTTATGAAAAAGGTGATGATTTCTTATTTACCTGGAATATAAGTTGGGAAAGTAATGTGGATGCTTCAGAATTCAATCAGGCATTCTTAAAAATGATGGCTTTAACTGGTGCAGAATCCTTAGAATCTAGTCAATGGAGCTCCAACGGCAGATTCCTAACCTTCACTTGGAATCAATCAAATGCCTCTACTCTTATTGCCTGTTCCACTAATCAAAGCGCTGTTCAACCCAGTTTCTTCACTTAAACAATAATTATTTAACCAAGATTCGAGCAACTTTTGTAATGGACATATCAATTTTATACATAACCTTTCTACGTTAAATGTGATTTCGGCAAACTCTTTTATTCATAAACGTACTGAACTCATTTCCGATGAGGTTTACACTGCTGTGAAGATATCATCCGGAAAACGTGAATTGTTAATTATACTAGCGCTGCTTTTCTTTGCTTTTCTTTTACGATTCATCTTCTTTTCTGATCAAGGCTACAAAGCTATAGATACTAACGATTTCATGTCGTGGTTCCGAACGGCAGCAGACTATGGGCCTAGGGTCTTTTATGAGAAAACATGGTGTGACTATCCGCCGTTTAATGTCTATTTTTTCTGGGTATTCGGATTACTGGCTAAGAATCTTTCTCTCTTCGGTAGTGAACTTTTCACTTACATAATGAAACTGCCGCCAAATCTTTTTGATATGGCGACTGCATTTATCATATTTGTTTTTGTCCGAAAACGTCTAAACTTCAAATTAGCTTTATTATCATCTGCTCTTTACGCTTTTAATCCGGCTGTGATTTATAATGCGGCGATTTGGGGTCAATTCGATGCGATATATACTTTCTTTCTTGTCTTCTCGCTGTTTTTAATTTTTGAATCAAAACCAAAATTAGCAATAGTAACTTTCATATTGGGGATTCTAACAAAGCCGCAGAGTATTGCTCTAGCGCCCTTGTTTCTTTATTTAGTTCTTAAAAAGAACAATTGGAGCTTAAAAGGAGCACTTATTTCGGTTCTGGTAGCGGCTGCAACAGTATTTGCTGTGATTCTTCCCTTTGAATGGAGTAACCCGGTTACTTTCTTAACAGAAAAGTACTTTGGTGCTTACAGCACTTACCCATTTACTACCCTTAACGCATTCAACATATGGGGTTTTGGTGGAATGTGGGTATCAGACACTACTGTTTTTGTGTTCTTAACGCCTTACGTTATGGGCTGGATTATGTTTGCAGCTTTAGCTATTTTTACAGTATATTTTGTCCATAAATACTCCAGTAGTTCTTCTTATGAATTGATTGCGCTTTTTGCTGCTTTTGTTCTCTTTTTTGGGTTCTTTATGTTGCCTACCCGAATTCATGAGCGATATATGTTTCCGGCTATGGCGATTTTGGCTTTACTTTTTCCTTTTATTAAAAAAGCTCGTCCTTTATATGTCGCTTTAACAGCAACTTGTTTCGCTAATCAGGCTTATGTTTTACCTCTTCTTAACGCTGGAAAATTCATTGAATCCGGTGATGTTGTAGTTCTTATAGTAAGCTTGATTAATTCAATTGCACTCGTATACGTTCTATTACTGATGATTGGGGAACTAAAGGGTAAAAATTGTTTAAAAATAGAAACAGCGAAACCTTTAGTTGGTAAGTCGGAGAAAGGTTAATGATGATTCAGCTAGATAAGCGCGATTTAATTAGTATAATTGTACTGTGCGTTGTTTTCTTCTCAATTGCTACTTGGAACCTTGGCTCAACAACTACTCCTACAACTACCACTCAGGTTTTTGAGGGTCAAAGTTTTTACTTAGACTTAGGTAACACCACTAATGTAGGGTCATTCTATATTTTAGTCAAAGACGGCTCCTATAACCTAACCTTATCTAAGGGATCTCCTGGAAATTGGCAATTAATAACAACTTCAAACACCAATTACAACTATTATCGATGGAATCACATAACCATCAACCAGGACATACAATATCTTAAAGTTGATTTCAACGGTTCTTCATCCGCTATACTTGCTGAAGTTAGCGTTTTAGATTCTAATTACCAGACATTATCACTTTCTTCCCTCAATAGTTTAGGTTCTGAAAATCCTACTTTAACAAATCTTATTGATGAGCAAGACAAAGTCAATTTGCCCGACACATACATGGAAGGCACATATTTTGACGAAATATATTTTGTTAGAACAGCTGAACAATATCTAAACCTTCAATCACCATATGAATGGACTCATCCGCCACTAGGAAAACTGATTCAAGCGGCTGGTATTGCGGTTCTTGGTTATAGTCCTTTTGGCTGGCGCATAATGGGCGTAATATTTGGCACATTAATGATTCCTTTAATGTACCTGCTTAGTAAACGTCTATTTGGCACTTGGATAGGTGCATTTGCTTCATCATTTCTGTTAACATTTGACTTCATGCATTTTACAATGGCGCGAATGGGAACAGCAGACACATATATACTATTCTTTATACTAACCTCCCAAATATTTTTCCTCGTTTATTTTATGAACGTACTTAAGAAGGGCTGGAGTGCTCCGGTTCTTCCTCTATTTTTAGCAGTTATCTTCTTTATCCTAAGTTTCTCCACAAAATGGGTAACCATGTATAGTGCCCTAGGTATGCTGGCCTTATTAGCAGCCTTAAGAATCAAAGATCTCTCAAAACTCAAAATGAAATTTATCGACAGGTATACTTCCTTCTTTGACCACCCCTTCTTATTACTGCTAGCCTTCGTAGCAATAGGAGTAGGTATTTACTTCATCATTTACATTCCAGATATGCTAACCGGGCGTCCTCTATATGTTGGTGACGGGCGAGGTGTAATTGATTTACAGTTCGCCATGTATAATTATCATGCTACTTTGGTAGCTGAACATTCATTTGCTTCCTCTTGGTGGAGTTGGCCTCTCCTCGTGAGCAATCAAGGGTATGTTCCATTATGGCTTGATGTTTGGTACCTGCCTAACACAGTGCGCTCTACAATTGCCGTTTTAGGTAATCCTGCTGTATGGTGGGTTGGTTTTGCCTGTATCTTCTTTACTGTCGAGAGAGCTATTCGGGAAAAAGCATTAGCTCCTATTTTCATAAGCACAATGTTCTTATTCTCTTGGATTCCGTACGTTTTCATTTCCAGATTAACTTTCATTTATCACTTCTATATCGCTGTACCATTCCTCTGTTTAGCTTCAGCTTATCTCATCAACAAATACTGGCATAAGAAATGGGGCAAAGCTCTCACAATTGCATATTTCGTGGCGGTCGTTGCTCTCTTCGTATTATTCTATACCGTAATTTCTGGGGCTCCTGCACCATCATCATGGATAGATAAATTAAAATGGTTCCCAAGTTGGTATTTCTAATGACTAAAGACTCTGCTGACAAAGATGTTTCAATTGTTTTTCCTGCCTACAATGAGGTTGATTATATCCCCCTTGCAGTTGAACAAGCAGTAAAGGCACTAAACGAATTTACTAACTCATACGAAATTATCATAGCTGAAGATGGAAGCGTCGACGGAACAGCTGAACTTTCTGAGCAACTTGCTCAACAATATGTCTATATAAAACACCTGCATGGAGAGAAACGACTAGGCCGCGGTACTGCTCTTAACAATGCTTTTCGACAGAGCAGTGGCAAAGTCATCGTATACATGGACTTAGACTTGGCTACTAATATAAAACACCTCCAGCCTCTAGTTGAAGCAGTTTTGGTTGAAGGCTTTGATTTTGCCACGGGTTCAAGAATGCTTCCTGAAAGTAGGGTAGAAAGAACCTTACGAAGGAGTATAAGTAGTAAAATATACAACTTTTTAGTTCGTAAAATGCTAGGCTCCAAATTGCGTGACCATCAATGCGGATTCAAATCTTTTCGACGCGAGCCTGTTTTACAATTAATCAATACTGTCGGAGCAAATCATTGGTTCTGGGATACCGAAATTCTAGTTCGCGCCGCCCGTAATGGATACAAAATAAAAGAGATTCCCGTAGAATGGAAAAGCGGACGTAAAACTAAAGTTAACCTCTTTAAAGACAGCTATAATATGGGTAAACAGGTTTTCAAACTCTGGTGGAAATTCAGAAAAGAATAGCTACGCTATACTGCTTACTCATTTATTGGCTTTAGCAAACATTTTTGGCTCTGGCTTTCTAAAAATAAATTAAATTGTGGATTATGTAGGGTTTTTGCTTTTAACAAAGTATACTATTGCTCTGGCAATAAATGAAACTCCAACAATCACTATTAATCCGCCCCAATATTCATACCAGCTTTGAATTGTCCCAATTTGAAGTACTGAATTGACCAACATTGCTGCTCCAAACCAGAAAATAATGTTTCCCACAGTTTCTGCTATCTTATCTGTTTGTGAATGATATGCTAATCTAAGTGCTAAGATTATGATTTGAAGTAATCCAAACCCTAGATTAAACTGTAAAAGCGCTGAGTAAAGAACTGAATGTGCTGCTGGATTGCTTGGAGCTGGCAAGCTTATCGTTGAGGTTGAGCTACCTGGCGGATATCTAGTGATAGTTATGTTGCTAAAGAAATCGCTTATGCTATCCATAAGATTAGGGTTGAGTGAGAATACTAAGCCGACCAAAATTAGAAAACCTCCCACAGCTATTGCTGTAATTAAGCCTTCATGAAGGGCTTGAGATTTTTTTATCTCATCATGAATCAACTTATTTTCTCCCCTTTTCTTAGCTATCCATTTATCCTTTAACTAAATATAACTTTTTTTAAAGCATCCCTAGAGTGTATGTTTTAAATAGTCTCACTTTCAATACTGAATGATTAGCTAAAGGTGAAGTTTATGTCGTATTGTTCAAAATGTGGCAATAAAGTTGACGATACAATGGTCTTCTGTCCTAGATGCGGGGCATCTCTGAAATTAGAGACCACAGCAAGAGCACCTCCACCTCAGTATGTGCAAAGAAATGAAAAAGCGGAAAAGCAAGAGAAAGATGAAAAAAACGAGAAAAACGAACCTGAAAAACACGAGAAAGGTCAATATGGCTATTTAGGCTGGTTAATTGGTGGCTTGATTGTGATAATGATCGGTGTCTTTTCACTTCTTAATCTTCAATATCACTTTGATACTCGAGTAGGTTGGTCAGTCTTTCTATTGATAATCGGTGTCATCGTTATAATTGGTGCAATTTATATTGCTGCGCAAGCACGAAAACGTTCTCCTACACCCACTTAAATTAGCCAGCCTAAAAATAATCTGTAGAGTCTATGTTCCAGAAGCGTCATAGCATTGTATCTCCCAAATATGCGGAAATAATTTTTTCCAGTAGCTTCCACCATATCTCCTATGTCATAACGAGGAAACATGCATGATGAAATAATCAGCTTACCCCATTCTCCTCGTTTAAGTTCATGGAGCATCTTTACTGTTTTTCCCGTATCTACCTCAAAGAAGTACGCGTCATAATTCGGAGTAACATAAGGCAAATCATCATACTGTTGCGCAAAGACCCCTTCCGTAGCAGTATACATCTCCACGATAGGAGCTTTCCCAAAGTACTTTTGAAGAACTGGTCCATACTTAAATTGGATTTTACGAACACTAGTACAAAACAATGCTTTAAACTTCCAAAGATCAGCCGGCTTCTTTCCATGATTTTGTTGTACATACTTCGCAAAAGCCAAAACAACAGGTGTAACACCCATTATTGCCGTGACATTCTTATCAAGTGCCTGCTGATAGGCCAATTCAAAGCGTTTCTCCCAATCTGATCTTCCAATACCCGATCCAACCGAATCTATTTCTTCTTGTCTTGGTATGAGGCTTACTCGGTCAAACATGGGATTAAGTCGCGCGTAGGTTCCTGAACTATAGCCATAAGTGGTTTCTTTCCCGTCAGAAGTCATAGTATGAACACTACTAGGAAAATTCAGGTTCAAAATGTTACCCATAAAAACATCAAAACTTTCCTTCCTTAACGCATAATGTACTAATGCGCGAGCACCACAACTGAAAATCTGCTTCAAATGTGTCTGAGTGGCAGGTAAGACCTTAGATTGTCCGGTAGATCCGCGGGTCATTACCCAGCATTCTGCTGGCTCAGACAAAATAGCCTTGTAGTTTCCTTCTTTTACCTTAGCGAAATAAGGTAAGAATGCTTTATAATCCATAATCGGAAAATTTTTTTGATATTCTTTAACTGAAGAGATATTGCTTGTATTGTGGTTTTTCCCGTATTCGGTTGTATCATATTTTTTAATTAACTCGTTTAAGATTTGTTCTTGAGCTTGTGGGGGATTTTGTAAAGAATCATACCATGGACCAATTATGGGTTTAAGAATGCTGTTAACATCGATGCTTTCCATGTCCGGCATCATATCTATTCATCTATTCTGGGTTGTTTCAATTGCCTTATATGTTTCGCCATCCAGATAAGAACCATAAACAGCTAGCTATGGTGAATAGTGTGAATGAAAATGTTCGCATAACAGCCGAAAGAATTCGCAAACTAGAAGTCCAAGGAGCCCGAAACGTTGCAATAGCCGCCATAAAATCTTATGAAACTTTAGCTGGACAAACCCAAGCAAAATCAAGACGAGAGTTTATAGCTGAACTCTTAGAGGCGCAGGAGGTCTTTTTTGCTTCAAGAGAAACCGAGCCATTGATGCGTAATGCGATACGCTGGATAATCACTAGGGTAGAAGACAGTGATGAACGCGGTGTCACAGAACTCGTAAATTGTGTCACATCAAGCTCACAGAACTTTCAAAAAAGCCTTGCCGCTTCAAAAGAGCGGATAGCCGAAATAGGTGCTAACCGTATTCGAGATGGATCTGTTGTTTTCACGCACTGTCATTCGTCAACAGTTACTAACATGCTTGCTAAAGCTAAATCGCAGGGAAAAAGATTTGAGGTTATCTGCACTGAAACCCGACCCGCTTTTCAGGGTCGAATAACTGCCCGTGAGTTACTTGAGCTAGGTATAAAAACCACTTTCATTGTTGACTCTTCGGCACGCACCTTCATGCGTGATATTGATCTCGTTGTTGTAGGTGCCGACGCTATAACCAGCGAGGGGAATGTCGTTAACAAAATCGGGACTGGCTCTATAGCCCTATCAGCGCACGAATCGCGTAAACCCTTCTATGTTCTTTCTGAAGTTCTCAAGTTTTCTCCCGCTACGCTCTACGGTGAATACGAAAAAATTGAGGAACGTCGGTCTGATGAAATCTGGAAAGAAGCTCCCCTAGGCTTGATAATACGTAATCCAGCCTTTGATGTCACTCCTCGAGACCTAATTCATGGTATAATCTGTGAAGAAGGCATCATCTCTCCGCATACTATATCTGAAGTCGTACGCCGAATTCACCCCTGGGTTTTTGAGTAAAGCAAAATTTCATTATTTACTGCCCATAATTTTTGCTGTTCTTGTAACGGAACAATATGTTCTGCAAGGAGAGCTAAATGTTAGTTAAAGTATTAAATTACGGATTCATATGAGTAAAGGTTCTTTTGTTATCCAATCTTTACTTCAACCATGTTTCGATAGTGTAAACGGTATTGATTTAGCTGAGTTAACTTTCTGGGGGACAAACCAGTGAACAAGTGTTCTACTTTTGGCATTATTTTTGTTGTCTGTATTGTTTTAGGGTTTGTTTCTTTACCTGTTTTTGCGCAATCGCCTATTAATACACTAGACGGTGTAGCTATCACTATTAGATCAGATGGGTCTGTTGAGGGAACAAGCAGTATTGTCCAAGATGGCGATTTTTACGCGTTAACAGGAAATATTGTTGTCTCCAGAGATGCTGGATTTTTTAATTCAGGCATAACTCTTCTAAAAGATGATGTAATAATCGACGGTGCAGGTTACTCATTAACAGGGCAAGGCGGATACATTGACAAGGGAGTAGATCTTACTCAAAGAAAGAATGTAACCATTAAAAACCTCAATATTAACGGTTTTGTTCACGCCTTCTGGTTATCTGAGTCTTCAAGCAACACAATAATAAACAATTCAATAAAGGGACCAAGTTATGACAGTTATCAAACTGGGTTTTGGGTTCGGAAATCCCCAAATAATAACATGAGTGAAAATAACATTGCTGGTTTTAAAGAGTATGGGATGTTGGTTGAAATGTCGCCAAATAATGTAATCCTTAGTAATTTCTTTACAGAAAACAAAGTTGATATTTATCTGAGCCAATCGGAAAATAGCCTCTTAAGAAATAATCAGTTCAACAGTGATAGCAACAATTTTCAAGTGAGAATTAACTCTATTTTTCAGGATATTGATACATCTAACAAAATTAGGGGCAAGCCGATTTACTATTGGATTAACCATCATAATAAGACGGTTCCGTTGGACGCGGGTTTTGTAGCTCTAGCTAACTGCACAAATATCACAATAGAGAATTTGCATATTTCCAACAATAGTGCCGCGGTGCTAATTCACTCAACCAACAACTCAATTGTTAAAGAAAATGTTTTAGTCGGTAATGGAGCTGGCATTTCCCTTCAGAGTTGCAGAAACATAACCTTGGATGAAAATATAATTATAAGTGATGGGGGTACTGGGCTTGAGATCCAGGGCTCAAGCAATATATCTATTAACAGAAATAATTTATCTGGAAACAAAATAGGTGGAGAAGGTGCTGTAGGCATTAGCCTATCTGCCACTAATTGTACCGTAATAGCAAACAACATAACAGGTTACACTCGAAGCGGAATATACCTTTCTGTATCAACTGAAAATTTCATAGCAAATAATTACATAAACGCAAACAGCATAGGCATCTACATATATTATGGCGCCAAGAACGAAATTTTCCAAAATAATATCACAAACAACGGAAGGTGGGGCATCCACATTAGTAGCTCACAAACTAGCATAAATAACAACAAAATTTACTATAATAACTTCATAAATAACACCTCCAAAGAAGAAGGCACTGAAGGTAATCTCCAAGCTTCAAACCCTTGGTATTTTGGACCTGAAACCAACATATGGGACAACGGCACGGTTGGCAACTATTGGAGCGACTACCTAAATAGATACCCAAATGCTTCCGAAATCGGATATTCTGGCATAGGTGACACCTATTTTGTTATTAATGAAAACAACATTGACCACTATCCTCTAATGAATATAATACCTATCCCAACTTCTACTGATCCTTACCCTGAAACTTCCCCCTCAACTACACCTTCACCTTCTCCTGACATAACACCTACAACCCCAATGCCTACCGAATCCCCAACCGCAAAGCCTTCGCCAACTCCAACTCCAACCGTAAGCCCATCAGAATATCCGCAGGAAAACGATGACAAAATTCCTGTAATTATATATGCAGTAATTTTCACCATAATCATTGCTGTCTGCATAGGATTATTTGTGTACTTCAAAAATAGACGTTAAACGAAGACTAATAGAATTATATTAATACATTTCCAAAAATTACGTTACTAAATGTGACTTGAGTTTGCCTAACGATAATTCTAAACCTGAAATGGATACAGCGTTCTGCTCTTACTGGCAAGGTGGTAGAAAAGCTAAGCATTGTCGTGTTTGTGCCGTTGACGACTCACCCTGTTTTAAGCTTTGGACAGCGGTCAAAGCGCTTGCACAAAGAAACATTATTTTAGTTAACAGAAAACCCGGACGAGCTTTCGGGAACCGCTATCGAATAGAGAAG
This sequence comes from uncultured Candidatus Bathyarchaeia archaeon, assembly GCA_964636425.1. Lineage (GTDB taxonomy): Archaea > Thermoproteota > Bathyarchaeia > Bathyarchaeales > Bathycorpusculaceae > JADGNF01. The sequence goes on from CAZWRU010000022.1 coordinate 13,350, forward strand.
CCACATGGAAACATCTGCTACTTACAGACTATGCAGGGCAAAATGTCTCACTTTGGCTTACCCATTGAAGACTTCCTTTATGTCACAAAGACAAGCCGAGGTGGTATGTACGAGACTCCGTCAAGGACCAAACAAAATCCCTTCGTCGCGTTGATTTTAGAGCAAATTGTGCGCGATCCAGAAATATTAAGTGGAGTAGACCTTATCCTTGCCGTAAGAGCAATCCCGCGCAAAGACAAAACTATCCAGAAAGCCTAACTGAGTGAATTAAAAGCAATTCGCATAATCACGGACTTCATCTAAAAATAGGCAATTACTCAAGCAAATAAACGTCTCAAAAGATTTAGGAACTCATCTGAAAAATTTGTTTACCACAAGTACCGATAGAAAAGAAAAAAGAAGAACGAGGGGTTAGTTTTTCCAAGTTCGCATAGCTGCTTTGAGTTCTTTGTGAGTTTTTGAGTATTCTTCTAAGCTGATTTTTTGAACTGCGGCATCAGCTGCTTGACGCATGGCTTTTGCTCCTGCGATTGTACCGTCGGGGTGTCCATGGATCCCTCCGCCTGCCTGAATTATGACATCTTTGCCAAAAGTTTCCAGTAATGCGGGAACTAATCCTGGATGTAAACCACCTGAGGCAACTGGCATAACCGATTTCAACCCGTGCAAGTCGGTCTTTAAAGCCTCAATATTTTCAAGTACTTCCAATTTTGTTTCGCTCATTTTACCCACGACGGTTCCTACGTGAAGTTGGTCAACACCAATAATCCGCGCGATTTTAGCAATTGGGCGCATAGAAATACCATGCTGTGGACTTTTGGTGAAGGCGGCGTGTCCTGCACGGTGTGCATGAATCACAAGTTTGAGGTCTTGGTTGCGCAGAGTTTGTAGGGCTGACCAGCCGCAAGTTAAAATGTCAACCATGGCATATTCGCCGCCATAGTCTATGATTAGATCCGCTCGGTCAAGCATCGTTTCTGTGTCTGCAGTGATGTTAGCCATATAGACTTTTCTTTCGCCTGTTTCATCTTGGGCTTTATCTCTTGCTTCAAGTGTTTTGCTCAAACGGTCTTCAAAAGGATTGAAGGTTTGACTGCTTAGATTCTCGTCATCTTTTACTACATCGCAGCCTCCTGCCCAAGCTTCGTAGGCTACCTTGGCATGATCTTCTGTTTTAAGCCCCAGTTTAGGCTTAATGATCGTTCCTATCAACGGTCGTTGAGGAACCTTGAGAAGTTTTCTTACTCCTTCAATACCATATTTTGGTCCGCTAAAACTTTTTACAAGTTCACTAGGCATCTGAATATCGTTTAATCTTAGATTCTTTAACGCTTTAAGACCGAAAACATTGCCCGCTACGCTACTTAAGATGTTGGGCATATTTGCAGGCTCAAAAAGCTCAATCGGGTATGCTATGGTCGCTACGTTCTCTTCAAGTTTGAAAACTGTGGCAGCAAGTTTTTCCACATAGGGCTTTACAGTGGTGAGGTCTGTCCATGTACCTACGCTGCTTTCAGCGGCAACTCCACCTGAGGCTTCTTTTAAACTAATTCCTTCTGGTTCTATTGTGAACGTGCATATGAGATCGGAAGATTTTGGCTTGTAAGTCAAATCTACAAAGTCTACATATTTCAAAACTTTCTATCTCCTCTATATCTACTACTAAAGTTGTTCCAATCTTTATATGTGGTCCCGTTTAATTCTCTTGAAACTTCTAATCCGCTTTGCTTAAAGTGTTCTTTGTTTTTGGGAAATTCACCGTCAATAAATCCAAATAAAGAGAGTAATCTTTGTTGGCCATCAATTACGATTTCAGTTGAATCATCAAGTTCAGCTGTGCAGATTACAGGTATTGGGACATTCATTAGTACTGATTCTACTAGTTTGCTTGCTTTTCTTTGGTCCCAGACTAGCCTCTTTGGAAGGAAGGGCGCGGATCTAAATCGCCACTTTTCCAGTCCTCATACAAATCTCGGATTTTTCTGCTTGGATTAACAAAATGTATCTTATGTTTTTGATTTTATTTATTTTCAATAACTTCAGTATTTGCTTCTGTTGTTTTTTCATCAAAAAAATCTTCTGGGTTATCGTCAGATGCCATTTTTTTCCCTTGACTCCAAATAAGCAAAAGAAGCTTTAAGTTTATTGTTTGCTGTTTAAATTATACTTTTACAAATATTCGGCACTACTAATCAGAAAAAGTAACGGTTTCAGAGTTTTGTTGAATACTCTATACCTTTGAGTTTGGAAAAAAAGATGGGAAAAATCGTGGGTGAAGTTAGGTGGTGATAGGCAAAATGAAAGTATGCAAACTTTTAGGGATCAGCGGAGTAGAGCTTGATAGAATGTTATACCAAAACTATAGTCAAATTATGAACTCCGATTACAAGATTGTTAATTGATAGCTACAATTTAAAATTTACCTTGTCATATGAAAAACGATTTAATAATTAACGAATTTTTTGTTTTTGTATTAATCTTAGAGCAATTTTAAATAATATATATTCTTTCATTAATAATATCATCTATTAGAAGAATGAAGATAATGCAAGACAAAATTGTTTCTTTAAATAAATCTTCAAGAAAAATATTCTTACCCTTAATTTTAATCATAATTCTTGTTTTTCCCTTTTTCACAACTCAAAACTTTAATACAAAAGCAGCTGAATCTTCTATAACCATAACTCCAACAACTGGACCTATTGGAACAATAGTAACTACAACAGGTATATCTTTTCAAAACGCCTCTAATGTAACAATTAGATTGGCCTCTGAAAATTATTCTCAAATTATGCAGCAATTTGAACTAGGAACCAATCAATCAGAGTTCTCAGTAAATTTTATTATACCTAACGTTCCAGATGGCAACTACCAAGTAATAGTTGAAAATATAGGTATAACAACACACGTTACCTTTTTTGAAGTTACCCCAAAGCCGCCAACTGCAACTTTAACTCCCTCTTCAGGAGTACCAGGCACACCCATTACTGTATATGGATTTGACTTTCCAAAAAGTAACGAGAATGTAACATATAACGTAAAATTAAGAGTTTATATTAGCACCAGCACTTTTGATTTGCCGGGTATTACACAAACTGATTCGCAGGGTAATTTCGTACTAGAAACTGAAGCTGGAGATTATATGGGTAACCTATTTGTGGTTGCCTACCCAACGCCAGCTGAGAGTATTGGGGCCCGATTTGTTTCCGTTCCATGTCATTTTACTGTTATTCCCTCTTTAACTTTAACTCCATCATCCGGACCTATCGGCACCAACGTTACTGTTACAGGTCGTGGATTGTTAGCGGAGGCTTATTTTAGAATAAAAATGAATACAACTTGGGTGACATTTAATTTTGAAGATGGAACATCATCAGATTATCTTTCTACGGGTCGGAAAAACTTTGCTTTTGAAGGAACATTTACTGTACCTAATCTTTTACCGGGTTCCTATATAGTCCAAACGCAACAATTTTATCCCTCTGACCCTTCGTTTATCACCGTTAATAGCGTTAATGCATCAGCAACTTTTACAGTAACTCAACCTTCAATACCAGAAATTTGGTGCTCACCTAATTCAGGTGGACCGGGTGCCCCAATAACATTAAAGGGTGATGGTTTTTCGGCATCGAGTTATCTAAACATCTCATACAAGAATCCGATTAATTCTGTATCGACGCTTATAGATCAAATTCAGACAAATTCGCTCGGAGAATTTTATCATAATATGTCCGCACCAGATTTAGGCCAAGTAAATGCTATAGGTGATAATTCTCAACAGTATTATTCAATTGTTTTCACAGCTAGTAACTCCAGTCATTCATACAGTGCCAGTTATGTTGAGTACTATAGGGGATTAACCATATTTGGAGACCAAACAATTAATGAGTTGTTTGGAGATGGATCCGTTTTCTCAACTCCTTTGAATCCCCTACAATCCTTAAGAATAGCAGGTAAATGGTTCTATCCGGGAAACGGAATCATCAAAGCAGACACCTCAACAATGATTACTCAATTCCACGTAAACTCTTATGGAAGCTTTGACACAACTATAACAATCCCCGAGCTACCTAACGGTACTCACAGCCTTAATATCATAGATGCAAACGGGGTCAATTTCAAGATCTATTTCGAAATCAACCCAGTCTTTTTTGTAACGCCAACTGAAGGACCTTGGGGATCAACAGTAACTGTTAAGGGTTACGGCTTCCAAGCAACCGATGCCATAAACAATTATACCCTATCTTTTCATGCTACTTTTGGGGTAACCCGAATAGATCTTGGAACCGCACAAATTGACTCTACAGGGAGTTTTCAATTTCAATTTGCAGCAAATGTTTTTTCTTTCTATAATATTCACGCTGAGCTTCTAAAGAATAACGGAACTGGAAGAACCTATCAATTGGAAACTTTATATGCCACTTTTAATGTGTTGCCCACTATATTTTTGACTCCGTCTTCAGGGCCAATAAATACGGTAATAACGGTAAACGGGTATGCTTTTGGTATAAGTGTGCCTTGTTCGATATTCTGGATGACTCAAAAAATGGCATCTGGTATGCCTTCTCCGAAACATGGTTTATTTACAACAAGTTTTACTGTGCCGAATGTTGAGTTGGGCAGTTATTTAGTTACAGCGTCAGATAATGAAAGTAGGCTAGCCTCTGCAACTTTTATAGTTACTTCATCGCCCACTCCGACACCCACTCCCACCGCTACTCCAACCCCAACACCTACACCTATCCCAACAGCCACGCCCACCCAAACCCCAACGGAAACACCTACCCCAACAGATACCCCAACACCAGCATTTACAATAACTCCTACAATTACTCCAGAACCAACAGCTACAATAACCTTATCGCCAACAGATAGCTCTCCAATAAATCCCACCCAAACACCACAAGTAGACGCAACCACTCCCCAACCCACTATTAGCCCAACAACAACCCCAATACCCGTACAACTAAACACATCACTTTACATATTAGCAATCGTAGTCGCAGTAATCTCAATAGTCACCATCGCTATCCTACTTAACCGCAAAAAAACTGAAACTCTGACCCATTAGACTTACTAATCTCAGAAATTAAAAATGGACAACTACGTATCGAAGACTTAGAGCAAGCGGAAAAATATATTCAGTTAATAGGTCAGAGGTTCCCCAAGGCCAAAGTCTTAGCCAATGTAATCGGTGGAAGAAACGCAGCGCTCGATAACACTGCAAACAAAAAGATAGTCAGCTATAGTATAGAAAAAATCAATGGCCAGCCACTTGTTTCTTTTAATAAAAATAAAAAATAAAAAATTTGCTAATGATAAAAATTCTATTTTAAAATAAACCAAGTAACTGCACTTCGAACACATTTTAGAAAAAGAAATGTAGACATGGGAATAAAGAAGACTTCTATCAACGCTGAAAGCGGTTTTGAGATGTTCCTTTTGAGTTTTTAATTAATCTTTGATTGTGAAAGTTTCTATCATGAAGCCCTGAGTGTACAGCATCAGGTGTCCTAAAAAAAAGAGGGGGGGGGTTAACGTGCGAGTGACATAACCAATCTTTGGTGAATTGTTTAAATCCATTAAAATCTTTAACTATTTCATTCAACATCCTAGAACATGTGATTGCATGAAGCTCACAGCTGGCATCCTAAACATTACCGCTGGTGGTAAAAGAATCGCAATAGTGGATGATGAAATTGCGGGATTATTAGGCCTGCATTCTTCTGATAGACTCAAACTGGTTTATGGAGAGAAAGAATTAATAGCATTAGTGAACGTGGCTACTGATTTTCCTCATGATCGTATTTGGGTTTATCTCGAAATCGCTCAGGCTTTGGGAATAAAAGATGGTGATGTTATAGATGTCGAGTTAGCGCCTATGCCTGAGTCCCTTAATAATGTGCGTGCAAAGCTTCGTGGGGAGCGTTTGCGGGAGCATGAAATAGTTACAATCGTTAAGGATGTTGTAGAGCAGCATCTTAGTGATATTGAGATATCAGCGTTTTTAACTGCGTTAAAAATTTATAATTTAAGCATGAGTGAAAACGAAGCGCTTTCACGAGCTATGGTGGATACGGGCAAAACTTTAGATTTTGGTGTAAACCCAATTTTAGATAAGCACAGTATTGGCGGTATTCCTGGAGATAAAACTTCCATGATCGTTGTGCCGATTGTAGCGGCTGCAGGTTACACTATTCCCAAGACCTCATCGCGTGCAATCACTTCCCCAGCAGGAACCGCTGATCGCGTTGAAACGCTATGTCCTGTAAACTTAAACATATCTGAAATAAAGAGTGTTGTGAAGAAAACAAACGGTTGTCTTGTCTGGGGGGGTTCATTAGAATTGGCTCCTGCCGATGATTTATTTATCCAAGTGGAATATCCCTTAGGGATTGATCCGTTACTTTTACCTTCAATTATGAGCAAGAAAAAAGCTATTGGTGCTACCCATGTAGTGATTGATATCCCAACTGGAAATAGTGCAAAAATAAAAACCATGAGTGAAGCCTATATGTTAGCTGCAGATTTTGTTGATTTAGGCAAAAGATTGGATATGAATGTACAATGTGCTATGACTTCTGGAGAACAGCCTTTAGGTTTCGGAATTGGCGCTGCACTAGAGGCTCGAGAAGCATTATGCACACTAATGGGAAACGGCCCACAGGATGTTAAAGAAAAAGCCTTAAGTCTAGCTGGGATACTTTTTGAGATGGTTGGAGAAGCTAATGGTCGTTTGAAAGCAGAACAAATTTTAACTTCAGGAAAAGCAGAGCAAAAATTGCGTGATATAATTGCAGCTCAAGGCGGTAATCCAAAAATTAAACCCGAGGACATACCAATCGGTCCTAAACGCACAACGGTTCGCGCTAAGAAGAAAGGTCGCGTATTATGGATAAACACTGATGGGATAGTGCAAGTAGCTAGAGCAGCCGGAACGCCAAAAGAAAAGGGTGCGGGCATAATATTAAAAGCGAAAATCGGCGATGAAGTAACTAAGAATGCAGTACTTTTTGAGATTTATGCGGAGAGAGCTAGTAAACTAACAACTGCGTTGGAGATAGCTGAACGTCTTGAACCAGTTGTTTTGAGTCGAAAGCTCGAAGAACGTATGCTTTTGGATCAATTCCCAGAAAAACCGCTTGTACGCAAGGAATCTTTCAATCTTGATCGATAAGTAAAAAAATAAAAATTGGGGCGATTACGTATTTTTAGCGTGCTTTAGCTTGGACTCTTGGTCCAAGTAGAACCCAGAGCCAATCTACAAATTCTTTCACGTTCTTGGTTTGTATGTGCACATCGCCTGGGCCAGTGATTTTTGTGACTAGGCCTTCTCCGCCTAAGAGCGTTTCTTTGAGCCCTCCAAATTTTGTTACTTGGTAAGTACAGGTGTCACTGAATGCAACTAAGTGAAAGTTATCCACTATTAAGGTCTGTCCTGGCGTGAGAGTGTGTTTATCTATTGCTCCGAAAGTGTTGATGAATAGATTTCCATTACCGGTTGCTTTTATCATAAAGAGGCCTTGACCAAAGAGTCCTTTCGTGAATCCTTCCCATTTAATGTCTAAAGCTATGCCTTGTGTACTTGCGATGTAGGCTGATTTTTGCACAATATATCCTTGTCCAGGAGTAATCTCGAGCATTTCAATATCTCCTACTGGAGCAGAAACAAAAGCTGCTTCACCTGGACCTGCCGCGGCGATGTACTCATTAACCCAGAAACTTTGACCTCCAATAACCTTTAGTCCTAAGCTACCCCAGAAACTCTTCTCCCGCTTTCTGGTATGCACTTCAATTGTGGGATCCATGTATGTCATAGCCCCTGATTCTGCTGTGATGGTTTCCCCCTGATCTAAATTCACGACAAGCATCGCATATGATGGCTTATATTTGATGTCATATTTCACTTTTTTATTCCCCATTTCATTGATATCTATAACTACTTAAAAATTTATCATCAATTAATTGTAAATCGAATTTTTATTAAAAAAAATAAAAGAACAGGTGGATTTTATTGTGTTTGTTTTAAGAGTTCTTTACCCATTTGTTTTAATTGATGCTTAGTATACGGATTATAATTTTTGTAAGTGGCTATGTACTCGGGGAGTTGATGAAGTTTTAGTATAGTTACTGGAGGATTCCTAATGTCAAGATCTGCAGATTTATTTGTAAAAACTACTATACCTTCAACCCAGATTCCATGGTTTTTTAAGGCTGCTAACGAACTTAATATTGTTTTAATTTTGATAGTATTCTTTTTTACTTGCCTACTTGGATTGCCTACAAATTTGTGGCGACCCACCCTTTGCCACTGATCTCCATGACAATTTATTTTCCCGCTCCAATTCTTGGTCTCCAAAACAAACACGCCATTGGGTCCAAGTATTATATGGTCAATATCTTCGTTTTTTCGACCAAATTTAGCTTCATTTATTAAATAATAATTGTCGTCTAAAGTTGAATTAAGTACTTTTGTCACGCGCCTTTCGCCTTCCCAACCCCCTTTATACGTGCCATATTTTCCCCAATAGAAATAACCCCCGATTAAACATACAAATGCCATCGGCAATCCGATTAACTCAAAAACCCCAATCTGAAAGGTAGGCAATACTCTTAGAATGATAAAAAATAGTATGAATCCAAATAGCAATAAGCAGAAGAAAGCTTTTGCTAAGTTTTTTAGAGTTTGATTCCTAAGATAGCTCCCGGAGACTTTCAGTTTTCGCATAGCGATATTCGCTCTTATATTAACATCTTCCTTTATCACAATATATTACCCTGTTCCTAAAACCATGCTTTTTGCTGTTCCTTTAGCGGAACAAAATGTTCCATCATGAACAATTAGAATTTGATTTGACAAAGAAAACTATGTGAACTAATATGAATCTGAAAACCAGCTCTACTGGAACTCGTTTCACACGTTTTCTTATCCTCATTATAGTCTGTGCCTTTTTCATTTGGACTCAATATGAATTCTTTCAAAGCGCCATTTTCAGCGTCGAATTGGTACAAAACTTCTCTTATTACGCTGAGGAAATGAAGCTACCTTGGTGGACCGCTACATTCTACGCTAGCGAGTTAGGTGGAACCATAGGCGGAATTATGCGATGGGTTGCAAGCTTTCTAGCGTTATACATAGCTTTTTCTTATTACAAAAATGGGCAAACTACACTTTCAGCTCTTAAGGGAAAAATCTCTAATGTTCTCCTCTTAGAAGCAATCTATTTTCTTTTTCTCATCCCGACAATATGGCTTGGTTTTATATTTCCATTTATAGGCGGCGACGTATGGTATTTCGAAACTACTCCGATGATGGAAGTCTTCTTCTCAGCGGGGCTGACCTCTTTGCTTATGGTGCTTGTTATTCCTCCTGTTCTCTTAAAATTAAAGTCCAAAATCCAGCATAATGCACCCGGATCTGAAATAATTCGATGGAGTTGTATTTCTATAGTAAGTTACTTGTTTGTGGTTTTCTGGTTCAATTCTGCTATGCAATGGTTTGGAATGATTGCCACTTGGGGACCAAGTATGCTGCTTGATGTATTCAACTTTACAGCCTTTGTAGCCGCCACAATTGGACTTTTCGCTGTTGCATTGTTTGCTTTAAAATTCACTCTTCCAATTATAAGGAAACAGAATAGCGCTCAGCTAAACTTAAAGAATATTGGCATAACATCAATCGGTCTTGGTAGCTACTTCATCTTAGGTATCTTCATCTACTTCTTAGCGGGAGGCTTCTCAGCTCGACCCACCGCATGGTATGAACTCATTGTACCCCATAATCCCTACTTGTGGTGCCTAGTTTTCTTCTTCACTGGATTAGTGCTGTTTGCTGCCCAAAAGAAAAACAAGTAGAGCCTCGCCCTTTTTTCTCATCTGTGAATTTAATTTTTAAACAAATTAGCCAAATAGTGAACTCTATATCTAAGAATTGCATTTGAATAAATGAGCACAATTGTGTGTTCTAAAAGTAGCGTACGCAAAAATCTGCATGATGTTGTTGTGCTTGTTGGTTCGTGTTGTTTAAATATTAGTGTTTGGATTCTAACTGTGCAAGAGGATAATCGAATGGGTTCAAAATCACCTCAAGGCGAATTCGCCGCTCGAAAACTGGCAAAGAAACGGAAGAATTTCCGTTGGAGCGATAGGTATTACAATCGTCGCCAACTCATGTTAGATGAAAAAGTAGACCCTATGCAAGGGGCACCTCAATCACGAGGTATAGTTCTTGAAAAAGTAGGCGTTGAAAGCAAACAGCCTAACAGCGCCATCAGAAAATGTGTTAGAACTCAACTAATTAAAAATGGTCGTGTTATTTCAGCATTCTTACCTGGAGACGGTGCCTTAAACGTAGTAGATGAACACGATGAAGTAGTCGTTGAAGGCATCGGCGGAACCCGTGGAGGCGCCATGGGAGATATTCCTGGTGTAAGATGGAAAGTAGTAATGGTCAACGGCGTTAGCCTAAACGAACTAGTATACGGAAGGAAACAAAAACCTGCAAGGTGATAAAATGAGCACAACAACTACAACCCCCCCAACAACAGCAGCACCTCCAGCAGAAATTAAACTATTCCAAAAATGGAGTTTTAAAGAAATTAAAGTTAACGACTTAGGTCTACAGCGTTATCTTAATCTAACCCCGATGGTTGCACCCCACAGTATGGGTCGTCACGAACACCAAAGATTCCGCAAAGCCAACGTCAACATCGTTGAACGTCTGATAAACAACATGATGCGCCCTGGCAAGAACAGCGGTAAAAAAGCAAAATCGGCCAACATCGCTAAACACGCTTTCGAAATTATTAACTTACGTACAGGCAAGAATCCAATTGAAGTTCTAGTACGCGCAGTAGAAAACAGCGCACCATGCGAAGATACAACACGTATCAGCTACGGTGGAGTTGTCTATCACTTATCAGTAGATGTTGCGCCACAACGCAGAATCGATCTCGCAATACGCCACATCACCGAAGGCGCACGTAATGCATCATTAAACACTCCCAAGTCAATTGAAGAATGCGTTGCCGACGAACTAGTACTTGCGTCAAATAACGACATTAAGAGTGCTGGCATAGCAAAAAGACACGAAATCGAACGAGTAGCGCAATCATCAAGATAATCGCGCTATACATCTTCCTTCACTCTTTTTGAGTGTGGTTTTTTTATTTTTTCTGAAAAATAAGCTATGTTTTTGGTTCTTATTTTGTGTGAAGTTCTACTATATCTCCATCTTCTAGGATGAAGTTTAAACCTGCTTTCTGCGGACTAAAAGGTAATCGTTTAGCCCATACCCGTGCAAAAGCAAAGTCTTTGAGAAAGTCGCCGTGGATGTTTTTAGCTAAGTCCTGTAATGTTGCGCCTTTTTTTAGGGTAAATGGGTTTGTACTAGGTGCTTTAGTGCCAGGCTCTTTGGTGTATATGCGTATTATATCCATTGTTTTGAATAATGCTTCGCCGACTTGTTCTAGGCCTTGTTTTTTTTCACAGGAAACTGCTATAATCGGTATTTTTCCTGCTACGTGAGCTTGTAGCCTTTTTAGGTTAGCTTCAGCACCTTCAACATCAAGTTTATTGGCTATTATTAGGGCGGGTTTGTAGATGGTGCTTTCAAATATTGCATCTTCAATTTCGTCTAAGGTGACTTCGCCGCTGATTTTTACGATAGCGTCATTTATTCGGTAACTTCGGAGAAGTTCTTCTACCTCTTTCATTGTGCAGTCAATGAGTTTGCCTACCAGAATTATACGTAATGCTACTCCTGCGTGTCTGCGGTCTATGTCTATGCGCCCTTTTGGTTTACTAAGCATAACACGCGATTTTTCTAACTCTTCCAATAGTAAATTCAGTTGAGTAACCGCGTTTTCTGATAAATCTATCATTAATATTACGCCATCTGCACTTCGCGCTGATCCAATGGTGGCCATACCCCACAGTTTACCGTCTGCTGAGCCTTCAATCATGGCGGGCGCTTCGATTATTTGGAATCTTATGTCCTTGTAATTCATTATGCTCGGTACAGGTTCATGAGAAGTAAAAGGAACTGGCGAAACAGCAACTTTAGCGTTTGTTAACGCAGACAGTAGACTGCTTTTTCCTACATTTGTCATGCCTAATAGAGCAACTTGTGCTGCACCTTCTTTTTCCACATAAATTTTTGGTCCGCCGCTACTTTTTCCAGTGCCTTTTCTTTTTTTATCATCAAGATCTTTACGTATGACGGCCATTTTCTTCTTAATTTGACCACGAAGTTTCATCGTTCCTTTGTGTTGCGGAACTGCTGCTAGGAACTCCTGATATTTCTGTAGTTTTAATTTAGGTTCGTTAGTTGCTTCTACTTCGGCCCATTTGTCTTTTGCTTCAGGCGGTAGATTTGTAGGCATAAACGCTTCAGCTTACATTATCTATAACTACCACTTTAATACAATTTCTGATTCTTTATGATACTTTAAAGATGCAATACCTTACGAATCTATATTTGCCCCGATATAGTTGACCTCTGAACACATAGATTTTTACGCATAATCGGATTAATTGTCAAAGCGTTGCTTGTTTTTTACTAAATCATGCATGAAAATGATGTATCAACTTCATGATAAGATTAAAATAATTGGAGGACTGATGTTTATCCGAAATCACTAAAACTTAAGGAAAATTAGTAAGGAAGAATGTAAGATGAGCAAAAGTGAGAAACCCCACTTAAACATAATTATCATGGGGCACGTTGACCACGGAAAATCTACAACCACCGGTCACTTGCTTGTTGATATGGGAGCAATTGACGAGAGAACCCTCAAATCCTACCAAGAAGAAGCAGAGAAAATGGGCAAAGGCACATTTGCATACGCTTGGGTACTTGACAACTTAAAGGAAGAACGAGAACGAGGTGTAACTATTGACCTTCGATTCCTTCAATTCCAAACCAAAAAATACAACTTTACAGTCATCGATGCCCCTGGTCACAGAGACTTCGTTAAAAACATGATTACCGGCGCAAGTCAAGCAGACGCTTGCGTACTTTTCTGCTCAGCCAAGAAAGGTGAATTTGAAGCTGGCATCGGTTCAGGCGGTCAAACACGAGAACACGCCTTCTTAGCCTTTACTTTAGGTATTCGCCAAGTAGTCGTTGCTATAAACAAAATGGACGATTCTATAATTAACTACAGCAAAGAGCGATATGACGAAATTAAAGCTGAAGTATCACGTATGCTAACCATGAGCGGATTCAAAGTTGCAGTAAAAGATCCGGACGGCAAAATGGTCGAGAAAATCCGCTTCATTCCAGTTTCAGGCTGGACTGGAGAAAACCTTGTTAAACGCAGCGACAAAATGCCATGGTACACAGGACCAACACTAATTGAAGCATTAGACATGTTAGAATTACCTGCTAAACCAACCAACAAACCCTTACGTATCCCAGTCCAAGACGTTTACACTATTACCGGCATCGGCACTGTCCCAGTTGGCAGAGTCGAAACAGGCGTACTTAAGCCAGGAGACTCTATCATTTTCATGCCAAGCAACAAGACTGCTGAAGTTAAATCCATTGAAATGCACCATACCTCAATCCCAATGGCTGAACCCGGAGACAACATCGGTATAAACGTTAGAGGAATCGCCAAGAATGATGTTCACCGCGGAGACGTTGCAGGTCCAGCATCGAATCCCCCAACAGTGGTAAAAGAATTCATCGGACAAATTATCGTCATCTACCACCCAACAGCTATTGCAGCAGGATATACCCCAGTACTACATTATCACACAGGACAAATAGCATGCAGATTCACCGAACTAATCAAGAAAATCGATCCACGCTCCGGACAAGTCACTGAAGAACATCCAAGCTTCCTCAAAACAGGAGATGCCGCTTGGGTCCGCATGGAACCACTACACGCAATCTCAATCGAAACTTTCCAAGACTTCCCAGAACTTGGACGATTCGCTATCCGAGACATGGGTACAACAGTCGCAGCCGGTGCAGTCAAAGAAGTCACCAAGAAGGGTCCTTAAACCCTTTTCTTCTTTTTGTTAAAAAAATAAGTTTTAACTCGATTACAATTTATTTTGTAACTAAAACTATTAATTTTTAGTTATCTTGTTGCTTAAATAAAGTTATTTTAGTTCTTGCAGTCACATATTTTTAGTAATTTATATTTTACTTTTTTATTATGAACGAGAAGATAAAGATACAATCTAACCCGAGCCAGGCAAACGTAACTCGAACGATGTAGTGTGAATTTCAATTGTTAAGCATCATAGCGGATAATTCTTTAAATCGAATTTTAGCAAGCGTTTTTTGAAAAAAGTTTGAGACAAGAGCGGTATCAGGAAGTATAAAAGCCTCTTTTTCTCTTAAAATATGAATAGCTGTTTCTCTTTTATTGCAGGTTACTGCTTTGTTTTTTTACGAAACTGAAATAAGAATCAACTGTTAGGTTAGTTCATCTGAGGCGAGAGTTATTTCCGGTACTGAAACTTTGGTTCCCTTCATCAAAGAAAAAAAGAGCGATGATGAGGAGCAACCGACAATTATAGTGGATAGTCGCGAGGCTAGTAGTGCACCAAAAATAGTTAAAGGCCTAATTGAACGTGGGGCAAAAGTGAAAACTCAAGCTCTAGACAAAGGTGACTATGTTCTTAGCGATGAATGTGCTGTGGAACGGAAAACAGTCCAAGATTTTGTTTACACACTTACTCGTCGATTCTTATTTGAACAAGTTTTTAAACTCAAAGATACCTATCCCAAATCGCTTCTCATAATTGAGGGTTATATGCCTATGATTTACAAGTTCAGCAAGATTCAACCTGCTGCAGTTTGGGGTGCAATGTTCAATATCGCAAAGAATGGGATACCAATGGTGAGTACTTCTAATCAGAATGAAACTATTGATTTTCTGTATACAGCAGCCAGGCAGGAGCAGTTAGTAGAGAAGCGGTCTCCGATTGTTCATGCTTGCAAGAAGACTGACACTATTTCTGATGCCCAAATGTATTTCATAGCTAGTTTGCCAAATGTTGGTAGAGAAAAAGCTACAGCCATTTTACAATCTTACCAAACTCCACAAAACGCCCTTATCAACGTAGATGATTGGTCAAAAACTGTTGACGGTTTAGGTCCAGTTATAACTAATAAAGTAAAAGAAATACTAACTACACCCTACAAAGAACGATGCGAACCGAAGTAACAGCAACTAAACATCAGAAACAGGTTATTTTCTATCAATCTGTTGAAAGTCATAAACAATTATTTATTAAGTCAGTGTGAGGAATACTACGTTTGAAACACTTACGGTGACTAAGGCATGAAAGCACTTATTGTTCAGTTTCCCTTCGGTTTTGTAGCTTTTGACGAACAAAAACAATTCGTAGATAGGATAGTTTATGCGAAAAAGCCTCAAGCAGCCGCAAAAATGGCTGCTGAAAATCAGCTCGATCAATTATCTGATGATGTTGTAGCTTTAATCACGCAGCTTCAATCCAAAGGCTATGATACATTTATTTTTGAAAACACAAATCTCGCAAATCAAGCTCAAGAAAAATTTAGCGTTGCCGTTGAGATTGCCCAACCCAACACAATTGACTCAATAAGGATGCGCATGGAAGAAATAGCAATTGAAACTGGTTTTGTCAAAGACGCAAAAGAACTCAGTCTATGGATGCATAATGTCAGTATGGAAATGGCGAAAATACAAGTTAAAGGTGCAACAGAAAAACGGGATTTAGTGATTGGTCAAGCTATTCAGACACTTGATGATTTAGATAGAACAGTTAATCTTTTCATGGGCAGATTACGTGAATGGTACGGAGTACACTTCCCTGAACTCGATAGGCTTGTTGAAAAGCACGAAACTTATGCTCGTTTAGTTCTTGATTTGGGTATTAAAGACAACTTTACTGCTGAAGCTCTCGAAAAAGAGGATATACCTAAAAACAAAACTGAGCAAATAAGCCGAATTGCAGCCTCTTCAATGGGCGCTGGAGTTTCAGAAACCGACCTAATCCAAATTCAAGCTCTCAGTAAAAACATTATAGACACATACAAACTGAGAGAAAGTATGGAAACTTACCTAAACAAAACCATGGAAGAAGTTGCGCCCAACACTAAAACTATTGCAGGTGCGCTTCTTGGCGCTCGTCTAATCGCCTTAGCAGGCGGTTTGGAAAATCTTGCTAAACGGCCCGCCAGCACTATGCAGGTTTTAGGAGCAGAAAAAGCTCTATTCCGATCTATAAAAACTGGTGCACGTCCACCAAAACATGGTCTAATTTTCCAACATACTTTGTTGCATGATGCAAAGCGCTGGCAACGAGGAAAAATAGCTCGTGCAATTGCAGGTAAACTCGCGATAGCCATTCGTGCCGACGCCTTCGGTAATGGTCACTATATTGGTGATAAACTTAAAGCTGACCTTGACCGTAGAATTGAAGAAATCAATCAGAAATATCCTGAACCTCCACCACTAAAAGAACAGAAACCAAGAGAAGAAAGACCACGCGAATTCCGAGAACGCCGAGACTTTGGACGAGGCGGTAGTGGCGGCGGAGGTTTTAGAGATCGTAGAGGCGGAGGATACGTAGACAAGCGCGGTGGAGGCGGTTACGGAAGAGACACTCGTGGCGGTAGTGGCGGCGGAGGTTTTAGAGATCGTAGAGGCGGAAGCGACGGAGTATATAGACATCGTGATAGCAGCGATAGTGGCGGTAGCACCGGAGGAGGATACTTTAAAGATCGTAGAAGTAGTGGCGGAGATTCTAAAGACAACACTAGCAGTAGTAGCGGCGGATTTAGAGATCGTGGTAAAGGTGATGGCGTAAGTAAAAGTGGTGATAGGGCAGGTAGCGGTTTTAGGGATCGAGGTAGCGGCGGATTCAGTTACAAAGAACGAAGTAGCGGTTCAAGCGGCGGAGATAGACGTGATCGACCTAGCGAACAGAAGTGGAGACAAAATCGTCGTGCAAATAAGAGTTAAGCCTCATCCAAAATTTGCCGAAATTTATCAAATTTCACTCGAAGATGGCGCTCACAGGCTAGCTACAAAAAGCTTCGCTCCAGGCCGCAGCATCTACGGCGAACGTCTAATACATTTTGACGGGATTGAATATCGTGTCTGGGATGCTTTTAGAAGTAAACTAGCTGGTGCCATTTTAAAGGGGCTTCAGACAGTACCAATCTTACCTGATCATAAAGTACTATATTTGGGCGCTGCTTCGGGAACCACTCCCAGTCATATATCCGATATTGTTGGTGTAAAAGGGCATGTGTATTGTGTAGAATTTGCCCAGCGTAGTCTTAGAGAACTAATAACTAATGTTGTTACTTATCGACCTAACATGTCACCTTTCCTTGCCGATGCTCGTATGCCGCAAAAATATGCAATGTTCATCTCTAGCAAGGTTGATGAAATATACTGCGATGTTGCACAACCTGAGCAAGCTAGAGTGCTAGCAGATAATGCCGATGTTCTGCTCAAAGCAGGTGGGTGGGTCATGATAGCTATAAAATCACAAAGCATAGACGTGGCAAAAGAACCCTCAGAAGTCTATCGACAAGAAGCCAGAATACTTGAAAACAGAGGTTTCCGCATAGAGGAAGTTGTTGACTTGGAGCCCTACGATAAAGCGCATGCTATGATAATTGCTCAACGTTAGAAGACGAGAATATCCTTTAAATAATTTTTTACTTTAAATTTCTCTTAAACCCGATTTTTACAACTTAATTTTTGGTTATACTCAATTAGTTATTCAGGTATCCTGCAATAGAGTAAAACCTTCCTTATATTACAAGCATAGTAGTCGCTAACTAAAAGATTGGTTCAATAATCACATGACTATCTTTATAGTAACCAAAAATATAACGTCGTTGCCTTCAAGGATTCAAAGATTGTTCTTTTTACTGATACACTTGTTTTTTCAGTAATGCAATTCCGGTATTAAGCATATTTTTTAATTTCAATGTTCTGTTTCTCTCAACATTTTTACGCTAAGAACCATAACCCAAATCGACGTTGCGAAACCAGATATAAATTCAGGAATTGCTACATTTGGCGCGTAATGTATCGTGAATTCTAAAATCCATGGCATGGCTGCAGCCACTCCAATTGCCACTGTAAAGATGCTTAATTTCTTTTGTTTCTTTACCCAGAAGGCTCCAGTAAGAATCCACAATGCAATTGGCATAAAAATAAAAAGCGACACTGAAACAATATAATGAATTGGTCTTATATTCTCATTAAAAATCCCTACGCAAATCAGGGAAATACAAGCAATAACTAAAACCCAAGCGCCCATTCGTCCAAGTAAATTTTTGCGAAGAAATTGAGTTAGGCCTATGGCAAAAATTGTAAACAAGATACCGCCTACGATAAGACCCCCATTAAAAATAGTCATGGTCAAACCTGGAATCACACCTAAGTCGCTAAGAGCATTGTTATACCAATTAAACTCGCGATATGATTCGATCGCTAACAGAATACATGCGTACGTGAAAACTGGTGCAATTGCGCCAGAAACTCCCCCGATACTTATACTCTTTAGCATGCTTGAGCACTTGCAATAGTTGGTTTTTTTACTTTAAGAGTTTTTTGTGTCCAGCGGAACATAACATCGTAGCC
>CAZWRU010000023.1:0-21449 GCA_964636425.1 uncultured Candidatus Bathyarchaeia archaeon
GTGGTCCCGTAGCTCAGTTAGGTAGAGCGCCAGACTCATAATCTGTTGGTCACTGGTTCAAATCCGGTCGGGACCACCAATAATTCTAATTGATTCTTTTTGTTTCGCTTACAATCTGAAAATTAGTTCTTGGAAGAACAACAGCCAATTTTTTCAGGTTGTTGTTCTATCTTAACCTAAAAATTGTAGGTGAATTGTTTCTGAATTAAACACGGCCACTAAGAGATTAGCCACGACAACCAAGTAAAGCAACAAACTCAGTTCACCGCGCGATCCTAGAGTGCTCTTTTGTGCTGATTTTTAGATATTCTTGACAGCCGATCATTGCTAACATTAAAGTTGATTATTTTTAAGAAAAAAGGAAGGGTATTGAAGAATTAATGTTTCTTTCTAAGTAATAACGCAACGCCGACAACTACTGCTATGATCACGATTGCTGCCGCTATGATGTAGATTTCAGTACCAGGAGTTGCTTCCGGTGTTGGAACAACAGAGGGCGAAGTTGTTAAAGTTGGAGCCCCGGTTAAAGTGGGTTGGGGAGTAATTGGAGTTGAGGTAGGTTGCGGAACGCCAGCAGCTGAGCCTACAAGAAGGTAAGTTGTTGCATATGAGCCACCATACGAATTGGTTCCTTCAAAGGTAGCGGTTATTTGATATTTGCCTTCATTAGGTGCGTTCCAGTCTATTGCGAAGCTTCCTCCTATGTCAGAGGTTGTCGTACCGATTGGTATTTGATTACCGCTTGGATCAGTGGCAACCAGCTTTACTGGTACTCCTTTGGCTTTTTGAGGCATTGGTTTATGCATGTTTAGATATTCCATCCAGGGAGTCATGTCGTCATCTGAAATTGCTGGAGTACCTTTTTGCCCAGGTGATTGATCTGTAACGGTTCCTGAAATCAGAACTGCTGTTCCTTTAGGTACAGCGGTTTGTGGTGCGGATACTGTAATTGCGCTGGGGCCTTTGCCGAAGGTATAGACTTGACCATCGTATGAATTAAGTACGGTGTATAGACCATCAGAGATTGCGCCGTGACGCATCATGCCGGAAATGTTCCATAATGCTTTTCCAGTGTAGGCATCAACAACATGAAGTTTGCTTCCTCGCCAGAGCACTGAGTCAGGGGAGTGTTCATCGTTGGTAACATATACTTTTCCATCAGCTACATGAAAACCTGAATACGTTGGGAATGTTCCGTATACGGTTTCTGTTCCTGAATTGCCAAAATAGTATTCCCATACAAGATGCCCGTTAGTTATGTCAAAAGCGCGAAGATAACCATCGTAACCTGACATAATGAGCATGCCATAAGCGATTATATGCTGGTAAGTGAAATAGCCCCATCCGCTGTTTGATGTTGGTTCCGTTCGCCAGAGTTCATTTCCCGTCTTAATGTTATAACCTATGAGCCGCATTATACCGCTGTCCCATCGGGTATAGACTCCATCTAAGATGTTTCTACTGTAGAAAACGCGATTTGTAATTCCATCTCTTTTTTGTGTCCAGACTGGACTGATTGTGTCGGGATATTGCCCTGAGGCACTTTTTTGTAATGATGTTGCAAAGCCCATTTCTGTAGCAGTCGCGGGATAATCAACGAATCCAGCCGTACGACCAGTCTTGCTCTCCAAGTAAGTCATTAGGTAGCCTTCTTGAGCATTGATTATTTCTATAGCCATGCCTGTGGGGATATCTGTTGAGATTGTAACATTCCATTCTATGCCAAGTCGCCCATCGATAATCGAACCCATTGTAGGACTGTATATTGCGCCTGGTTCAATTCCCATCCAGGGAAAAGCGTAAGCTATTGCTCGGCTTGAATTCCAAAGTATTAAGCGATCTTTTTGGGCATCTAGAGAGTAGGATAATATTTCGCCTGATGGTCCAAATCTGATAGCCCCACAATACATCGAAACACCTAAGCCGTAGGTGATGTTAGTTATGGTAAAAAGTTTGATTCCTGTAAATCCATCGTATATTACTGCCGTTGTGTTGGTTGCGGGACCTGATACATCCCATAGATGAGCAATGAGACCATGTTCATTTGGATTTTCGATATCAAAGACTTGCGCAAAATCAATGCTTGCATCTTTAATGAACCATTGTTCTTCGCCAGTGTATAGGTCTAAACATCTTGTGCCGAAAATGTCCGAAGATGATGTTGGAGCATGGTCAACATAGATTATTTTTCCTTCAAGTATGTAAGGATCATAGAACTGCTCATACGAAAGACCAGTATAGTAAGATTTGTCACCAAATGGTCCACCGCCTAGTCCACCGATTATTATTGGCTTCTTCCAGAGAACATGCGCGGTGTCAGGTGCTGTGGTATACGGAGCGAACGCGGGGCTCATGCAGAACTGTCGATAGGGATAATCGTAGCATTTCATTAGCCAGTTATCAGAGATTTGCCACCAACCCTTATTTTCAGCAGAGATTGGTCTGGTCCAATACCCCGTTGGAAGAGGTATGTCAGGAAGTGATTCTGCTGGATTCTGCTGGACAGTCAATTGAACATCCGTACTTGTAGTTGGTTTAAAATATCGTTGATAGGTAGTTTGATTTACCCATTGCCCTCCAAAGCTAGCTTGAAAAGTATATGTACCTATTTGAGTCGGCTGATACATTATGAAAGCTCCTGAAGTTGCCCAAGCTTCAATCGGCCCTTTTGTTTCAATGGTTCCATCCGGCTTTGTAATTTTTATTGTGAATCCTTTAAAGTGATCACCGCCTGCTAAGCCGACTGCAGTATCACTGGTTTTATCTAATTGGAACGTGACAGCAACGGTTTGTCCAACTCCGGCAGGGTTAGGAGCAACCATAACCCAAAGATAGGTATCTAATTGAACAACAACTGCGTTGCCTGTTGGAACTGCCGCGAAAACTGCGCTGAAAGTCAACAACAAAATTAAACCGAATACAAACCCAGAAAAAGGTTTTTTCTTTGTAGCATTGTTTTCAGAAAAATTTGTGGTCATTTCATTTTCTCTCCTTCTGCAATCTTGGATATATGAGAATTCACACTGTCTGATTTTTTTAAAAAACTCAAGGTCTTTTTTCTCCTTGACAAGTTTATACTCAGAGAATTTCACATATAACTTTTGCGATTTAAGAGATAATTCAAAATAATAGACAACATTATTGACTAGTTTCAATTATTAATTTAATAAATAAATTAATTATACAAAAAATTTATGCCGATAACCCAATAAAAGAGTAGAATAAACAGAAATTCTCCTAAACCAGATTTATCGCCAAAAAAAATAAAATTAAAGCCCTTGATAAGGAATATTTGAGATTAAAACGACTAATTATCTTGTTTTATTTTTAATAATCGCTTAAGCCAGATTACTGCGTCAGGAGTACTAACTGCTCTTAAGGTGAAGGCTTTTTTCGGGCATACAGTGTAGCATTCTAAGCATTTAGTGCATTTGAGGAGGGATTCCTGATCAACCAGATTTATTCCTTGAGGGCAAACATTTTCGCAGCGTTTACAACTTACTTGAGGACAGCCCTGGGCCGGTTTTGAATAATTATCTTTGCTTTTTTCCAATTGGAGCTTTGTGATGCATTGATTTGCGTCTAAGTTTGGTTTCAAGAAGGGGCTTAATGATCCTGCTAGATTTAAAATTACACCTACGGGACAAATTTTTCTACACCAATATCTTTTTTGGCGTAAACTGGCAATAACTGCAGCTAAGGGGATAATCGTAAGTTCAAGAATTATGGGCATCATTGTGTTTGTGAGAAATGTCCATGCCTTCAGATGAAACATCCCTCGAGTAATAACCCCAATGGGACATAAGCTACAGAAGATGGGAAAACGGAAGATTATTGAGCCAAGAAGAGAAGTCACAAGCACACCATTAGCAAAATTCAAATTTTTATGACCAATAGCTTTTCCTATAAAACAACTCGGACAAAATCCGAGAAGATTGATTGCCAATCCAGTTTGCATTTTTGAGTTCATTTTGCGTTTTTCCTTTTCAGCAAGTAACCTCTGCTGCCGCTTAGTCTCTATGTTAGGAAGCCACTTCGAAACGGCTTTATCGAAACTATCTATCAGAGTTCCGATAGGACAAGCCCAACTGCAAAAAACATTACCTAAAATGAAAATGGGCAGAAGAAACAAAAGCAGAGCACCCAATGTCGGCAAAATATACGAAGCCGCACCTTGAGTGGTTAAGAGAGTCTGTAATCCCCCCATTGGACAAATTAACCACGCACCCGGCCCGATTTGACCATAAGCAATTATCCAAGTCACACATACAGATTGCCCATAAGGCAAAACAGAAAGAGGCTGACTTAAACCACCAAAAAAGCCACTATACACAAAATGGTCTGGAGCACCTGCAAGAGAAATAATAGGAAAAACAAAGAAGACGAAAAAAGTAGCCTTAACCGACCATCTAAAATACCTAATTAACTTACGCCGATTACTTCTTTTAGCCAAAGGCAACCCCAAAACTTTCCAACAAAATTATCAAGGACTCTTCCTAAAAAATAGCGGTTAAAGAACCAAAAAAACCTTCCGAATTTTAAACATAAAACAAAAACAAGTCGACCCCAAGAAATAAAAACAGCAGAATGCAACCAATGACTCAGTTATTCTGCAGTTAGACTATAAGGGCCAGTTGTAAGTTTTTCGCCACCATTTTTATGCACCAACACTGTATCTTCTATGCGAAAACCACCGTACCCACTTATGTAAATGCCTGGCTCATTAGTTACAACATTTCCCGCTACTAACGAATCTTTGTTGTAGCATCCTAAACTAGGAGGCTCATGTACTTCTAAACCTACACCATGACCTAATCGATGAACAAAACAATCACCAAACCCAGCCGCCTCAATTACCTTTCTTGCGGCAGCATCTAAATCTGCAATTATAACTCCGGCTTTTATGGTTTGAAAAGCGTTTTCTTGCGCCGTCTTCACGACATTAAAAATTTTTTCTTGTTTAACGGAGGCTTTTCCAGCAACTATTGTGCGACTCATATCCGAGCAATAATAGTTATACGTGGCACCGATATCAACAACAACCAAATCACCCTCTCGAATTGTGCGTTCAGAGCATCCGCCATGAGGAAAAGCAGAATGTTTCCCTGAAGCTACAATTGTTTCAAATGCAAGTGGACCTGAGCCCCCTTTGCGCATAGCATATTCGATTTCTGCAGCAACCGCATATTCCTTAACGCCAGACCTAATCGTTTCATAAGCCACTTTCATCCCTTCGCTTGTGAGCTCACCTGCTTTGCGCATAAACTTAATTTCATCAGCATCTTTTACTCTACGAAGTGCTTGTATACAGCCATTGTTAATTTCAAGGCCATTTTTTTGAGGAACTTCTTTGCTTAACACTTTCCAATCTGCAATGCTCAAACTATCTATCGCGATGTTTCTGATTTTTTGAGCTTGGATTTGCTTAGCAACTTTCACGATTAAGCTTTCATCAGCTCTAACCAGTTCTACTTTGAAATCTTTACATTCAGCCTTTGCCTGCTCATAATTTACACCATATACATAAACAACAGCCTCTCCATCAGCAGGTACAAATAATGAAGAAGCACCATGAAAACCAAGAAAGTACAATAAATTTGCACTGTTAGAAATTAAATAGCCATCAAAACCCTTGTTACTGAAAGCAATTTTTTTAAGCGCATCTAATTTTTTCAAGATAATCATCTTCATGAATGCAGTATTGTATATGTAAATTTTCCTTAAACAGGTATCTTATCAAATAACTATCAAATAAAGAAGACACAAAATTAGCTATACTCTGTAGACACCATTTTAACATGATTATGCTGTTATCTATCGTTTGTAAAACATTTGAGTCGATAAAGAATCCACAAGTAAATTGAAACCTGTAGAGTTGTTTTAAATAAAGAGAACAAAAATGTTCTTACACCAATGATGGTTTTTTCAAATTGATTGATTCGAGTTTCCCTAACCCAAGTTACAGATAAAATTTAGAAAAACAAATGTGAATAAAATTAGCGGAATCAACGCTGAATCTGTTAGGTTAATCACGTTACTGGTTGCTGAAAGAGCTTTCTTATAGCGCTTATTCTCGACTTTTGTGCCAGCATATCACTAGTTACGCAGGAGAGAGCTTTTTGAGGACACCATTTTACACATTGAGGCTCATCTTTATCTTTACATAAATCACATGCAAAAACAATTTTGGTTTCAGGATGGAGCATCATAGCGCCGTAATCACATGCTTCGATGCACCAGCCACAACCGTTGCATTTGTCTTTGTCTACCATTATTATACCAGTATCCTCAGATTGTTTCAAAGCATCGCGTGGGCATGCAGCAACGCAAGCAGGTTCTTCACATAATCTGCATGTGACGGGCATGTTGATAACTTGATTTTGACGCACGACTCGAATCCGGGATTTAGTTGGGTTAAAGGCTTTTTCCTTGGTCCAAGAGCAGATGTACTCACAAATTTGACATCCTACACATTTATCCGGGTCAGCTGCAACAAATCGTCTCTCGTTAACCTTTACCATTTCTTAACTCGCCTGCCCGTTGTCAATAATAGAAGATAATTCATCTAGCCCAAGTTCTTTTAGTGTAGCACTTGTAGGCACACCGCTTTTTGTCCATCCACGAGTTTTATAATAATCATCCAGTAACGCATCTAGCTCCTTTTGAGTAATCATAGAACCTTTTACTGATCCTTCATCAGGTATAGGTTCATTCATCACTTTCCAAGGTAGAGTATCATCTTTTCGGCTTAAACCTTCCCTGATATTAATTAAACGAATAAGCGTGTTTATTCTTTGAGCAGTTATCTTTAGTTCTTCTGGCGAACTTTCGTATCCAGATATCAAAGAGTAAATTTTTGCAAGTTCAACTAGTTCTTTATGGAACGCAGCTTTTGAGAATTTACAAACCATAAGAGAATTGATTAGATGATCAATATCCTCTAAATCAGCTACGTGTTTGGCTCTACCTTTGGTGTAATGATCAACTTTACCTTTAACATCAAAAGCAAAATTATCATTATCTGCTCCACTATAGGACACTGCAAAACCTAAAGCGGCTGTTTTGAAACAGCGAAGATCATACCCTGAAATCTCTAAACCCTTTATGTGCTGCGCAAGATTTTGAGAGTCTTTACCAATTTTATCAGCAGCAATCTTTACACCATCTGCAAGACGCTCACCAATACCTTCTCGTTTGCCCATTTTCTCTACCAAATATAATAACGCTTCAGCACTGCCAAAATGCGCATCTATTCCAATATCCGCATGGGACAAAAGTTCTTTTTCGTGACAATCCATCACAAAACCAATAGTTACGCCGGCACTTTGAGCATCCAAGCCGTAGTAGGTACAAAGCTCTACAGCTTTCACTATCGCGTCAAGCTTGTCTACGCCGCAGTAAGGACCCATAGCCCATAATGATTCGTATTCCATTCGGGTCATCGAGCCTTTATGTGGGCCTTCAGGAACAATTACTTCGTGTTCACAAGGCATAGGGCAGGTACTACAGGCGATTATTTTTGCGACAAAACGCGCATTTAGAGCTTCCCCACTGACTTTTTCAGCGTTTTCAAAATGGGCGTTATTATAATTGCGAGTAGGCAGACAATTAAGTACGTTATGCACCAAGATATCTTCCACAGTGCCTAACTTTGTATACTTTTCTGTTGCAGATCCCTTCATGCGTTCATGATATTCTTTAACTATTTCCATGAATTCATTGGGTGCAGCAGGAACAATATCGTGTGTTCCGCGAACGGCTATAGCCTTAAGGTTTTTAGAACCCATGACCGCGCCTAAACCTATTCTTCCAGCAACACGAGTTTTATCATTTATGATACAGGCTATTTTTGAGAGCTTCTCCCCAGCTACCCCAATTGAAGCGACCCGTATGTAGTAATCACCTATATCCTCTTTGATGGAGTCTTCAGTTTCTGAGGGAGACTTACCCATGAAATGGGCAGCATCCAAAAGCTGAACAGAATCATCATCAATCCATAAATAGACAGGTTTAGAAGATTTACCTGTTAAAACTACAGCGTCATATCCGGCACGTTTTAATTCGGCACCAAAACTACCATGGGCAACAGTTCCACTTACAGCACCAGAAGCTGGCGACTTTGAAACAAAAACGTGCCCATTTCCGCCAGTTGGGAATATGGTACCAGCAAGAGGGCCGATTGCTAAAACCAGAGGATTCTCAGCATTAAGAGCATCTACACCCGCCTTTGAATTTTCGTACCAAAGCCTCATGCCTAGACCTAAGCCGCCGATGTATTTTTTTGCCGTAGC
The DNA here is from genome assembly GCA_964636425.1 of uncultured Candidatus Bathyarchaeia archaeon. GTDB lineage: Archaea > Thermoproteota > Bathyarchaeia > Bathyarchaeales > Bathycorpusculaceae > JADGNF01. Next base: position 8,292 of record CAZWRU010000023.1, read on the forward strand.
CTCTTCAAGTTTTTCTACGCGCGTTTTACCCGTGCCTAAGTCAACGTGTAGAATTTGACCCGCATAACCAAACAAGCTGATGCATCTCCACAGGGTTATGGAAATATTAGTTCCTTGAAAGCTATATTAACTTAATCGACTCTAACCCCGAAACCAGACATAAAAAACGTCTAAGGAAGAATATCTAATAATAAATTGATAATTTTTTCTGCAGCTAAAGCCAATTCCGAAGATAAGCCCTCCCCGAAATCAACGTTTTTAGGTTCAACAAGCAACAACGCCAACTTTCCTTCGGTAAATTGGGTAATATAATCACAGAAAACGCGTAATGGTAACATATGCGTGGATATTGCTGGAAAATTCGTAACTTTCTGCGCATCATACAAACGCGCTTCTGCTGGTTCTAACCCAAGCTTTGCAGCATCTATTAAAAGCACATGAGACGGTTTAAGTTGGATGATTTCATCCATAAAACTTTCAGGAACCGTCTCACACTCGATAAGATGCACCTTTGAAGAAACCTTGCCCTCCAGACCCTGAATAATTTTCAATCCAACAAAATCATCGCAGCGAATCGAATTACCAATACCAGCTATAACTACAAATGTTGCATCCTTAAGCCAATTTTTTAATTCCCACTTAAGATCATAAACTTTTGAAGTCAATGGAGACGCCACAAATATAGAATAAAAAGAATAACAAAAAGATTAGGTATACTCAAAGGATAGGGATTTTGAGTTTACCGTTGAAGAGTCTGGATGCATTGTTTTTTACTGTTGTAGACTTCTACGGTGAAGGGCATTTGACCTATTGCATAGTGCGTAGCGCATCCAAAGCATGGATCGTATGCTCGGAAGGCCATTTCAACTTTGTTTAGTATAGCATTATCGAATTTGCCTTCATGGATTAAGCCTTTTGCAGCGTCACGGATGCTCATGCAGATGGCAGGATAATTGTTAGTTGTCGCTACTATCATGTTAACGTCTTTGACCATTGCATCTTTATCTAACGTATAATCATGAAATAGAGTACCTCTTGCAGCTTCAACGACTCCAATGCCCTCGGTGGGGGCGCCTGGTTTATTGCGTATGTTTTTACTTGTGATTTCAGGGTCTTTTGAAAGCTCTAAAGCGTGTTCTGCCGCATATAGTAACTCAATAAGGCGTGCCCAGTGGAAAGCTAAGGTGCCGTGAACAGGTTTTCCGCCTAAAGTTTTGAACATTAATTCGTATTCTGCTTGAGCTAATGGAGTTGACATACCTTCTGAAGCGTTTAGCCTTCCTAACGGGCCAACACGGTAGATGCCACTGTCTGGACCTTCTACTTGCCCTTTCCAGCCGATTTTCTTTAGATATGGAAATTTACTATAGGTCCATTCTTCAACATGTTCACCGATGTGAGTGAGGTAATCCTTGCCGTCGAATTTGAGACACTCTTTACCAGAAGGGTCAACTACGCGAATTTGACCATCATAAAAGTTGACCTTGTTGTTCTTATCCACCATACCCATGTAGTAGGTTTTCATTGTGTAAGCGTCGCTTTTAATCATGTCAACATATTTGCTGTTACCTAACACTATATCGTGGAATAGTTTAAGGGACAATTTAGCAAATTCAACACAGGAGGCAGCCATTTTTTCGATTTCTTGTCGCCCTTCTTCGCTTAATGATTTAGATATACCACCTGGTAGACCACAAACTGGGTGAGTTGCTTTTCCGCCTAAGATTTCAGTGATTTTTTGGCCATAGGCACGATGTTTGATGACTTCTTTAGCTACTGCCATTCCTGCCTTCTCGATAACGCCTAATATGTTACGTTTTTCTGGAGGAGCATCTGGACCGACGATAAAATCTGGACCGCCTAAGTAATAGAAATGGAGGGTATGATCGTATATTATATACCCCATATACATGAGTTCACGAAGCTTCTTAGCAGGTTCGGTGGGCTCAACGTTGAATGCTTGATCTAGTGCTTTAACAGCTGCAAAGTGATGAGCAACTGGACAAACACCGCATATTCGAGTAGTGAGAATAGGCATCAGCTCGGCATTTCGCCCGATGCAGAATTTCTCAAAACCTCGAAGTTCAGGGATTTTTATATAAGCATTTTCGACTTCGCCTTTATCGTTAAGGAATATAGAGATGTTACCATGTCCTTCTAGTCGAGTAATTGGGTCAATTAAAATTTCTTTAATGTTCTCTTTCATTGTTTCATCACCTTTCGCTTAAGAATAGAAGAAGGCAAACTGTACATGTAGAAGGTGCCTACGGGGTCAGTTATCTGCTCCATAAGCTTGGCTACATCCTCATCAGTGTATGTTCCAGCTTCTTTTTCTAAACTTAGCACGGAAGCTAAGGCAGTTATCATACCAGCACCGACTTCGGGTTGATTCGGAGTTGCTCCCCCACATCCAGTGCAAGGCATATCAACTTTAAGACATTGAGCGCCGCATCCACTGCGAGTAGCCATACCCATACAAATTATGCCCTGCTCCATCAAACACCTATCAGGGTCAGGAGCCTTCTCATGAACACGGTATATTCGGCTAATTTTCTTATTTTCACGTTTTCTTGGACATTCATCACAAACTGCTTTAACCGGAGCGAGAACCGTGCCTTTGGGAGGCAATTTACCGTTGGCAATAGCATCTATCGCATCATTAACAAGTTTTACAGGCGGCGGGCAACCAGGCAGGTAATAATCTACATCAACTATTTGATTTAGTGTCTTTACTGTATCATAAAATTTAGGAATTTTTAACGTGCCTTCTTTAACTTTAGTCAAAGGCTTAGGCGTAATCGCATCGGGATTTACATTCGATTTGCCTTTTAGAAAGACCTGTTCAAAAACGCCTTCTCTATCGGTCAGGTTAGCTAATCCAGGAATACAACCTTCATGAGCACAAGAACCAAACGCGACAAGTATCTTTGATTTCTTACGCAGTAGATTTGCCATGTGTTCTTGTTCAGAGTTGCGGATAGATCCGTTAAAGAATGTTATATCTATGAATTGGTCAGGCATATCTTCTACATTTTTATATTTAACATCCATAGCTACAGGCCAGAATACGATATCAGCAATTTTTATTACATCAAGAATTTTTTCGTTTATATCCAAGACTGCTATTTCGCATCCACCACAGCTTGCAGCCCAGTAGAAGGCAATTTTTAGCTTTTTTTGGCTCATTCTATTTTGCATCCTCATTTACTTTTTCAAGTATTTTTGAAGCGTTAACCCTAAGCTCGCTAAAGGCAAGTTCTTCAGGGGTCATACCCATTGCCAACCCGAGCAATTGGGGATAATGAAGTACAGGAATGCCATATACTTCATTAAATATTTTCTCTATTCGCAGCTCATTTGTATCATACATAATATGACAAAACGGACATATCGTAATCAGAGCCTGAGCTTCAACCAGTTTAATATGGTTTAATTTGTCTCGTGCAAGCTGAAGAGCCATTTTATCATCCACACCCACACTCGGAGCTCCGCAACATTCTGTCTCATCTATGTAATCTAGACAAGTAGCGCCTGTTGCTTCAATAAGAGCCTTAAGCATCTGAGGATCTTCAGGGTCATCAAAACCGATGTACTCTTTAGGACGTAGAATATGGCACCCATTATGCTCGGCAACTTTAAGCATAGTAAGGGGTTTTGTAATTTTAGCTTTTATTTTCTCGATACCTACGTCTTCGATAAGGACCTGCATAAAATGTTTTGTAGTTACACTACCTTTAAACTCTAATTCTGATTCCTTTAGATGTTTGTTGATTTTTTCTCGTAAAGCGTTGTCCTTGTTTAGCATAGTGTTTACTTTCTTTAAAGTACCAGCGCATCCAGGACAAAGCGTAATGATATCTAAACCAACTTGCTCTGCTAGAGCCAAATTTCTAGCCGCTAAAACCAGCATCATTTCATGACTAACAGGATCAAGAGGTAAACCGCAACAATTGAATTCAGGCATTTCAACTAATTCTATACCTAATTTTGCTAAAACCTTACGAGAGGAAAGCTCAAAACCTGCAACTCTATATGGAATTGAACACCCAAGAAACATCAAATATTTACTACTGCCCATTTCCTTCACCAATATTCTGAACATGTTTTAGGAAGTCAATACCTTTGAGACTTTTGCGAACGCTCTCAGGATTACTCTTAGGCAATGGCGGTAACCCCATAGCCTCACGCTTCTTAATTCTTAGTTCGGGTATGTCAAAAGCGTAGCCAGATTTCAAAACGCTGGCGACTTGATCTTTAAAAACTTGGGGTACACAACCAGTTTCCGCAGCTAAATTCCTAAGAACTCGAATAACACTTGCAACTTCAACCCCTTGAGGACAGCGGTCAGTACAGGTAAAACATGCAGTACAAAGCCATAAAGTATTATTGTTTAAGGAACGATCTTTAAGTCCTAATTGAGCCATCCGAATTATTGTCCGTGGCCTATAACTATCACTAAATCTTGCAATAGGGCAATCAGAAGTACATGTACCGCATTGGAAACATTTTAAAAGTTTTTCTCCACCAGGCATACGAGTAAGTTGATATTTGAATTTTGAATCAAATTCGGAAGCCTGAACTGGCTTTTTGTTATTTGCCGCTTTTTCGGTCATGAACAGCAATCTCACCTATAGCTACAATACACGGATAGATTGACAACGATGCTTAAGATATAGACTTTAGATTACTGATTCCGTGTAAGTAATTAGATAAAAAAAGTCCATGTCACATACATAAAGTTTCAGCCGTACCAAAACGATTCAATTCATTGTTCCAGACAACTTAACAAAACAAGACGAGTATTAAGAGAAACAAGAAGAAAATAGAGATAGTCTAGAAAACAAAAGATTATTCTGCACTTAAAATTAAGTACAGACTTAAGCTATCTTAGATATTAAGAAGGGGAGGATTCTTTTTTTGCGTCTTTGTTTTCAGTCACGTATACTACTTGAGACACAGTTGATGCTTTCTGCTTAGGTGCTTCTTGTTTTCCTTCAGATGCCACTGGTGCTTTTTCTTCAGTCTTTGTTTCAGGAATCACTTCAGATTTAGGGGGTTCAGGCAGAAAACAAGTATCTCGCATAATTTCGTCTCTGAGATCAAGTGTGCCTTTCACGGTGCTGTCACTTAAGTATTCAAGGTCAAAACCCATCTTTTTAGTTAAGCTGATTGCGCGGTAGTTATCAGGAAGCATTATAGCATAAAGACTTTCAACGCCTTTCTCTTTGGCGATTTCAAGAGTATAATCGACTAATTTGGTGCCTAAACCGTTACCCTGCCATTTATCGCTGACTAAGAATGACATTTCACCATGTTTACCATCAGTTTCTATGCTTAATCGGCTAACACCCAAAAGTCTGCGACGCCCGCCTTCCATCAGTTCCGCTACTATTGCGATTTCACGATCATAATCTATATTGCAGTATCGAACCCGCACCTCGTGTGGAGTGTCTTTAAGCATCTGGAAGAAACGATATCGTATAGATTCTTCGGAAAGATTCTGAAACATTTCTAGCCACATAGGTTCATCTTCAGGTTTGATTGGTCTTAGCATTACAGCTTGGCCGTTCTTTAGTTTCCAGATAATTTCATATTTCTTAGGATAAGGGCTTATAACCATGTGTTCGTGAGGTTCAAATTTTTTATTAATTTCGTCTTTGTTAATTATTATTCTAGCATCGAGTATGGCAGCATCTTTTTCATTTATCAGCAGTGGATTAATGTCTATTTCTTTAATCTGCGGGAAATCTGTAAGCAGGTTTGAGAAGAGCAGTAAGGTTTCTTCTAGCTTTTTGATGTTAGCGGGTGGTGTACCACGGTATCCTTTGAGCAGCTTGTAAACTTTTGTCTCTTCTAGCATCCGTTTTATAAGGGTTGTATTTAGAGGGGGAAGGGCCATCGCGTAATCTTTGAAGAGTTCAACGCCTACACCGCCCATGCCGAATAGGATAGTTGGGCCAAAGACCGGATCAGTTTTTCCGCCTATAATAACCTCAATTCCTTTCATCTGGATCATAGGTTGAACGGTAGCACCGATTATCTGCGCATCAGGATTGTATGCGGTTGCACGCTGAATAAGAGTCTCAAATGCAGTTCTTACCTCTGTTTCTGAGCGAATGTTAAGGATGACTCCTCCCGCATCACTTTTATGGATGATTTGAGGTGAGAGAATCTTCATTACTACAGGGAATCCCATCTGTCGAGCGAAGGCTACTGCTTCATCTACATTATTGGCGACTTCTGTTCGAACTACTGGGAAATTGTAGTACTTAAGTATCTTTTTAGCTTCATCTTCAGTTAATACTTCGCGGTCTTCCATTGCGGCGTTTCTGAAAATAACGTTTATTGGGCGTTTAGGTGGCGCAGCATCAAATGGAACTTCTTCAGGAGTCTCATATATTAGTTGAACATTTCGCTGGTACTGATGCATATACATGTAGGTTCTGACTGCTGCTTCAGGGGTAGAATAGGTTGGGATGTTGTTGGAATTTAGGATTGTATTTGCCTCAGCTACTTTTCCAAAACCCATAAACGAGGTTAATATGGTCTTGTTGCAGTAGGTTTGATTTTTGATTAAATCAACAATCGCGTTGGCAGTTTCTACTGGTTTTGTAACCGCTTGTGGGGTTAAAACAACAATTATGCCATCAACATTTTCATCGTTGATGCATGCTTCAACCGCAGCACGATAAGCTTCAGGAGTTGCGTCTCCTAAGACATCAACTGGGTTACCATGGCTCCAGAAAGGAGGAAGGACCTTATCAAGTGATTCCACGGTTTTTTGACTAAGTTTGGCAAGTTTTCCACCGGAGCCTATTACAGCATCCGAAGTCATGACTCCTGGCCCACCTGCGTTGGTTATAATTGCAATGTTAGGTCCTTTAGGTAATGGTTGGGTACCTAACACTTCAGCAGAGTTAAATAGGTCAGATATTTCATCAACACGCACTACACCGGCACGTTTGAAAACAGCATCGTAAATTGCATCCTCACCAGATAATGATCCTGTGTGCGAGGCAACCGCTTTAGCGCTTTCAGAGAACTTACCTGATTTTACAACGATAATAGGTTTAGTTCTTGCGAAGTGTTTTGCAGCACTCATGAATTTTCTAGCTTCAGTTATGCCTTCAACATACATTAGTATGCTTTTGGTCTTTGGGTCATTACCGAAAAAATCAATAAGATCCCCAAAATCAACATCGACCATCGATCCGATTGAAACGAAGTTGCTAAAACCTATGTTTTCATGAATTGCATAATCAAGAATTGCCGCACCTAAAGCTCCACTTTGAGATATGAAAGCTACATTGCCAGGTTTTGGAACTTTATCTAGGAAGGTAGCATTCAAGTTTATTCTAGGGCGTATGATACCTATGCAGTTTGGACCAATAATTCTAAGATTATATTGTTTGGAGAAATCCATTATCCTTTCTTCTAAAGCCTTACCTTCAGGGCCAATTTCTTTAAACCCTGCTGAAACAATAATTGCTCCTTTTACGCCCGCTTTTCCACATTCTTCTACTACATCAGGAACCGTTTTTGCAGGAGTTGCAATCATTGCCAAATCGCATGACTCGGGTACAGCCGTAACGGTTGGATAAGTTTTTACACCAAAAATTTCAGTTTTCCTCGGGTTAACAAAATATACTTTACCAGCGTATCCAAGTTGAGTGAAGTTTTTAACTATGGCGTGACCGACTGATCCTTCTTTGTCGCTTGCGCCGATGATAACGACACTCTGAGGATTAAATATTTTGTCAAGGTTTATAGTTCCCATTTTACTAGTGACCTTCTTTTCTGTGTAGGGTTCGTGGCAATGGAGAAATTAAAGGTTGCGCATTCAGACTCACCCTCTTCTCGAAGGATATTTCTTAAACTGCCACAGATTCACATCTCTACCCAACTTTAAGTCGGGCGAAAAACCCTAACCTATCAATATAGAGTTGAGCCTTATTTGTTTGTTGGAACAGACGCTTAATAATAGAATCTATCATTTGACTTCCTGAACGGGTACTTATTTTAGAACTAAAGAGAGTTGAAGCGGCTGCATTTTGTAATTGGTTTCAATCGTTTGTCGTTTAAACAAGCGTATTTTTATTTTCTTCTCAAAGAATGGAGCATCTAAAGTCATAGTATGATATTCACCAAATTCTCTGCATAAATCCAGATTTTCTGTAATATGCAAATCTTGAAGTTTTTGTATTGCAGATTTATCGATAGTTCTACCCAACCAGTTATGGGTCAACCAAGGATCCTTAACGCAGGCAAATACGATATTGAATCTTTCTGCAACAAGTTCATTTAGTATATTCTACCTATCTTCTCCCCATAAGGGTTTTATTGCCTTAATTCCAGTCTCTTTACAAACATCGTCTATCCAATTTCCGTGAAAATCGATAAGATAGCTTATATCACCCGTAACAATGGCATCTATTCCGTAGTCTTTTTTTATTTTTAACAGGGCTTCTATATGATTGAAAATAAGGTGAGCTAAGGTGTTTACTTAGAAAAGGCTTTTTTTAAAGCTTCTGACTGCAACTTTATTATAATTTGAGGATGAGATAAAGAGGGCTTTTTCCATACAAAATTGACAAATAGAATAATTTCATGTTCTTTCATTGCTTTATAACAGACTAAAGAAGAATCCTTTCCGCCGTCTATAAAACAGCTACCTTAATAATTTCTCGCCCTGAATTATATATAGAATCCTTTGAGAAGTTACACAGCACTTCATTTTTTTATTATACAACCAATATTTTACTCATATGTAATACTAATTTAGCATTATATAACCATATAAATATCTTTAGAATAAAAAACTATACAATTGTCCACAAATAACAACCAAGAAAAATAATACAACACTGCAAAAAATACAGAATATTCACAATTAACCGCAAAGTATATCTCACATAGCAAAATTGCATTAACAACTTAAAACTAAGAATAGGAGAGCGAAATTATGCCCCTAAAAGCAGTCGTCTTTGATTTAGACGGAACAATAACCAGCTTTAATTTGGATTATAAAGTAATCCGCGGAGAAGCAAGAGGATACTTAATAAAGATGGGTATTCCGGCATCAGTTCTTAATGTTAATGAAAACATCTTTGAAATGCTAGAAAAAACTGAGTTATTCATGAAAAACTCAGATAAATCTGAGTCTGCTATAGAGCAGATAAGAAAAGAAGTATTCAAAATTACTGAAAAATATGAAGCAGAAGCAGCTACAAACACTAACCTTCTCCCAGGAGTAATTGATACCCTAAAAGCGCTAAAATCATTGGGCATAAAAATGGCGCTATGCACACTCAACAGCCAAAAAACTACAAACTACATCCTAAGACGGTTTAAACTTGCGGAATATTTTGACGAAACAGTTCCACGAGACAGCGTAAATAGCGTAAAACCTCATCCTGAACACTTAGAAACCGCACTCGACGCGCTAGGTACAGCTGCAACAGAAACGATTGCAATAGGGGATAGTGTTAGTGATATAAAATCAGCGAAAGAAGTCAATATGTTAGCAATCGGATTAACAACAGGTGTTTCTACGCAAGAGCAGCTAGTAAGAGAAGGCGCAAACTATGTCATAACATCAATTACAGACTTACCAATACTCATTGAATGCATAAACAATGACAAACAAGAGCGCCCAACAGAATAACAAAATTAAACTATATTTTCTTTATCTAAAGAACCTTAGTTTTGTGACTATTAATACATCTAGTCGAAACTATCTTGAATCCGTTGAGTATATCAAAACATCGCTACGATACCAACGCTGATTTGAGTGATCATAAACAAATTGATAAACAGAGCTAACTTGGCTGTTTTCAAGCTATTTTTCACTAATCCGCTTTTTTATATTGGAGAATACACAAAACCTGCGGCAAACTAATGATTGTTACATTACATGGAAACGCATGAGCGCCTAAACGGATCAGTTATCACGTTTAAGATTCATTTTGTGTTTTTGAGGAACACTCTTTATCTTCTGGCTACCTCTGCTGGTTATAAATACTGAACCACCTTGGTCTAGATGTTTCTGTATAATATTGTAATCCACCTTAGATACATCACAAACTTCAACGTCTTGACTATCATTATGCAGTAACATAACTTGAAATTTTACTGATTGATCTTTTTCCATCTTGAGCATAGAATCTAACATAACTATTCACACCAAAAGCGTATCAAAAGTTAAACTAAAGATACACAATACCTTATTCATTAAAAATAATTTTTAAGCTTATGTGATAGTCACTACACAACAACATAGAGATGATTTTAACCTAAAATAAGTCTTAGTATAGCATCTTTTTCTTTGAGCGAATTAACTATCAGGTCTGGTTTTTCTTGAGCCAATTCCTTTTTTGAGTAAGCTCCTTGAGCAACAGCAACACATCCCATGTTTGCTTTTTTTGCGGCTCTAACACCGAAAATTGAGTCCTCTATTACGATACAGCGCTCAGGGTCAACGCCTAGTTTTATAGCAGTTTTTAGGAAAATCTCCGGATTTGGTTTAGGCTTATTAACCTCACTGGCCGTAAGGGTAAAGTCAAAGAATCCGCGAATATTCTTTTCTTCTAACATATGATCGATGAATTCACGCTGATTCATTGACGCCAAAGCAACTTTGATTTTACCTTTAAGAGCATCTAATAGCTCAAGAGCACCTTCAAACAGGCTAACTTGATTACTATAATCGATTTCGGTTTGAACCTTTATTTTTAAAAGTTTTTGAAGTAGCTCATCATCAAAACTTACAGCCTTCTCACGCAGAATCTCTTGGAGTGTGCTAATGGTGCCAATACCTATACGACGCTCAATCATATCATCAGTTACTTCACAATTGATTTCATGCAAAGCTTTCTTGAAAGATAGAAGTAGGACCGAGCGAGTATCAGCTAAGGTCCCATCCCAGTCAAAGATGACCAATTCGAACATAAAACCAGTTTCCCAAATAGCTTAATTATGGAGTATCTTTACAGATTTTTTCACGGATTTTTTGACTTTTCTGAGTAGCCTCTTCAATCGCTCGCATGAGCGCCTGTCTAACTTGGCTCCTTTCAAGAGCATAAATCGCTTCGATAGTTGTTCCGCCGGGGGTTGTTACCATATCCTTTATTTTTCCAGGATTTTCCTGCAGCTCTAAGATTAGCTTGGCTGTGCCTAGCATAGTTTGGGCTGAAGCGTTCAATGCGATATTTCTAGGTAAGCCTACTTTTAATCCACCATAGACCATGGCTTCTGCGATAACTGCTAAGTATCCAGGTCCGCTACCTGATAATCCAGTTATGGCATCCATGTGTTTTTCCTCTATTTCCTCACTTATACCCATCATATTCAGTAGAGTTCTGATTTTCTCTTTTTCTTCTGCTGTCACGTCTTCACTACAACAGTAGGCGGTGTAAGCAGCTTGCACTAGAATAGCTAGATTAGGCATTATTCTGATGAATTTAGCCTGAGGCGTTATATTCTTCAGATAAGATAATGGAAGAGTAGCAGCTATCGAGATAACAAGCTTGCCTTTAATCTCTTTAGAGATGTCTTTAAGGAGTTTCCCTACGTCGCCTGGTTTTACACAAATAAATATCACATCAGCGTCTAAGGCTGCTTTATTATTATCTTCAATTGCCAAGACGCCGTAGGTTTTCATTTCATTAATACGTTCATGAGAACAATCTGTTACGGTGATGGTTCCTTTGTATCCACTTTTAAGAAGGCTTTTTACTATTGCGCCACCCATAACACCTACGCCTAGAATCGCAATCTTATCAGTCATTTGCTAAGACCACCTTTTGTCTTAACTACGTGTACCCTTTAAGCACTTAAATCTTTATTCACAATTTTTCGCAGAATTTTTTGCATTTCCATTGCGGACGCATTGGTTTTTATGCCTCTAGAATTAAAATGGGTAGGTGATGCTGTGAATCCTTGTTCGTCTAATGCTTTAAAGAACATTGCCACGGGAGAAGCAGGTAGCCCAAGTTTCTTGCTAAGTCTGTCCAAGACATAGTATGTTGGGGGTGTTTCAGCCTCAGATTTGATAACTGCGAGAAGTTTTGAGATGGCGTTATTGTTTTTAAAGGGTGTTCGGGTATTTTCGTTTTGTATTAGTTGGACAAAGTCGGCGTTAAGAATTTTGCCTATCCAGAGAGGTCCTGCGTATTCCATGGATTTACCGCATTCGGGACATTTCATGTCGATAAACGGATGTATTGTTGTTTGTCGGTGAAGACAATTAAAGCAGTGTAATATGTAGCCGATGTTTTTTATGCTTTCATCAGCTTTTTGTGCACCATATCGTATCTGAGCATAAACACGTATGTAGTGGGCAGTACAGTGGCTAAATACAATGTTTATTCCGATTTCATGTTTTGCGGCAGTTGTGGCGATAGCACCTGCTAAGAAACGAATCGCTAGTTCATGACAGTATTCAGTTCGTAAAGGTTTCCCACCGTATTTGCGGATACACGCTTTAGCATGAACGCCACATAAAGGCGCCATATCAGTTGCGGTTGTAGCTAAAAGACCATTATTGCGTAAGGCGCTTATAGCTGAATCCAGATGTGGAACAGGAGTTCCAAAGGGGTCAATATCAATAATATCAAAGCGCTTTTTAGGGGCGCTATGTTCGCTAAGAATCCTGTTAGCATCCTTATGTTTTAAGGTTATTTTCTTTTGAAGCTCATTAATGGCGATATTCTGAGTGGCAAGATTTACAGAGCGCTGATTAATATCGGAACTTACAACTTTTTTTACGCCTTGAATTTCGGCAGCAAATCTTATACTTCGAATCCCGGTGCCAGTTAAAGGTTCACATATGGTAATTTTTCTGTTAATTATACATTGATACGCCTGAAAAGCTAATACAGTTAAGTCACGGTTAAATTCCATTACGGGATTATAAAAAACAGGAGCTCGACTAGGGGCATAATCTGATGGGACTACTCCGTAAGCAGCTAGTTTAGGAGCTACAATTTTGATTTTTCCTTCCGTTATTATTTCAGTAGGAAAATCTGGTTCAAATTTTGCATCGGTCATTTTCAGGTTACGCCAGATTGTTTTTTGGTGTTGAAAAGGAATTTATTGACATATTAGACTTCTGGTTTTTTAAGGGTAAGTGCTTTGGAGAAGCGGGTATTCATTTTACAG
>CAZWRU010000023.1:21549-31032 GCA_964636425.1 uncultured Candidatus Bathyarchaeia archaeon
GCGGATTTATATTGGAAAGCGCAAAATAAGATTAAGTTCTAAGAGAAAAAGGGTTTATACCCAAACAGTAAGTGTCCCAATAGAAAATAGGGATAAATTAGCTGAAATAGCGGTAAAAAAAAGATACTTCAATTTCTACAGAATCTGATTTCTTAAATCCAAGTCGTTTTAATCTCGTTTACCGCTTTAAAATGAGGATCATCTGATAGACATGTTGCTTTTAGAATTAATGCAGTAGCGGCGATTATGCTTTCTGCCATACCGATGCGGTATTTATGTCGAAGTTGAGCACTGCTTTTCGCGATTTCAGAATCTACCTTTACAACTTTGAAGTCTTTTTCTAGAAGAGAAGCCCGCAGATTCGCTGTCTCTATTCCTTCTTGTTCAAGAGTTAACCAATAGATTTCATGAAGGACAATGGTAGAGATAAAGCGCTCTTTGGCTTTTCGAATTGCTTCTTTTGTCTTCTTAAGTTTACTATTTTCTTGGCTGTAGTAGTGTTCTAGAAAGAATCGGGTGTCATACACCGTTTTAAGCATCTAGGTCCCTTAATTTTGAGAGCAGAGTTTTCATTTCTTCAGGTGAAGCAAATCTAGCACCCGATCCAGCAAGGTCAAGAGTGGATTGTTTGGGTTTTAGGAGAATTCCGTTGTTGGTATCTAATACTTGGAGACGTGTGCCTTCTTCAATATTGTATTTTTCGCGAAGCTTGATGGGGATAGTTGTTTGTCCTTTTCTTGTTACTATGACTTCGTCATCCATACTTGCTCACGGTACTACCTGTACATCAGTAGTACTTATAAGCTTTACACCTTATTGTTTGTACTACCAAAATTAAGTACTACCAGTTCGACAAAATAAAACTAAAAAACAAAAATATTTAAGAAAACAAGCCTCTAAAAAGGAAAAAACTTGGGAAAAAATTGTTGCTTGTTGTAGTGCGCATACAGTCACAAACGCTTTTAAGTTTTTTAAACCATAATCTACTCGTGTCCTGAAGCCATCAAACGTTGCATCAAAGGTTTGGCGGGTCAGGAGTTAACAAAACGCGGAAAAATGTGTCCCCTCATTCCCCAGTAAGGTTCCTTTTGAGGTCCGCGCCAAGTTAACAAACTTGGATCCGTCAAACCATAATTTTAAGGGAAAATATTGATGGGCATTTATAAATTAAAAGTCTAAAGATAATTTGGCAGCTCTAGCCCAATTCTGAAAACTCTTGATAAAGATTTATTATACGCTCAGCGTGAAACCTAAACTTAATTCAAGCCATAAAATTAACGACGCCACAGCGACTTCAAATAACGAAAGAACCGCACCTACTTTCAAGTATTCTTTGATGCTGATATTAACACCCTTTCTGCGCATACAGTCTAACCACATCAAAATAGCCAAAGACCCTAATGGAAAGAAGTGTGGACCTAAGTTGTTTCCTATTACATTACTAAAGATCAGACCAGATATCGCTTGTTCACCTAATACGCCCATAGTTATAACTTGCTTAATGGATAAAAGACCTAATATGGTCATAGGCCAATTGTTCATGAAACTGGCCCCTATTGTAACTACTAAGCTTGGAGCAAATATACTTAAAAATGACGGAAAAGCAGTAGTAGAAACGAATACTGAAGCAAAAAAATCAACTACCCCAGCGGTTTTCAGTCCTTGAACCACCAAGAAAATACACAACATAAAAATTATTATATCCCAGTTAATCTCTTTCATTAAACTTTTTAGTCCTGTGTTTCCATTTCCATGAATTGAAGATTTCTGAGTAAAAAAGTAAACAATAACTAGAAAAAGAGCACCAGAGCAAATTATAAGCGAAACAGGGATTCGTACCAGCGAGGCAAAAACATAACCCGCATCTATTGTAATTAAAGTAGCAAAACATATTTTTAAAAGCCTAGGCGAAATAATTTCTGACCCCCTGATTAATACATCAATCATAGTTACGTCAAAGATTTTAGGAATTTTTTTACGGAAAAAAACATACACCAATAAGATACTACTGATAATTGTGGCAACAGCAATCGGAGCCATAAAAAATAAGTGGTCGATAAAAGTATATTCGAAGAAATCTGCACTCAAAATGTTAATCGGATTACTTGTAATTAAGGGCATTGCGGCAGTATCTGCAATTAGCCCCGCTGAAAATAAATAAGCAAGTCTGCCATCGGCGCCTATTTTTAATTGACGAACAATCTCAAGAACAATGGGAGTTAAAATGAGGACGGCACTATCATTTGCGAAAAGTATGCTAACCAAGGCTGTAAGTAAGGAAACATAAAAATAAAGTCTTAACCCGCTACCAGCAGCTAATCTTACCACACGCAATGCAGCCCATTTGAAAAAACCCATCTTATCAAGCGTAATCGAAAAGGTAACGATACCGATAAATGCTAAGGCAGCATCCCAAATTTCTAAGAAAGACTGCACAGCTTGACTTAGCGTGACAGTACCCAACAATAGAGAGAGCAGAGCACCTATTGCGGCCGCATACCCCAAACGTAATCCTTTTGGTCGTTTAATCATCAGAGTTAGCGTAATTGCGAATATTATTAATGCGAAGAAGGCAGTGTAATCCACATATGGTCCCGATTTAACTATCAGACCGAATCTAACGAGTATAAAAGATTAGCGTCATAGTCTGTCAATAAATTCAATAAGAAATGCTTAATTTTATAAAAAAATAAAAAAAGAAAAAGAACGACCGCTTTTTAGATTATTGCTTTGAATTTTGTGGTCTTAGAGAGCGTACGGTTGAACCAGCACGCCACATTTCGCTATTTCCCAGTTCCTTGAGTTCGTCATTGAGTTTCTTCTTATAGTCTGGTTCTTTACTTTTTTCTAGAACTATACGAGTCTCTTCACCTGAAAACACTAACTCGTATAGCGATTCGAACAATGGTTTAGTACCTTCGCGGAACCGATTTCTCCATCGAAGCGCGCCAATACGTGCGGTTTCACTGCAATTATTATACATCCAGTCCATGCCATTTTCGTCAACAAGGCGAATCAGACTCTGGGTAAGTTCCTCTACTGTTTCGTTGAAAGCTTCACTTGGGCTGTGACCATGTTCTCTAAGCGTATTATATTGGGCTTCCATCATACCAGCTAAGGCGCCCATTAAAACTCCACGTTCACCGGTAAGGTCACTGTAAACTTCCTTTTCGAATGTTGTTGGGAATAAGTATCCTCCGCCTATAGCTATGCCTAGGGCTTTTACTCGCGAATCCGCTTTTCCAGTGTAATCTTGGTGTATTGCAAAGCTGCAATTTATACCGCTACCTGCTACGAAGTTACGTCTAACCGATGCGCCTGATCCTTTAGGAGCTACTAAAATGACATCAATATTTTTTGGTGGAATAACACCAGTCATGTTTCCGTAGACTATGCTGAATCCGTGGGAGAAGTATAGAGCGTCACCTTCCTTTAGGCTCTCTTTAATTTTTGGCCACATCTCTTTCTGTCCCGCGTCAGTTAGGAGAAATAGCTTTATTGTTCCACGTTGGGCCGCTTCCTCAACTGAAAATAATGTTTCTCCCGGTACCCACCCATCCTTAACAGCAAGTTCGTATGTTTCGGGAAAACGTGTACTTTGTCCAACTATGACTTTTATTCCGTTATCTCGCATATTTAGGGATTGAGCACGTCCTTGAATACCATAGCCCAATACTGCGACCACTTCAGTTTTTAATATTTCTTGGGCTTGCTCAACAGTGAACTCTTTTCTTGTAACGACGTTTTCTTTTACGCCGCCAAAGTCCATTTGTACCATTATAATGCCTCAAAGCAGATTATGGTGCCATCAGATATAATTAAGAATTGCCCTTCCACACGGTACAAAATGAGAAAAAAAGCTCCAAAAAGGCGTTAATTGCTTTTTACAAGATTGGAACAAAACATTTTGAAAAAAGTCTATTAGGTACGCCTATAGATACGTCTGTTAGTAAATCATTTATTAGGAGGAAATAATTACGCCTTCCCTTGAAAAAAAGAATAAAGCAAAAAAAGCAAAGCATGATGCAAAAACAGGTAAAGCATAAACATCTGCCTGAGCCCATACTGAGTTAATTGTCCCTATTGCAGATAGCATATATTTACGACAGTTACTTTTTCCATTTTTTAATCTCTTTTTTTGTAATCCAATACCACGCTGGTTCAATAAGTAAAAAGACCAAAAAAGAATACGAATTCATATTAGAAAACATTTTTTGCAAGAATAGCTCTTAATTAGCAGACGAATCGACCTAAATAGCCATGGTTTTCATTTGCTTATAGGGCGAGAATTTTTTAGAAACACCTGATAAGGCATAAGTGTCTAAAATGGAATATCCTACTCAAATCAGGGCGTCTATAGGTTCTGCTATAACATTGGGACTGCTAAAAGGCAAACTTGACGCGGATCCATCAACAGCATACTTAATGACCTACACAAAAGATAGATGCATAGCTAACTGCAGGTTTTGCCCACAAGCTAGAGAAAGCCAGAGTAAATCAGAATTACTATCCAGAGTCTCATGGCCCGTATTTTCTACACAAACAGTTATTGAACAAATCGCTAATACTGCGTATTCAAAAAAAATAAAGCGTATCTGTTTTCAAGCCTTAAACTACCCCTCAGTTTTTGACGATCTTTCAGCCTTAATTAGAAAATTAAAGCAACAAACCGAAATACCAATTTCCGTTTCTTGCCAACCAATAAATATCAAGAATATAAATTGCCTAAAGCGGGCAGGAGCGGAAAGAATCGGGATAGGTGTCGATGCTGCAACCAAAAAGATATTTGAAAACGTTAAAGGTAAGGAAGCAGGTGGACCCTACTGTTGGGCAAATCAAATTAGACAACTAAAAGAAGCGAGTATTGTTTTTGGGGCAGAAAACGTAAGCGTACATCTAATTGTAGGGTTAGGAGAAACTGAGAAAGAAGCCTGCGAATTCATTCAGGAATGCAAAAAAATGGGTGTTTCAACTGCTTTGTTCGCGTTTACACCAGTTTCGGGCACTCTACTTTCATCCAAGCCTCAACCCAAAATCGAAAGCTATAGACGCGTGCAACTCGCAAGATACTTAATCATGCACCTGCTATCAGATGCGTCAAAAATGCATTTTAACGATAACGGCAGGATACATGATTTTGGTTTGGACAAAGAAAAATTAATACTGCTGGTACAAACTGGACACCCCTTTCTAACTTCGGGTTGTCCAGATTGCAATCGGCCATTCTATAACGAGAGAGCAAGCGGTCCAATATACAATTACCCTCGAATATTGTTCGCTGAAGAAATAAACGAAATAAAAAGACAACTCGAATAAAATTAATAATAAAAAATTGAAGATAAAAAGAAAATTAGGTTGTAACAGGAGTAATGGATTTTGATGTGCTTTTCCCAGGTTGGGGTAATTTGGGTTTTTGTCTTGTGACCTGCTCAACTACTCGCCAAAATTCATGCATATTTAATCCTTTTTGGAGATCGCGTAAAAGTTTCTTAACTTGATAGAAAGTCATTTGTGCTTCACCCTTGTCAAGGCTCTCCTGTGGACCTTTTATGTGTCTAAGTATTTCATCCATTTGACGCGCAGAAGCTCTAATGCTTGCTTTCTCAAGAATACTTTGGAGCAAAGTCTGTCCAGTATTCCTTCCTACAAAAAGTGATGGCTCACGCCCAACAATTTCAGGTGGGAAAGGTTCAAACATTAACGGATGGGCAAGCATTCCTTCAACATGCTCATCAACTTCATGCGAAAAGGTAGTGTCACCGACAATAGGCTTATGGAATTGGATAGGTAGCGCAAAAGATTTCTCTGCGAGTTGTGCTAATCGATAAACACGTTCGAGGTCTACTCCAGTATCAATGTTATAAAGAAGTTCAAGTGTAGTCACAACTTCTTCAAATGGTGCTAAACCCGCACGTTCTCCAAAGCCAAGCAGACTTGTATATAGATACGACGCACCTTCTTCTACCGCAGCTAAGGTATTGGCTGTAGCTAAACCGAAGTCATTGTGACAGTGAACTGAAAGAGGTACCTTTTGTCTAACTGAAGCTGATAAACCATCACGTATATGACTCATCAGATAACGCATAGCTAAAGGCCTGATGAACCCGACGGTATCAGCAACCACTAACCTATTTGCCCCTGCGGCGGCTGTGGCTTCAAAAATAGTCAGTATGTCTTCCAAGGGAGTTCGAGTGGTATCTGAAAGGACAAAATTAACGGTTAATCCGTGCTTTTTCGCATAGTCGACACTCTCGACTACTCTTTTCAGGTGTTCCTCTTTGGTACATTTAAGCCTATATTGCAGATTTAGTCCATTGAAGGGAGTTTCGATGTTTATTTCCTTCAGTCCAACTTCTATGCATGCATCTACACTAACCTTTGTTGCTGCCGATGAAGCTGTTAATTTGGAGTTCTGAAAAGTTTCATTTACTATACGCTTGACATTACGCTTTTCATCTTCAGATAGACCTGGAAAACCGATGTTTATCGCTGCTAATCCAGTCTCATCCATCATTTTAGCGAGCTTTACTTTTTCAACGTAAGTTAAAAATACGGTTGGAGCTCTGATTCCTTCACGAAAACTTTCGTCCACAATAAAGACTCTATCAGGCAATTTTGGGGGCAAGTTTTTCCGAAGACGGTTATAATTAGCGATTAACCCTTGAGCTTCAAGTTTCTTAAATATAGTCTTCCTCATTTAACTGCACAGTCCAATAAATTCGCGAACACAATGGAATACTTCACGTACAATTATATAAAATTTCATAATTTGAGGAGGATAGAAAGAGCAAATAATGTAGAATATGGCAAAAAGCTAAGGATTTTCAGCTTAAATTTTAGAATCAATTCAATCTATATATTATGGCGAGAATACTCAAGGAGCATTAAAGTAGTGGACAAGAAAACATGAAAACGTGGCGCTTATTAAAACTTGAATCACATGATGCATTCATGAATATGGCGATTGACGAAGCAATCTTGCGATCCCGGATTTCAGAGGAAGTCCCCGATACTTTACGGTTTTATAGATGGACTCCCTCGGCGGTTTCTATTGGTCGTTTCCAGAATATAGAAAATGAAGTAAATTTAAACGAATGCAGAGAATCTGGCGTAGACGTTGTTAGAAGAATAAGTGGAGGAGGGTGCGTCTATCATGACGCCAAAAGCGAGATTACATATAGCGTTATCGCAAACACTAAGGATATGGGGACTAAGGATGTTACAGAAGTTTATTCACGAATTTATTCGGCCATAAGTGAAGCATTACGGGTAATAGGGCTAATCACGGATTATAGCTCAGGCGATATGAAGAACTGCCCAAATCTAACTATAGGAGGCAAAAAGATTTCAGGCAGTGCACAAGCAAATAAAAAAGGTATTGTCCTTCAACATGGCACTTTATTATTAGATGTAGATCTGCCGAAAATGTTTACCTATCTTAAGGTTCCTTGGACAGACGACCGTATAGAAATAGTAAAAAGAGTAAAACACAAAATAACAAGCCTACACAATGAATTGGGTCATTATATTTCACCTGAAACGGTAATCAATGCTATTGCACATGGTTTTCAAGTAGCTTTAAACATACAAGTAGTCGAGAACGTGCAAAGCCTTGAAACCGAATTGACCGCGAAAGAGAAATCAATTGCCTTAAGACTTTATAAAGAAAAATATTCTAAAAAAGAATGGAACCTCAAAGGCAAAAGCGATATCGGTTAATTTTTTTCTCGCTTCCATCTCACACCTTGTGCGGTATCCTCAAGTAATATACCTAGAGTTCTGAGTTGCTGCCTATATAGATCAGCTGCTTTCCAATCTTTAGATTTACGGGCTTCTTCGCGCTTCTTTATAAGTTCTTGAGCTTCAAGGGGCAGTGTATCGTTTTCTCTTTTGGGAAGAATAGCAAGAACTTTATCAAAATCCGCTATCAAATTCTGAATTTTTTGTGCATCAGTCTTACTTATAGAGTTGCTATCAAGCATATTGTTAACTTCTCTAACGAAATCAAACAAAGAGGCTAAAGCTATACTGACGTTTAGATCATCATCCATAGCTTCACCAAAGCTTTTTGTAACATCTTTAATTAATAAATCGACTTTTTCTGAGCTACTTTTTCCATCCGCATCCTGCAGTCTTCGAATAAGATTAGTTAAACGTTCGATAGCACCTTTTGCGGCATCCAGTCCTTCAAATGTGAAGTTAAATTGTTGGCGGTAATTCGTTGACAATAGAAGATATCGGATGGCTAAAGGGTCACATCCTTTTTGGAGTAAATCGCGTAAGGTGTAAAAGTTTCCCAGACGTTTGGCCATCTTTTTACCTTCTACTTGTAAGTGCTCATTATGCATCCAATAATGGACAAAGGGTTTTCCAGTAGTGGCTTCACTTTGGGCTATCTCGTTTTCGTGATGAGGAAACATATTATCTACGCCGCCACAGTGAATGTCAAATGTTTCTCCCAGATACTTCATGCTCATGGCACTGCATTCAATGTGCCAACCAGGTCTACCTTTTCCAAGCTCGGTTTCCCAGTAGACATCACCATCTTCAAACGAGTAAGCTTTCCAGAGAGCGAAATCTTGCGCTTCTTCTTTTGCATATTCATCTTGTTTTACGCGAGCACCTATCTTGAGTTCGGCTTTCTTAATATGACTCAGTTTGCCGTAATTTGGGAATTTGTTAATAGCAAAATAAATGCTACCATCTTCACCTTTGTATGCATAACCATTTTTCATGAGAGATTTGATTATTTTGACCATTTCCGGAATGTGATCGGTTGCACGAGGATAAACAGATGCGGGAGATATATTGAGAGTCTGTATATCTTCAAAAAACGCATTCGCGTAGAAGTCTGTGTATACGCGTAATGGTTTGCCTTGTTTCTGGCTGCCTTTTATGGTTTTATCATCCACATCAGTTAGATTCATAACATGGGTAACTTTAAAGCCTCGATATTCAAACCATCGTTTAAGCAGGTCCTCGAAGATAAAAGCTCGGAAGTTGCCGATATGCGCGTAGTCATAGACTGTTGGCCCACAGGTATACAAACGAATCCTTCCAGGTTCAATAGGAGTAAAGCATTCTTTTTGGCGGGTTAGAGTATTAAAAATGTGTATGGATGATGCTTCGCCACTCATCTGTTGTCTCCAAGGAAGAGACATTATAGAAATTATTTAAGGCTTCAGGACTCATACTGACAGAAGCAGTAGATTACATGTTTACAATAGCATAATTGGGAATAATATTATAGTAGAAATAAAATAGCAATCTGGGAAATCTGTTAATTACAGCAGTATAACGTGTAAGATAAATTGTTACCCTTAAGATTATTGTAAAAATTTTTATTCTACAACTTCGTGGAATAAAGAGGGTTTGCTGGAGTTCTGGTGTGCGAATCTTCAGGAGAGAAAATGAAGAACTCCTTGTTGCTACCACTTTAGGAGTTTAACCACCAGAACTCTCTCAGCCCGGTTTTCTCTCCAA
>CAZWRU010000024.1:0-29339 GCA_964636425.1 uncultured Candidatus Bathyarchaeia archaeon
TGGCTGCTCAACACTAGCTTCCTCAATAACTGCAGCTGACTCAACAGGAGCCTCAGCTGCTTCGACAACTGCAACTGTTTGATCAATAGTTGGTGATTCTTCAATAAGTGGCGATATTTTTTCTTCAAAAATAGGTTCGGGGGTAGGAGATATTGTTTCAGGTGTAGTTTCAATAGGTTGGGAGTTAATTGGGGCAGTAACTTCCGCGGGTATTGAAGGCCCGCAGAGTTGGTTTACTGCATCTTGAACGGTTGAAAGTTCGTTTTTAGCTGCTTCTAAACCATTTCCGAGAAGGTTTATTTCAAGTTGATAGGTGTTGTCATCAATTTCGCCTGCGACATATTGGATTTCGTAGTTTGCTAGAAGGATTTCTAGGGTTTTTATGTGGCTATGTAATTCTTCTGTTTTTGCTTGCATTTTTTGAACAAGTTCGTGTTGTTGTCTTTCAATTTCGAGTATAGCAGCGTCGATTTCAGTGTTGAATGAATCGTGTGTTGATTGCGATATGCGACCTTTTTCGTACAAGTTGTCAAGGGCTTGCTTCTTCTTCTTAGCTATCCCATATTCTTCATTTAATCTGTTAAAGGAACTTTTCCACGTAATCACTTTTAGGCACCAAGCAGAAGTGTAGGGGGAATAAGAATTAACATTTGTTAACATGCACATATATCGGTAAGTATTAAGAACCGCGTTTGCATTCTTAAAAATAGAAATAGGACATACAAAAAAGCGTAATTGTTGCGCTCTTTATATAATTAAAGAGTGAAATTTTTTTAGCGGCTCAAAGCGTAAATAGAATTATTGATGATGATTTTGGATTATAAAGAAGGTTATTGAAGCATAGTTTTTAATAATCGGATAGCAGCCCATGCCGCGAGCGCGCTGGTTTTAGGATTATCCGGATGGGGTTGGTTAGAAAAGCGTAAGAACATATCACCGAATTTCCATTTGACAGTGATTTCGTGGGTGGTCCTGACAACGTTCGGATCAGCTATAACTTGAACATGTACTTTGCAGGGTTTAACGGTAATAGCTAAAGTTGCGGCAACATTCATTTCGCGGGGAAATTTGCGCGCAGCATCTTCAGCATCGCCTGTATACATAACTTTAGGAACTTTGGTTTCTATGTCGAATGCTTTGGGAATCTTGCGTGAAGTTAAAGTGACATCTGCGTCTCCAGTTAAGGCAGCGCTGGCAATAGCGTCTAATCCTCCTATTGCGCCTGCAGGTATGTGCACCTTGCTCATGTCTACGTCTAAGTCTAAAAGAGCCCCCGTACTCATAACTATTAATTGGATGCCAGCAGCAACAATTTTTGGCACATAATCTTTGGCTGCTTGCTGAGAAGCAGCTTCAACAATAATGTCAGGGCGTAGACTAATCATTTCATCAACGCCATAGACTATTGTTGTGGAAAAGTTGAGCAAACTTTTTAATTGATTAGCTCGCGCCGTATCAAAATCATAAACTATCAATTCATCGCAAACTATAATTTTTCGTTCGATTGCTTCTGCCAGAACAGTACCTATTGCGCCGCAACCGATTAACCCAACCTTGGTTGCCCTTTTTTTGTCAGATTTTACCATCTTGTTGCCTTCCTAATATTCAGCGGCTAGATGTACAGTTGGAAACTGCGTGAGCTCTCTGCCGTTGCCTTTATCAACGCGAATCTCAAGGTCAACTATTTTGCAGGTTCCCGAGATATCGATTCTTCCTGCATCAAGTACATCAGCAGTTACTTGTTCACCTGAATATATTACTAGTTTCTTTACAGGTGAGTTAAGAGCAAGCTTCTTTTCAGCTTTTTCTCTGCGAACTTCACCGATAACCGCCATTATTAAGTCACCGTTTTTCTCTGAGATTTCATCAACTATTTCAGGATTGTACTTAGGCCAGGGAGACACCTGTATGCTCTTGTAGGTTTTAGTTTCTGCGTATATAGCTTGATAAAGTTCTTCAGTTAAGTGAGGAACGACAGGCCCCATCATCTGTAAGATGCGAAATAGAACCTCATGAAGAGTGTACTGAGCGGCAACCTTTTTAGTTTGGCCATAAACATCTGAACGGTAAAGACGATCTTTTACTGCTTCAATATAACAATCACAGAAAATATGCCAAGTAAAATTACGAATTTCCTCAACAGCTATGTTCCATTGACATTTCTCCATAGCCTCTGTAACCGTCTTAGTGGTCTTCTCTGCTTTACTAAGTATCCACTTATCAAGGGGTTGTAGTTCAAGGGGCGAACCATCAGTTAGAGGACTGTAATCGGATAAGAGTTTGATAGCAAAGCCAGCTACATTCCACATTTTAACCAAGAAACGTCTGCCATATTCTACATCCTGCACACGGTAGGGTATGTCAGACCCTGTTGCGCCTCCGCCTGCAGCCCATTGGCGAATAGCGTCAGCACCATACTTATCAAGCGCTTCGGGTGCAGCGGCATAATTTTTGAGCGATTTACTCATTTTCCTACCATCTTGACCTAAGACCATCCCATTGATAAGTACACTAATGTAGGGTTTCTCGTCAAAGAGAGCTAAGTGGCGAACCATGAGATAATATGCCCAGGTTCGGATGATGTCGGTTCCTGAGGGATGAACATTTGCAGGATAAAGGTTAGTCCAATCTTTACGATCCGGCCAACCAGCATGCACAGCGCATGTAATAGAAGAATCCATCCAGGTGTCAAAAACATCACGTTCCCCGGAGAATTCCTTACCACCGCATTTAGGACATCTCTCAATACGTGGACCTTCAAGCTTAGGGTCAATCGGTACCCACTCAGCATCTGCCAATATTAGCTCGCCACAGTCCTTGCAGTACCAAACCGGAATAGGCGTAGCAAATAGACGCTGTCGACTTATAACCCAGTCCCAATCCAAAGATTTCGCCCAATCAATCAGACGATTTTTCATATAATCAGGATACCAAACCACTTCGTTAGCATTCTTTTCCACAGCCTCCGTTAACGACATGGTCTTCATGAACCATTGTTTCTGCTCAAGAATCTCCACATGAGTTTTACATCGCTCACAAACGCCCACTTCCTGCAGTAGTTTTTCAGTTTTCTCCAATGAACCCTCCGCGGCAAGGTCCTCAACTATTTTAGCTCGAGCTTGATTCAAATATAAGCCGGAATATTTACCTCCAGCTTCACTGATTCTACCATTTTCAGTGAGAAGACGAATAACGGGGAGTCTGTGTTTCTTAACAGTCTTAACGTCTTCTTTATCGCCGTAAGTGCAAATTTGGACCACTCCAGTTCCAAAATTAGGATCAACTGATTCCTCACCGATAACCTCAACAGTACGATTCACAAGGGGCACAACGATTTTTTTGCCGATGAATTTGTTAAATCGTTCATCTGAAGGATTAACTTCAACAGCTACACACGCCGGTATGAATTCAGGGCGAGACGTGGCTATTAGCAGATGTTCGTTTGTCCCTTCAAGCGGGAAGCGGATATAATGCAAAGTGCCTTCACGTTTTATGTAGTCAACTTCTGCATCCGCTATAGCGGTTTCATCGCGTGGACACCAGTTAACAGGGTGAGTACCTTGGTACATGTAACCTTTCTTATGCAGAAGAATAAAGCTGAGTTGAGTGCGACGCCAATAATCAGCATCCATAGTACGATACTCAGTAGACCAGTCTATACTGCAACCCAGTTTCAAGATGCCCTCCTTCATCATGGCAATGTATTTTGCAACAAGTTCACAACACCAGGTACGGAACTGATCAGGAGGTACGTCGCGTTTACGTATGTTGCGGGCTTTTTCAACTTGAATTTCAATCCCTAAGCCATGGCAGTCCCAACCTTGAGGAAAAAGCACATTGTAGCCACACATACGTTTGTAGCGGGCGACCATATCAAAATAGGTCCAGTTCAAAACATTACCCATGTGAAGCTCGCCTGATGGATACGGAGGGGGAGTATCAATGCTAAAACGTGGGCGTGAATTATCTGTCCAGTCATATTGGTGGATACCCATTTCTTCCCATTTACTTTGCCATTTATGCTCAATCTCAGTGAAATTGTACTCTTTCGGGAGAGGCTGCATGATTTCTCATCCTGTAATTAGTATTGACTTTAGCAAGACTAAAATATGACCTAAAAACATTATCCCCTCAAGGTAACCAAGGGGAGCTGGGAAATGACCCGGCTGAGAGGACAGTTAACTACTGTCGACCCAAAGAACCTGAACCAGATAATACTGGCGGAGGGAAAATAAAGTGAACATAACTTTAAAACCTAAAAATCCAAACAAGTTAAACCAGAATCATAAACCCAGATTTTCAACAAAAATTCTTGCTGAAATAATAATCTTTGTAGCTTTGGCGGCAGCGTTAAGTCTTATAAGCCATAGCTTCTTCCGTTTGCCCCAAGGAGGTTCCATCAATCTTGGAATGGTGCCTATCCTTTGGCTATCACTTCGAAGAGGCTGGAAGATAGGCATATTCGGCGGCGCCTTATTTGGAATGGTAGATCTCATGGATCCTTTCATAGTGCATCCGATACAACTTTTATTGGATTATCCACTGCCCTTTGCATCATTAGGACTCGCAGGCTTTTTCCGAAAATACCCCATCATAGGGGTCATTATAGGAGGTATAGGCCGCTTTATCTGCCACACGGTTTCCGGCGCAGTCTACTTTGCTGATTATGCTCCGGAAGGGATGAATCCGCTATTATACTCATCAATATATAACGCGACTTACCTCATACCGACCGTTATAGTCTGCGCAATCCTAATTTACACAATACAAAAGGCAAAGATACTCAACATCTACATGTAAAATAATACAAACAACTTCTTTATTTTTGTAATAGAAGATATTATACAATTATCCTTTCAGGTTTTGAATAAATATTCATACGTTTCTCCCGGATGAACCCAATTAGAGTTAAGTTGGTTTGTTTAGCTAATGTTATTCCGGAATCCAAAGCTGCCCCGAAAGAGGCTATTATAGGCAATCCAACCTCAGCAGCCTTGAATACTACATCGCTTGGAAGTCGCCCACTGAACGCTAAGAAACATTCGGCAAAATCGATTTTTTTCAGAGCGCCAATCCCGATGACTTTGTCGACTGTGTTGTGTCTACCAATATCTTCAGCCATAGCTAAAATTGACCCGTCAGATTTGCAAATAGCTGCTACATGAACAGCACCAGTTTTTTTATACAGAGCAGCTTTGGAGTTTAATTGTGTGACAGCATCGAATATAATTTGAGCTTTAACAGTTAGGTTGGATGTAACTTTGGCGGGTTTTCGCTCATGCGGGTAAGGAACAGAACTGCTATCGGCAGAGCAGATGATGCGAGCGTGAAAACTAGAAAGTCGAATACGCTCCTTAGAATCTATATCTCTTTTAAGTTGAATATAGCAAGAATTTTCTGACTCTTTTAGGGTAAATTCTTTGATTTCTTCAATCGATTTTAACACACCTTCTGTGAGTAAGTGACCTATTGAGAGTTCTTTGAGATTCGAAGGCGAGCAAAGAATTGTAGCCCAGCAGGTTTTGTTTATAAAAATATTGAGAGATGATTCTTTGGCTACATATTCCCTTTCGATTTGGGCTTTGCCGGTGGATAAGTCAAGTTTAATTATATCTACTTGACGAACCACAATTTCACCTCTATTTTTTCAATTCAGAGAGCATGAATTTTACGATTTCTTCAGCTACATTGACTCTTGTGACTACCTGCAAGCCTTTCCAGCCAGGTTGACTGTTAACGTCGCATATTTTTGGTCCATCTGGGCCTTCTAGAATGTCTACGCCAGAGATTTTGCATCCGACTGCTTGAGAGGCTTTTATGGCGAGTTCTTCGAATTCTTTGCTAAGTTCTGTGGGAACAGGTCTTGCGCCTTGACTGTAGTTGGTTTTCCAGCCTGTTGCAACACGACGCATGGCTGCTATAACTTGGTCACCGACTACAAACGCACGTATGTCTGAGGTGCCGTGGTCAACGTATTCTTGCAGGTAAAGTACGCCATGCTGGAAAGTTATTGCTTTAAAGACGGTTAAGGCAATTTCAGGATCGGTTACACGTGTTGCACCTATGCCGCGACTGCCAAATAGAGGTTTAACAACTACATTACCTCCTAGCTCAGTGAATGCTTTAACAGCTTCGTTAGCACTTTCAGTAACAAAAGTACGGGGAACAGGAACCCCTTTGTCTTCAAGTAAAGAGAGTATATCGTATTTATCGACACAATGCTCAATTGCTTCTGCAGGATTTATTATGTAGAAACCTTCACGTTCAAGCTTGTAGAGCATATCCATACGGAAGACAAGTTCTTCTAAGCTCCCGCGGCCAATAGGACGAATAATAAGAGCGTCGACGTCCTCAAGCAGATTTACCTCTTGCAGGTTAACATCTTTTACCCTAAAGTAGGGTTTATGCCCAATTTGTGCAATAAGTTTAGGAAAGGTAAAACAAACATAGGGAATATTATGTCTAGTTAGAGCGTCTCTTACTTGAGTGCTGCTCCAAGCCTCCATATTACGAGTTGCAATTGCGATTTTCAAACATGACCCTTCTAGTCAATCGTCTGCCAATGATGCTACTGAACTATCCCTTTAAAGTTTACTTAAAAATTGACTCTAAAATTTGTGAATATAAGTAAGAAGTTGATTTGCGTTTTCGAATTTTTCGTTAAGGGGCATGTTTAGGTAGGCTGCGGTTGTATTGGTGTAGGGTGGACCTTTTCGGGAAAATAGGGTTAAGACTTTTCCTAGGTGATTTATTTTATAACCCTCGGGTGCTGCTTCGTGGCCTCTGATGAGGATTTTCGCGTCTAATCGTCTAAGGATATCCTCAGTAACTGTCCTGCCGAATAAAAAGCCAGCACCTCTTGGGGATGGATAAAAACCATCGACCATGTCGTCAGGATCATTCCAGAGTAGCTCTTTTAGAAAAGATTTTTCAGGATGGACCTGATCGGCCATAGCTAAGTCTGGAAGATTACAAATAGAGGGGGATAAACCGCCATGGACCATTAGGTAACGACCTTCAACGTAAACCGCGTTATAGAGGCAAGCAAACAATTTTACGAGCTTTGCGTAGGCAAGGATACCTTTGTCTTTGAGTTTAGTGTGAAGTTGATGAGGTAAATCATGGGGAGATGCCATCAAATCAATTGGACCTTCGTGGTTTCCTCGCAATAACACTACTTGTTCAGGAAATTGGGCTTTAAGACTTAGTACAGTAAAATATAATTCAGTTTGACTTGGCCCACGGTCACCATAATCGCCTAGAAAAATCATTATTGCATCTTTGGTTGCGTTCATTTTATTTATGAAATTGCTTTTCTCTATTATGGTAGTTAAGCTTTCTAAATCACCATGCAAATCCCCAATAACCAGAGCTTCTCCGCTGGGAGCAAGTTTTGCGAGTCTACCAGTTATAGTTATATTACCCATTCGCCCTTCTTCGTTAGACATCTGATCGGTAACGCTTTCTACTAATTCAATAAAATTATCCGCTTTGACGTTTTTTACCTGTTTTAGGATTAAGGATAATTCGTTCATAGGAATCCTGTAGAATTTATGCAATTTGGATTTGTTTACCTAAAAAGCTTTGAATGTTCATTTCAATTGTTTTTTTGATATTCTGTTGTTTATCTAATATTTCATTAATCAGAGTTGTCTTTTGGGCTTCATCGATTTGAAGGCTGGTTTGACGAGCTTTTAATTTCTCTATGTCTTGTTCAAGCTGGGAGAGATTTTGCTTTGCGTTCGCGAGTTCAGAAGACGCTAAAAGTTGTCTCGTACTTTCTGCCACTTGGAGACATATAGCATGATATCCTGCCAAACTATCCCGTTTGAGAATATCAGCAACTGCTTGTTCAGCTTTGCGCTGCTTATCAGGTTTGAGTTTTAATTTGTCTTGATTAAGTAAATCGGAGAGTTTTTGCATAATTTCTTTTAGTATTTGAGTATCATTTGTCTCAGTTATTATTGCTTCAAAGGGATTCTCTAAGTACTGAGTTAATTTGCGTAATTCGTCTGGGGTTATGCCGGCGCCTCCGCCTGAAGTTGCTAAAGCCTGCATTTTTATGAAGGGTTTCTGCAAGTGACGCAGGTCATTCTTTAACTCGTTGTTAAGTTTTTCCTGCTCAATTTCTAACTGATTAAGTTGATCGATCGCTGAACTGCTTTTGAGTGTTATTGTTTGCTGCTCAATCTCTGAGATTTCACTTTCAATTGTTAACCGTTCATTTTTTAGGGTGGTTTTTTGGTTTTCAACTTCGGATAATTGGTTCTGAAAATTGTCTAATTCGTTGAGCAGTTGGAATGTCTTTTCTTGAGTTTTGGTTTTTATATATTCTTTAGTTACAAAATCGTTTAGATTATTTACTATGAGTTTAGTTTTTTCAAATATGGGTTGAAATTTTCGGCGATCCATAATAAAGAAGGGACTAATATGGCGAAACCAATTCCTGACATCGAGGTCTGTGACAACCATTATTTTTTGGGCTTCACTAGCAAAAACACTCAGGTTATCATATGAAACTTGACTTGGAACCTCGAGTTTCTTTAAGCGTTCTATGAACATGTTAGCTAGTTTGTTTAAGGCACGTGCTCGATTGTAAATTTTCATGTTTCGCTTTTCAATTTCTTTTTGGCTATTATCTACAAGCATCTTGCTAGCTTCAGTGAAATTCTGTAAAGCAACACGGGTTTCTTCAAGACGTTTCTGTGCCTGCGCCTGAACAGGAAAGAGAACGGCTCCAGTTTCTTTTTGGAGCCAATCACGTAATTCACTAGCAGAGAATTTTACTGGTTCTGACAATAAACTTCACTTTAAAGAGAAATACAGAAAACACATATTTATCAACTTCCCAAAAATTTTTTGCCTTAAATATAACCCTCCAGAACCGTTGCCACAATCGTTAACTTTTTTGGGTAGCTACTCTTAAATAATTAAGATTCAGATAAACGACTATTATGAACACCAAAAAGCTAACGCTAACCATTATTTTTGCAGCGGTGACTGTTGCTTTAAACCCAGCTATTTCGGGAGTAGGAGTACCAGCGCCCTATCTACCATTTCTGATTTATGGTTTATGGGAGATACCTATTGCTATAGCTTTCATACTCTTAGGACCAAAATCTGGCGGCGCTGTAATGTTACTTAATGCATTGATGCTTCTAGCATTTTTCCCAGGACCATTACTAATGGGGCCATTCTATAATCTCGCAGCTTTATCAGCAATGCTCTTAGGAGTATACATAGCTCAAAAATTTAGCAAATCAGGATTATTAAAAACTGGAAAGGCTCCGCTTGTTGCCACAATTGCGACAGCTATTGGAATAGTCTTTAGGATAATCACTATGTCAGTAGTTAACTATGTTACGCTGGGTTTAGAGCCCCCATTCGGATTTAACGCCGCTGAACCATATATCGTCAGCATATTGCCTCTGCTAGCCCTTTTCAATGGAACCGTTGTGCTTTACACAATACCTATTGCATACACAATAATTGCAGCTGTCCGTAAGATTACAAACCTAAGGTTAGACTAAAATAATTAAATCAACTTTTTTTTAATTTAGTTTTATTAAAGAAAATTACAACACAAAGTGAAATTCTATATCAGATTATTAGTTGAAAATAAGAAAAAAGATTTAGAATCCTAGTGATTCCGCTAGGACTTCCGGGTTGATTTTGCCTGCCTTGAGGGTTTTTCCTGTTTTCTTGTTGTTTATCATAAGCAATGCTGGCGCGAAGAGTTTGGTATCGATCTTGTAGAAGTCTTTGTCGGCTTCGCGGAAGATCTGCAGGAACGGTTTGCCGTAGCTGCTTGCTGCGCTTGATGGTGCTTGAGTTAGTATCGATTGTAGTTTTATCTCGTCTTCGTAGTCTACTATGTAGTGAACAACTCCGCCGTAGAGTAGTACGTCATTTGTGCGTGCCATGGCTATATCAAAGTCTGCGCATAATGCGGGCAGTGGTGCGTAGCCTGATGCGTAGAGAATTTCTTTGGGGTCAAGACCGCAGTTATGAAGTTTGTGAATACCTGTTTCGACTATTCTGCCTACAACTTGGACGAGACCTGCGACGGATGCGGTTGGAGCAACTAGCATCGTGATGTTTTCTGGTTTGACGTTGCAACTAGTAGCGACTTTGTCGACCACTACATCAGAGGGCATTACGTTGCTTTCTATAACTACAACTGCTTTGTCGGAGACATCTTTGAAGTTTAGTTCCGCATAGAGGTCTTTAGGTTTTAGTGCTAAAGCTCGTGCTGGTCCAGAGCATATGGCGATGTTTTCGCCGTCTTTGATTCTCCAGCCTGCAAATTGAGAGCCTAAAGCCGCAACTGCGGGAAAGTCGGTAGTGATTATAACGGATGGAACTTCATAGTCGCCGTAGCGTTTGAAGTCAATTTTTGCTTGTCCTGCACCGCCCATGCATATCTCGGTTAGAGCTAAGCCTGCTTGATATCCACCGGGGGCGTTTATACCTGCGTCTATTACGGTTGCGCCCGCTGTGGTTTTGCAGACTTTTACGCCGTAGTATTCTTGGTTGTCGATCATATTTTCTGCAAGTTTCCAAGCTAATTTGTTTACACTTATTGTTTTAACGTCCATTTTTTTCACCTTAGAGGTATCTTTCATATGTGCTTAGTTGGGGATTGGCGGCTTTGTTTACAAAGATTTTTCCACGTTTCTTTTCGGTTAGGTCACCTATGAATACATAGAATGGACCTTGGGCTTGTTGGGTGTCGTCCACTTTGACTTTTGGTTTAACACTATCGATTGAGAAAGTTGGGAGAATACAGTCAACGGTTCCTCCGACGATTATTTTGCCACCTGTCATGTAGGCGCCTGCTCGTCCGCCGATGTTTTTTCCAACGTAAATGGCGCCGTCGCTCATATGGAATCCTAAGAAGTTACCTGCACTGCCTTCGATTTTTAATATACCACCTCTTATGCCTGCTGCTACGTCGTGGCCAACATCACCATGTACGATTATTAGTCCGCCTTTCATTCCTACGTCAGCGGCACGGAATGGTGAAGCTAGGTAGTCTCCGCCGTTGCCGAAAATTTCGATTGTTCCACCTTTCATTTCTGCACCTGTCCAACCTAAGGCATCGCCTTTAACTGTTATTTTGCCGCCTTTCATTTCCATGCCAAGGTGCATGCCTGCGCCGCCGTTGATTACTATTTCGCCTTCTTTCATTTTTTTGCCGATGCGTCTAACTTTGGATGCGTCACCGTTAATGACTATGGTAGGTAATGGTGCTTCGTTTTGTTCTATTTTAAATAAGTCGCAGAGGGTCTTTTCTTGATTGCCTTCGTAAACAGGCAGTACTGCTATTTCTTCAAGTTTTTTACCTTGAAAATCTTGGGGGGTTATGCATTCTGCAATTATTGGAAAAGTGAATTGTTTTAGAGGAGTTAATATTACGGTCATTTTTATCACATCTTTGCCTCTATTTTTATTGGGCTTGGATTTTTGAGGTATGTTACGTCAATGGGGTAGTTTTCATATTCAACGGAATAGCAGTCTTTAAATTTCTGGCGGAACCCTTCGTCGTCTGTATTCACTGGATTCTTCATGGTTATATCTGCCCAAATCGTTTTTCCGTCAACATGTTGGACAACTTCGCCATCTTTAACTATGATTTCTCCAGCTTTGATTGTATAGCTAGCATGTGCGAATGCTCTGCGGGCAGTCCTGTATTTCTTTGCTATATCGATTTTTTCGGGATTAATATTAAATATCGCAACGTCTGCATCGGCACCAACACCTAGGTGACCTTTGTTGTGCAGGTCTAATGCTTTGGCTGGTCCTGCACGGGTCATGATGGCTATTTCGTAAAGACTTAATTCACGTTCGATTGAAGCTAATATGCTCTTTTTCTTGGCTTTATTGTTGCATTTCTTTTGGGTTGCGTCACGGGCTTTCTTGCTGTAGAGCCAAGCAAGAACTTTGGGATATGCGGTGAATGGCCCACCGTTTGGATGATCAGTTGTCATGAAAATTTTCCATGGATCTTTAATCAGAAGCGCAGTTTCTAGACCGTTTGCCCATTGAATTGCGTTGACGTAGTTGCTCTTTTTGTATTTGAAAGGCACTACGCCGCCGCCTGTTTCGGCTTCAATGTCGCTGTTAACCCATTTTTTGCCGTTCAGTTGAGATAGAGTTAGTTGGAATGGTCCGTCTGCAGTCATGGTTGTGGCGTCTGAGAATATAACTTGACCCATGTCTAAAGTCATGTGGTTGTGGTTGTTCATGTAGTGTGAGATTTCTTCGGATGCGCCTGTTACGTTCATCCAGCTATCGCCTTTAAGACCGCTGTAGTGAATGTGTGTTATGTGGGCAACAGGTTTATTTCCAGTTGCTAAGTCTTCCATGGCTTTCATTGTTTCTAAGGTGTTAACGTAGTTTCCTGGTTGGCCCAATTTGTTAGTGTGTAAGTGGATAGAATGTGGTAGGTTGAGAAGTTTGTGAACTTTTATCATATTTCGTATGATGTCGCGGGGAGTTAAGTCGTATCCAGGAATTTCGTCGTCTACATCACGCACGTTTCTGCCATACCCCCATGCTTCTAAACCGCCGGGGTTGACAATTTTTATTGCGTACCCTTTAATTGCGTCCATCATCCATGCAACGTATTGGGCAGCTTCTTCGATGTTGCCTTTTTGGAATGCGTCTAATGTAAACCACCAATCACCTAATAGTGGGTATGTGCCTTTGTCTAAGCCGGGCATGTCATTCATTTCTTCATGGGCGTGTTTTGCTTTAAAACAAGCCATCGAAGGGTTCATGACTGTTGTGTAGCCCATTCTGGAATATCTGTAGCCAGTTGTAAATACTGTAGGTACTGTATGGCCTACACCTGATCGGGTTACTGCGGTTTTACGTTCAAAGTCTTTATAGTGGTCTTCAGGTCTTAGGGTTCTTGCTACGTTTACTTCGGCACCTGCAATGTGACTGTGAAGATCGACTCCTCCAGCCATAACAGTCATACCGGAAGCGTCAACAATTTTTGCGGTTGTTTCGTTGACAGATTCAACAATTTTGCCATCTTTAATGGCTATATCCATTTTTTGGCAGTTAATGCCGTTTATTGGATCAACTACAAAGCCGTTTTTAATAAGCAACTCCATGGTTATGCAGCTCCTGATTTTTTAGCTTTAATTTCTTTTACTTTAGCAAGTATCATTTTCAGTATTTCTTCGTCAGTTTTGATACCTGGTGGAGGGTCTACTACTTTCTTTAGTGGTATAGGTGTATTATCCATTCTGTAGGCAGTTCCGCCTTCTTCCATGCCGACGAATGCGGATGGGATAAGTATGTCAGCCATTTGTGAAGTAGCGTTGAAGTGAGGGTCAATTACGATTAGAGGATTTTTAACCATATGTTCTGCGGCGCGGTGTGGGAAGTTAGAAACAGGGTCTGCACCGAGCACTAAGCTGACGTCTATTTCTTTGCGTAGTAAAGCATCAATAATTGTGGTTTCTCCAGGGTTTGATCGGGGGTAACCTAATGCAAAGTCTACACCTGTTGGGTAACCTGTAAATGCTGTTGAAGTAGCATTGGTTGCACCTGTAATGTTAAAGTGACCTCTAAGGGGCATTTCAGAAAACTTGGTTTTCAGGTTTAAATCGCGGACTAAATTAATTCCAGCATCTATGTTGTGATGTTTACCTGCGCTGCTTGTTAAGCCTAGACCGTGGTGCAAAATACCGTAAGTACAACTTACCAAAACATCAGCCAGATCGTGTAATTCCTCTACCGGTATACCTCCAACACTGTCAACATCTAATTCTTGATCGTTAACTATCATTCGTAAGGCCTGGAATACTTCAAAATCTTTGTTAGGTTCAATTTGTATAAAGTAGTCAGCTAATTCTGAGGTTCGAGTCTTGCGAACATCTACGCTGATAACTTTTCGAGCAGTTTTTGGAATGTTTGATTCGGCTGTTGGTATGCCAGGTACTTCAGGGATTTTATTTTGTTTAAGTTCTTGAGCTATTTCGGCTAAGGTTTGTTTTTTGGCATTTGGATCTCGTGTTCTTGCTATGCGCTCATTCCAGTCTGCTTTAATAAATCGACCTTCTGCACCTACTGTATATCTTTGTAGGTGTCGTGGGTGAGAGTTCATTGGATCACAACCCCAGTATAATACTAGGTCTGCACGATGACGAATCTGCCCCAAAGTGGCTGTTGGAAAGCCTGCGGCTTGTATTCCATAAACAGATGGACCGTGACATTGAGTAGCACAATTGTCGAGAATTCCGCCGATTTCCTCAGCTAGAGCAATACCTACACGTTG
The DNA here is from genome assembly GCA_964636425.1 of uncultured Candidatus Bathyarchaeia archaeon. Lineage (GTDB taxonomy): Archaea > Thermoproteota > Bathyarchaeia > Bathyarchaeales > Bathycorpusculaceae > JADGNF01. Next base: position 14,294 of record CAZWRU010000024.1, read on the forward strand.
GGCTTCACAGTTCGTTGAACCCCAACCGTAAAGTGTTGGATATTTAGCGTTTGCTAATAGTTCAGCAGCTTTGTTTATTGCCTCGTCAAGTGTAACGGAAACAAGTTCACCATCTTTTCGCATCATAGGTGTTTTGACGCGATGTTCACTATTAAATTTGAGAAATTTCATCGCAGACACTGCGCAGGCATTTTTTGCACGAATTATTTTACCGTCTTCAACGGTGCATTCGATGTCGTCGCATACGCAGCCGCATACTGGACAAGTTACAGGTTTTACAATTATTGGTGGCATTCTACTCCCTTCTTTCCGAATTGAATTTGGAATAACTCTAATAATGTTAAAATTGGTTTTTCCGGTGTTGCCTCAACTTCCATCATAACGCCTTTACAGGTGGGCATACCTAAAGTTGTTGTGTCCTCACTATTAATTACGTTAGCCCATGGCCCATAAGGCAGGTACATTTTTCCAAGCAGTGACCCTTTTGGATACTTGACGGCTTTTAGAACCACGGAACCTGCACTTGATGTTACGGTTACGTGTGTGCCATCGGTTATCCCTAATTTTTCCATATCATGTGGGTCCATAAAACATGTAGTTACGGTTTCAAAATATTCTTTTGATCCTTTCCCGCGTTGGTTGTTTACCCCTTGTTCCAAAGAACGACCAGTAATCAACATTACGGGCAACTTTTGAGTCACCATAATCCTCCAACCAATACCAATTAAGATTCAAGGAGTTGTATTTAAAATTAGGTTTAAAAATCAGAAAAAACAAACATCAAAAAGCCACCACATGCGATGCAAAATAAGATAAAATAAAACTTATTTGAACATTAATATAAGCAAAAAATATCTTATCCAAGATATTATAAGTTAAAAAATTGTAAACGAACAGACAATTACCTACTGGGCTAAACAGTAAAAATTGACAACTTTTTCAAAAAAAGTAAAGGAGAACAAAAAGGCAATAAACTTTTAAAAAAAGCACCATTTGAATAGACTAATTGAAAAGTACAGAAAAAAATCGGGTCGGTTTCGTTGCCGCTTAAATTTGCTTCAGAGTAGAAGATAAAATTTAAAATAAAAAATAAAGAGGCTTATTTTGTTTATATTATTTTAGTTTTGCGCGTGTTGCTTTAAAGTTGGCGTTATAGGTTCTTTTGCCGCTTTCAGTTAGAGTGTAGCTTACCTTTTTTGGGAAAGTTACACCTGTTAGGCGCCTTAAATCTTTGGCAGTGTCTTCTTCCGCGTCATCAAACCAACATAACACATATTTGTCAGTTGACCCCTGCAGACTTGAAATGTAATCAACATCACCCATTAGAGCAAAAAAATCCTCAAGATTCCCAGATACATGTTCATTTTCATCAACATTTATTGTTACTGCCTTGGTTTTTATTACGGCGAAGGGTTCAGTTTCCATTTTTGGATATCGTTCACGATATAAAGTTACTACCGCTTTTTTCCAAACCATCTCAGACAAGACAAATTCCTCCATAAAATAGAGCACAAATGAAATATTTAATTTTAAAGCTAAAAAATATCTTGAACAATAAGACTAAAAAAAGATTATAATACAAAATGGTTAGGGTCTGTATCCGCTAAGAGTACATAGAGCTATTGTTGCGGCTGTTATGTCGGCTGTTGTACCGGGGTTGTAGTTGTTGCCAGATTCACGTAATTTTTTGTCAAGCAACATGGTTAGTTCTTTGCCTTTGGGTGTAGCGACGCCGTTTTCCGTAAGGATTTTTTTTGCATCCCGAGAAATTTTGCGTGCATTTTCAATCCCAACTTTTCGGGCTATGAATGTGTCAGGATGTTCTGCAAGAATTTTTAGAAAGGTGTTAACAATCGCGGTGGTCATGCCCTTGCTTAAGAGTTGCTCCATAAGGTAAGGAAAAGCCATGTCAAAAGTTATCGGATAATTATTAACGAATTCAGAGCATACATCATCATAACTGGAAGCAATTTTAAAGACTTCAAATAAAGTAACATTTTCTTTAAGAAGACGCTCCTTAGATTTAGCGTCTCTTACGTCTAGATCCGGGGCATTATTTAATCCACTGGGTTTAGCAATACCGATGGATTCATACACATCAATTGCATCCTTCGCAGTAGTTGCCTCGGTAACTAATTTGATGTTTTTCTTTAATTGCTGAATGTCAAGTTCGTCATAGTCTTTGTTATCTTTGAAAGGGGTCATACCAGCCGCTACTGCCATGGGAATAAAGAGCATTACTGTTCCGATGAGGGTGTTTCCGCCCTTTTGCCAAGCATCAATGTCAGCAACACAGTCCCGGATTAATTGTCCCACACCAACTTTGTCAAGTTTAAGCTTACCATTTCCGACTGCTAAACCTCGCTTTGCAGCCTCCTCAAACGATGGAGCAGCTGCTACTGCCGAAGCTAAAAAGTGCTCAACTCTTGTACCTTCAAACCCGACTACAAAGTTTACATTCCCGGGTTTATGAGTACTAACTTCAAGAAGTATGGCTAGCTCGAGGCATTTGGAAACATGTTTAGCTTTGTCACAATGATGCATCATTGAAAGCATACCTATTGCAGAATTCAAAAAGAAGCTTTATTAACATTATGTAAAAAAGTACAAACACGTGAAACCAGTTACACAATAAGTAGGTAGGTCACTGATTCATGATTATGCGCCCACGTGAAGGAGTTTTAATTAAAACAAAAGAGAACATAATATTTGACGTTAAAGGTCAAGTGCATCCGCCAAAAAAAATTGTGGCCTTTCCCCGCTACATACCTTCACCTAAGGGTAGCCGTGGAAAAGGCGTTGATCTGTATGATAAAGTGTACAATCTTGCAGAGCGCTTTGAGTTCCTACAACAGAAAGCACCAAAATTAATTGTAGATGACCCCGTTTTTGGAGAAACCCTCTGCGAAGTCCCAATCGATACGGTAAAGAGATACTATAATCCTGTTGCGAAACTTCGGCAGCTGCGCCAAGCAAAAAAGCTTGAAGATTTAGAACTTAAAGTGGTGCAGTTAGCGGAAACCCTTAAAGAAGAAGCCAATATTCCGTGGAATAGTATTGGCATTTCAGGTTCAATCATGGCAGGATTGTTTACATTGCAATCAGATATTGACCCGCTGGTATACGGCGCGAAGAATTGCCGAAAAGCATATGCTGCACTGCAGAAGCTTGTGAAGGATCAAAAATCACAATTTAAACCCTACACTAAGGAAGAATTGTTAAACCTGTTTGATTTTCGTTCGAAAGACACCAAGATGAGCTTTAACGATTTCTCATTAGTCGAATCTCGAAAAGCTTTCCAAGGCAAATATCAAGGCATTGATTACTATATCCGGTTTGTAAAAGATTGGAGAGAGCAAACTGAAACCTATGGGGATATAATCTACAAAAATATTGGATACTCAAAAATATCAGCCGTCGTTACTGATGACTCCGAGGCTTTATTCACCCCATGCAGTTACAAAATCGATAAGGTAGAAATGATTGAAGGTAAGGGACCATTGTCTATCTCAGAGATTGTTTCATTTCGCGGAAGGTTCTGTGAACAAGCCAAATTAGGCGAAAAAATAATGGTTCAAGGAAAAGTCGAAGAAGTAAAAAATAAAAAACAGGGACATCAGCATAACCGAATTATCATCGGCAACAAGCCACAAGATTTTATGGCACTATCAAAAGGTTAGAGCGTATAGAAGCCGCATTAACCAGCAGCTTTGAAACTTCTTGATTTGCCAAAAACTCACGTCGTAATCTTCACCTTCGTTCGCGTCACAACACCAATAATGTATCTATGCAACGCGGTTGAGAATTTCTGCATTTAAATAACCTTCATGATAATCAAGAAGAGAAGAACGATAAAATCGAAACTGAAGCTTTAAAAAAAGAGTATCATCAGCATGTCAATCCAATGGAACTAAACATCTTTAACAGGCCTATGGAATTGAAGTCCAATTTGCCTTGACCCTTATGGGAGAAAATCGGTCAAGCTTGCCTATGCTTTGTTGGTTTGGGCCATTATGTCTTTTATAAAATATATGATTTGTTCCTTTCGTTCGGGATGGATAGTTTCAATTATTATAGTATCGTAGGGGATGTCTTGTTTGATTGAATCAAATATTAAGGTAGGGAACCTTGTATTCCATTGTTTATTGAATTCTTCTATCCACGAAATCTCGGGAATACAATCAAGCTCAAGGCTAAAAGTAAATTTCTTATTAGAACCAGGAACTTTTTTAATTTCCACTTGTTCTGGGTCAATAGGTTTTAAATTGACTTTTGGGTTCATATACACTATATAATCCCCTTCAGTCATAGGTGCCTAATTTTGATTTAAACCTTTAGACGATTAGAAAGCTAATTCTAAAGGTTCAAGTCAGCAACTTTTAGGACTTGGTTATAGTATTTTGGCCCGTAAGTAAGCACAAGCTGATATGAAGTGCCATCTTTGGTTTTCAGTTCCTCTAAATTGCCATTTATAATTACCGTTTCATCGCGTTTAGCTTGTAGACGAAACTCCTCCATATATGAAACTAAACGTGTAGCTTCCATGCCTTTCTTAGAACCCTTAATCAACTCAAGAGGTTCGATTCCGTAAACAGACGGAATGAAAGGTGCATCAGTGTCGTTGGTTATGCGAGCTTTTATTTTAACGAGGTCTTTGTGGGTAATTTTATTTTTTGAATCGTATTCGTTGCTGATTTCGGTCCAATTTTTAACTGGCTCAAATTCTGCTTTGATTCGCCGATCGCTGGATAGGCGGTCATCATATACTGCGTAGATGAGTTTGCGTTTTTGATGCCAGACATATTCTTTCGGTGACAGATGCTTAAAACGCCATTTTTTATCTCGGATTGGTTCGTCTGTGTCAAATTCATTACAGAATCCTGATAAACCATCAGAGTAAAGCTCGCTGAGGGTTTCACGGACTTTAGCGATTTGGGGGATACCGTAAACAAGTAAATCTATATCTGAATAATCGGGATGGTCAAATCCATGAAGCATTGAGCCAAAAACACCAAAGTCCTTCGCTTCCAAACCTGAAGTCTTTTGTACTTTTCCTTGAACTTTTTTCATAGCGTTGCGTAGTTTGTCAGCGTTATTTTCTTTTAGCAGAGTCTTTAAGCGCTTCTGAGGCAAGCAGACTTCGGCTATATCACTTTTGTTTATACCCACGATGTCAGTTTTTAACATTTTATTAGATATGAGATATTGAGGATATTTTGAGGAAATAAATTTCCAGCCTTCATCATCATAGAATTTATAGAAGATCCTATGGCTACCTCCACCGTTTCGTAAAGCACGCGGATCCTTGGAGCGGAATATTTTTGCTGAACCATATTCTGCATCACAGAAGTAGGCGCCTCGGGGATGATTATTACCTAGTACCCTAAAGATTATACCCTCTTTAGTGACTATACCATCGCGGTCTCGCAGTTTCAAATTGGCCATATTTGTTCGTCCTCAGTAGTAGCAGTACCTACAACAACTTGATAGGAAATTTCTCCTGTTTTGGTCGATGTGACTTGTTCTAACGTGCCAGCAACTTTTATTCGGTCACCCTTACGCGCTACATTACGATAGCAACCGATATTAGATAATATACAAGTGGGGAGTTTTTCCTTTGGAAGTTCTGACTTTGCATCTAATTCCTTGTAGTCGGTTATGCGATATATAGCGGGTCGAAAGATAGCTTCTGCATCATCGCTCACTATACATTCAAAGCGCAAAGAAGCAACAGGTGTGAAGGAATAAGAGCCATAAGGAGCTGGGAAGTCTTCAGGTTTGCGGGCTGCAGTGTACATCCAAATTTTATCTAAATATTTGCCTTTGAATTTTCTTGCCCTGTCCAAGCGGTTTCCGAAAATATAACGTAAAGTCCCTTTGTTGACAAGACGATCTATAGTTGCTTCAACAATTCGGAAGTTAGTTGTACCATAAACAACAAAATCTATGTCGCTTTTTTCACTATGCATATCTAGAGCTATAGAGCCGTGAATGCCGAAGTCGTCTAATCCAACCCCGGATTCGGAACTTAATAGGTTTACTAAATCTAGTGCCATTTTTTGGATTCTATCAGGATTGGATAGCTTTCGCATGGCAACAAGACGTTCTTTGGGTACAAAGACTTTTTGAATGTGACTAGTGGGAGCACTGATTAGTTCTTTGTTTCGGAAGGGGCAGAAGTAAAGGTAATCGGGAAAGTTTTTGCGGAAGGCTTCAATGAAGATTTTGTAGTTTTCAGCCGTGTAGAGTTTTTCTGCTCTAAAGAGCTTCTTGTCTCCGTAGGTCCATGTTCGCTCTAGCATTTCGACGTTGAAATGTTTTTGGTATTCGGAGGGGATGTATTTTAGGAAGGCAAACACTCGGTCTTCTGGATGTTCGTAGCCGAGTGTGTTGAATATGAAGCCCTCTTTAGTAACGAATGTGTCACCATCAGAAGGTATCCAATTTACTGTGGAAGACGTGTTAAGCACCGCGTTATGAAAGCTAACTATTTATTAAAAAAGCTATTGCACACACTCAGAGAAAAAAAATTTCTCAAACAATCAATTAAACCAGTTTAAAGGAAGCAAAAACGCTAAGTACGATTGTGAAATAAGATAAAGTGATGCCTTATGAAAATCTCAAAAGTTGGAAATACTGTGGCATTTCAAAATGCTCATGGTGTAGAAGCGAAAAAACTTTGCGATATACCTCAAACCTCAGTGATTTATATGAACCTCACCAAGGGACAATCGTTAAAGAAACACACCACCCCAGTTGACGTTTTCTTTTACATTCTTGAAGGTAAAGGTATTGTAGAAATTGGCGATGAATCCCAAGAAGTAGAGAAAGATATGTTAATTGAAAGCCCAAAAGATATACCGCACCTACTGCGAAACATCGGTGAGAGCCCGTTCAGGTTTCTCGTAGTTAAACTTTTAAAATAATAATCACACCTCTTTTTTCTTAAAATCTAATTCTTTGTTTGCCTCGCGTAAGCAATAAAAGACGCCGTTTTAACACTCACAAGTATGGTAACTCAAAGTTTATCCGAAAAAGAAACAAAGATTCATGCTCATGGCTACGCAGCTAGGGAAGCCAAAGGAGAACTTGCACCATTCTCATTTGAAAGACGCAATCTTGGACCGAAAGATATCCTTATTGAGATTTTGTATTGTGGAGTTTGCCACTCAGATATCCATCAAGTAAATAATGATTGGGAAGGCTCAGTTTACCCAATTGTTCCAGGTCATGAAATCGTAGGAAAAGTCCTTCAAGTGGGATCTGCCGTAAGAAAATTCAGTATAGGTGACCGTGCAGGAGTGGGATGCATGGTGGACTCCTGCGGTTCCTGCGAACCCTGCGAACACGGTGAAGAACAATACTGCAGCAAAGGAACAATATGGACCTACAACTCCAATGACAAAACCGGAAACATAACCTACGGCGGCTATAGCAATAATATTGTGGTAAGAGAAGAATTTGCCTTAAAAATCTCCCCAAAACTTGATCTTGCAAGCACTGCACCCTTGCTCTGCGCAGGCATAACCACTTATTCGCCGCTTCGACACTGGAAAATTGGACCGGGACAAAAAGTCGGTGTAGTAGGTCTAGGGGGATTAGGTCACATGGCGCTCAAGTTTGCACGCAGTTTCGGCGCATATGTCGTCCAATTTACCACTTCACCAGGAAAAGTTCAAGATGCGCTTCGCTTAGGCGCTCATGAAGCGGTTCTATCAACTGATGACCAGGCTATGCAAGCTCACGCAAACAGCTTTGACTTTATCCTTGACACAGTCTCCGCCCTGCACGATATGAACCGGCTCTTATCTCTTCTAAAAGTGGATGGCGTGCTAGTTCTGGTCGGGTTGCCAGGTAAACCTGGATCAATCGAATCTGATCTTCTTGTTTTGGGTCGTAAATCATTCGCCGGCTCACTCATAGGGGGCATTAGAGAAACACAGGAAATGCTCGATTACTGCGCCGAACATAACATCAGCTCAGATATCGAACTTATCCCCATCCAAAAAATCAACGAAGCCTACCAGCGCACCATAAAAGCCGACGTCAAATATCGCTTCGTCATTGATATGGCAACACTCAAAAAATAAACCAGTAGAAAACTATAGAGCACGAACACTTTCACTCTAACAGCCGCATACCGACATAGCAAAAGTATCATAATCGAAACATACAGCCGCTAAGAACGCTAACTCCTAATCTTTTAATCATATTTTTAATTTAATTTGATTTGGAAAAACCCACTCAATACGTATATGGGGGATTACACTTTTGGGAGTCTCTCTCCTCTGTTTGAAAAGGTTGTTTGGGTTATACTTTAAAAACGGAGAAGCACGCACTTTGTAGTTCCCCATAGATGGAGGTAATGAGATTGCTACAAAAGGCGTTAGTTAGAACGATTTCGCCTCAAACGCGGTTATCGTTGAATGTTCGCAATGTCAATGAGTTGTTTCCAGGTTTTTCTATAGGAGATTTTGCGGTTGTGCATGGTTCAGCATCGGTTAGTTTTTTGACTTCTCTTTTGTGTGTTAGAGCCCAATTTCCTCCTCAGGTAGGAGGCTTAGGCAGCAACGTAGTTTTCATTGATGGCGGAAACACCTTTAGGCTTTACCGGGTAGCCCGTCTTGCTCAGCTCCACCAGCTTAATCCGCAACGGGCTCTGGAGCGGATTTTCATTTCCAGAGCATTCACAGCCTACCAAATGACCGATTTGATAACAGAAAAACTCAAAGTCATAATTAAAAAGTCCAATGCGAAACTGGTGATAATATCTGATTTACCGGGGATGTTTTTGGATAAAAATATCCAGGAGGAAGAGGCCCGCACGGTATTTCGGCATGTCACGGCTTATCTTGCTGATTTTGCTAAAGAAAACCAGCTTGTATTAATCGCCACTTGTCCTCCTCATCATAATCTACCCCGAATCGAGGTGCTTCAAGCAGCAACCTGCGAAAAGGCGAATGTGATAATTGCTCTTAAACAAACAAGCCATAAGCGCGAGTTCATTCTAGAAAAACATCACAATCTACCCTTGGGCGCAGTAGAGTTTCCTTTTGAGCACCTAACGTTAACGGAGTTTATGGCGGCTTAGCTATGGGAAGAACTGTTGAATCTTATCGGATGGCTCTGGAGGATGAAATTCGTCGATGGAGCGGATTTGCCAAAGCTTTACGTATCGACGATAAAGAAGCCTACGATGCACTAATGGATGCGTGTCGAAGTTATGCCTCAGCGGGAAGCAACGCAACCCAACCTATACTCTTTGAACCCATGCTCATGTCAATAGCTCTTGCCCAGCAGAAAAAAATCCAAAAAATCGAGAAGGAACTATATGCCCTCAAACAAAAACTCAGTCCCATCCCACGTGGTTAGAGGCTGGATACTGGATGTGTACCCGTCTGCTTTCGGAGAAGTTGCGGTTTGGGTTGTAACGGAAAATGGAAAACGGATTCGACTAACAGATAAGTTCCAGCCAAAAATATACCTTTCAGGAAAAGAAGAAGACATAACAAATCTGGTCGACCAATTCTCATGCAACACCACCGTTGCGTCGTGGAGCTTTGTTTACAAATATGCTCATCCGACAGATACCGAAAAAACCAAAGTTATAGAGATAAAGCTTCGGGACTGCAGAAAAACTTCAGCCTTTACCAAAGAGATTCTAAAGTTAGGCAATTACCAGAAATACGAAGCGCATAACTGTGATCTTAATGGAGACCGCGCCTATTTTTTTGATCATGACATTTTTCCGTTAGCGTTTGTAGAGATCCATCCTGATAGGACAGGTTTGAAGTATAGGCTTTGGGACACCGTAGAGAGCATAAATTATAGCATACCTCCATTACGAGTCCTGAATTTAAGTATCGATATAGCAAAAAAAGGCAAAATACCGAATCTAAATGACCCCCTTAACAAAATAGGATTGAATCAGGCAAATCAACAGGCAATCATCGAGAATGGTGATGAAAAAGATAAACTACTACAACTTGTTAAAGCCCTAAGCGCCTTTGATCCCGACATAGTTTTGACAAAAGGGGGCGATTCATTTCTTCTTTCTTATCTTACACAAAGAGCCATAGCAAACAATGTCTTAGATGAATTCATATTAGGCAGAGACAAAATTCCTCTAGTTTCAAAAAACCGAGAAGGGAATACATACTTTTCGTATGGGCGCACCTTCTATAAAGCTCCAACAAGTAGGCTTTATGGAAGAATCCATATAGACCAAACCAACACCTTTCTTATAAAAGAAGGCGGATTCGAGGGCTTATTTGAGATAGCCCGAATCTGCCGCATGCCCCTGCACACTGCCGCACGAGCCTCCATAGGCACGAGCATGTCCTCAATCCAGTTTTATCAAGCCATCAAAAACGACATCCTTATCCCGCGGAGGAAAAGCATCCCTGAAGCGTTCAAATCCGCCTATGAACTATTAGTCGGAGACCGCGGAGGCTTTGTCTATGAACCCATCGTAGGATTACATGAAGACGTCGGCGAAGTCGACTTTTCATCCATGTACCCCTGCCTGATGATTAACAACAACATATCCGCTGAAACCGTACTGTGCAAGTGCTGTCCCAACTCTAAACGGCGCATACCCGAACTCAACTATCACATATGCGAAAAACGGGACGGCATAGTTCCCCAAGCATTAAGGTTAGTGGTTAGGAAACGGTTTTTGTATAAACGACTTAAAGAAGAAGCAGAAAATGCCGCATTGAAAGAAAGCTATGATAAACGACAAGCTGCTCTGAAGGGCATTTTGGTTTCCTGCTTTGGCTATTTAGGCTATAGAAATGCCAAGTTCGGCACTATAGATGGCCACATAGGAGTTTGCGCTTTTGGCAGAGAAGCCTTTCTTAAAGCCGCCCGCATGGCTGAAGCAAGGGGATTTACTGTGATTCACGGAATTGTAGATTCAATGTGGCTAAAAAAGAAAGACGCCCCCCTGCAAGATTACATTGATTTGTGTAAAGCCATAGGTACTGCGGTGGGGGTTTCTTTGCATTTTGAGGGAACCTACAAATGGATCGCCTTTCTGCCCTCAAAGATGCATCCTCACATCGGGGTACTCAACAGATACTATGGAGTTATGGAAAACGGCAAAATCAAAGTACGGGGCATAGAAGTTCGCAAACGAGACACCCCAAAATTCGTCTATAACACCCAAATGGAAATGATACAAACATTATCCTTGGCAAACAATATTGCAGAGTTCTACGAAAAAATACCTCAAGCTATTCAAGTTCTCAAAGCCTCAAGACAAAAACTGCTTAAAGGCGAAGTTCCGATTTGGGATTTGATGATAACAAAGCATCTATCAAAAAACCCGCAAGAATACAAGCAGCATGTTAGCCAGTTGATAGCCGCTGAACAAGCCATTAGAGAAGGCGCGGAAATTCATGCAGGAGAAAACATCCGATTCATATTCACCGACGCGGACAACAAAAAACACTCTCGAAGAGTAAAAGCAGAATCACTTATCGAAAAAAGCGTGGATGTAGACACAGAGAAATATTTGCAAATGTTATATGACTCAGCCGCGGGACTACTTAGCTTTGCAGAGTACACCAATAAATCAATACAAGACGCCGTAATAGGACGCAACTGCAAAAACCTTACACAATACAAGTAGCCAAATCGCGCCATAAATTGTTCATATCCTAATCGAAGCGGGATAGTACCTAAAAGATTACTCAGCATTATACACATTTTTGCAGATTCTATTTCATGATAAAAATAGTCGACAAATCCAAGAATATGGTATGCAAACGACTACTCCTTTCAAAAATTAAAATTGGAAAAAGACAAATAATTGATGCCTTGATTAGTAAAGAGGCATTATTATTTGCCAAGTATCTGAGAAATGAAGAGAAGAATGGATGTCTGTAGTTGGAATTAAGAGATAGTTAACTTGATATTTCATTGATTAGATATGATAGTTTTCTAGCAAAAAAATTTTTAGATATTAAGTATTTGGACATTTGTATATTATTTTTTTTATTTTAAATATTGCTATTTACAATATTCAAATTAGACTGTTTTTGTAGGAGGTGAAAAGAATTAACAAGAAAATACTAGTGCTATTTGTAGCTTTAATTGGTCTAGCTATATCGGCGACTCCAGTATTGGGTACGCCACCGGCGGAGAAAAAAGTTCCAGTTACAATTGAGTTTAAAGGTATACCAAACACAACAGAGCTCCTTTATCGCCTTGATTCGGATGGATTATCCCATAGAGTCCAAAGACAATATTGGACGGTTACGTTATTTATTGATGACAGTACAACACCTATTTTGGGAACAGCCGTTAGTGAGAGGCAGGTGCTCTGGGCATACTCCAAGCTGAGGATGGCTGTAAACAATGATTACTATGAGATCTCTTTCCCAACTGAGGAAGGCGGTTTTGAAGGCAACGCTCACCTTTTACTTACAAACTATGTAGCAGGTAATTATGATATACAGATCCATGCATTATTCCATGGAACTGGAGATTTTGAAGGACAGACTCTCAATGTAGGGAGAGACAAAGGACCAGCTGGCTGGGTTTGGGAAGGCTATCTATTGAAACCATAAGGTTGAATGTGCAAATCTTCCCTTTTTCTTCTTGGAGTTTCGCTCAAAAAGCTAAACCAAACAGGAAGTTGGAAAATTAGAGGAGGTGAAAACTGAGATAATAGTTCTGTTCCTAGCGTAATAATGCACAAAAATCACTATATAATTTTTCGAACAAAAGAACAGCTGAGTAAAAAGGAGGTGAAAAAGATGAATTATAGAATCTTCGTCAATGTAGGTGTTTTAATTATAGTATTAATGTTGGCAGCTCCGTTGGTTAGTGCAATTCCGGGTTCTACAAAAGACAACGAGAAATTTCTCACATTTCAAATAAACAAAATCGGCGGTCCGCCCGTAGGACCGGTAGTAATAACATACCATCCGGCGCCGCCTAAAGAGGCAGAGTTGACAAAAATGGTAATTCCAGAGGGCATGTCATATGTTGAAATACTTGTTGAAGATCATGATCCGTATATTCTTAATGAAGATTTCACATACGAGTCAACGCTAACTCTTACCTTTCATGCTAATTCATACCCGCCAGTAGCAGGTTGCATAGTAGAGCAAAAGTATGTGTTCTTGCCAGAAAGCGGAATTGTTGGTACTTTAGAAGTTCGCACAGTAGGAAAATTCTGGAAAACTGGACTAGACGGCTCTAGCTCTGTATACAGTTATGGAAGCAGTGTTGGACATGGAACTGGTGACTTACAAGACGTTCAAGTAAGACTCACTGGCTGGCACTTGCCAACTGGAATGGTCCACCATGAAGGAACCGTAACAGGTTGGCCATAAGATGACAGAATCTCTGACATATGTCTCTCCCTTTTTAGTACAAGAAACTTTATGTCAATCTGGGGCTGAGAAGGCTTCTAGTTTATTTATTGTTCATTTTTCTTTCCTTCTTAAACAATTTGTCTGTAGAAGCCTCAGCCTATCCAGCAGCGGCAAAAACCCAAGATTCAAATTTGGGGCTAAGTGGGTTCTGGTCGGATTGGGTCGGATTAAAAATTTATCTTTCTCTCTCTTGTCTCTCTCTTAATTCTCTTAGCATAAACCAAAGCTGTTAGAGCTGTTAAAGCCAATATTGGTAAGATTATCCATGTTGAAAACTCAGGAATTGTAGGGCTTGGATTTACTGTTGACGTTGTGGTTGGTGTTTGTGTTGGAGAACTTATAGGAGATATATTTGGAGTAATTAGTGTAGGACTTGGTGTAGGTAGTATAGATGGTGTAGCTGTGGGTAAAAGTATGGTGCTGTTTTCAATTTTAAAAGGTAACATGAGAGGAAAATTATCTTTGTTGTATGCATTTATGATGTAGGGTGTATCTCCCATGCCATCTCCATTGTTATCGACTCCAGTATAGTTGCTCCAAAAGTTTCCCTCTTTAGCATTATCCCATGTAGCTAATTCTACGTCTAATCCTGTGTCAATTTGGACATTTTCTGTATTAGTTATAAAATTGTTAAAGTATATTGTGCAGTTCTGGTAACCAAAATCATTACATATTCCAACAGCATTATTTGTTATGTTATTTCCAATTATTTTATGAAATGTACCGCCATCAAATAATATTGCATGCTTTGTGTTAGCTGTTAAATTATTGCTCAAAATATTGTTGTAATGAGATATGCTATAGAATTCAATTCCTTGATTGTTGCAAGAAATATTGTTCTCAATTATGGTGTTATTGCTTGAGCTGTAAAAGATTATTCCAGTGCTACCGTTGGTAATGTTGTTACCTACTATTGTAGTATTATATGACTCCCTCATTACTATGCCGTAGCCATTGCCAACCATATTATTGCTAATAATAGTGATGTTTGTGGATTCTTCTACGTAAATTGCTGAGTAGCAACCTTGCAATTTTACGTTTCTTATTGTGATGTTATTGGTTTTGTCTACATCTATTGCTGGATGCCAACCTATGGGTATCATCATAGGGGGTTCAACTGGCGAAGCTTCGATTGAATGACCATTTCCATCAAATATTATGTTGTCTTTTTGGATTTTAATTGTGTAATCAGCTATTTCTTTTGTTAGAGAATATGTATCTCCAGATTGACTTATGGGGGCGGAAGCGGGGTCTATTGTCCCATCACTTCTAATATAGAATATTGGCAGAGCTGGGGGAATAGAACCAACAAAATTCGCAGTAGCCACCTCAACAGATTGCAGTCCCGCCACTAATGAACAAAGCAAAGTAAAGATGATTAATGCTTGAGTTATCTTCATCTTTCTTCTATTACACTTCTAATTTAACTAACTTATTACTCTTCTCAAGGAACACTTTGTTCCCCAAAAAGAACAGCGTTCTAATTCTTTCTTTTAATCTGTGTTGTGTTGTGTTGTGTTGTGTTAGGGGTGTGGTTAAGGGAGTATATTATAGTAGTAGTAAGTAGTATAGTAAAAGTAGTAGTTTTTAGAAGAGAGAGAAAGATTAAAAATTTATTATATCAAAAATGCCCCTAATCGTTACATTACAGTATATTT
>CAZWRU010000025.1:0-24008 GCA_964636425.1 uncultured Candidatus Bathyarchaeia archaeon
ATAAACAAATCGAACAGTCTCTTAATCAGAACTAATAGCATTTATGCCATGATTACAAAAAGTTGTACGGCTCCTTTGGGACAAATAATTTCAAGCACTACCTTAGTTAACCACAAAATGCTAGATTACTTGGATGATAATGAGAAGAAAAGCCTTTTAAATTCAGAACCGTAAAATTTTCACGTGAACCAAATGCCCTTTGAAAACATACACCCTCAAAACCGCCGCCTACTTGGGTACCTAACCCTGATAATAGCTCTCGCCATTCTAGTCCTTCCGTACTACTTTTTCCCCCAATTCTATATCGCAAAAGCAAACGCATCCACGGGATACGTCGGTCCAGCCACCATCGAGGGCGGGGCATTTATGATAATGGGTATAACCTTGATCCTTGTAAGTGTATTTTTGCTTAAATTTGCGCCTCGAAACTCCAGAAGCATCTCAGCAAAGTGATATCAGGACCCATTTTTAGTTTGGTTTAACCTTTCAGTTTCTCAGCGAAGGCTTCTGCATGTTTGAGGTCTTCTTCATTAGGTCTGCCCTTGTTCATTCCCCCAAAGTACTTGAGGAATACATTAGTGTTGAAACCTTTGCACTGGAATTCACCGACTATCCTGTAACCTTTAGTTTGCAGTTTTTCCCTGAGCGTTGAATGATCCTTTGCTAGTTTTTTCTCTCCTGTTACTCCAGCAGTCGAAAAAATGAAAGCATCTTTATTGTCTACTTGCATTAGCTTGTCAGCAAAGTCAAGAAGAGGTTTATAGTTTCTCCCGCTGTCTATTCCTGAGCCAAAGCCTGCTAAGGCATAGTTTTGCAGCTCTTCAGGTTTTATCTGTTGTGGAGTTTTGATTTCTGCGTCAAGCACTTTTGACATTGTTTCTGCGATTTTTCGGGTGTTGTTGTGGTGGTAAGAGTAGACAATTAACAAACACTTCATTTTTCCCCTTTCCCCAGGTTAGCGCCTATCAGCTTATTTTCTATATAAAATTTTGCCAGCACGCTTTATCCAAAAGACATGCTAAAAGAAAATAAAAGTAATACTAACGTAAGAAAACAAACAAAGCTTACTTTTCGAAAAACAAACACTTTAACTCAGACTCCTACCAAATTGCCTATTTGTAGACAAGTTGTATAAAAATTGTGATTCTTGCGTTTTTGCTTCATTCCTATTTTTTGAGTCAAAATATATCTATAACAAACATACTTATTCTACTACATTAGGAATCGATTGTGATGGCTACTCAAGGTCCAAGGATAAGACGAGAAAAGAAAACCATAGAGCATATGGTTCACCTATACTGCAAAAAGCATCATAACACTCACGGCGAACTCTGCACAGATTGCGCCGAATTTCTAGAATACGCAAGATTACGCCTCGACAAGTGCCCTTTTCAAGAGGAAAAAAGCACCTGCGGAAAGTGCCTGGTCCACTGCTACAAATCAGACATGAAAGAAAAAGCAAAAATAATCATGAGATACTCAGGCCCAAGACTACTACTATATCACCCCAGCGAAGCCCTACATCATGTCTGGGATGGACGAAAAAAGCCCCAGAAACTGGCTAAAAAAGCCACTTAATTTTTTCAACACTTTTTTAGATTCACTATTTTTGGAACAGGTGACTTCCACATCTATCTTTTATTTTTATTTACAGTCTCAATGAGGCAGCATTCAGTTTCTTGATTCACAAATCATAATATGAAAAGAAACCGATTTAGGATTAGTATTAAATAGTAGTGACATGTATTATGCGTAAAACAAGGAATGCGGAAGAGGAAAGAAAAATGTCAAAAATTTTATGCAAAGACCTGAGTACAAAGGATGGTAAAACCGCACTATACCACTCAGTAGAGCTTATAATCAAGCAAAATAAGAAGGTCTTTGATAACTTAGCTAAGAGTTAAAAGGTAAAACAACTATTCCTCTTTCTTTATGGAATTATCTCTAGATGAGGTTTTTGGTTAAAGGGTCTTTATCAAGTTCTTATTGATTTCTATAGAAACACAGATGACCCTATTCGTTCAGCTTTTCCGTTCATCTCTGACTACAATCTAGGGATGCTTAATGTATGCGTCTCGAGACCCAAAATGAAATTATTTGGAAAAGAAATGTTCCCGCATGTCATGCAAAAAGCAGCTATTAGTATGCATTCCATAATTAATTTTCATCCATTTGTGGATGGTAATAAAAGAATGGCTTTACTGTCTACAAATTACTATTTACTTTGGAACGGGTACACGCTCAATATTCCATTTGACGCAGATGTTGCATTAATTGGCTTTGCTAAAAATCAATCAAATCCAAATGTAATACTAAATTGGATAAAAGCTAATACTAAAAGAACCGTCAGTAATGTCATAAAACATTGGCAATGTGAAACTTTAGCTATTAACGACAAAGTGCCTGCGTCGATGGTCTTTGTAGATAAAACTTTATTGTCTATATTTTTGCCAAGAGAGGGGCTACAATATTTTAAAAATAAAATACTTCAAGACCAAACAAGAAAACGGTAAAAAAGAAAAGTCTACTCATAATATTCTTTGTAAAATGCCCAATTGATACATACGAAAAGTAACATGGAGAGGAAACTGACGATGAACTAAAAGATTCAGATATTCTATACTTCGGCTTTTGTCAGAAGATCCTTTGCGTTACTAACTGCAAGATTATAGAAAATCACAGTCAGCACTCCTGCTATGACTCCACTTATTACCAGTGCTAGGGGTACATCGATTAGTACGCCAATTTGCCCGCCGGTAAAAACTGAAAGGGCATAGGGAAGCAAGGGTAACAAGACAGCCAAAGCTACAGCCAGACAAGTGAGCATATTGATTATACTCCATTCTGATCGTATCATCCTGGGTCGAGGAACCTCATTAAAGTCGGCCCCTTTAATGCCATTAGCCAAGGATAGAGAGCCCGCAGCGAAGACAATGAAAACTGCTTCCACGAACATAGCAATAAACGCGCGCATAGAGGGTTGATAAATAAAGAATCCGATTGTAATCGTAATGGGCAATACGATAAGCGCGAATAATAGAATAAAGGTAAATTTACTTTTAACAAAATTCTTCGGCGAAATAGGCGAAGAGTAAATGCGCCATATGTTTTGACCTTCTTGCCCAGTCATAAAATTACCCAAACTCATAACCATAAGCCCAGCTGGAAAAATCGAGGTCATAGCAAACATAAAAGAAGTCATCCCACCAGGAATATCAGCCACCTCAGGGGTGTTAATCGAGGTCATTATGGGTACAAGAAGAAACACAATGGGTATGATGAACACTGAGATAAGTTCTCTTCGACGAGTAAACGCCTTAAGATCTTTATGGATAAGAGCCGCCTCAACGGAGCTGAATCCGAGTTTACCCAGAAACCCGGTTTTAGGAACATAAGCGCCTCGAGAAATTGTTATTGCAGGGGGCTCGTAAAGTCCAAAGCGAGAGTTCAAAGCAGTTCCCAAAAAGAATAACCCCAGAATGAAAAGCACGGAAAGCACTAAGAAAGCTACACCTTCAAGCATTAATCCATTCCCGAACGAAAACAACGTTAAACCTAGCCACACATAAGGAACAAACCAAGCTGAAGTCTGAATTGAAGAAATCGTATCAATGAAGAGAATAAGACCTGATCCTTGAGTTATCGAGAAGTAGATAACGTAAAAGATTATGAATACAGCAATCGAGCTTACAAACCGAACCCAAACCGCTGCGCGACCGGTTGATTTGTAGACTGCCCCAGTAAAACGCACTTGTAAGATCCGAAAAACCTCGATTGTAGCGCCAGCTGTGAAGGCAGCTGCAAACATTGCAAGCACAGAGCCAACGGCAAAGAGCATCTGCCCAGTGAAAAATGACACTATCAAAACAGCAGGCGAGATAAGAGCTATGGTCATTAGAGGAAGCCCGAGCAAATCGGCTAATATTGAAGCCAAAGTATGCTCTTTCCATGTTACGGGAAGCCAATAAGGCGCCTGATTAGCAGAGCTTGCGCCTGTTCGCTGAAGTTGTTGCATCATAGTAAAAATCAAGGCAAAAACCAAGACTATTGTCGGTAAGGAAAGCTGAAAATTAGCAAACGCCGCATCAAAAGTACTTTTTAAAGGGGCATCAAGAAATTCCGAAGTGTAAAGATAGCTGACAAATACACCAATCGCCACACCGATTATTATGGCAATCAAATAACCCAGATAACTAAAAAAGCGATTACGGCCTACATTATATTTAATCAGTTTCTGACCACGGGTAAGCCTACCTGCCTTCATATCTACTCGAACAAGGTGAAGGATGGTCTTCCAGTTCATTTAACAAGTGCCTCAACAACAGCTCTGATGTCATCGGTACCAGTAAGCTTTAAGAAAATATCCTCCAAACCAGAATCAGGCAACGCCGCCATCTTCTGCAACTCATTCATGGTACCAACCGTCAACAGTTGCCCCTTATACATAATGCCTATCCGGTCACAAACCGCTTGAGCAATCTCCAAAATATGAGTAGACATAATCGTAGTCACACCCTGAAGCTTAAGCTCATGCAAGAAATCCTTAACAATACGAGCTGAACGAGGATCTAAAGCATTTAACGGTTCATCCAAAATCAACAGACGGGGCTTATGCAGAAAAGCAGCGATAAGCGCAATCTTTTGCTTCATGCCCTCAGAGTAACTGCTAATCATATCTCCTTCGCGACCCTCAAGCTGTAATGCTTTAAGGTACTCGGTGATGCGCGTTCTTTTCTCATCAGATTGCATACCGTAAATGTCACCGATAAAATCAAGAAATTCAATTCCAGTAAGAAACTCATAAAGACGAGGCGCCTCAGGAGCATAACCGACGAGACGTTTTACACCCACAGGATCTTTTCTGGCATCTATACCAAGAACACTAACTGAGCCCTCGCTAGCTTGAATTAGACCTAAAAGGATTTTAAGCGTAGTAGATTTACCTGAACCGTTCGGACCAAGTAACCCAAAAATTTCGCCCTGCTTAATTGTTAAAGTAAGATTGTTTACTGCTACTAGATCATTGTAACGTTTGACAACATTACGTAATTCAACCGCGTTAATATCCTGCGTCATTTGAGCCACTCATGCAATAGTGAAAGCTATAAGTATTTAAATTTATCACCAAAAGTTCAACATCGCCGATCTAGATATTCATCTAAAGTCTTATTGACCAACCGATCAGCTTCTTCAATATAACGATTAGTCCTAGGAACACTAACAAAGGCAACAGTCCTAAAGCCCCGAATTAATTTGCGGGCTTTGCCCCAAAGCTTCTGCAATTCAGAATTCTTAACTTTATATTCGCCAGTGAGCTGCCTACAAACCAACTCACTATCCAGATGGCAAATAATATCAGACGCTTCCATAGC
Source organism: uncultured Candidatus Bathyarchaeia archaeon (assembly GCA_964636425.1). Lineage (GTDB taxonomy): Archaea > Thermoproteota > Bathyarchaeia > Bathyarchaeales > Bathycorpusculaceae > JADGNF01. The sequence continues at coordinate 5,373 of CAZWRU010000025.1, forward strand.
CGCAGCAGCTTCCAAACCAGCCATCAGAGCCTCGTATTCAGCCTGATTATTCGTCCGATTACCAAGATAGGAAGATTGAGAAGTTATGAGTTCATCTTTTTCAGTCAGAATCAGGTAAGCAATTGCAGCAGGACCAGGATTACCCCTAGCACCCCCATCTGAATAAAGTTTTAGTCGAATCTCCATACAGAACACTACCGTCGCAATTGCATAATAAGCAAACGCTATGGGAACTTATCGGACAGGATGCGCTTAAACAAGTAAATTATAAACGCCAAGTTTACAATCACCCTTAGAGCATTCAGCCAAACCTGATAATACACAAGTATTGATACGCTGGTGCTTAAAGTATAAATCAGCGTAAACAATGCTAAAGCGATACCCCACTTTTTCATCATAAACAGACCGATAAGCGAAGGAATCCAAAGGGCAAGTTCAATCCAGTTATTCAAATCCATATAGTCAGCCGGCAAAAGCATAAGCATCAAAGCTATGTTGATAATCATCCATACCGCAATCAAGTATGTTATGGGTTCTCGTTTAGATCCTGCATCCGCAGCCATGCCAACTCACTAAAGCCAAGATACATATGAACCAAATATAACATTTACTCAAGACAAAAACAACACCCTTAGCTTAGAATAACCTATAGAGCCTCAGCACCAGCTAAGCCAAATTTGATTGACCCAAAGCCACTTATTGCTTGTTCCAGGCAGCTTTTAGTTCCTCAATAAACCCTGCTTCATCCTCTGCAAGACGCTTCTTAACCGCCCGCCAAGCATCAGGACAACTCTTATAGTCAACATGCACAAGATCATGGATAACCATGTCGAGCTGCTTTTTATTCTCCGCAGTAACGATTATGCCTGCTTTAACAAAGACTAAGCCAAGATGCCTAAAGTAACACGTCATATAAACCACGAACAGTAATACGCTGATTAAACTGAAAGCTTTTTCGCTGCCTCAAAAAGCCAGGTGAAAACTAAAAAGGAAGCACCAAAAAGACTCTTCAGTCTAGTTGGCCTTTAGTTCTTTCATTAGCAGGGGCATCAACTCATGACCCTGACGAATTACACCTAAGCTGCCGTTTGCACAGTCTTTTTCAGAGAATCGAGTGGTTTTATCCGGAATCAGATTTCCGCCTGAAAGCAACAAAGGAACAGGTGTATCAGTGTGTATTTTTAGCTCGCAGGGAGTTGCGTGGTCAGCTGTGACACAGAAAAGCGTATCCGTAAGATCGATCTGCGGCAGCAATTTTCCAAAGAAATACTCATCGATTGCCGCTATAATCTGCTGTTTATGATCGCAATCGCCGTCATGAGCAGGCTCATCAGGTCCTTTAAGATGAATATAGAAGCAATCATGCTTAGGTAACACATCCAGCAACCGGTTCGCTCGAAGCTCACAATCCGCCTGCAAATTACCCGACGGAGGAGGAAGAAGATCAGCTTTCATGCCGGCAAGTTTAGCGATACCTCTTTCAGTAATCATATCGGCGAGAGCTGCAAAATCCACCCCATAATGCTTATTGATACTAAAAAAGGCAGGCAACTTACTGCCCGCATCACGGCTAAGAACCACATTAGCTTTCAATTTACCCTCCGCAACGCGCTTCTTATTAACAGGGTGGTCTTCCCAAAGCGCATGACTCTTTTCAATAAATTCATTCACAAGATCAGCACTGATTTGCGACTCCTCGGTATCGTCCAACGGTAAAACAGTTTTTAGAACCATCTCAACCTTTTCAACAGCCACACCTAACCCGTTAATTATAGCGTATGCAGGATCACTGTTAGAAATTTTACCAGATAACGCCTTGTCTTTATGTCTAATGACTAGAACCGCCCGGTGACCTAAGGTGTTTTTGAACTCAAAAGTTGCAGGATGAGAGGTCAGTTTAATCTCTTTGCAGGCTGCTTTACAAAGTTGGGTTGCCTCGCGGGAAGAAAGATTTCGGCCCACTCGCCTATCAACCAGATTTTTACCTTCCCCTAAGGTGGCAAAGTTACATCGTAATGCCAATTCGCCGTCTTTAAGATCGATTCCTGTACCTACCGCCTCGATAATGCCGCGTCCAGTGCTATACTTGAAAGGATCATAACCAAGAAGGGAGATAACAGCAACATCACTTTCAGGCGCCATCCCCTTCTTAACAGAATACATAAGGCCAGTTTTTCCTTTTTTAGCCAAAAAATCCATGTTAGGCGTTTTCGCTGCTTCAAGAGGCGTCTGATTGGACAATCTCTTAATAGGTAAATCTCCCATGCCATCAATAACTATGTAGAGTAATTTCACGGCTAAAGGTAATCCTCCCTAAAGGCTTAGACCTTAATGTCTTCTTATACTTTATTTCCTTTTTGCTACCAATCAATTTTTTATCAATAGAACTTCTCGAATCTTTGCTTGAGTCTGCTGAGGACTCCCAGTGGTGTTAACCAAGTACACCTGGGTCTGCGAGAAGAATTTTCGGAAGAATTCTTTTCTTAACTCAAACTTTCGGCTATCGCGAACAAGCTGATGAGGATTACAAAAATCGTTATCTACCAAATAATTCAAGGCCTGATCTGAACTTAAGGGAGTCACTATGTTAGGATCCTGCGGATCTCTTTTTAGAAGAATAATTTTGTTCATAGTAGTTAAAGGAATCACTCCTCCTGCACCGACTATCCAGCGAACATTCACTACTGCGCGACCATTTTCGGAAAATTTAACTTTACCCACGAGACCTTCATATTCGCTCCAGATCTTCCCAATATCAGCGTCAATGTAACAATTTTTTTCGGAACCAAACGCTAACGGATCACGATTAGACAAGCGAACAAAATACCAATCATCACTTATCAAACGGGCATTCGGAATCCGCAGTAGACCCCACGAATGAGTAGTTTTACCCGTTTTTGAAGGGGCAATAATTGACACCCCCAAGCAACCCAGATCGATAGCAGCACCATGAACAGAGTAAATGCTATGTTCATCTTCAAGTATATCCCCCGCGATTGCCAAGGCGATGCTTTTGATCCACCCGTAATAGTCCACATTTATCAGAAAAGCAGTTTTCGTATAAGGATCATATTTAACGGACCGCGGCTGGTTAGGCTCATTCATAACTATAAGTCGGCCATGACTTCGAATATTTTCACCCATAACATAAAGGTTATCTTCCCAATCATTTTTTACACTTTCAAATTCGGTAAGAAGCTTTATGCAGCAACCATAAATCTCAGCCTTGTTAGAATAGAGAACTCGGTTTTCATACTTATGGAAAAGAGCTTCCTTTTCCTCAGGGGTTATAAGTTCAACAGCATAACTATTACTCATCAACAACTCTCCAAAGAAACGCTACAATAGAACACACTTAGACAAAAATAAGCATTATCAAAAAAACAACGATACATCAAGACATTAACAGTCCCAAATTTGCAGCATACGGCAAAATTACCTACAGCTAAAAGGTTTACTGCATTTGCTCAAAACGCCCAAAACAAAACCTCAATAATAAAAAAATTATAGCAAACACGATAAACAATACCTACTAAAAGATTACTTGAATCGGGAGGTTATAGTTTTTCTAAAACCTCCGAACACATCTTTTACCGATTGAAGCAAAGGATAATTTACCTGCACAGGTTCTTTGAGCTGCAATAACCGGGCAACTCGGAAGTATATCGGCGGATGACCATCTAAACCAATCCACTCCTGAAGACGAAAAGAAGGAGTACGCTCAAAGAGCAGCCGCTGAAACCCAATTTTCTCAAGTGCCTCAGCCAGAACGTGAGGCTGCCCGATTATCATCGCAGAGGTCAAATCTGCACGTGCTTCCAAGAATTTCGCGACGAAAAATATCAAAGTCATCACTGCCCAGAAGTAGACAAAGAAAAGAAAAGAACCGAAAAAAATAGGCAATATTGAAAAAAGCACGTAGAAGCGGAAAAGAAATTCAACACTACTCAACGCAGAAAGAACAAGCGGATCTCGACCTTTAAGATGCGCAAATTCATGACCTAAAACACTAACAATTTCAGGTTCATCAAGCTGAACCAGCAAACCAGTAGTTAATAACACAACCCCTCGATCTGGACTAGGCCCTGAAGCGGCTGCATTAGGAACCAGAGTATTTGAAACAACAATTTTAGGTATTTTATAACCGAATTTATCAGCAACTTTTTTGACCAGCTCATAGACATTAATTTTTTTAGCCGTCAAGTTTTCAGGATCACAGCTTATGTTATATTTTGCGAAGACCTTTTGCGCCTGAGCACAATCAATTGCGCCTTGTCGAGCGAGAATTTCCTGATAAACTTCATTTTTGATCGCGACCAACTGTTGGGGGGACTGCTTAAAATCTTCTATGGCCTCCAGAACTCCAGCCGGCAATCGATATTCTAAAAAATGGATTATCGGATTATCTGTAGTTATTGTCCAATCGCCTGTCCGAGAAATTATTTTGTCAGAGTAGAAAACAAGCAAGAATTGGAAACCTATCAAAATCAGCGGTGCAATCCAAAACCACTCTGGAAAGAACGAGTAACTAATTACAAACACACCCATACCTAACACGATGAAAACAAAAGAAAGAAGAATCTGGGTTTCAAGAAATATACGTTGAAAACTCTTCTGTTTCAACTGCACCTTTTCAGGAACAATATTTTCGCCCTCCCGCCAGGCAAAATACCAAGTTGCCTTTCGCGCTTTTTCTTCGAAAAGATTCACAGCTATAACGACATCTTGCCTAGCTTCATTGATAATGCTCTGAGTTACTTCACCGCTAAGCGGGGTTATTGTAAGGCTTATGCTAGTAACAGCTTGCATGTTTACCTGCAAGAGTTCCTTACCCTGTGAATCGATAACCGAGTACATAATGCGGTTGCTAGTTGGTGAAGTTTCCCTAATAATTTTCCAGAATCGCTGGGGTTGGACCAGTAAGTATTTTCGATAGATAAAGTCAAAAAGTTTCTCAAAATAACTCGGAGGAACTTCAGTATCTATCGGATAAGAAACAGAATTTTCATCCATCACATGCCAAAACCCAAGTTTCGTGTAATCAAGTATGTGTAATTTCAATTATTAATACTATTGTAACTGTAAATCAAAAACAAAGAAGGGGTTATTTAGATGGAGAGCATACTTGCTAGCTCAATCATTTTCAGGTCTAAAACTTTTCTTGAGCAGCACGCTTTTCCAAAATCGATACTCTCTATGTTGTTATGCTGCAGAGTAACAGCTGAATTTTTCTTCCCATCAACCAAAAGATCTATGGCTTTTTGAGAAAAAATACTGGCCAATAAACGACTTCTGGCAGTTGGACTACCACCTCTCTGAGCGTAGCCGACAATAGACAATCGGACTTCAGCGTTGGTTCGTTTCTGAAGCTCCTTAGTTAGCTGGGCATTGTCGCCTACGCCTTCAGCCGCAACTATAATGCCCGCTTTTTTGCCCTTACGAGTATTATCTTCAATTATCTCCAAGGCCTTTGGTAAGGGACAATCATATTCAGGGACAAGGATAACTTCAGCACCCACGCTTATACCCACGTTAACTGCAAGAAAACCACGTTCGCGACCCATAACTTCCACAACAAAAATTCTCTCATGAGAGATAGCGGTATCACGAATCTTATCGATAACGCCCACTGCAGTATTTACTGCTGTATCAAATCCTATGGTTTCATCTGTCCCGTAAACATCATTATCAATTGAAGCAGGAATACCAACCATAATGGCATCAGTTTTTCTGCTTAAATCCAAAGCGCCATGAAATGACCCGTTACCGCCTATTACAACTAAACCGTCAACGTTATTTAGAGCAAGAGTATCAGCAGCTTTTTGTTGGGACGCATCAATTTTAAATTCAGGACAGCGAGCAGTATGTAAAATGGTACCGCCCAAATGAATTATGCCACCTACTGAACGAGGCGTCAATTTCTGGAAGGTGTTAGTCAATAAACCTTCCCAACCGCGTTCAAAACCTAGCACTTGTATATCTTTTGAATCTGCAATTCGGGTAACTGCGCGAATAGCCGCATTCATACCTGGGGCATCTCCGCCGGTAGTAACTACACCGATAGTTTTCAATAATCAACGCTCCTAACTCTGATTAGATATTACAGAACAATATTTACTATTTAAAATAAAGGTAATGCAATTTTACAAAGCACATCAATTAACGGTTATGGTAAGACTTTTTTGGTAGAAGGTTTGCTTAATCATCAGGTAGTAGTTATGGAGAAATCATACATTGCTGTGTTAGTCACAACTGCAGATAAACAGCAGGCAGAGAATATTGTTGAAAAATTGCTTGAAGAAAAATTGATTGCTTGTGCTAATATTATTGGTCCAGTTAATTCCCGCTTTTGTTGGGAGGGCAAGATTGAGCACGCCGAGGAATATTTGGTTTTGATGAAGTCGAGATCTGATTTGTTTACTGAAGTGGCGAATAGAGTCAAGGAATTGCATAGTTATGAAGTGCCTGAAGTCATTGCTTTACCGATTGTTTCGGGTTCAAAAGAGTATGTAAATTGGTTGGGTGCTTGCTTAAAATAACACATATCTAACGTACATTTATGTACAAAAAAGCCTTAAATAATACACTTATGTATTGTTGTGAACCATAAGGAGCTCAACATAAATGGGGTATCGCCTTTGGCAAAAATCAGCCAACAAAAACTCAAACCACAACTAAATTAGTCGACACGCTAAATTTCAAAAAAATCCCCATAACACAGTCACCTCTAGAAACTTTCTCAAAAATATACAAACAATTCACAACCGCCTACCTTCTAGAATCCATGGAAGGCCCAAAGAAACTAGCACAGTTTTCATTTATCGGATTTAACCCAAAAAAAACGATCCAAATAAAAAACGGAACCGCAAAAATCCACAACGAACTAACAGGGGAAGAACACAAAGAAAAAACAAACGACCCCCTAACAATCATCCAAAACCACCTCAAAGAAAGAGTAACCGCAAATAAAGAATTCAGATTCGCAGGAGGAGCAGTAGGATACATCAGCTACGACGCAGTACGCTACTGGGAAAAACTCCCCTCCACAAAAAAAGATGACCTAAATTTCCCAGACATCGAAATGGGTATCTTCGACGACGGCATCGTATTTGACCACAGACAAAAACGCACATACTATTACTACTATAGCAAAAACCGATTCCCAGAAATTGAACAAATACTCAAACAACCAACCAACAACGAAACACTATCTTTTAAACAACCCAAAGTCAACACGCCCCAGAAACATTACGAACAAGCCGTTGAGAAAGCAAAAGAATACGTAACTCAAGGAGACATATTCCAAGTCGTTTTAAGTAAACGCTACGACTTCCACGCAAAAGGAGACTTAACAGGATTCTACAGCGCATTACGAACCATTAACCCCTCACCGTACATGTACTTCTTCAAAACAGGCAACAGGCAAATCGTCGGATCCAGCCCTGAAATGCTTGTTCGAGTAGACAACAACACTGTAGAAACTTTTCCTATCGCAGGAACAAGACCAAACGTTGCAAACCCAGCTGAAAATAGACGACTATCAAGAGAACTACTTGCAGATAAAAAAGAATGCGCAGAACACGTAATGCTAGTAGATTTAGCTAGAAATGATATTGGAAAAATTTCAAAGTTCGGCAGTGTACGCGTCCCCGAATTCATGCAAGTGCACCGCTACAGCCATGTTCAACACATTGTCTCACGAGTACTAGGGGACTTAAAAGATGGCAAAGCGGCCTACGATGCGTTACGAGCAGTCTTTCCAGCCGGCACGGTTTCGGGAGCACCTAAAGTAAGAGCCATGGAGATCATTGAAGAGCTTGAAGTAGCAAAAAGAGGACCCTATGCAGGAGCAGTAGGCTACTTCTCCTATAATGGAAATGCAGACTTCGCCATCACTATCCGCACATTATTCGCCGATAATAATCAAGCTCATATTCAAGTCGGCGCAGGCATAGTCGCTGACTCAGAACCTGAAAAAGAATGGAAAGAAACGGAGCATAAAGCAAGCGCATTAATGAAAGCCCTTCAAACAACAGGAGAAAATCACAGATGAAAGTGTTAGTTATCGATAATTACGACTCATTTGTCTACAATTTGGTCCAGTACATAGGCGAGTTAGGCCCAGAATTAATGGTACACCGAAACGACCAAATAACCTTACAGGAAGCTAAAGCTCTAGAACCAGATCGGATAGTAATTTCACCTGGTCCAGGCACTCCCGAAGATCCACAATGCTTTGGAATCTGCAAAGCCATTTTACAGGAAATAAGCCCCACAGTTCCAACTTTAGGTGTATGCCTTGGCCATCAGGGAATAATCAGCACATATGGAGGAAAGGTTGTGCATGCAAAACAACTCATGCACGGAAAAACCAGCATAATAAAACACGACGGAAAAGGCATATTCAATGGAGTCCAAAATCCATTCACCGCAACACGTTATCACTCCCTTGCAGGAGAACAAAACACCATTCCATCCTGCCTAGAAATTACAGCCAGAACACTTGACGATGGAGAAGTTATGGGTATAAGACATAGAAAATACCCTATTGAAGGCGTACAATTTCATCCAGAATCAATTCTTTGCGAGGACGGCAAACTCATCATAAAAAATTTTCTAGAGGGAACACAACGATGATTAAAGAATGTATTCAAAAACTCGTAGAACCCTCAAACCTAAGTCCCATTGAAGCCCAAGGGGCAATTAAAGAAATATTAACTGGAGAAGCTACAAACGCGCAGATAGCAGCCTTCTTAGTTGCATTAAGAACGAAAGGCGAAACCGTGGATGAAGTAACCGCCATAGCTGAAGTTATGAGAGAAGAATCCTGCAGGATCTGCCCCAGCATAACGGGACGATTAATAGACACCTGCGGAACAGGCGGAGACAAAATAAAAACCTTCAACATCAGCACAGCCTCAGCCTTTGTAGTTGCCGGAGCCAAAGTAGCCATAGCTAAACATGGAAACCGCTCAGTAACCAGCAAAAGCGGCAGCGCAGACGCATTGGAATATCTAGGCCTTAACCTCAACATGCAACCAAAAGAGGTTCAAAGAACCATTGAACAAATCGGAATAGGATTCCTGTTCGCTCCAACCTTTCACCCAGCAATGAAATACGCAAGCGCCCCCAGAAAAGAAGTAGGCATTCGCACAATATTCAACCTACTAGGCCCTTTAACCAACCCCGCATCCGCAAATGCCCAACTTCTTGGCATCTACGATGCGAAATTAACTCTCCCTATAGCGCAAACATTGAAGAATCTAGGCTGCACGGAAGCTATGATTGTTCACGGACTAGACGGGATGGACGAAATTTCAACTATAGGAAGAACGGTCATCTCACATCTAAAAGATGGCCAAATTGTCACTTTCGAAACCCAACCAAAGGATTTTGGAGTTAAAAAAGCCAAGAAAGAGGAGCTCCAGGGATCAACTAAAGAAGAGAATGCGGAGGTTCTCTTTAAAATTCTAAGCGGATATTATACCGAAAAAGACCCCAAATTAGAAATTACTTTGGTGAATAGCGCCGCAGGACTTATGGTTGGAGGAAAAGCAGACAACTTTAAAGTCGGCATCGAAATAGCCCGTGAATCAATCCGCAGCGGCGCAGCCTACAAAAAACTTGTAGCACTAATCAAAACATCAGACGGAAGCTTGACAAAACTTGAGGAGCTGGAAAAGAAATATGAATGATTTTCTCGATACACTAGCACAGGATGCAAAAGCTACAGTCAATTCAGGATACTACAGACACCTCAACTCATCCAAACGAATGCGGATCAGCATGAAAAAAGCAATTCAACAATGCAAAGCCACACCCATCATTGCTGAAGTGAAAGGAGCTTCCCCCTCAAAAGGCATAATTCGGCAAAAATATAGCGCGGAAAAAGTTGCAGACGCCATGGCAAAGGGCGGTGCAGTAGGCATTTCGGTTCTAACTGAACCTAAGCACTTTAACGGCTCACTAAATAACATCATAAGAGTCCGAGAAGCAGTCGATCTGCCGATTCTCATGAAAGACATTTTTGTCAGCCCAGAACAAATAGATGCAGCAGAAAAGTTAGATGCAAACATAATTCTACTAATCCAAGCGCTCTTTGATCGAGGACACTGCAAAGAAGACATCAACCAAATGATTGAGGAGGCACATGCAAAAAACCTTGAAGTCCTCTTAGAAACACACAATCTAGATGAGTTTAATCGCGCATTAAAAACCAAAGCCGATTTAATCGGAATTAACAATAGAAATCTTACGAACCTTAAAGTTGATTTAGATATTACTAAAAATGTGCTTACAGAGAGTCACTATAAAAATGAAGGAAAAGTCGTCGTCAGTGAAAGCGGAATCAATAATATAAGCGACTTGTGTTTCCTGCGTCGCTGTGGCGCTAAGGCGTTTCTTATTGGTTCAGCAGTAATGTTAGCTGATGATGTTGAAGCGAAAGTCAGAGAGTTTGTGAATTCATGATTGACCACAAGAATACAAATAGAAAAAGTATGGAAGCATACAGAAAATGAAGACACTAAGGATGAAAAAATTAAGCAGTTATCCGGTAGAGGGCAAATTTGGGAAATACGGGGGCCGTTTTGTTCCCGAAGTACTCATGAAAGCCGTCAATGAATTAGAAGCAGCCTACGAAGAGGCAAAACAAAGTTTAAGTTTCAAAAAAGAGCTCGACTATTATCTAAAAGACTATGCAGGTAGACCCACCAGCCTTTACTACGCGCAAAATTTAACCCGAAAGGTCGGCGGAGCTAAAATTTACTTAAAACGTGAAGATCTTGCCCATGGAGGCGCCCATAAAATGAACAATACTTTAGGACAAGCATTATTAGCTAAACGCATGGGCAAAACACGGCTTATCGCTGAAACAGGAGCAGGACAACATGGTGTAGCCACAGCGATGGCAGCCGCCGTTTTGGGATTGAAAGCAGAAATCTACATGGGCACAGATGACATGGAGCGCCAACGACTAAACGTTTTCCGCATGAAACTATTAGGCGCCCAAGTTCATCCGGTTGAGGCGGGCAGTAAAACCATGAAAGACGCCATTAATGATGCATTCCGTGACTGGGTAACCAACCTCGAGCACACCCATTACTTAATTGGTTCAGTTGTGGGGCCACATCCTTATCCCATGATGGTGAGAGATTTCCAAAGCGTAATAGGCATTGAGTTAAAAGAGCAGTTTAAACAGAAAGAAGGACGTCTTCCCGAAGCGTTAGTAGCCTGTGTGGGCGGCGGAAGTAACGCTGCGGGTACTTTCTTCCCCTTTGAAGATGACACTCAAGTAAAACTCTATGGAGTGGAGGCGGCAGGTCAAGGGATAGAAACGGGCAAACATGCCGCATCTATCAATGCAGGCGAAGAAGGCGTTTTCCATGGCATGCTAAGCTATGTACTTCAAAACAAAGAAGGCCAAATCCAAAACACCCACAGCGTATCCGCAGGCTTAGACTATCCAGGGGTGGGTCCTGAACACTCCTTCCTGAACTCGTTAAAAAGAGCTGAATATGTTTCAGCTAACGATAGAGAAACAGTTGATGCTTTTCTCGCGCTTTCTCAAACAGAGGGCATAATTCCAGCTCTGGAGACATCCCACGCATTAGCATTTGCCATGAAACTTGCCAAAACAATGAAGAAAAACGAAGCAATAGTAGTTACGCTATCAGGACGTGGAGATAAAGACGTAGAAACAGTAGCAAAATTCACGGGGGCAAAAATATGAACAGCATAAGCCAAGTGTTTCAAAAACTTAAAACCAAAAACGAAGGCGCGCTTATCGCGTATGTAATGGGAGGCGACCCCGAACCTGAATACACGCCAAAAATAGCAGAAGCCCTAATCAAAGGAGGCATAGATATTCTTGAACTGGGCATCCCATTCTCTGACCCCATCGCCGACGGCCCAACAATCCAAGCAGCAAGCACACGCGCCTTAAACGCTGGTACAACACCAAAAAAAGTCTTAGAAATAGCTAAAGAAATCAAAAAGAAACATAATATCCCAATCGCCGTTATGACTTACTACAATCTCTTATTCAAAATGGGATTAGACAATTTCTTCAGCACCGCAAAGCAATGCCAACTTGACGGCACCATAATTCCCGATTTACCATTAGAAGAAGCAACAGACTACAAGAAAACCGCAGCCAAATACGATATAGACACAATATTTCTCGCAGCCCCCTCCACCTCAAACGAAAGGCTACGCCAAATGCTTGAGTGCAGCTCAGGTTTTCTGTATCTAGTTTCCCGCTTTGGTGTTACAGGCACAAAAGGCAACGTAGAAGACTCAACACTTAGCTTAGTTAAAGCCACCCTAACGGTTACTAATCATCGAATCCCAGTTGCAGTAGGGTTTGGCGTTTCAAAGCCAGAGCATGTTAAACGCATAATCGAAGCAGGCGCCAACGGCGTCATTGTAGGCAGCACCTTCGTTAACATAATCAATGCAAACCTGTCTAAAACAGATGAAATGCTAGTAGAGCTTGAAGAAACCGCAAGAAAACTCAAAAGCGCCACCTTACCCTAAATTCTTTTAAAAATCTACAAAATTGTTGTTCTTAAACGCTCAGGTTTATCTTGCTATAGATGTATATTTGTTAGAACTTAAGATGGCGAATTTAGCGGTTATTGGCGCAGGTATTGGAGGATGCTGTGCAGCTTACTTTGCACGCAAGTACTTTTCAGACTTAGATGTCACTATCTATGACGATCAAAATAGAATAGGCGGCAGAATCTTAACTTACAAAACCGCAGGAGTAAACTTGGAATTAGGTGCTACTTTCTTTAATAGCTTTAACAGAACAATGGCAGATATTATAAATACCGAGCGACTAAAAATTATCCCCGTTGAAGAACGCGGGGATTTTGCGGTTTGGAATGGTTCGGAATTCATTTTTAAATCAAGTAAACAATCCTTTGCCACCAATCTAAAGTTACTATCAAAATACAAACAAAGTTTAACCCGAACGGTGCTTCTTCTAAGGGAAGCAAAAAAACAAGTAGCCAAATTGTATGAAGAAGAACTGAAGAATCCAGCGGACATCGGCGAGATTTTTAAGTCCGCAGAACTTGACCAATGGTACAAGAAATCATTTTCTGAAATCTTAACTGAAAAAGGTGTAAATCAAGATTTTATCGACGAGATTATAACTCCGATTACCCGAATTATTTACTCTCAGAACGCGGATATCGGCGGATTTGCGGGTATTTCAACTTTAATCGGAGTCTACTCAGGAACAACGTATAGTCTAGATGAAGGTAACAACTCTTTGCCAGTTCATTTAGTCAAGGTTTCCAATGCTCAGGTTAGGCTAAATCAGAAGGTTGACAAAATAGAAAAAACCTCTGATGGAGCATACAAAGTTTGTACTGGAAAAGACAGCACGGTTTTTGATAAAGTAATTATTGCCACCCCTCTGGAGCTTGCGGATATAGAATTTGAGGGCGTTTCAGTGCCCCGCATAGAACCTCAAGCGTACCAAACAGTATATAAGAAAATCATGAAGGGCATTTTTAACCCAGACTACTTTAGCCTTAAAAACTCAGCAGAATTCCCAGCTATGGTACTAACAACAAAAGATGCAAATCCAATAATCCACTACAGCATACAAAAAATAGACAGCAAAGAGACCATGATAACAATAGCCTCAACAGAACCCCTTACCGCAAAAACATTTGATGGCATTTTCAAAAACGAAGGAACAGAGATTTTGGAGTACACCTGGGAAGCAGCATACCCTAAATTCAAACCCCTTGCCAAACTGCCTCCAACGTACCTTGATAACCGATTAATATATACTAGCGCAGTAGAGCCCGCGGCCTCAAGCATGGAAACATCTGCCCTGTCAGCTTTAAATGCCATACGACTCCTTTAAGAAATAAGTTACAGCCTATGGTAGAAAAAGCCAAATAATACAACCTACCCAACGCTCAAAAGAGAACCTTTAGAACGCATTATGTCAATCCAAATTGATGCCCCGCAAGCAGCTCTAATATAAACTACAGACCAAAAATAACGCAAAACAAAGCTTGATTAACTTTAGACGAAGAACTAGTTCTAAGGTTTAGCAGACATTAATTTTAAATGCATATCTGCGTGTATATTTGCTCATGAAAATTTCAGTAGATGATATTGGAAGCTTTCCTTTACCTCCAACTGTAAATAAAGTAACATTTAGTAAAGCGTACCAAGCTGCACGGGAAACTTTTTCAAGGGGGGAGAATCCGCAGAAAGACGAATTCACTCGTAAGAATTTTTGCGAGGTTACACTTGATTCGTTTAAACGGAAAATTCGAACGGGACTTGATGTTATTAATTATCCGCAACAGTATGATGGCATTAATCAGATTGGCGATGCGCTTCGGAAAGCAATGGAAAATGGATCGTTTGTTGTTGAAGAAAAAGATGCCTTTCTTCCGGAAGTGCGAATTATCAGCGAGGCGGCAAAACAGCTTAGCGAAGAATTTGGAAAGAAACTATCCCTGCGGATCTCTTTTTTTGGACCCATGGAAGAATACTTGGCTCTTATCGGAAAAATAGCTTATGTCGACGTATTAGATGGTGTTGCTGAGACAATAAGGCGGTTCGCAAAAAACAGCATTATAGATAATAAGTACATTAAAACTGAAGTCGTATCTATAGATGAGCCCAGCTTTGGTTTCAATAATATTGCAGCTGAAAGCGACGAATTATGCAGTGTTCTTGAAAAGGCTTTTGATGTTGCGGGTGTAGTACGTCAAATTCACATTCATTCATCTACAAGATTACCTGATTTGCTAAGTGTGAAAAACATTGATGTGTTAAGCTTTGAGTTTGCAGCGTCGCCAAAAAATATTGAGAGTGTTTCAAAACGAATGTTAGAATCTTCGGACAAATACATTCGGGTAGGTATTGCTAGAACAGATATAGATACCATCAGAGCAGAACTCTATGATAAAGGCATAGTAAAACCTACAGATGACCAGTTAGTTGATGATGAATTAACGATCAGAAAACGATATCTGCAGGCTAAAGAAAAATTTGGTGACAGAATGACTTTTACAGGACCTGATTGCGGACTTGCTGGATGGCCAAGTCAGCAATCTGCAGAGCTACTACTTCAACGAACAGTTAAAGCTGTACATGGAATAGAAAATTCTGCTTGAACTTAACAAAAATATTTTCTATTTTTTAATTTTAAATAAAAAATGGGTGTTGATTAGTTCCAGCTTTCTTTCAGATTAAGACGAGAACTGTGAACAGCGGAACGCATCGAACTAATACTTACATGAGGATTAGGATAAGGGAAACGATTTAGTTGACCTGGCTTATGCAAGGGTTGGGGTGATTCGGGCAACATTAGAGGGGATTTGAAAGAAGGATTACTCATCAGCTTGATCCTCTCGGGCAGTAGGAGTTATTTCCAGTTCCGTGAGCTGTTCTTTACGGATTATTGTTAATGTAGTCTTTTTGTCTGCTACATCATCTGAGAGTAATCGTGGTAAGTCGTAGAAGTCCGTTACAGATTTTCCATTAAATGCAACTATTACATCGCCCATTGTTAAACCCGCTTTTTTAGCTGGCGCCCCCACTTCTACTTGAAACACCATTACTCCCGTTTCTTGATTTATTCCCGCTTCATTTTGAATTTCTTGTGGAATTCTAACGGTGTTGCCGATTAATCCTAAATATGCTTTCTTGACTTTACCTCCTGTGATTAATCTGTCAGTTATGGTTTTTACTCGGTTAACCGGTATTGCTATGCCCCGTTGCCATACATATGCCGTGTTTATGCCAATGAGTTTTCCTTCTGCGTCAACTAAGGGACCCCCTGAAAAACCAGGATTTAATTTAGCATCTGTAGCAATCACGTTCTCCATTCCAGTACCACGAAAACCTCGTATACTGCTATCCGGATTCGTAACTATACCGGTTGTTGCGGTGGGTTGTTTCCGATTGAAAGGATTAGCTATTGCTAATACAAATTGTCCAGTGCTAAGAGCCCCAGAATCACCCAGCTCTATTGGTTCAAAGTTGCCTTGTTCAGTTTTAAGTAATGCAATATCATTATATGGATCTGTACCGACTATACGAGCATCATAAGTTTTCTCACCTTGACCAACGCGTACTATGTTACATCCAGCTAGAACATGATTACATGTTACTATGTAACCTTCTTTGTTAAGAACCACACCAGTTCCTTGAGACATCCGAGAATTTACGCTTACTACCGATTTTGAGAGAGCCTGAATTAGCGTTGATGTTGCATCACTGATTGTTTTTAATAAGTCCATACTACTAACAAGTTGACTCATTCTGAATTACGCCTCATTAGAATATAATTGCTATTACGGTATTTGTTGACTGAGAGTAGGTAAAACTCCGTCACAGAAGAAAAAAATAGTTTATAGATTAACCTATCGTCTAACGAGCAGGATCATTACTCTATTGGGTATCTCCAAGGTTCTAGGTAAGTGAAAACACTTTTAGAGTTAATGTTCGTTTTCTGCCATTTGAAGGACTGCATATTCGATGGCGTGACTTCGGGAAGCAAATTTACGTGTCACAACTTGTCTGTCCATCCATCTAACTATGTCGTCTCTAATTGTTACTTGCAATCGTATTTTCCCCATTTTATTCCCTACTTGATTCAAATTATACTGTTTTGCTTATTGGGTTTATGAATCCCCAATTTTGTTAGAAGGTAACTATTATTAAGAGGTTTATTTCTGTTTGTGCCCATTGGTACACCATTATACACATTTTTATTAAAAATTTTGCATTCTAATCGTATTTTATCATAAAAATTAATTATTTCATTTATTTCTAAAAATAATATTTGGGTCCAACACAAATACAAGTCAAAATGGCATAATCTTAGTGCTTTTGAAGTTACTAATACATCCCAAGCAATTTAGGAATCAGACTTAGGCATACCGTCTGGATACGTAATTATGATAAGCAAAGACTTAAAACCAGTTTAGGCACCCCAAAGAACATCTAAGCAGCAGCGATGACTCACTTAGCTTATTCTGCTGAACAAAAAGGACCAGTTACAAAGAGAAAAAAGCTAAAAAAGATAATTCATTACACCGTTAGTGAGCAAATATTTTCAGGGAAAAGAAAACAAAAAGCGTTAATTATAAATAATTATTAATTTCTCAGACTCCTTCATTTTTAAACCCAAATTATTAAGGGTCATAATAAGTTGACTTTTTAAGATGGGGTTAAGGTCACAGGATATTTTCAATTCATAGTTGCCAGCTAGCTTAGATTCATCTTTCTCTGGAATGGATAAAGAAACACCACTAATCAGAATTTCTTCTCCAAATTTTTCGAGCATTAAACGAAGTACCCTAATTGCTTCGCGCCGGTTAATTATGTATCCCCCTGTTTCTCATTGTGTAAGGCTGTGTATAAAAAATCTTTGCAACTAAATCTTACCCAAAATCTAATCGCGAAAAAATCTTGGAATAATAAATAAAATTTATGCTACAAATACAAATTAGCGTCAAAGAATATGTCTTAAAAACACGATAAAAAGTATAATATTAAAAAATCTTGAATGTTATCTACAAATTTGCAACGTGATTTAATTAAAAATTTGGGATAATTAATATAAGCGTCTTTTAGAAACTGAAAAGTAACAGGGAAGCCTATGAATTTATGGAAACTTCGCTTATCAATGGTTACTACTTTAGCGGTGATATTTGGTTTATCAACGCTCGTTTTTGGTATAGTGTTAAGTTTAGCCGGTTCATTTAATTTAGTAACAATGGCTATACTTCTGGTTTCCTTCAACATAATTCAGTGGCTCATAGGACCATATCTTGTTGGCGCAATATATCGGGTACGTGAAATGAAGCCGGAGGAAAACCCAAATCTTCATCAGGCAGTCGCCGATCTTAGCAGAAAAAGCGGGATATCAACACCTAAGCTTATGCTAGCACAAATTCCTTTACCAAACGCATTCGCTTATGGCTCTCCGCTTTCAGGCAATCGTGTAGCAGTAACACAAGGGTTACTTAGTAATTTAAACGACGGCGAAGTTGAAGCCGTATTAGGTCATGAACTTGGGCACTTAAAACATCGAGATGTTCAAGTAATGATGGTAGTCAGCTTTCTGCCTGCACTTTTCTACTACATCGGTTATTCGTTAATGCTTTCAGGCGTGTTCGGTGGAAGTCAACAAAGCAGAAGTAACAATAACGGCACAGGCGCATTAATCGGTATTGGCTTCATGGCGTTTAGTTGGTTACTTAACTTGTGCACTCTTTATGTTAGTAGATTACGTGAATATTATGCTGATAGACACAGCGCTTCGGTAGTAGAGGGAGGAGCAATGAATCTAAGTTCAGGTTTAGCTAAAATTGTTCAGGCAAGCACAAGAACGCCTAGAACACAACAAGAGCAATCAAAAAACCTCAATGGCTTTAAGTCATTATTTATCGCCAACCCTGAAACATCACGAGAAGAAATAACGGCAACTTACGCATTCACTTCCGGCAATGAAAAACTCGTTGATGACATTTTGGCAAAAAAAATAACTTTCACTGATAACCTCATCGAGGCACTATCCACACATCCTAATATAGTAAAACGGTTGCGAGCTCTAAAAGAATTAAGCAATAATCCAAACGCATAACC